>CAYLOT010000010.1:17550-92359 GCA_964385405.1 uncultured Chryseobacterium sp. | reverse complement strand
ACACCTTTTCCTTTGTATGGCTCCGGAGTACGAAGCGAACGAATCTTAGCTGCAACCTGTCCTATCAGTTGCTTATCGTATGACTCTAGAGAAATTAGAGGGTTTTCACCTTTTTCTGCTTTCGCCGATACTTTAATCTCGGAGGGAAGTTCAAATACGATTGGGTGGCTATATCCTAATGTTAAGTTCAATTTCTGTCCCTCAACACTCGCACGGTAACCAACACCGATCATTTCTAAATCTTTCTTCCATCCAGTGCTCACACCAACAACCATGTTGTTGATTAAAGAGCGGTACAATCCGTGTTTAGCACGAACGTCCTTGTGGTCGCTAGAGCGTGTGCAAACGATCTCAGTTTCGCCGATTTCAATTGTTATTGAAGAATCTAGATCTTGAGACAATTCACCTTTTGGCCCTTTCACCTTAATAACACCATTGGCCAATACAACGCTAACGTCTTTGGGTAATGGAATTGGGTTTTTACCTATTCTTGACATGGGTCAATTTTTTTTCAGTTCTTAATATACGTAACACAATACTTCTCCGCCTACTTTCTCCTGACGGGCTTTCTTATCTGTCATCACTCCTTTCGAAGTAGACATAACTGCTATTCCTAGTCCGTTCAACACACGTGGCAATTCATCAGCGCCAGCATATTTACGATGTCCAGGAGAAGAGATTCTATCGATTTTTGAAATCGCAGGTTGCTTTGATTTCAAATCGTATTTTAACGCGATTTTAATCACCCCTGGCGCACCATCTTCGAATTTGAAATTCAAGATATATCCTGACTCATGAAGGATTTTTGTAATTTCCTTCTTCAAGTTGCTAGCTGGAATCTCAACCACTTTGTGGCGAGCCTTCTGAGCGTTGCGAATGCGAGTCAAATAATCTGCTATTTGATCAGTAACCATGTTCTTCTTTTCTTAATTATTACCAACTTGCTTTTTTAACACCTGGGATCAATCCGTTAAGGGCCAATTCGCGGAATTGGTTACGACATAATCCGAATTGACGCATATACCCTCTTGGCTTACCAGTTAACATGCAACGATTGTGAACTCGCACTGCGCTGCTGTTTTTTGGAAGTTTTTGAAGTGCATCCCAATCACCTGCTGCTTTAAGCTCTTCACGCTTCTTAGCATATTTTTCAACCATTGCGATACGCTTACGCTCGCGGGCTTTCATTGATTCTTTTGCCATTCTTTCTAATCTTATTATTTTACGAAAGGAAATCCGAATTCTTCAAGAAGTGCTTTTGCCTCCTCGTTAGTTTTAGCATTCGTAACGAAAGTGATGTCCATTCCGTTTATTGCTTTTACCTTTTCTAAATCAATCTCTGGGAAAATGATTTGCTCTTTCACTCCGAAAGTAAAGTTTCCACGTCCATCGAATCCTGAAGCTTTTACTCCACGGAAATCACGAGTTCTTGGAAGAGCTACCGCAATTAAGCGATCTAAGAATTCATACATTGTGTTTCCACGAAGTGTAACTCTTGCTCCGATTGGAACGCCTTTACGTAATTTGAAGTTAGAGATATCTTTTGTCGAGTATGTTGCCACTGCGCGCTGACCGCTGATCAATGTCATTTCCTCTACTGCTGCATCCACTAATTTCTTATCAGCTGTAGCTTTGCCAATTCCTTGGTTTAAACAAATCTTCGTGATACAAGGAACTTGCATACTTGAAGAATATTCGAAACGTTTCTGAAGATTCGCTTTGACTTCAGTTTCGTATTTCGTTCTTAATCTTGGTTGATAGCTCATTTGATTACCTCCCCTGATTTTTTAGAGATTCTTACTAACTTTCCTTCTTCGTTGCGCGTTTTTCCAACACGTGTTGCATTTCCAGCAGCATCAATTAACATTACGTTACTGATGTGCAATCCTGCCTCACGCTTTTCAATACCGCCTTGAGGATTTTGTGCAGAAGGTTTACGGTGACGGGAAATCATGTTTACTCCCTCAACTGTAACTCTGTCTTTGTCGCGATCTACAGCAATCACACGTCCTTGTTGACCTTTGTGATCACCGGCAGTTACCACTACCATATCGCCTTTCTTTATTTTGAGTCGCTTGAACATCTCGCTATCTTTTTACTTCGTTTATAGTACTTCAGGTGCCAAAGACACAATTTTCATGTAGTCCTTCTCACGTAATTCACGAGCCACTGGGCCGAAAATACGTGTACCTCTCATTTCGCCTTGTGCGTTCAACAATACTACTGCATTGTCGTCGAAACGAATGTAGCTACCATCTGCGCGACGAACTTCTTTCTTCGTGCGAACAATAACTGCTTTCGAAACAGCACCTTTTTTCACGTTACCGCTTGGCATTGCATCTTTTACAGTAACCACGATTTGGTCTCCTACTGATGCATATCGACGACGGGTACCACCCAACACGCGTATCACGAGCACTTCTTTCGCTCCGCTGTTGTCTGCAACCTTTAGTCTGGATTCGTTCTGTATCATATCCTTCTAATCTTTATTCGATTATTTCGCTTTTTCAATTACCTCAACCATTCTCCAGCGTTTAAGCTTACTCATTGGTCTTGTTTCCATAATTTTTACTACGTCGCCTACTCCACATTCTCCGGTTTCATCGTGAGCCATGAATTTCTTCGTTTGCTTCACGAACTTCCCGTACTTAGGGTGCATAACTTTCGTTTCAACTGAAACAACGATGCTCTTGTCCATCTTGTTAGAAGTAACAACACCTGTTCTTTCTTTTCTTAGGTTCCTTTCCATTATTGAGTAGGATTAACGGTTGTTTTTCATTTCATTGATAACCGTGTGAATTCGCGCAATTTCGCGGCGCTTCGCACGCAATACCATTGGATTTTCAGTACCTGCAACTGTGTGGTTGAACGACATTTTTGCAAGCTCTGCTTTTTTCTCTACGACTTGAGCAGTCAAGTCTTCAATGGTCATATTTCTGTAATCTGATGCTTTCATGTTCTTATTCGGTATAATCTGGACGAACAATAAATTTAGTGCGGCATGGTAATTTTTGAGCTGCCAATCTCAAGGCTTCCTGAGCAGTTTCCAAAGATACACCTTCTGCTTCAAAAAGTATTCTTCCTGGCTTAACAACCGCTACCCAATGGTCCGGAGCTCCTTTACCTTTACCCATACGAACCTCTGCTGGTTTAGCTGTGATAGGCTTGTCTGGGAAAATACGAATCCATACCTTTCCTTCACGCTTCATGAAACGTGTTAGAGCGACACGCGCAGCTTCTAGCTGACGTGAAGTGATGAATCCTTCGTCCATGGTTTTGATAGCGAAGCTACCGAAAGCCAATTGCGATCCTCTGTAGGCAATTCCTTTGATTTTGCCTTTCTGTTGCTTTCTATATTTGGTCCTTTTGGGCTGTAACATAATCGTAATGTTTTAATATTATCTTCTTCCTCCGCGGCGATCGTTTCCACCAGCGTTAGCAGGGCGCTTTTGTTGTTGAGCAGCTTGTCCGAAGTTCGGAGAAAGATCACGCTTTCCGAAAACTTCACCACGACAAATCCAAACTTTCAAACCAATACGACCGTAGCTCGTGTGTGCTTCTGCATGATGGTAATCGATATCGGCACGAAGTGTATGCAGAGGAGTACGTCCTTCTTTGTAGGTCTCGCTTCTCGCAATCTCTGCTCCGTTCACACGTCCAGAAATTGTTACCTTGATTCCTTCAGCGCCCAATTTCATTGCTGAACTGATTGCCATTTTCGTTGCTCTTCTGTAAGAGATACGTCCTTCAATCTGACGACAGATTCCTTCAGCTACAAGACGAGCATCGATTTCTGGACGCTTAATTTCAAAGATGTTAATTTGAGCATCTTTTCCGGTAAGCTTCTTCAACTCTTCTTTCAACTTATCTACTTCAGAACCTTGCTTTCCGATAATTACCCCTGGACGAGCTGTGTTGATAGTAACGGTTACCAACTTCAACGTACGTTCAATGATTATTTTCGAAACCGACGCCTTTTTCAAACGCGCCATCAAGTATTTGCGGATCTTATCGTCTTCAACGATTTTCTCACCGTAGTTTTTTCCACCAAACCAATTGCTATCCCATCCTTTGATGAAACCTAAACGAAGGCCTATTGGGTTACACTTTTGTCCCATTTCTTTTTGTCTCTTTTAATTATTTTTTATCGAGAATGATTGTCACGTGATTGCTACGCTTGCGAATGCGGTGTGCTCTTCCTTGAGGAGCTGGACTGATTCTTTTCAGAGTGCGAGATACGTCTACGCGTATTTCCTTCACAATTACATTCGATTCAGCGATATCACTTCCTTCGTTTTTAGCTTGCCAGTTTGCAATGGCTGAGCGTAAAAGCTTCTCCATTGGCAATGCGTTAGCTGTGCGAGTGAACTTTAAGATGTTTAAAGCAGCACCTACTTCTTTTCCACGAATAACATCTGCAACCAAACGCATTTTACGCGGTGAGGTTGGAAAATCATTCAATTTCGCGATCGCAGTCTTTTTCATCTGCTCCTTAATCGCGTTGGCCATTTCTCTTTTGCGAGCTCCCATAGTTTATCTGTGTTTATCGGGATTGTTCGTTATTTTCTGTTTCCACTGTGTCCACGGAAGGTACGCGTTGGAGAAAATTCTCCTAATTTGTGACCTACCATATTCTCTGTAACATATACAGGAATGAATTGCTTACCATTATGCACTGCGATGGTCAACCCTACAAAATCTGGGGTGATAGTTGAAGCGCGGCTCCAAGTTTTGATAACGCCTTTTTTAGCGTTCTCCTGAGCATCTTCTACTCGCTTTTGAAGCTTGTAGTGTACAAAAGGTGGTTTTTTTAGTGACCTAGCCATTTCTCAATTATTTCTTTCTACGTTCAATGATAAATTTAGTTGACGGCTTTTTGCTCTTGCGCGTCTTTAATCCCTTAGCAGGCGTTCCTTTGCGAGATCTTGGGATACCTCCAGACTGACGTCCTTCACCACCACCCATTGGGTGATCCACCGGATTCATTGCAACACCACGTACACGTGGGCGACGACCTAACCAACGGCTTCTTCCTGCCTTACCTGAGCGAGTCAAGTTATGCTCTCCGTTTGATACAGTTCCGATAGTAGCAATACATTTTGCTAAAACCTTACGTGTCTCACCTGAAGGAAGTGTGATAATCGCATATTCCCCGTCACGAGCACTCAATTGAGCGTATGAACCTGCACTTCTTGCTAAAGACCCGCCTTTACCAGGACGCATTTCAATGTTGTGAATTACAGTTCCCAGAGGAATTTCACTTAACATCATTGCGTTTCCGATTTCAGGAGCGCTACCAGTTCCACTAGAAAGCTTCATTCCAACTGCTAAACCAGCAGGAGCTATGATGTAACGCTTTTCACCATCTGCGTATTCAACTAATGCAATACGTGCAGAACGGTTTGGATCGTATTCGATTGTCATTACAGTACACTCGATACCGTGTTTGTCTCTTTTGAAGTCGATAAGACGGTAGTTACGCTTATGACCACCACCAATCATACGCATAGTGCGTTTTCCTTGGTTGTTACGTCCACCAGTCTTCTTTAATGTTACCACTAAAGGCTTGTATGGACGGTCGGTAGTCAACTCTTCGAAAGTGGAAGCCACTTTGAAGCGAGTACCTGGAGTTACCGGATTTAATTTCTTAATGCCCATTTCCTCTTCTGTTAGATGTTAGAATAAAAATCGATTGTTTCACCTGCAGCCAACTTCACGATAGCTTTTTTGTAGCTTGCGCTTCTTCCAGAAACAATTCCTGCCTTTGTGTAACGGAATTTATTCTTTCCGTCATAACGAAGGGTGTTGATTTGCATAACTGTCACACCGTAGTTCTTTTCGATCGCCTTTTTAATTTCAATCTTATTGGCGTTCAATGCTACCACGAAGCCGTACTTGCCTTGCTTTTCTTGGATTCCGGTCATTTTCTCCGTAACCAATGGTCGAATAAGGATTTCGCTCATGACAGTTATTTTTTAAGAATGTTAGTTACCATTTCGTGTGCATTACCTACGAAAACAACTTGGTTGCTGTTCATAATGTCGTAAGTGTTCACCATGCTAGCGATTTGAACATTTGCCCCTTGGATGTTACGAGAGCTTAAGTACAAACTATCGTTTCTTTCTGGGATTAAGATCAACGCTTTGCGGCTGTTCAAAGACAAGTTCTTTAATACATTAACGAACTCGCTTGTCTTAGGTTTGTCGAATGACATAGCGTCAACAAGAACAATTCCGTTCTCTTTCGCTTTATAGCTTAATGCTGATGCACGAGCTAAACGGGTTGTACTTTTATTTACCTTGATGTCATAAGCTCTTGGGCGTGGACCGAATACGCTACCCCCTTGACGGAACAACGGATTCTTTGCGCTACCCTTACGAGAGCCTCCTGTACCTTTTTGCTTATGTAATTTCTTCGTTGAACCGTGAATCTCACCTCTGTGCTTAGTTTTGTGCGTACCTGTGCGTTGTGCCGCTAAGTAACGCTTAACATCTAAATAGATCGCGTGATCATTCGGCTCGATTCCGAATACTTCTGCGTCAAGCTCAACGGAATTTCCCGTCTTCTGACCTTGTATGTTGAATATATCCAGTTTCATATTACTTCACAATATAAACGGTTGAACCATTGTAGCCTGGGATAGCACCTTTCACAAGAATTAAATTCTCATCGGCCAATACCTTTACTACTTCTAAGTTTTGCAACGTACGACGGTTACCGCCGGTACGACCTGCCATGCGCATTCCCTTGAATACACGTGATGGATCAGATGATGCTCCTAACGAACCTGGCGCACGTAAACGGTTGTGTTGACCGTGTGTGCTTTCTCCTACCCCACTGAAACCATGGCGCTTTACAACACCCTGGAAACCCTTACCCTTTGAGGTTCCGATCACGTCAACGTTTTCTCCTTCAGTGAACAACTCAGTGATTGTTACAACGTCACCTAGATTCTTCTCTGTTTCGAAATCGTGGAACTCTGCAACAAATCTCTTTGGAGTTGTTCCTGCTTTCTTGAAGTGACCTTGCATTGGCTTAGAAGTATTCTTTTCCTTCTTTTCGCCATATGCTAGCTGAACAGCGGTATAACCGTCCTTTTCCAAGGTTCTAACTTGGGTCACTACACATGGACCAGCTTCTATCACTGTGCATGGGATATTCTTCCCAGCGGCACTGTAGACGCTAGTCATACCGATTTTTTTACCAATTATGCCTGGCATGTGTCTGTGTATTTATTTGTTAAACTTTGATTTCTACTTCTACTCCGCTAGGCAATTCTAGCTTCATTAATGCATCTACAGTCTTTGATGACGAGCTGTAAATGTCTAGCAAACGCTTGTACGAGTTCAACTCGAATTGTTCACGCGCCTTCTTATTCACGTGTGGTGAACGAAGAACAGTGTAAATACGTTTGTGTGTTGGCAACGGAATAGGTCCGTTTACAACTGCCCCAGTAGACTTAACAGTCTTCACAATTTTCTCAGCAGACTTATCTACTAAATTGTGATCGTAGGACTTTAATTTGATTCTAATCTTTTGAGCCATCCTCGGTTCTATATATTATGCGTTTTTTCCTTTTGCTTTAGCAATTACGGCTTCAGCCACGTTACTTGGAGCTGGTGCGTAATTGTTGAATTCCATTGACGATGTAGCACGTCCAGATGTAATCGTACGAAGATCAGTAACATATCCGAACATTTCAGATAGAGGAACTTTTCCGCTGATTACAGTAGCACCACTACGCTCGCTGGTTCCCTCAATCATTCCACGACGCTTATTCAAGTCTCCGATAACATCACCCATGTTTTCAGATGGAGTAACGATTTCTAATTTCATGATAGGCTCAAGAATGATTGGCTTGCATTTAGGAGCTGCCTCACGGAAAGCCATCTTAGCGCACAATTCAAACGAAAGTGCATCTGAGTCAACAGCGTGGAAAGATCCGTCATTCAACTCAACTTTCATTGAATCGATGTTGTATCCTGCTAACACTCCATTTAGCATAGCCTCTTTAAATCCTTTCTCAATTGATGGAATGAATTCACGTGGGATATTACCACCTTTAATGTTGTTGATGAACACCAATCCTGATTTTTCTTCATCGTCGTTAGGTCCGATATTGATAACAATATCTGCGAACTTACCACGACCACCTGATTGTTTCTTGTATACTTCTCTATGACTAGAGGTAGCTGTGATAGCCTCTTTGTAAGATACTTGAGGCGCACCTTGATTACATTCAACCTTAAACTCGCGACGTAAACGATCCACGATAATCTCCAAGTGAAGCTCACCCATTCCAGAAATTACGGTTTGACCGGTTTCTTCATCGGTACGCACACGGAAGGTTGGATCTTCTTCAGCCAACTTAGCTAAAGCCATACCTAACTTATCACTGTCGGCCTGTGTTTTAGGCTCGATAGCCAAACCAATTACTGGCTCAGGGAATACCATGGATTCAAGAACGATTGGGTTCTTCTCATCGCAAAGGGTATCTCCAGTTTTGATATCTTTAAATCCAACTACTGCTCCAATATCTCCAGCTCCTAGAACTTCAATTGGGTTTTGCTTGTTAGCGTGCATTTGGAAGATACGTGAAATACGCTCTTTGTTTCCGCTGCGCGCATTCAATACGTATGAACCTGCATCTAGTTTACCGCTATATGCACGAGTGAAAGCTAGACGACCTACGAATGGGTCAGTTGCAATCTTGAACGCCAAACCTGCAAAAGGCTCATCGTAAGATGGCTTACGGCTTAATTCCGCTCCTGTATCAGGATGTGTTCCAACAATACTTTCTTTATCAAGTGGTGATGGCATTAATTCCATAACCAAATCCAACATGGTTTGAACTCCTTTGTTCTTGAAAGAAGATCCACAAACCATTGGAACAATTTTCATATCAATAACTGCCTTACGAAGCGCATCAAGAATTTCACGCTCAGTCATGCTGTTTGGATCTTCGAAGAACTTCTCCATCAAAGACTCATCATACTCAGCAACAGCTTCAAGAAGTTTCTCGCGATATTCAAGAGCCTCGTCCATCATATCAGCCGGAATATCAACTACTTCATAAGTCATTCCCTTGTCGTGCTCGTTCCAGATCATTCCGCGGAAGTTGATCAAATCAACTACCCCTTTGAAATCATCCTCAGCGCCGATTGGAAGCTGCAATGGAACTGCATTGCTTCCCAACATTTCTTTTACTTGCTTAACAACGTTCAAGAAATCTGCTCCTTGACGGTCCATTTTGTTCACGAAACCGATACGAGCAACGCTGTAGTTGTTTGCTAAGCGCCAGTTGGTCTCAGATTGAGGCTCAACACCATCAACTGCAGAAAATAAGAAAACCAATCCATCTAATACACGAAGTGAACGGTTCACCTCTACAGTGAAGTCTACGTGTCCTGGTGTATCGATGATGTTAATGTGATAAGCTTGATTGCGGTAGTTCCAACTAACTGTTGTAGCTGCAGAGGTGATAGTGATACCACGCTCCTGCTCTTGCGCCATCCAGTCCATTGTAGCAGCACCGTCGTGTACCTCTCCTATTTTGTGGTTAACACCAGCATAGTAAAGGATACGCTCTGTAGTAGTTGTCTTACCCGCATCAATGTGGGCAGCAATACCAATATTTCTTGTATATAATAGGTCGCGTGACATTTTATCTTCTTTAATCTAATTAGAAACGGAAATGTGAGAATGCTTTATTTGCCTCAGCCATTCTGTGAACATCTTCTTTCTTTTTGAAAGCAGAACCTTCACCCTTAGAAGCAGCAACGATTTCGTTTGCTAACTTTTCAGCCATGCTCTTTTCATTTCTCTTGCGTGAATATCCAATCAACCATTTCATAGCCATTGAATTCTTACGGTCTTCACGAATTGGTGAAGGAATTTGGAAAGTAGCACCACCAACACGACGGCTTCTTACTTCAACAGCAGGAGTTACATTCTCCAACGCTTTCTTCCAAATCTCCAATCCATCTTCACTTGTCTTTGCAGCTACGCGATCGATAGCATCGTAAAAGATTGAAAAGGCTACGCCCTTCTTTCCTTGAAGCATTAAATTATTGACAAACTTCGTTACAGTTACCTCGTTGAACTTAGGATCTGGAAGTACCGCAATTTTTTTGGCTTTTCTTCTTCTCATTGCAAGATATTCTTAATGCGATTATTTTTTAACTTTTGGACGTTTTGTACCATACTTAGATCTTCTTTGACCACGGCCGTTAACTCCGGCAGTATCCAAAGCGCCACGCACAATGTGGTAACGTACCCCAGGTAAATCTTTTACACGACCACCACGAACCAATACGATACTGTGCTCTTGAAGGTTGTGACCTTCACCTCCGATGTAAGCAATGATTTCAAAACCATTGGTCAAACGAACCTTCGCTACCTTACGTAACGCAGAGTTTGGCTTCTTTGGAGTCGTTGTGTACACTTTCGTACAAACCCCACGACGCTGTGGACATGAGGTCAAAGCAGCAGACTTGCTGCGGTAGGTCTTCGGTTCGCGACCATTTTTGATTAACTGTTGAACTGTTGGCATTGTTATGTAAGTTCCTTTATTTCACTATTTTTAATACGAGTACACGACTCGGAAAATTCGGGGTGCAAATGTACATCATGAATTGTTATTCACAAGCACTATTGTGAATTTCTTTTTAAAAAAATCGCTGCGGTGTTGTAACATGTTGATTTTCAATTTAAAAAATATGAGCCGAGACACATTTTTTTTTTACTAAAAGTAGCTGAAACGCCCATTTTTCCATTTTTTCTCATTCAAAAACCAATCAGGGGTTGAAAAATGACCTCACGCTGTTTGCAATATATTCGAGTTCTTCTGATGTCATTTCCGTGTGAATTGGAAGAGATAATACTTCAGCAGACAGACGCTCGCTAATTGGCATAGATCCTTTCGGATATCTCTCGTTCTCAAATGCCTTTTGAAAATGCAATGGAAGGGGATAATAAATCATGCTGGGCACTCCCTTTTCTTCAAGGTATACTCTAAGAGCATCTCTTTTACCGTTGGCTACTCTCAAAGTGTACTGATGAAAAACATGAGTCCCATTGGAAATTCGATTGGGCGTCATTAGCTCGTCAATTCCCTTGAACGCATTGTCATAAAAATCTGCCACACTTCTGCGAGATTCCGCATACCTATTTAAATGCTTGAGTTTGATATCTAAAATAGCCGCTTGCATTGTGTCTAGACGTGAGTTGACGCCTATTACATCGTGGTAATAACGAACCTTTTGCCCGTGATTTGCAATCATGCGCAAATTAGCAGCAAGTTCATCGCTGTTGGTGAATAAGGCACCTCCATCTCCGTAGCATCCTAAGTTTTTTGAAGGAAAAAAGCTTGTGCATCCAATATGGCCGATAGTGCCTAAAGCTGCAGATTCACCATTCGACAATTGATATGTGGCGCCCAATGCTTGAGCGGTATCTTCAATGACAAATAGATTATGCCTACGAGCAATTTCCATGATTGCGTTCATGTCTGCCCCCTGTCCGAATAAATGAACCGGAACAATAGCCTTTGTTTTTGGAGTAATTGCTTTTTCAATTTCGGCCGGATCAATTGTAAAATCCGCTTCCTTGGCTTCAACTAATATTGGAACTAATCCCAACAAAGCTATTACCTCAGCAGTTGCAACGTAGGTGAAGGATGCCGTGATCACTTCATCTCCTGACTGAAGACCCAAACCCATCATTGCTACTTGCAAGGCATCTGTCCCATTGGCGCAGGGAATGACATGTTTGACATTCAAATAGTTCTCAAGATTATTTTGAAATGACTTTACTTCAGCTCCATTAATGAAATTTGCATTAGTCATAACATGCACTACTGCCGCATCAACTTCATCTTTAATCTTCAAGTATTGTCTCTTGAGATCTACCATTTGAATATTTACTGACATATTTCGTTTTTTAAGGGCAACAAAATTAAGCTTTAGTTTCCAATCAATAACATTTACTTTCGCAGTATGAAGAAACTCTTGGTTATTGCTTTTTGGCAACTGGCTTTCTTTGTTGCATTCGGACAATGGCAAGTGCGTGATTCCTTATTATTTAATCCGCATGTTACCGTTGGCTATGGGTACTCTATTCCCGGTGGTGATCTTGCTAAAAGATTTGGAAACAACGGTAGTGTTGAAGTTGGATTTCACATAAAAGATAAAAAAAACTGGTACTACGGACTGCAATTTGCTTACTTATTCGGAAACAAAGTTCATGAACCAAATCTCCTTAGCAATCTTTTAACTGATCGAGGAGAAATCTTGGATGAACAA
Source organism: uncultured Chryseobacterium sp. (assembly GCA_964385405.1). GTDB lineage: Bacteria > Bacteroidota > Bacteroidia > Flavobacteriales_D > Sanyastnellaceae > CAIZGX01. Next base: position 80,057 of record CAYLOT010000010.1, on the reverse strand, counting down.
GGACAAATAGCGACGATGTTTATTCAACAAAGAGGTTTCAATATTTTTCTTCAAGGAGGTAAACTCCTACCAATTGTTGGCCCCAATAAAAACTCCGGAATACTCATAACCGCAGGGGTTGGACTGCTTCAACACAAAATAAGATTAGAGCATCAAGAAGCTAAGATTACACAGCTCGAAGGTGATTATTTGAAAGGTTATGACCGATTAACAAACGGTCTTTCGTTAAATCAATTCGTTGGATACTACCATCTCAGTAACAACAGGCTCGTGAATTTCTATATCGGAGCTCAGGCGACAGAAGCCTTCACTCAAAGCCGCCGAGAATGGAATTTAGATACGCAAACTCAAGACACTGAAAAACGTTTAGACCTATTATTCGGCTTGCGTGCTGGATGGGTTTTAAACCTTTATCAACGTGCCCCTAACGACTTCTATATTTATTAAAACATGTTTCGATTTTTTTATTCAATCGTCTGGCAGTTTGTTGGAATCATTCTTCCACTTGTCGGGCTATTTGACAAGAAAATTCGAATCGGGAATAAAGGCAGAAGGAATTCAATTTCCACCTTGAATAAATGGCGAAATTCACTTCCATCTGATTCTGAAATCATCTGGCTCCATTGCGCCTCGTTGGGGGAATTTGAGCAAGGTAGGCCCGTAATCGAAGCGCTTAAATGCAGAAATCCCGGAGTTGTTATTGCTCTGACTTTTTTCTCCCCTTCCGGATATGAAGTTCGAAAGAACTATTCCGGTGCCGATTGGATAGGATACCTTCCACTTGACACCTATTTTAACGCCAAAAAATTCGTTCAAATTCTTAAGCCATCTCAAGCCATTTTTGTGAAATATGAATTCTGGACAAATTACTTTTCAAGCTTAAAAAATCAAGGGGTAAAGTTGTTTTGTATTTCGGTAATCTTACGAGAAGAACAACGGTTTTTCAAATGGCATGGAATTATATGGCGACCCACATTGAAAGCAGTCACACACTTTTTCGTTCAGAACGAAAACACCAAAAAGCTTCTTCAAAAAATCAACCTTAACAACGTAAGTCTTTCAGGAGACACGCGTTTTGATCGTGTCATTGAAATATCCAAATCTCCATCAGAATTGAATTGGTTAAAATCGTTCAAACAAAATCAATTTCTCGTGGTTCTAGGATCGAGTTACACGGAAGAAGAATCGCTCTTAGCTAGGCTTTTGCAACGGGAAAATAATTTAAAAGCATGTGTTGTTCCGCATGAAATTCACAGCAGTAGAATTCAAGAATCTATAACTCGTTTCGAGAAATTTGGAGTGGTCCTACTCTCTTCCTTTCAACCAGAAAAAAACAATGAAGCGCGCGTCTTAATCGTTGACTCCATTGGCATGTTGTCTTCAATATATTCTCGTGCGAACGCAGTTGTACTTGGTGGTGGATTTGGAAAGGGATTGCACAATTCATTGGAGATTGCCGTGTACGGAGTTCCTATGGCCTTTGGACCGAACTTCAAAAAGTTTCAAGAAGCAAGTGATCTGGTTAAAATTGGCGCGGCATTTCCTATCGAAAGCCCGGAAGAACTCTCTTCATTTATTGAACATTGCCATTATGAAAATGCTATTCCTAATGTCGGAAAAAAATATGTCACGGATCATGCCGGAGCGACTTCTTCAATTTTAAAGGGAATAGAGAAATACAGCGCTTAGGATACGTATCTTTGCCGTTCAATTTTCAACTATGAGCGACAAAAAAATCATCTTTTCCATGGTGGGTGTGAACAAGTACACTCCAACTGGCAAGCACATTATAAAGGACATTTATCTCTCGTTTTACTACGGAGCTAAAATTGGAATCATTGGATTGAACGGTGCGGGAAAGTCTACCGTTATGAAGATTATTGCAAACCTCGACCAAGAGTTTCAAGGCGATGTGGTTTGGTCTGCAGGATATTCCGTTGGTTACCTACCACAAGAACCACAATTAGACGATACTAAAACAGTTCGAGAAATTGTTGAAGAAGGTGTAAAACCGATTACGGACGTGCTGAAAGAATACGAAGAGATAAACATGAAGTTCGGCGATGAAGAAATCCTAAACGACCCTGATAAAATGCAGGCTTTAATGGATCGCCAAGCTGCTGTTCAAGATAAAATTGAAGCATTAGGCGGTTGGGATTTAGACACGAAACTGTCTATTGCTATGGACGCGCTTCGTTGTCCAGATGAAGACTCACTTATTGAGAAATTGAGTGGTGGTGAACGTCGTCGTGTGGCTTTGTGTCGCTTGTTACTTCAAAACCCTGATGTGTTGTTACTGGATGAGCCTACCAACCACTTGGATGCTGAAAGCGTAGAGTGGTTAGAACAACACCTTCAACAATATCCAGGAACTGTATTGGCAGTTACCCACGACCGTTATTTCTTGGACAACGTTGCAGGATGGATTCTTGAATTGGATCGCGGTGAAGGTATTCCGTGGGAAGGAAACTACACCGAATGGTTAGATCAGAAATCGAAGCGTTTGGCTGCAGAGGAAAAGCAAGAAAGCAAACGTAGAAAAATATTAGAGCGAGAGTTAGAATGGGTGCGCATGAACCCGAAAGGGCGTCAGGCTAAAAACAAAGCCCGTATTCAGAACTACGACAAGATGATGGCTGAAGGAGAACGAGAGAAGGACGCGAAGTTAGAGCTTCCAATTCCGAATGGTCCTCGTTTGGGTAACGAAGTTATTGAAGCCGTTGAAATTTCAAAGTCATTCGGAGATCGTATACTCATTGAAAACCTATCTTTCAAACTCCCTCCTGCTGGAATCGTTGGTGTGATTGGTCCGAACGGTGCAGGAAAAACCACCATGTTCCGAATGATCATGGGAGAAGAGACTCCTGATAGCGGAACATTTAAAGTTGGAGATACCGTAAAAATTGGATACGTTGACCAACGTCACAAAGAAATTGATCCAGAGAAAAGCGTGTACGAAGTCATTAGTGGCGGAAATGAAGTTATTGACTTAGGCGGACAAACCATCAATTCTCGGGCCTATTGCAGCAAGTTCAATTTCGCCGGAAGTGATCAGCAAAAGAAATGCGGAGTTTTATCTGGCGGTGAGCGCAATCGATTGCACCTAGCGATGACCTTAAAAACTGAGGCAAATGTTCTATTGCTCGATGAGCCAACCAATGATATTGACGTAAATACCCTTCGCGCACTGGAAGAAGGGATTGAGAACTTCGCAGGTTGTGCTGTTGTTATTAGTCACGACCGTTGGTTCTTAGACCGTATTTGTACGCACATTCTCGCCTTCGAAGGAGATTCACAAGTTTATTATTTCGAGGGGTCGTATTCCGAATACGAGGAGAACAAGAAGAAACGACTTGGTGATACAGGACCAACTCGTATCAAATACAAAAAATTGACTCGATAGAAAACTGAAAGGAATAGCGCTCAAAAGGCGCTATTCAATTTTCAGGCTGAAACATAACGTGACTTATACCATTTCCATTGCACCTCTTTCAGGATTTACCTCCGAAAACAACAATAGAAATACGGGTGAAACGATCTCAGAAACTGATGGAATAGTGGTGTATCCTAATCCTTCACAAGCGAACTGCGTAATTTCTTCAAATAAAGCCATTCAGCGCATTCGCATTTGCGATTTGGGTGGAAGGAAGGTGGAAAATGTTTCTATTAATGAAACCGTTCTCTTTGAGTTAAACACTTCAAGGTACTCAAGCGGTTTGTTTCAAATTGAAATTCAAACCGAAGAAAATACGGAAGTAAAGAAGCTCCTAGTTTCTCATTAACCAAAGACTTCCTTGACGCGTTTTTCTCTGTAGGAAAATATTCCAGCTAATCTATTCTTCACATAAAACGTGTAAGCGATTCGTCCTAAAATTCCCATACCAATGGCGTAATGAACCGTATCGGTCATTTTCACTCCGCCTGAAACCGCTTCAAAATGGTGCTGATGATGCCACAAGGCATAGGGTCCAAATCTCTGTTCGTCAACAAAGAATTTCCCTTCTTCGCAATGTGTAATTTCTGTAGTCCAACCCATGGGAATATTCAACAAGGGACGAACTTTATATTGAATGATCATGCCTGGGTACATCTTCACTCCTTCGACATCGGTTAGAATTTCGAAACTCATATCTGGAGGAGTCATCTCATTCAGATTAATCGGTGTGGCGAAGTAATTCCAAACGGTTTCTATTGAAGCTGGAATAAACGTTTCTGTGGACAGGCGATATACTTTCATAGCAGCAACAACAAAGCAGTTGCCGAAATGTTTCTAGGAGCGATAACGAATCTTTTTTGTCCAAGCTAAAGAGGGCTTCTCAATGAGATGGAACATGATCCATGCGCCAAGAACCGAATAAGCTTGGATGGCGACAAAAACTACCCAAACCAACTTTCCATCTTGAGCCTCGTGATAGAATTTCCCGTAAATAAATGAGACGAAAAATAAGTGAAACAAATAGTAAGAATAGGAAACATCTCCAATGAAGTTCAGCCAAGATGGTCCCTTCTTTATGAAATAAATTGCGAGAAAGGTAAGCCCTGCAACTATGGTAATGTGCGTTCCTAAATGCAATTGATCATAAATATTGAACAATCCGAGCGAGAGGGATACAATTACGCCACTCCAAAATTCCAATTTCGATATATTCTTTTTGTAGTAAAGGAATAAAGAGAATCCAAGAGCAAAAACAGGCAAGTGAAAGAAGACATTTTCCTTCGTATGCATTGGAACAAAGAAGTGCGAAAGAAAGGTTAAGCCCAATGTACCGTAATATGCAATGAGGCGGATTGAAAGCTTGTTGCTAGCGAGGAACGGGAAGATGAGTGCGAGGTATATGTAATACTGAAATTCAACGAATAAAGTCCAGTAAACTTCAATCACCCATTTTGATTCTTTGAAAGGAACCTGAAAAGTAACGCTATCGACGAACCTTTGAATTATTTCAACATCGTAGAACGAGCGATTATCTTTCATAATCCAAATTCCTATTACGAAAACCAGAACAGAAATTACGAAAGGCGGATACAACCGCACAATTCGTTTCAACATAAACTTATCGAGATTCTTGAAGCTGTATTTTCCTTGTTCCATGGACCATGGAAGAACAACACCGCTGATTACAAAAAAGACATAAACGCCTTCTTGTCCCCAATCGAGCAAGTGATGGAATTCTGGATAAAATGGCTGAATAATGAAAGCTGAATGGAACATACAAACCATCCATGCTGCGACGCCACGCAGCGCGTTAAGTAAGCCTATTGGATTTTGTGTTGCTTCCATCGTTAAATAAAAAAATCCTTGAATTACTTCAAGGATTTAGTTTGTGCGATTACTCGCAATTGTACCCGGAGTGGGACTTGAACCCACACGACCGCAATGGCCACAGGATTTTAAGTCCTGCGTGTCTACCGATTCCACCATCCGGGCAACTACATACAAAAAAACCTGATTAGATCAGGTTTCTTTGCTGCTATGAGCGAGAGACGAGACTCGAACTCGCGACCCTAACCTTGGCAAGGTTATGCTCTACCAACTGAGCTACTCTCGCTTATCTGTAAAGAACTTTTGGATTGCAAAAATAAAAAGAACTTGCTATTACACAAGACTTTTTTTTGTTTTTCTTTTCAATCATTTAAAAGCGGATGCATGATCTGAAACCATTTCCTTGGAAACAAGGCCAATACCATCATTGCCGGATATCCGAAAGGCAGTTGTTTTGATGTTTCAAGAGACCGTAAATCCTGATAAGATCGTTCTGGATTAGCGTGGTGGTCACTGTGTCTGCTCAATTCAAACAGTACTGCCCTTCCGAGAATGTGATCTGAATTCCATGAATGCTCCGGTGCAACTTGCTCAAACCTATTCTCATTCACCTTTGAACGTGTCAATCCGTAGTGTTCGATGTAGTTCACCAATTCTAGCAGCAGGATCCCAAGCAATGCAACTATTAAAAATGTAAACAATGCCAATGGCTGCCACAGATACAAGCCAAAACAAATTAATATCTGAACGAAAGTGTACCCTAACGTTTCATGAAAAAACCAAGATCTGTTCTTTCTTCTGCATTCGACCGAAGATATCTCCCACGCCGAAAAATAACTGCTAGGAATTACTCTAAACCAAAACTTATAGATGGTTTCGTTTCTTCGCGCCGTAGCAGGATCTCTCTCTGTGCCAACCCACTTGTGATGTCCCTTGTTGTGTTCAACGTAGAAATGCATATACAAGGATGTGCTTAATAGAATTCTTGCCACAACCCTATCAAATATTTTTGGGGAATGTCCCAACTCATGCGCTACGTTTATTCCAAAAACTCCGCACATAATACCCATGGCCGTTAAATTACCTACGAATGTTATCGGATTTTCCTTTGACTGAAATTGGGCATCAAAAAAAGAATAAAGTAAAAACAGTTGAATAGGAAGTGTCAGATATAGGAGAAGCCTAAACCAAGGCTTTTGTTTCGCTTGCTCTGCCTGTGCATTTGAATGATTGGGAGCCCACCGCCACTCGAGAAAAGGTATTAAACCAAAAGCAAATATCAAGGTTAGGTAAGACCAAAGTCCTCCCAATTCAAATCCTACAAATGCCAACACGGGCATCACAAAAGCAAGAAGATATTTGAGGTACGCCATACCTCAAATTTAATCACTGAATGTTATTCTTCGCCTTAAACGCAGCTAAAATTTCTTCATCCGTTTTTCCTAAAACCTCCAAAGCCATTTTGGCTTGTTCTGCCCAAAAAGAAGTAGAAAAATCTGTAATTAACAACTGATATTCTTGACGAGCAATATCGAATTGCTTCAATTTAGCGTCGTTGATGAATGCATATGTGTAATGTAGCTCTGCTAATTTCTCAGGATTATTCTCCAACGCGAATGCACTTTCGAAACAGCTCTTTACTTCTTCATTGAAATGTGCTTCACCGCTAATGCTACCTGCTTTTTCAAAATACATAACCTGAGTGTTTCTGTCTGTGGTAATTAACGCCAACTCTTTGTAGGCGCTTACGACTCCTTTGAGTTGTTCCCGAGACATTTTCACAATTGGATTTCCTGCTTTAACGTTTGCATCAAAATCATTCACCACTTTCAACAAAGAATCTCCGTTTATTTTTTTCTCTTTTGGAGCTTCTGCTGTCTGGTTTCCGCATGATGCAAAAAGTATTGCAACTAAAATTACCCCTGCTATTTTTTTCATCCTTTATAAAATTTCATTCGGTATTCTGTATGAATATTACCCTTCTGAATGTCGCGCAATTTACCTTTGAGCAATTGCTTTCGTAATGGGTTAATTCTATCGGTAAATAGAATTCCTTCGATGTGATCGTATTCGTGCTGAACCACACGTGCAGCAAAGCCCTCTAACTCTTCTTCGTATAGCTCCCAGTTTTCGTCGTAATACTCAATTTTCAGTTTAGGCTTGCGCTTAACTTCCTCTCTGATTCTTGGAATTGACAAACAACCTTCTTCGCATGACCATTCGGTTCCTGACTCTTCATAAATAATTGGATTAATAAAAACACGCTTAAAGTCTTCGCAGGTTGGATCTCCATCGTCACCTTCAGCTACTGGAGAAGCATCAACCACGAACAAGCGTATTGAACGTCCGATTTGTGGAGCTGCTATACCTACACCATTGGAAGCGTACATGGTTTCGAACATATTCTCAATGAGTTCCTTTAGGTTTGGATAATTCTCATCAATCTCTTCCGCTTTTTTCTTCAGAACGGGATCTCCGTATGCAATAACTGGTAAAATCATACTATCAATATTAAAGCGTAATGTATTCCGAAATTTCTAAGCCATATCCTTCCAGTGCGCTTCGTTTTACTTGAGAAGATGATATTAATTTCATTTTCGAGACATCTAATGCCCGAATAATCTGAGCACCAATTCCGTAATCGCGCTCATCGTTATTTCGTTTTTCGTTTTCCAACAAAACAAGCAATCCTCTTCCCTCTTTTTGAATTATGTCAAGAGTACGATTCAACGAATTATGCTGTTGAAGAAGCACGTCAATAAAATCTCCGTATGAAGAAACGGCCTGCACACGAACAGGCACCGCCTCGTTTTCGTTCCAATTTCCAAACTTCAAGGCCGCATGATTTCGAGTTTTTGATTCACTTCCAAAATGCACAATCTCTACCTCCATACCCAACCAACTTCTTGTTTCTCTTCTTGTTTCTTCAATGAGTGTTTCTCTTTGAAGTCTATAGGCAACCAGCGATTCGATTGAAATGATTTTCAAGTCTAACTCTTTGGCAATCTCAAGCAATTGAGGAAGACGAGCCATAGTTCCATCGTCGTTCATAATCTCAACTAATGCACCAGCTGGTTTCATGCCACACAAGCGAGCTAAATCTATGGTAGCTTCCGTATGACCCGTTCTTCTGAGAACACCGCCTTCCTTTGCAATTAGAGGAAAAATATGACCCGGTCTTCCCAAGTCTTCGGGTCTCGTGTTGGGATCTATTAACGCCTGAATGGTCTTTGAACGATCGTGAGCGCTAATACCCGTTGTACAACCGTTTCCTATCAAGTCTACAGAAACAGTAAATGCTGTTTTGTGAGGATCGGTGTTGTTTGAGACCATAAGTTCAAGATTCAGTTCTTCGCATCGCTCTTGCGTAAGCGCAACGCAAATAAGACCTCTTCCGAATTTCGTCATGAAATTAATCACCTCAGGCGTAACAATTTCAGCGGGGGCTATGAAGTCACCTTCGTTCTCGCGATTTTCATCATCAACAACAATAACTACTTTCCCATTCTTGAAATCGGTAATCGCCTCTTCAATTGTATTTAATCTTACTTCTGTTGTTGACATAATTACATTCTTTCGGGCATTTCAATGCCCAGTACATTCATCGTTTTTTTCACTACTTCACCAACTTGCTTGGCTAGTGCTAAACGAAAAACTCTTAAGTCGTTGTTTGGTTCGCGAAGAATCGCACATTGCTGATAAAAACTATTGAAGTCGCGAACTAAATCGTAGGCATATGCAGCAAGAACTGACGGGTTGTATGTATTCGTTGCATCGTCAAAAGCTGCAGGAAGATCAAGCAAATGCTTAATCAATTGCCTTTCGGTTTCGTGAAGTTCGCCTGCATAATTCAACGCGCTTAATTCTCCTTCGACCTTTCTTAGAATTGCCTGTGTGCGTACGTATCCGTATTGAATGAACGGACCTGTGTTACCATTGAAATCGATACTTTCCTTCGGATCGAACAACATGTTCTTCTTTGGGTCTACGCGAAGCAAGAAATATTTCAACGCACTCATTCCAATGATGTGGTGAAGATGATCTTTCTCCTCATCCGACATTCCATCTAACTTGCCTTGCTCCTCGGCCACTTCTTTCGCCACCTGCTTCATTTCAGCCATAATATCGTCTGCGTCAACAACCGTTCCCTCGCGACTTTTCATTTTACCCTCCGGAAGCTCTACCATTCCGTAGCTCAGATGGAAACATTTTTCTGCTTGTTGAAGTCCTAACTTCTTCAAAATCTTAAATAACACTTTGAAGTGATAGTCTTGCTCATTTCCAACGGTATAAACCAACGAAGAGGCATCGGGATAATCACGGAAACGCAGCATTGCTGTTCCGATGTCCTGCGTGATGTACATTGCTGTTCCGTCTTTTCTTAAAACAACCTTCTCGTCTAATCCCTCACCCGTTAAATCTATCCAAATACTTCCATCTTCTTTCTTGAAAAACACGCCGTTTTCCAATCCTTTCATCACTTCGTCTCTACCTAAAATATACGTATCACTTTCGTAGTATAACTTATCGAAGTCCACGCCCATGGTCTTGTAGGTCACATCAAAACCGTCGTACACCCAACCGTTCATTTTCGACCAAAGAGCTAGTGTATCAGCATCTTTGTTTTCCCATTTCAACAACATTTCACGCGCACCTATTGCAATTGGCGCTTGCGTCTCTGCATCATCCTTCGACATGCCTGAAGCAACAAGATCTGCAACTTGACTTTTAAATTTTTTATCGTACTCTACGTAATACTTTCCAACTAGCTTATCCCCTTTCATTCCTGATGATTCAGGTGTTTCATTTAAGCCAGATTCCAACCAAGCAATCATGCTTTTGCAGATGTGAATCCCTCTATCGTTGATCACCTGTACTTTCGTAACCGAATGACCATTCGCCTTGAAAATTTCGGAAACTGAATACCCTAAGAAAATATTCCTTAAGTGCCCAAGGTGCAGTGGCTTGTTGGTATTTGGTGAAGCATACTCTACCATGACTCTCGGCTTCGAATTCGCTGGAGCTAATCCGAAATTATCGAGTTGTGTAACATTTTGAAATTGACTTCCCCAAAAAGCATCGTTGAAATGAAGGTTCAAAAAACCTTTCACCACATTGAATCTTTCGATTGAAGGGATTTCTTTTTGTAGCACCTCACCTATTTCTTGTCCAACTGCCTCTGGTGATTTACCCAATTTCTTCACCCAAGGAAATGTCACAACGGTAAGGTCGCCTTCAAATTCTTTTCTTGTTTTTTGTATTTGAATTTCACTGTCTGAAACTTCCATTTGGAAGTTATTCTGAAAGACATTCTTCAAAGCTGAATGAAGCAATTGATAGGCGGTAGCGGCGTTTTTCATACGGAAAACAAAAGTACATTGTTTTTATGGTGCACCCTAAAAAAAAAGCCACTCGCTTGAGTGGCTTTTCTTTGTAAGCGGTGATGATTATTATTTTTTCTCGAATTTTGCATAGCGCGTCTTGAACTTGTCAATACGACCTGCAGTATCCACTAATTGCATCTTACCAGTGTAGAACGGGTGAGACGCTGAAGTAATTTCTAATTTAATTACAGGATATTCGTTACCATCTTCCCACATGATGGTTTCTTTTGAATTACAAGTGCTCTTTCCTAAGAAAGCGTACTCGTTAGACATATCTTTGAAAACTACCAAACGGTAAGATTCTGGGTGTATTCCTGGTTTCATGTTCTGTATTCTTTGTTAAAACGAGTGCAAATATACATGAATTTTCTAAAAATACAAGTCCCGTTTCACATTCCTCTGTTTATAAGTCGAAAAACCAAGTTGAAGACAGGTCAAATGCGTTTATAAGTTTGTCCTGTCTAAGAACGCTTAGAGATTGTGAATATACGTGCTACGCACATTACAATATTTAAGTATACTGCCGAGTAACAACGGTTACCAGTAGTTTTGGTTAATTAGAATTTGTTTAGGTAATTAGTCTGAAAAACCCTCGTTCGCGAGGGTTTTTCGTTTTGTCTATCTTCGTGCAATGAGTTGGGTTGGATTAAAAAAAGGCTTTGACATTTATTTACGATTGGAAAAATCCCTTTCGGAAGCCACCCGTTCCGCTTATTTGAAGGACGTTTCGAAACTCGAAAATTTCACTGAAAGTTTATCGATATCTTCTATCACTCACGAAACCATTACTTCGTTCTTAAAGTTTCTTCATGAATTAGGATTAGAACCAACTTCACAGGCTCGAATTATTTCAGGACTTAAAGGCTTTTTTTCATATTTAATTTTGGAGAAAGTAATTTCAATAGACCCCATGGAATTTATTGAAATGCCTAGAACTTCTCGCAAGCTTCCCGACGTGCTTAGCATTGAAGAAGTGGTTTCTATTATTGAACATTGCGATTTAAGCAAACCCGAAGGAACGAGGAATAGAGCCATTCTTGAAACACTATACAGCTGCGGACTTCGTGTAAGTGAGCTCACTGATCTTAAAATTTCTCAAATGCGAACAAGCGATCAGCTCTTGCGCATTGTTGGAAAAGGAAACAAAGAGCGCTTTGTTCCAATTGGTGAAGAAGCCATGAAATGGATTCAGCATTACAACGAGCACATGCGGAATCACTTAAAACTTTCACCTGGGCACGAAGACTTTGTTTTTCTAAATCGAAGAGGTAAGAAATTAAGTCGCATGTACATCTTCACCATTATTCGTGAAAATTGCGTTGCATTGGGCATTCAAAAACAAGTGAGCCCGCACACATTCCGTCATTCATTTGCCACTCACCTCGTTGAAGCAGGAGCGGATTTAAGGGCTGTTCAAGAAATGCTTGGACATTCGAGTATCACGACAACAGAAATCTACACCCATATTGACCGTTCTAAATTGAAAGAAGAGATTCAGCTGTTCCATCCGAGATATGGAAAAACGAGATAAACACAGAGAATCTCTCATTTTTCGTAAATACTTAACACACCTTCAAGCTCCAACAAGAGAAAAGCTGTCCTTATATTTGAAAGTCTTTTGGCATTATGAAAAAGTCAATATTAGCAGCGTTTATTCTGTTATTTTCAATTCTTGTTGATGCTCAATCGGTAAGCATTACCTCCAACGATATGATTCTATGTCCCGGAGAAAGCGCGACATTAACCGCGAATGCCGACCTTCCTAATCGCGTTTTACATTTTAATCGCACTGCTAATCAGGCAATAATCTTAAATAATACGCAACAACAAACTATAGGAACTTTTACTTATGAGTTTTGGTTCAACACTCCTGACTCGATTGTGTTGCTCCCTGAGCATATTGATGGCATTGGCATATACGACGGACAGGCAGGGCAAAATTATGCGGTATATCCTCAAAGTATTTTCAGCGGAATACAGAGACGTTCCTCCGGAGTTTCTGTTGGAGTTAATGGAATTTCAGTAATGGAACAAAGTCACCAATTTTCAGCATCGCGCTTAACCTATGCTGCTAACTTGACCGGATGGCATCATTGTGCTGTAGTTTACACTTCCAATAATTTTGAACTTTTCATTGATGGTGTTTCTGTTGGAACACGACCAAACGGATCGAACTATGCAAACAACAATTTCGGGGTTCCGCTCACTGTGGCGTTCCGCCCTAATCTCGGAAATTCTTATCCAGCGTTGGGTGGTATAGATGCTGATCCAAACGACAGTTATTTAGGCCAGCTCGATGAGTTCCGAGTTTGGAAAATCGCACTTACCGCAGCTGATATAAATGCGATTTACAATCGCAAATTAATTTCAGCAAATATGCAAAATGTGATTGTGCATATGCCCTTCGATATGGGGACGCAAGCTAATTTCAGCACCATCACTTCAACGCCCGCTATTACTATTTCAACCCCAACAACTGGAGTTAGCTTTCCTCCAGCTCCGATTCCACAAATTGGAACATTCGCAGGAACCACGCTTCCTTCAGCTGTATACAATCCATTTGTTGTAGGCTATTTATGGAATGACGGAACCATTGGAAATACACTTGTTGTCTCTCCTACAGCTACGTCCACAACATACAACTGCACAGCAACTGCGGGTACATCGACTGCAAGCTCCACGATTACAATTTTAACCTCGACTCCAACGGCAACTATTTCTACCAGTGACCCCTTGGTGTTTTGTGCAGATACATCTGCAACTTTAACTGCCAATTTAGGAATAGCCTATCTTTGGAGTAATGGCGACACCACCTCCACAATAACTGTGGATACTACAGGGGTTTACAACGTGGCTGTTACGAACGTAGACAACTGCGTCGCCATATCTGAAGGAACTGATATTATCGTAAATCCTCTTCCATCTCCCGTTATCACCCCCTTATCTGCAACAACATTCTGCACTGGGGATAGTGTTCTCCTGTCGAGCAGTATTGACTCACTTATTGAATGGAGTACAACTTCCACAGACAGTTTAATAGTAGTGAATAGTTCCGGAGATTACACTGTTACTCTAACAAACATATACAACTGCTCCGCAACATCTGTTCCTGTTACAGTTATCGTAAACCCTAATCCGATTGCTACAATCCTAGCGAGCGGTCCATCTTCATTTTGTGATGGAGATGAAATTCAATTGACTTCCACCAATGGAGTGCCTTCTTGGTCAACAGGATCAAACGACACAACGATAACAATCAATCAGACTGAACTTATTGAACTTATGGTTACAAGTGAATTTGGATGCACAGACACCGATTCATTAAGTGTTACTGTATATGAGTTACCTGTTGTTAGTGCCGATGCTGACACCACTGTTTGCATTTCCACTGGCCCATTCACACTGAATGCAACGCCAGCGGCAGGAACGTGGTCAGGGATAAATATTTCGAATAATATATTCATTCCAACAACCGAAGGAACATTCGGTTTTCAATATTCGTTTACCGATGGAAATGGTTGCACCAACATTGACTCAACTTACTACACTGTGGCGGTTCCCCTTCAAATAACAGCAGGACCTGATGTTTCTGTATGTATGCCAAGTGATCTAATTGATCTTGCGGCTAACGCAACTCCTGCTGGAGGTTTCTGGAGCGGATTTGGAGTAACTGCTGAAGGAACTGTGATTCCGATTCTTTCTGGAAGCTATGCCTGCACCTATTCCTTCCAAGATCTTTGCGCTACCACTGACACGGTGTATGTCAACTCATACGATACGCCTGCACCTCCGATTATTGGCGGCGAGTTGTTCATTTGTAAAAATGTTGCTTCTCCTCTTTGGTCGAACTATGTTGGAGGAAACCTGTGGACCACCAGCGACCCCTCAGATACTATTTACATCAATGATGCGGGAACCTACGGGGTAACTTACACTGACATTCACGGATGTTCTTCATATTCTGAAGTAGTTGTTCAACAATATCCAGAACCGCAAATTCCCGCGATTTCAGGAGAACCGAATGCTGTATACAACAATACTTATTCATATGCAGTGGCTTCTCTTCCTGATTACACGTATAACTGGATTGTAACCGGAGGAACAATTATCTCAGGGCAAGGAACGAATGTGATTGAAGTTGTTTGGGATCAGTTTATAACAGGCACAGGGGAAATACAAATGACCTGGGCAAATGCTTACGGTTGTGAAAGCACCCAATTCTACGCTGTGAGCGTGGATGTATCTGTTCAAGAAATCGTGGCAACAAATCTTCGTATTTATCCGAATCCAACACGTGACGTGGTGAACATTCAATGGGACTTCATGAATGAAAATACTTACCTATCTGTATACGACAACGCAGGAAAACTTCTTTCTGCCAATAAGCTAAACAACCAATCGTTACAGCAAGTAGATTTAAGCGGATACGAAAACGGCGTTTATCAATTGCGATTGAGCAATGAAAACGCCGTAATAATGAGAGCAATAGTGGTAACGCGTTAATTACGCGTTACGACCTACTGCGTTTAAATCTTCGAAAGCTTGCTTCAAACGAGCAACGAATTCCTTTTCTCCTTCGCGTAACCAAACGCGTGGATCATAGAACTTCTTGTTTGGTTTATCGTCTCCTTCTGGGTTACCAATTTGGTTTTGTAAATATGCAGATTTGCCAGACATGTAGTTACGAATTCCCACCGTGTATGCCCATTGCATGTCGGTGTCAATATTCATCTTCACTGCACCATAGGAGATTGCTTCACGAATTTCTTCACGTGAAGATCCGCTTCCACCGTGGAAAACAAAATTCACCGGCTTCGCTCCTGTGTTAAATTTACTTTGAATGTACTCTTGCGAGTTGTTCAAGATTATTGGAGAAAGTTTTACGTTTCCTGGCTTGTATACTCCGTGCACATTTCCAAATGCCGCTGCTACTGTGAAGCGATTTGAAACTGCGTTCATGTGCTCATAAGCGTAGGCTACTTCTTCTGGTTGAGTGTACAACTTGCTGCTATCTACATCGCTGTTGTCTACACCATCTTCTTCCCCACCGGTTACTCCCAATTCAATCTCAAGGGTTACACCCATCTGTGTCATTTTCTTGAAATACTCCACACTTAGTTCAATGTTTTCATGAAGAGGCTCTTCAGAAAAATCAAGCATATGTGAGCTAAACAAAGAACGACCTGTTCTTTCAAAATGCTCCATACCGTGCTGAAGCATTCCATCCATCCAAGGAAGTAAATTCTTCGCACAATGGTCTGTGTGCATGATTACTGGAACACCGTATGCTTTCGCCATCAAATGCACATGCTGTGCACCGCTCACCGAACCCAAGATTGAAGCCTCTTGATATTTATTATCGAGACCTTTACCCGCATAAAAAGCTCCTCCTCCGTTGCTGAATTGAATAACAACAGGTGAATTCAAATCGCGCGCGGTTTCAAGAACTGCATTCACGCTATTGGTTGAGATAACATTTACTGCTGGCAACGCATAGCCATGAGCTTTAGCATCGTTCAACAGTTCGGTAACTTCGTCACCGGATAACACGCCTGATTTGAATTTCATAAATATTAATTGAAGTTGTAAAGCTAATGCTCATGAGCGAAATTCACAAATGGCGATGCTTGATTACAACTTTGAGGTAAAAGTGAGGTGATTTGAGCCACCAGCCACGTGATAAATACTCCTTCCGTAACTCAACTGAAACTTCTTGAAGTTTATAGTTGTACCCAACGAGAAGCCCGCAGTAGCCGGTCTATTCGGAATCGAAAGTTCTTTACGTTGACGATAATTATAACCCAAACCAACACGAACGTTATTTCCAAGAATAATCTCTGTACCAATTACAATATGACGCATTAGCTGATCTCCGAACTCCCATGTGCGGTCATCTACGGGCAATCCAGTGAGTGGATCAACTATTACAATTGCATTTGGATCTACATATTTCACATCCCATTTTTGTACATTCTCGTAAGCTATATGAAACAAAAACGGTGCGTTCTTCGGGCGTTTGCTGATACCGATTTGGAATTCAACAGGCATCTTTTCCCTTGAGCTCTCGCGATAGGTTACGAGTTGCATTCCGACATTTTTCAGCACGAAACTCGCGGCGAAATTTGTCCTGGGTTGGTAGTACGTTGCGGCAACATCAACAGCCAAGCCGTATGAGTAAAAATTATCAAAAACTGAATAAAGATTCTTCAAGTTAATGCCAACACGCCAGAGAGAATCGACCTTGTAAGAAGCTCCGAGAGTTAACGCATATTCGTTTGAATTAAACGTACCGAGACTATTTCCCAAGCCGTCTAATCTTTCGCTAGTTCCGTAACCGAAGTATTGCAAAGTTCCAGCGAAAGCGAATTTACTTTTAGCTGGGTGAAATCCGAAAGAGGTATAGCCGAAATTCGATTGACCGAAATAACGAACGTAACTCATGGCTAGTTTACGATCCATGAGTGAATCTATTAAAGCCGGATTGATAGCAGCGGTGTTGATGTCGCTTGCACAAAGTGCAATGGCATTGCCGCCAATAGCGGCCACTCTGGCTGAGCCGAAAACGTTAATTCCGGAAAAAACTGTTGTACCCGCCTGGGCGAAGCTAGACAAAGTAGCTGCGCATAATAGAAGGGTAATCAGGTGCTTTTTCATGATTCAGGCCTGCAAGTAACGAAATAGTTCAGAATATATTTCACAGCTTACTTTGCTTTTTCTTTGAGTAGGGCTTTGTCTAATACTTCGTACATGTCTGTAACGAAATGAAATTTCAATCCTTTCAAATAGCGCTCGTCGATTTCATCGATGTCTTTTCGGTTCTTTTCGCAGAGGATAATCTCTTTGATACCTGCGCGCTTCGCGGCAAGAATTTTCTCGCGCACACCGCCTACGGGTAGGACTTTTCCTCGGAGTGTAATTTCTCCGGACATGGCGAGAAACTTCTTCACTTTCCGTTTGGTGAAGGCCGACGCAAGCGCCGTTAACATAGTAACACCTGCGCTTGGGCCATCTTTTGGAACGGCGCCTTGAGGGACGTGAATATGCACATTCGTCTCATCGAAGACTTTCGCTTCCATGTCTAACAGACTCGAATGTGCTTTCAAATACTCCAGCGCAAGTGTTGCACTTTCCTTCATGACATCGCCCAAATTTCCAGTTAATGTCAATCGACCTTTCCCTTGGGTTAAACTTGACTCAATAAATAAAATATCTCCACCCGTTGGCGTCCATGCTAATCCAGTTACAACACCCGCAACATCATTGTCGGCATAACGATCTTTCTCATAGCTCACCCCCAATGCATTTGAGACATCATCGGTTGTCAAAGTAGTTTTAAACTTTTCTTTGAAAGCCATCTGCTTGGCACGGTGACGAACCATCTTTCCAATACGTTTTTCTAAAGCACGCACACCACTTTCGTTGGTGTATGATTCAATCAGAAATGCTAGAACTTCTTCCGTGAACACGATGTTCTTCTCGGTTAATCCGTTTTCAGTTAATTGCTTCGGAACCAAGTGGCGCTTCGCAATTTCCAATTTCTCTTCAAGGGTATAACCGTTTACTTCAATAATCTCTAATCGATCGCGAAGTGCAGGTTGTAATGTTGAAAGCGAATTACATGTCGCAACGAACATTACTTTAGAAAGGTCATATTCCAACTCTACGAAGTTGTCGTAAAAGGCATGGTTCTGTTCAGGGTCCAAGACTTCCAACATAGCTGAACTTGGATCTCCGTGAACGCCTTGTCCCATCTTGTCTATTTCATCTAAAACGAAAAGCGGATTTGATGTTCCTACTTTTTTCAAATTCTGTATGATACGACCAGGCATGGCTCCAATGTAGGTCTTCCGGTGTCCGCGAATCTCCGCTTCGTCGTGCAATCCACCCAATGACATTCGCACATACTTTCTTCCTAATGCTTCAGCAACGCTTTTTCCCAAAGAAGTTTTTCCCACGCCAGGAGGGCCGTATAAACAAATGATCGGCGACTTCATGTCCCCTTTGATTTTCAGTACTGCGAGATGCTCGAGAATTCTTTCTTTAACTTTTTCCAATCCGAAATGGTCACGATCTAAGACCTCTTTCGCATGTATAAGATCGAAGTTATCCTCGCTGGTTTCATTCCATGGAAGATCTAACAGCAGTTCGAGGTAATTCGACTGAACACTGTATTCTGCTACTTGCGGATTCATGCGTTCAAGCTTTCCTAACTCCTTTTCAAATGCTGTTCGCACATGATCGGGCCATTGCTTAAGCTTCGCCTTTTCGCGCTTCGCATCAATCTCTTCTTTCTGCGGATTGGCACCTAATTCATCTTGAATTTGCTTGATCTGCTGCGTTAAGAAATATTCGCGCTGTTGTTTGGAAATGTCAATGTGTACTTTCTTCTGAATCTCCTTCTTCATTTCTAACATTTGCAAATCACTGTGCAGCTGCTCGAAAACCTTTCTCGCGCGTTCTTCCAAATCTGCTATCTCTAGTAACTCCTGCTTCTTCTCAACATCTGCCTTCATGTTCGATGAAATGAAGTTGGTGAGGAAAGACAATCCGTTGATGTTCTTAATTGCCAAAGCGGCTTCGCTGGGAATGTCGGGAGAAAGATTAATAATATTTAACGCGTGATCACGAAGGGACTCAAACAAAGCTTGTTGCTCTTTGCCCTCGGCTATGTTATTTACCTCTTCAAAGGCTGTTACTTGAGCTTCGAAGTAGGGATCGGTATTTACCAGACCTTGAATTGAAAAACGCTTCTTACCTTGAAGTATGACGGTAGTGCTTCCATCGGGCATGCGCAACATACGAAGAATCGTGGCCTGCGTTCCAATGTGGTGTAGATCTTCAAACGACGGATCCTCCATGTCGGCGTTACGCTGCGCAACCACTCCAATGGTTTTTGTTCCAGCGTTTGCATCTTGAATTAATCGAATGCTGCGATCCCTTCCAACCGTAATGGGAATAACAACTCCAGGAAAAAGAACTGTGTTTCTCAGCGGCAAAATGGGCAACACCTCAGGTGTTTCCTCATTGGCCATATTGTCTTCATCCTCTGCAGTAATGAGAGGTATATATTCGTGATTGTTTTCTTCGTCAGAAAAAAAATAAGGATCTACTTCATTATTCATACACCTCAATTTTCAATGTCAATGCCACTTATTTTCCTCTGCCTTTATGACCGAGAAGCAGCGGTAATTTTAAATACATGCGCCAATACGGCTCTTTCAGCCGCTGACATTTCTTTGCCACGGCGTTGCATCATGCGTTCTGCTGTTTGAATGGCCTTGTCGAGGTTGTGCTCAACTGCGCCTGTTCCCCAAGTAAATGAAGGAACACATTTCGGTGGAAAATCTCCCGCAAAAACATTCGCTGCCACGCCAACATAGGTCCCTGTATTCAGCATGGTGTTAATTCCAAATTTCGCATGATCCCCCACAAGCGCTCCGCAAAATGTTAGTCCAGTATTGATTTCGTTTTTATCTAAATCATTTGAAATGGAAACAGTGCTGTAATTATTCTTCAGGTTACTGCAGTTAGAGTCAGCTCCGAAATTCACCCAAGAACCAATAACTGCGTTTCCTAAAAAACCATCGTGACCTTTGTTGCTGAACGGATGGAAAACAACATTCGATGTCTCTCCTCCTATTCTGCATTCCTCACCAAAAGATGAAGGACCGTAGCATTTCGTTCCCATCTTCAAGACGGCGTGTTTCCCGATGTAAAGTGGTCCGCGCAACATACTTCCTTCCATTACTTCTGCACCTTCATCAATGAAGACAGGTCCGCTTTCAACATTCAATACCGCATCGAAAACCTTCGCTGTTGAGTGAATGAATAAGTTCGAGGAATCGCCAATGACTCTGCAGTATTGACTCGGTTTCGCTCCATCTTTTTTATTTGCTGATGCGAAATCTGCACGAAGCAAATAATCGTTAACTGAAAATAAATCGGTAACTCCATTCAACCACATGGCTTCGACTGTCCATGCGCGACGCTCGAAGGATTCCCAATTCATACTTGGACCTTTGGCAGCAACGCAGACATCATGAATGAAGAACGCCTCGTTAGACTTCAATCCTTGTATGGTTTCTACTGCAATTTGATTGGGAATGATACGCGTATTGATATACAAACTCTCCCCTTCAGGAATTACGCCGTATAAATCTTGAAGTGAATTTCTTGTTTGAACATAGAATGAATCATTCTCGAAAAACAATTTCCAACGATCTTGAATGGAGTACATTCCGGCAAAGAGGTCGGCAATTGCTCGAGTGTGAGAAAGCGGTAAGAATGAATTGACCACGTGGTCTTCAAAAAGTACGATTTGCATATTCTTCAAATTTACGCGCTGCGTTTCAATTTCCAACTTGAAATTCCAACCGCTACAACAATCGCAAAGAAGAAATAACACGGAACAAGATAACGTTGCTCTATGAATCCAAGCACACCGGCCAAAACTATGAACAACAACCACGAGGAAACGAGCCACCAACGTCCTTTCCAATCCTTCAGAATAACTGGAATGAAAAGGATGAGTGAGAGCACATTCACCATCAGTAACAAGGCGTAAGAGCTTACTTTCACTCCTTTTTGAAAGATGTTCATTTGAGCGAATGCTGGGCCCGGAATGTTATCTATTCTCGCTGGGAAAAGAAACTGCTTCATCAATCGAAAACGATTCAAAAAATAATAATCGGAGGGATGTTCATGCATGTAGGCCGACTTGTACTTTCGAGCGCGAGAAACAATTTCATTCCCCAAACTGTCTTTCGAATTCCCTTCCAATTCGTATTTAAAACGACGATAATCTTCCTTCAGACTCTTCATTTCTTGAGCTCCGTAGGCTGTTGTGTAATGGCGTTCATTCAGCGGTGAAGTTGTGCATCCGTCCTTCGCAATTAAATAATTCGAAGCCGAATTCGGCACCCAAGGCTGACAATCTTCTCCCCAAGCAATGACCAAATCGCGAATAGCGACCAACTCTTCCGGCATGTACCCGTAGCATGAAGAAAAAGAATCCACCATTGGAATGAATCGATTCGTTTTCGAAAAATTGTAGGCCGTCCAACTAACGAAAGCCAAGACCAACGGTACTCCGAAGAGGATTGAAGATTTGAAAAAATGAATTCGCTTCAACAAAAGAAAGTATAGTACTGGAATGATGAGTACATGAATCTGACGGAAGAAAATGGACCACGTCAAAAACAACGACGACCAAAAAACAAGTTTCCAATTCAATTCATTTTTGAAGCGAACAGCCAAATAAAACGCGAGAATCAAAAAAGAATTTCCAAGACTGTCGGAAAGTAGCATCGGATCCCAAACAGCAATGAGCAATGACGAAGCGTAGATAGTTCCAGCTATGTAATACGCCTTCTTATTCTGGGCCAGATGTCCAGCCAATCGCGCAACCCAAACTACACTGAGGATTCCGAAGATGAATTGAAGTAGGATAACAAACTGATATGCTACAAACGGATTGAAGACCGCACTTACTCCAGAATAGATGGGTGCAAACGCAGGCATGCGACACACGCTTGAGTAGCCTTGACCTTGTGCCAATGCTTCTGCTGGATTGAAATATCCTGAAGTATCTCCCGCATGAACTGCAAGTCCTTCAATGGGCCCCGACTGCCAATAAGATGAATACTGAAAAAAGAGATATGCAAAGAGAAAGCACTTAAAAACAACCAACGCGAAAATGAATTTTCTTTCTTCTTGGTTGGCAAGTGGAATGCTTAATCTTGATTCAAACATGCTTTGAAATGTTTGATGACATAATCCATCTCTTCTTGCGACATGGGCACATATAACGGAAGTACAATGCTTCGATCGGCGGCATCTTCAGAGATTGGAAGTGAAATATTCACCCTCCTGTTCTTGTATGCTGTTTCTCGGTGTGAAGTCATGATGCCTCTTCGAGTTGAAATACCTAAGTCAAGCATTTTCTGCATGATGTCGTTTCTTGAAACTCCACATGAAGGTTTTATGTAAACTGAAAAAGACTGCCAATTGGTGAAATCGTTTTGACTTTCGAAAGGCAAACGAATGCAATCGATGTCCTTCAATTCATTCAAATAAAAATTGGCTATTTCTCTTCTTCGTTGAACAATGGAATCTAATTTTTCCAATTGACGAATGCCTACCGCCGCCTGAATATCGGTCATTCGGTAGTTATACCCGACCTCTAAATGATCTTCCACAATAACCTTATCGCTCAGGTGGCGCACGCGATCGTTCACACTCATGCCGTGCTGACGAAGACGTTTCAAACGCTCGGTGTATTCAAGGTTTGAAGTGGCTATCATTCCACCGTCTCCGGTCGTAATGACCTTTCTCGGATGGAACGAAAAACAAACTAAGTCTGAATGCGAACCTATTTTTTTTCCTTTGTAGGAAGAACCCGCGGCACAAGCAGCGTCCTCAATTAAGATGAGGTTGTGCTTCGTGCACAACGCTTTTATTTCATCTATCTCAAAGGGAAGTCCAATCTGATGAACACCAATAATGGCCTTCGTCTTCGAAGTAATCTTCGCTTCAACATCTGCAGGATCTATGTTGTAAGTCTCTGACTTCACTTCCGCAAAGACAGGTGTTGCGCCTACATATACGATGGCGTTAGCCGTTGCAATGTAGCTCATGCTCGGACAAATGACTTCGTCCCCGGGACCAATGCCTGCAACGATTAACGACAAATGCAAGGCCGTTGTGCAATTGCTCACGGCCACAGCGTATTCACTTCCCACGTATTGCGCAAACTTCTCTTCGAACTCTGCCACGCGCGGACCTTGCGTTACCCAATTCGTTAAAATGGTGTCGTATGCCAACTGCGCTTCTTCAACTCCTAAGTACGGTTTTGCTACTGGGATTTTCATTTTTTCCAATTTTGAAGTTCTATCACTCCCATTAAATCGTTCTGCTGATTCAGCTCGCGGTAATAATCAATGGTCTCGCGCAACCCTTCACGAAAATCTTTTTCTCCAGAAAAGCCCGTCAAAGACCTGAACTTAGATGGATTCACCCACAAACGCGGAACATCTGCCGGACGGTCATCTTCATACCGAATGCTCATTCGGTCTTTCAAACCCATCTCTTCAATGAGTATTTCCATGAGTTCCTTCATGGTAATTTCCGCTCCTGTTCCAATATTTATTATTTCTCCAACGACCTTCTCATTGTTCATAAGCTGAACCAAGGCGCGAGCGGTATCTTTCACAAAAAAGAAATCGCGCCTTACATCTCCCTTTCCGAAAACAACAGGAGCTTCTCCGTTTAGCATTCGAACAATACTTCGCGGAATGATCTCACCGGCATCACCTTCGTAATGCGCGCGAGGTCCGTAGTTGTTGAAGATTCGTGTAATGACCGTTTGAAGTCCGTAGCATACGTTATAAGAATATGCATAGTTTTCTCCAGCTAACTTGCTACTTCCGTACACGGTTTTTGGCGCGGGCACACCGAGCTCATCTATTGGAAAAGTTTGAATGTCTCCGTAAATCTCTGAAGTAGAGATATAAAAAAACTTCGAAACCTTATTCTGACGTGCAGCTTCCAGAACACGAAGTGAGCCTTCTGCGTTTACTCTGTGATTTTCGAAAGGACTGTGAATGGAATGTCGAACACCCAAGCATGCCAAGTGATAAACCACTTCGATTCCCTGCATGATTTCATTTACTTGCGCTTCGTCACAGATGTCTCCTTCCGCAAATTGAAAAGCATTGTTTTCCAATGCAGATTCAAGGTTTCGCAATTTTCCGTTCGATAAATTATCGAAACCCACAACTCCATGTCCCGCTTCAAGTAAGGCATCGGTGAGATGTGATCCTATGAATCCGGCTGCGCCTGTGACAAGAATTTTACTCATGCTTTTTTCAGATTAATCACGAATACTCCTGCAATGATTAGCGCAATTCCAACAATGTTGTTCCATGCTAATTTCTCTCCAAAGAACACCGCTGCTACTGACGCTGTGAGAATAAAATTCACGGCAGCGCTTACAGGAATTACATAGCTAAAATCGCTCAGCGACAAGGCCTTGAATAAGACCAAAGCTGAAACGAAAATGATTCCCATTCCGAAGAACACTTTAGGCTCGAACAAAAAAGCGAAATAATCTTTAACCGAGGCCAGTCCGCGTTGTTCTGCGCCCCAATTGTTCAAGGTTAATTTAATTAGCGATGCGCCAACAACAGATAGCGTGGCATAAAGCGCCGAAAGTCCGAAAATTACAATCTTACTCATTCTTCAATATCTCTTCTACAACCGCCTCGGGTCGTTTGTTTACTTCATCGAAAATGCGCCACAAGTATTCGCCAATAACTCCTAACATAACAATCACCAATCCGAGAAGGAACGTGATGAGCGAAGTTACTGTTGCGAATCCAGGCTCTGATATTTTCCCCGTTATTCCTCCAATTAACATGAGTATGCCGTACCCAAAACTGAGAAAAGAAACACACATGCCAATGAAAGAAATGAAACGAATGGGAACAACTGAAAATCCTAAAAATGAATCAAGGAACAATTTCCATTTTTTTGAAAACGTCCAACCACTCTTCCCGCTAGTACGCTCTCTTCTCTCGTACTCGATGACATACGGTTTGAATCCAAGCCAATGCGAGAAGAGCGAACGATTGATATTCTTCGACGTATTCTTCAAATACTGCAAAATACTTCCATCCCAGAAAGCAATATCGAATCCGCTTTCTGGAAAATCTTTCATCACGAATAACTTCACTAAAATGTAATAAAGCTTCGCGTAAAGACGAGTTAGCAAAGGATCCTTCCTTTTCTTCGCGCGCACCGCAGTTATGTATTTCTCTCCGTTTAACCAAAGCTGAGCCATCTCTGGAATCAATTCCAATGGGTCTTGAAGGTCTGCAGCGTAGATCGTGCATGCATCACCAGTTACCAATTTCAATCCAGCATTGCTTGCGCAGATGGCTCCGAAATTGCGTGTTAGTCGAACCACTTGCGTGTCTTTGATTAAGTGACGATGCTTCAACAATTCATTCCAAGTGCCATCTTTACTTCCATCGTCAACACACACCAATTCCAGCGCAAGGTTCATGCTGTTCAACTGCTTCTCTACCTCTTGCATGTTGTGAAAGAGTGGAAGAATAAATTCTTCAACATGAAAACACGGAATGACTACAGATACTTTCTTCATGAAACAAATGCATTTAAAGCATCCCAATTTACGGAATTAAGCGCTAATGTATAAACAGGCTGAACGCTAGTGCGTGCGCCAAAACCTTCTTTCTGTTGCGAAATACCCAAGGCTAAAGAGGCACCTTGATTGTTGGTACTTGTTCCAAAATCTATATAGTTCTTTTTAGAAAACGTCTCTTGAATAAGCGTTGCGAAAAGCAAATCCAAAGCTCCCTTCTCCTTCCCTTCTAACGTGGAAGCGATGTATTGAAAACGCACACAATTCGGGGTGTTGAAGCACAAGATTCCAGCACACATTTCTTCTCCCATAAAGGCCGCATGCAATTCAATTTCACTTGGAAATCTTTTTTGCAAATCGAGTAGTTCACTCCTTGAATGCGCTGTTGTTGAAGAATACGCCGAGAGCAATTCTTCCACAATGGTGTAATACGAATCGAAATCTTCTGACACGCGAACGACTATTCCTTCCTTAACCGCTTTCTTAATTCCACGCACTCTTCGCTCTTGAAATTTCGGAACGTTGGAAGGAATAACAATAGGATTCACGTGTTGCCCTGTGCATTTCGCTCCTGAAAGAAAAAGCATGTGAACGTCTTCCTGGGCAGGTACTGGATGGTACATGAACGGAATGGTTTTGTAATGCAACTGCTCTATTCCTTTCACTTCCAGATATTGAAGAAAGGCGATAAACAATTTATGAAATTCATCGAGTCGAATATTGTACGAAAGCACCCAACCGCCGTAGGTTAAACCTTGATGCGCGAAGACTTCCTTTCCACTTTCATTCATGGGCAACACACCCACCAATTCTTCCTCATCAAAAGCTAGCAAAGAATGATCATTGAACTTCGTTCCGTGATAGTCAATAAAATTTCGCGAGAGATGAAAGGTTCCATTTTTACTGTTGGAAACAAATTCCTCCCATTGCTTTCGATGGTCTTCTGTGTACCGAATTATTTTCATTGCATGTCCTCCAATACGGCAACGCCGAAACCTGTTTTTCCATTTTGATTCCCGTTGTAAAACAGGAATCGTTTTCCATTCACATCGACCACACACGGATAACAAACCGATTCGTTTTCCCACGGCTCACTTCCAACTGAAAAATTCAATTCACTGTCTTGTCTTACCCATGAATAGCCGTCTTCAGAGGTGGCGTATCCCAAACGGTAACCCAATGATTTCGTTCTTACGCTACAAAACATTTCGAATCCGTTTTCCTTTTTCACTACCCACGGCCTTCCAAAACCGAACTCATCATCGTTTTGAAATTGAATGCAATCGTGTTGATCCACTTCCCAATTTAATCCGTCTACTGAAACTGCATGATGAATGCGATATGTTGGAACTTCCTTTCCGTTTACTTCTATCCACGCGAATGCACCGACATACCACATGCGCATTTTTTCTCCTACCCGAAGAATAGAAATCGCACTTCGAATATCGGGTTCTAATGTTGTTGGAAGCAAAACCGGATTGGCTTGAAAGCGCTGAAACGAGCCATCGGCTTGCTCTCTCGCTACTCCAGCAAAATATCTATAAGGAACATCTGTTGTGCGTTGCACACCTAAGTAGTACAACCAATTTTCATTTTCATTTTGAAGGAATTGCAGCGGACAAACGCCACCGTCGTCGAATGTGCCTTCGGTTCCAATATCGAGCAGCACATCTTTACTTCGAAAAATAATTTCTGAAGGATTGTGTGCTGAAACATCTACATAACTTATTCTTCCTTTGAAATCTTCATCCATGGAATAATAATAAACACGAAGAACATCTTCGTTCAAAATGCGCACGGTAGGAATGGCTGCATACTGCTTCGACCAGTCCAAATTCGGATTGGCTTCGACAATTCTACCGAGGCGTTTCCAATTCATCGCGGTGTAAGTTTATGATAAGCGCGACAAGAGATCGGAGAAATGTCTTTTCCTTTTACAATGGAATCTTCAGGGATATTTTTCACAACCAATGCACCCGAAGACAACAGGCAGTCATCTCCTATGCTAACGGCATTGTTCACCGTGCTGTTCACGCCAAGGAAACAGTTTTTTCCTATTGTAACTCCACCACTTATCACCACATGAGAAGAGATGAAACAGTTGTCGTCTACTTTAGAATGATGTCCAATGTGATTGCCACTCCAAAGCACAACATTGTTTCCGATTTCAGTAAAAGGCTGAAGGGTATTGTCTTCAAAAATAAAAACGTGCTCACCCAATTTGACGTTTCTCCAAACGAAAGCGTATGAGCTCACGTAAGAAGCAATTTCATATCCGAGTGCTTTCGCTTCAAGATAAACTTGCGTGCGCAGTCTGTTTAGTTTGGTGTAAACACATGCTCCAAAGAACGCATGATCGTTGGGGTTGAAGAGCGCAGGCAAATCTTCGAAAGCCACCAATGGCAATCCGAAAATCTCTTCTTTGTTTATATACTCGCGATGAACGCAGAATGCCACAACTTCGTAATCGCTGTCGTGCGTGAAGTATTCGTGGGCTATTTCTGCGAACTCTGTATTTCCAAAAATGATTAGTTTGTTCTTCATGTTATTTGTGCTTTACAAATAGAATATCTTCTCTCCGATTCGCCATGGGCAATGCGTTGTTTTGTGGAAGCACGAAAGCTTCCATTCCATTTTCTCTTGCCATTTTTAAAATAGAAAAAATATCTTCATCGTTGAATTCTCCTGGCTTCTTTTCATGCCAATTTATTTCTGGAAATGAATTCGGTCCGTGGTTGTTTTGATGGAATTGAATGCCTTCCTCAGAACTGAAAAAACGGTTTCGCTTCGACACATTTGGAATATCGCCAATGAGCGCCATTCCGCCTGGAGCAAGCAGTTCACAAATGGATTCAACAAACAATTCAACACTAGACTCTACGGCTATGTAGTGCAAAACGCTGTAGCAGATGATGGCATGAAAAGCGTTCTTGTTTTCCTTCGACCATTGTTTTGTTTCGTTGGGAAACATGGCGGAGAACTTTTCACATAATGAAAAATCGGGAAGTTGATTCAGCATTTCTTGCGAATCGATGAGCACCACATTTTGTCCTTTTTCTTCTGCGTTCTTTAACAACATAAAAGGCAAATCGCTGCAACCTGGACCAATGTCTAAGACACGCACGTTGTCCATTGAAAGTGTTGAAACCTTGGATTGAATATCGTCCCAAATCTGCGCTTCTTTCCCTTCACGAAAGTGATTGAAGAATCCG
Organism: uncultured Chryseobacterium sp.; assembly: GCA_964385405.1. Classification (GTDB taxonomy): domain Bacteria; phylum Bacteroidota; class Bacteroidia; order Flavobacteriales_D; family Sanyastnellaceae; genus CAIZGX01. The sequence goes on along the minus strand of CAYLOT010000010.1, from coordinate 51,035 downwards.
ATTTTTTCATATCGTGAAAGACTCTCGTCGTTCGCCAATGCCTTGAATTTATTGAAATCCAAATCGGAAAGTTTTTCGATCTTGTTCACTTCGTTCATGGTCTACAGGTATTGGGCAAGTTCGAAATTATTGTAATGTGAATCATTCGTTTTCATGAGCTCTGCTACCTTCAAACTTCCGGCTTGCAGACGAATGATGGGATCCCAACCAATGGCGGAAGGAAGAATGCCCATATGTCCAGCCGGCACATTTTCCGGATGGAAATTTATTTCATGATGAACTAAATCGGCTTCGCGAATGTCGCCTGCGAAGCGCAGGAGAATTGGGGAACTTAGTGTCTTCCAAACATTGAAATTCAGCAAAGGAAAAGTTCCCCAAAGATTTTCAGAAAAAGGAGAACCCGTGTAAATCACGGCTGAAGCCGATTTCCATTCGGTTGGAATTTCTGCAACGTTCCAATCGCCGAGATAGGTTGCCCCTAACTCTTCAACACTTTCCTTGTATTCTCTCGGCGAATACACGCCCACTCCAGCCGACATATGAACCAATGGCTCACAGAGGTAGGGCGTAAAATCGTTGTTCGAGACAACGATGAATTTATTTCTATAAGGAGTTTGTTTGGCGTCTTGAATGAGTCGAACAACCATGTCTCCGAGGTAGCCGAATACATCGACTTGCGGATGTCTTTCGTTGGTTCCCGCAACGCGGATTCCCTTCGACTTACAAAAATCTAAATCGAGATCTTGTGCGCGAAACTCCCAGGCTTCGAACATAAGCGAGATTCGACATGAAGCCGAAACGCGCTCGAGAATAGTACTATCCAACGGACGCAGCGCACCGCTGTTGGTAATAAGGGTTGCCTTACCCCAAGGCATTTCATTTTTTTCTGTGTGGAAATGAATACGATTCGAAACGCCGCATTTTTCAGACAAGGCTTCAACCTCATGGATGCAATCACGTGCCGTTCCGTATTTCGAGTCGCGCGCAAAAGCGTGAACCTCTGCGCCTGTGAGAGCTGCCAACACAGGCGTGCAAGCATAAGCACCAGTAGCGGCCTCTGTTAGCACGCATTCATTTTGCAATTGAATGTTTAGGTCATGAACGATATGTTGAAGTTTTTCTTTCAACTTAAATTTCAATTTTAACCTCTTTACCGCCTTGCTTTATGCTCTTTTGAGCGGCTTCTAAAATTCGAATGGTATTCAATCCACCAATTGCAGAAGCCCTTGGTTCTGAGTTATTCTCAATTGATGAGATAAAATCAAGTGCCAACTTCCTCAATGGCTCTGCAATCTCAAGCTTTGGAACATAGACATCGCCAACACGGTAATCTATCATTACCCTTTGTTTTTCTTCAAGCGTGCTCACACTGTGAGCCGTATCGTAGACCTTTATTTTTTCGGTTGGCTCCATGTCGTTGAAGACAACCATTTTTTCACTTCCACCCAGAAGCATCATTCGAATTTTCACCGGTGAAGACCAAGAGCAATTGAAGTGAGCAATGAAGTTGTTTTGATAATTAACCGTAAGGTAAGCTACGTTTTCAATTCCATTGTGAATATGACTCACGCCTGTAGCGTTCACACTCAAAGGCAATTCATCTGACAAATAATCGAGCACTGAAATATCGTGCGGAGCCAAATCCCAAAGCACATTAACGTCTTGTTGAATTAATCCAAGATTAATTCGTGTTGAATCGAAGTAATTCAAAACACCGAGCACACCCTCGTCCTTTAGGGTCTTCATTTTCTCTACCGCACCTGTATAAAGAAAGGTGTGGTCCACCATAAGCAGTTTTCCCTTTTGAGCTGCCAAGTCAATTAATTCCTTTGCTTGCACAACTGTTGCTGTCATTGGTTTTTCAAGAAGGACGTGTTTTCCAGACAGCAATGCACGCTTAGCCAAATCGAAATGCGAAAAAACAGGGGTGGCTATTACCACTGCATCTACCAAGGCATTGTTGAACGCATCATCGGCAGAAGTTGAGGTTCTTAAACTTGGAAATAAGCTTACAGCTTGTTCCAATCGGTTCAATTGCGAATCGACAAGAATTTCTACTTTTGCATTTCCAAGCGTCATGAAGTTACGAAGCAGGTTTGGTCCCCAATATCCGTAGCCTATTTGAGCGATTCGTATCATGATTAAGGTTTGGCCTCGAAGTTATTGAAAATTATAAGGACTACCAATTAAATGAAAGAGGAAAGGCAAGCTGGGAACAAAAAACAAAATGCATCAAAAGTTTTCGTTAAAAATGAACCTTTTGAATTGGGTAGTGTTTCATCTTCAAAATCAAACACTATGCGCCCTCAAGAGTTCACCATCAAGGACCTGGAGAATTTCTCGGGAATCAAAGCCCATACCATACGTATATGGGAACAACGCTATGGAATTCTTTCTCCTGACAGGACCGACACCAACATTCGTAAATACAACGACAAAGACTTAAAGGCTCTCTTAAACATTAGCCTATTGAACAGTCTTGGGTACAAGATTTCGAATATCGCGAAATTATCTGACGATCAGATTCGCGAAATCATTAACAAACATGCACACGGAAACAATTCAGAAGAGCATTTCTTGCATATTCTGAAAATTTCCATGTTGAACTATGACGAAGAACTTTTTTCGAATGTCATTGATCCGCATGTAAGAGAATTCGGTCTTGAGAAAACGTTCCGAGTGGTAATCATGCCTTTCCTTCAGCAAATCGGATTGCTATGGCAGTCAGATGCTATTTGTCCCGCTCAGGAACATTTTATTAGTGCCCTAATTAGACAAAAGCTCTTGTTTCATGTAGAAGCAGTGAAAGTCCCATTGGAGCAGAACAAGCGACCTGTGGTGCTTTTCCTTCCCGATCTTGAAATACATGAATTGTCTCTTTTGATGCTTCACTATATACTGAAGCTCCGGGGCTTAAGAAGTATTCTTTTGGGACAATCCGTTCCGGCCGACGACCTGAAGCAAGTGGCTCAACGATTAGGTGATGTGGATTTTGTTTCAATTTTCACCACCCATCCTTCCACAGTTATGGTTCCTGACTACCTGAAGCGATTGACACGCATGTTCATGGACACCGACTGTCATTTTCACTTTACTGGATACAATCTCAAAGGAATTAAGTCTCCTGACACGCTTTACATTACCTTGTACGATAATATAGACGATCTTCTAGAAGGGTTAAAAAACTAATAATCAACGCACTATCGTTTTTGTTTAATTTATTTTGAAAATAATTAAACAAATATTTGGAATGAACTGAGTTCTGTTTAATATTTGCCTCGTAATATTAAACAAAACAAATGAGCACACTCGAATTCAACTACCTCATCGGTAATCATTCAGGATCTTTAAAAAGCTTTGCTTACAATTTCACAAAGAATGTTGAAGACGCCGAGGATCTGCTTCAAGATACTTTGCTAAAAGCAATGCGATACAAAGACAACTTCCAAGATGGCACAAATTTCAAAGGATGGTTATTCACCATCATGAGAAACATCTTCATCAACAACTACAAGCGCAAAAAGCTTCAAAAAACAATCAATGATTCAACAGACAATCAGTTCTACTTGAATTACGGAAAAATTTCAGAAGACACGGTTTCGTCGCGAATTAACGAGAAGGACATCAACAAAGCAATTACCCAGCTTCCTTATGAATTCCGCACTCCATTCCAATTGTTTATTGACGGCTACCATTACGATGAAATTGCCGATTCAATGGGTATTCCCATGGGCACTGTAAAGTCTCGGATATTCCACGCTAGAAAAAAGTTAAGCGAAGAGTTAGCTCATTTTGCTTAATTTCAAAAGAAAGTGTCCATTACGGGCTCTTTCCAAGACTTCAACATTCAACTTCACCGATTTCGCAGTTTGAACAGCTGTATCGAAGTCTACAAATAACCAGGGAAAACATTGCGTTTTCCCTTTGTATTTCAGTTCGAATTGAACTTTACCAAAATATTCTGTATCGAGCATTGGCCAATCGGCTTTCGCATAAGTTACGTCGGTACTATCTATGAGAACGCATCCTGATTTACGCAAAAAACTTTTCAATTTTCTAAACATCATCTTAAGCTCGGCGGGAGATTCTGCGAGTCCCATCCCATTCATAAGGACGAGAACGGTATCGAAATTCTTCAGACTTAAATTTCTCCAATCTTCATTGATCACGTTAACGACACCTCTTTTCTGCGCCACCTTGACGCTTTTCTTGGAAATTTCCACCGCAGTAACGTCGCATCCCTTGCCTTGCAGATAAAGCGCATGGCATCCTGCTCCGCATCCTAAATCAAGCACTTTTCCCCGACTTTCTTTCAAAGCAATTCTTTCATATTTCAACATGTTTTTATATGGTCGAAAAAAAATACTCGGAAACATTTCCGGCTCTTCATTTTTATTGATAAAAACACGGACAGGCGTGTCGTCATTGCGGAGAAAATAGGACTGCATTGCTGAGCCAAGAATATCGTGCGCCATTCCACAAATATAGACTCATTAAAAAATAAAAAGTGCGGCAACCAATTGCGTAACTTTGTAGTCTTGTAGATGTCAAAACCTTATCATGACTAAAAAGTTAATCTTCCTATTCTCCCTTTTGTGCTCGGCAGGTGCTAGTAGCGCTCAGCTCCAACTCACAAACCTTACTATTCAGCAATACGTTCAAGACGTGCTATTAGGAAGCGGGGTAGCCGCAACAAACATTTCTTTCACAGGTTGTCCCGAACAAATCGGTTACATTACAGGGGGAAATTCAGTAGGGTTGACAATTGACGGGGGTATTGCTCTTTCCACAGAAGCTGTTGGAACCATGGTTGATCCGAACTCAGGAGCGTTTCTTCCTGGAACCTGCGAAGTTTCCGGAGACGCAGCCCTACTCTCAATCGCGAACTCTGTTCCGCCTCTTATTGGTCAATCCTTCTCTGTTAGCAGCGTGAATGATGTAGCCATTTTAGAGTTTGACTTTGTGCCGACTGGAGATACGCTCCGTTTCAATTATATCTTCGGAAGTGACGAATACCTCACTTGGGTAAACTCTTCATACAACGATATTTTCGCTTTCTTACTCTCTGGGCCTGGTATCACAGGGCCTTATGCTGCCCCTGCCGGATTTCCCGGCGGTGCGGTGAACATTGCACAACTACCGAATACAAACCCTGCACTTCCGATTACTATAAGTTCCGTAAACAATGTACTGAACTCTTCTTTTTACGTAGATAATCAACCTAATGTTGGAATTTACCTGAACGGTTATACTGTTACATTAGAAGCATGGCACGAAGTGCAGTGCGGACAAACTTACCACATCAAACTTGCGATAGCCGACGGAAGTGATACAGCTTTAGAATCAGCAGTAATTCTTGAAGAAGGATCCTTTTCAAGTAACGCAGTTGTAGATGTTGACTTGACATTGAACGCAGGTGGACCAAATGAAGAAACACTTTTTGAAGACTGTGGCGAGGCGACATTGACATTTACACGTCCGGAAATTAGTGACCTTTCAATTCAAGACATGTGCATTATTACTTGGTCGGGTACTGCCGTTAATGGTGTTGATTATACACTCATGCCAGACACCGTAATTTTCCCTCCAGGTGTTGCTTCTGTCTCTTTCGTTATTGATGCATTTTCAGATGGATTAACAGAAGGAATTGAAACTGTGCACATGGACATTTTAAATTTGGCTGCATGCAACGGATCGGGGTTGGTGAGCAATTTTGACTTTTTCGTAGCAGACGTTCCTGACCCAATCGTAGTTACCGGATATCCGCAAGATTTATGTCAAGGAGTAACTGCGACTCTAGAACCTACAATTACAGGTGGATATGGAAACTACGTTTACAACTGGAGTACCAGTGAAACGACACCCACAATCGATGTTTCACCACTCAACTCAACTACATATCTCCTAACTGTCACCGACACTTGCGGCTGGCCAGGCGGAAATACTGACTTTCCTGTAAACATCCTTGTTTTCCCGCAATTGGTTACAAATATTGACAACGGAGATATTACTATCGGTTGTAACGAGAGTGTAAACATTACCGCCACAACAACAGGAGGCGACGGTGCTTATACTTATATGTGGACCGATGAGAACGGTGCGAATCTCTTTGGATGGGGCAATTCGTTGTTCTTTGGCTCCTGGAATGGACCCGGAACGGTAAATGTTGAAGTTGTAGATGGTTGCGGACTTGTAGCGACTGACCAAATACAAGTTTCTCTAAATATTCCACCACTAGTTATCACTGTTCCTGACACGGTTAACGCGCCTTGTTTGACTTTCTTCACCATTCCTGCAACAGTAACGGGTGGCGATGGATTCTATTCATACAGTTGGTATACAAATAATGTTTATGAATGGGATGAATGGGACAATATCTATGACAATACGGGAATTATTTCTCAAGCCACTGTCCTTGTTGAGGTGAGCGACGGGTGCGGACAGTTCGCATCTGAAGACATTATTATTACTGTTGAAGCGCCACCATTGGCTGTAACCCTTCCTGCTGCTTTGGCTGGAAACTGTATTACTCCATTTACGATTCAACCTACTGTTACAGGCGGAGGAGGAACTATGTCCTATGCCTGGAACAACAACGGCACTCCTACCGCAACCAGTGTTAATTATACGGTAACCCCAGGAACTTCAACAACAATTGGACTTACAGTAACAGATGGTTGTGGATCTACAGCAAATGCTTCAGTGCCCATTACAATTACGAACCCTCCTGTTTTCATTGACCTTGGAAACGATATTACTGCAGGATGCTTAGACAACAATTTGATTACTCCAATCATTTCTGGCGGTTCGGGTGGAAACAGTTTCGACTGGATTGTTGACAATACCATTGCAGGTAATGGAACAACTTTCTCCATTGTTACTCCAGTTGACGAACAAGTAATCGCAACAATCACAGACGCTTGTGACCAGACCGATTCTGACACATTGATGATTTTTATTCCGAACCCGCCATTGAATCTAACAGCCTCGGCCGACACTGCAGTCTGCGTATTAGGAACAGCAACTTTATATGCTCAGGCATCAGGTGGTGGAGGTGGATTTACCTACACCTGGACTAGCAACAGCAACGGCAATACAGCAACATACGCCGACCTTACATCACCCTCTACCTACACAGTTACAGCAAGTGACATGTGTGGACAATTTATATCTGAAGACATTTTTGTCGATGTAATTCCGGTTGATGCACAATTCACGGCAGACAACACTTCTGGTTATACCTACGATTTCATTAATGTAGACACTCCTCCATGTATTAACTGTTCATACGAATGGATTTTCCCTGGTGGTGAAATCTTATCAAGTCCGAGTGTGAATTACACCTTTGACGGATTCGGTGAGACAACTGTGTACTTCAACGTAACCAACTCTATCGGTTGCACTGCAAGTAATAGCTATACGATTACCTTCCCTCCATTGTTATACATACCAAATTCATTTACTCCCAATAACGATGGTTTGAATGATGTGTTTATGGTTCAAGCTAGCAGTGTTCTATCTTTCGAAATTAGAATCTTTGACCGTTGGGGAGATCAAGTATATTACTCAACAAACATTGAAGAAGCATGGATCGGTGATCACCGCGGAAACAACGACACATACTGTCAAAACGATGTTTACAGTTATATCGCTACCATTAAAGGATTCAACGGGGAAGCTGAAGAATACAAAGGAACGGTTACTTTGGTGAGATAACAACTCGTTGTGATGACACTGCGTGATGACAATCTTCGATTGATGACGCTTCGCGAGTATTATTCGTTTATGATGAGGGTGTCTATTGCGCGGAGAATATCGTTGAATAGAATTTTTTCTTCTCTCGTATAATTGTCCTGCGAGGTGCTTCTGAGAAAGCTCATTGCTCCCAGTTGCTCTTCTTCAGAATAAACTCCTTCTTCTACTTCGAGAATGCTTAAAAGTTCAAGCATTCCTTGCAGACCGTTTTTTACCGCCACCTCTACCAAAGTATGTAATTGTCCTGCTCCAGAAAATCCGTTGCTCCATAAAAACTGGAGTATATCTACTTGAATGGATTTGTATCTCGAGTCGAATAAAGCCTGCACCAATTCTTCTTCAGCGTTCTTAACACGCATGGCAGACAGCATCTCTCGAGATTCTCGTTTAACAGAATCGTATTCCGAAGAAGCCAACGCCTCTAACAAAGGAGCAATGGCACTCGCCTTCCCATTTGATTTTAATTGCTCAATGGCAGCTAATGCAATAGACTCGTCGGAGGACATTAGCTGAATGCGTAATTCTGAAGAAGATAATTTTTGGCTCACTTTTCGTTAGGATTAAAATAAGTGGCGAAAATAGTTCATAAATCGAACGGATTATTTTTCATTTCACTCACCAATAAATAAAAACTATTTGTATAATTGTGTAAAGATTTAAAACTATGAAAACTCTACGTTCTCTTTTAGTTGCTGCAGCTCTTACATTGGGCACTACAGTTATGGCACAAAACATTGTTTCAAGCAATGAAGTGAACCTAACACTTTCAACAAGCACAACTCGTGAGCAATTGTTCCAATTGCGTAATGAGATGATTGCACAAGGTTTAGATTTTCAATACACCCCTCAATTCGATGCGAACAGAACCTTAATTGGAATCTCATATACTGTGCGCACCACAACCGGCGGAGTAGTTGTTTGTCAATCGAACAACAACGTGAATCTTACAGTAACTGCTGCTCACATTCACCTTGTAAAACAAAATGGAAATTTCGTTGAACAGAAATAATTTAATTTCATACGAACTAAAAAGCCGCTTCATGAAGCGGCTTTTTTATTTCCTGCATTTTCCTTTTAGTTGAATTCCACTTTCCAAGCAGCAATACCAGCATTTACTTCTTTAATGTAAGTTCCTGTTGAACTGTAAACTTTCACTGTTGAAGGTGATGCATAATTTGTCTCACTACACACCCAAACTTCATGTGTTATGGGATTAACAGACACTCCATTTGAACTCTGAGTCAAGAAGTCTGTAAAGACTGCTGTTTGCATATCGAAAGACAACAGTGTCGTATTCGATATATAAATTCTATGACTCGTTTCATCTTTCGACATGTGCAACGGATGATCTCCTAACACTCCAATTTCGTATAAAGAGATAGAATTATCAACTGTATTTAATTGAGCTAAGGAAGCAGGCGTGTGCCCGATAATTTGTGTCCAAGTTGCATCGTATTGTGTTTCTCCACTGCACAACACCCAAAGCAAACCGTTCGCATCTGCTTGAATCTCGACAGGTCTGTCTCCAACTTGAACATGGGTAAGCACAGATTGAGAGGGGATGTCTATTACAGAAACTCTATTGTCTATGTCCCATCCCCCACTGTTACACACATACAGTCTGTCGCCGAATACGCACATACCTTCAGGACCCAAACCAACAGCCGTTGATCCGGTTATTGTATTTGTTGCAAGATCTATCCACTTCACTGTTCCATCTAGGGAGCCATCGGTAACAGCAGCTAATCCGTTTCCAACATATTGAAACGAACGGGGGTATCCGAATCCGGTTATTTCTGCTTCAACCTTGAAGGTTGTTGCATTCATAACCATAACCTTCGCCGTTGAGTTCGAAACAGCGTAGAACTTACCATTCACGATATCGAAGTCCGAAATAACATCTCCGAGAGCAGTTCCATTTGCATCGGCGAAAGGATTAGACACAACAACATTGTTCAGCGTCCATGTTACACTTCCATTTAAATTACCAAATGACCCTTCATTAATAATGTAAGCACCATTAGAATAATCGGCAACTTTCGGTTCATCATTTTTGCATTTGTCACATGAAACCATGACAAGAGATAAGAAAACGACAGATAAAAATTTAAACTTCATGTTTCTTTTATTTAGTTAGTGAATTAAAAATTTAAGACTTATTGAAAAGACTCTTCCAGGCATTGCGTACCCTCGAATCCATTGATATTCGGCATTGAAAACATTTTGAACTTCAAACTGCGTGGTAAATGAGTTCTCCTTTAATTGCCAATCTCTATTCAAACAAAAATCAAATAGGTTGAAATACGGCAATGCATAAAAGTCTGTATTTCCCTCATCGGTATACCGTTTAGAAACAAATGAATTCGAAAACATGAATGACCAACTGTTGTGCGTGTATTGGACATTAGCCGAAGCGCGAACCCAAGGGGTATACACAATATTAAAAACTCCTGGACTTCCAATATTAGAGGCTGTTGTTCGAGTGAATTCCGTTCGAACAGAAAAGAGAATATCGTCTTTAGCAACAGGCAGTTTTAAGGTTGATACTGCTTCAATTTGTTTCATTGAAACGGACTTAAAATTGCTTGCCAACCAGATATCCTCTGGCAAGGGCAACCACTGAATCCAATTCTCGACATTTCCTGCCTTCGCATTTATTTGAAATTGAATTGCTTTTCTCACTTCGAAATCGATCTTATTGTCCCATTTGAATTGAATCCACTTCGCTTTTTCAGAATTTAGTTCTGGATTTCCTCCTTGTACCCAATACAAATCATTAGCGGAAGGCATTCGAGATTTCACACTTCCTGAAAATGAAAATTGAGAACTTACTTTTCTTAATTTAAATGGAAGTTCCAATCCGACTTCACCACTAACAATTGGACGGCGATCTGAGCGCCATTCTGGTTTAATCCATGACACCAATTTGAACTTTCCCTTGGCTAAACCTTGAATGTAAGACGCCCAAATGGAACCTCCTTTCCAATTCACTTCTTCATTCCAATCTCTGTATTGCAGAGAGGTTAAACCAACCGTGGGATTCAATTGAAACAAGGCTCTGCGCATTTGAATCGAACCATTTACAAACGCATTGACCTGACTTGTTTGAATTTGACTTGCAACCACATGGCTCGAATATTCCTGATTAGAAAGAATAACCGAAACTCCCTGCTTCGACTGAACATGAATGAATGAAAAAACATCTTTGCGTTTTCCTTCACAATAAAAAGTCGACTGAAACAAATCATCTCTTTGATTGGCGTTCGTGCCACCTACTCCGCCCATTACAGTTGGAAGCAACGCATATCTATTAACTGCCATAGCGTTGAAGTAATGCGTTCTTTTCTTTCCGGCATAAACGAGATTGCTCTGTATACCTTGCGAAATATTGTTGTTGTTGGTTTGAAGAACAATTGGTGCTTCCCATTGATGAATATCTCGGTAGCTAAAATTGTTTTCGTTGCGAGATTGAAAGGCGCGAATGTTTAACTTGACACGGTCAAATTTCCTAGAAACAGACATCCCGTAAAAAACATTCTGCAAGGAGGTCACTGTGCTTTCGAATGAGACTTCGTTCCTAGAGGCCGTGCTCGACTCTAAACGTAGGGTTGCCGCAATACCAACGTTACGCTGAAATCCACTGAAATTCCTTTCTCCTAGAGAAGCCGATTGAATGAAAAAAGAGGGGATAAGAGAAAGGTCCGCCATTCCCAACGTTGGTGAATTCAGCACTGCGCCATTTAATTCTACGGTAACGTAATTTGAACTCATTCCGCCTAATCGGAAAGACGCGATGGATCCAGGAGCTCCATAACTGTTAACCATTCCAATACCTGAACGCTGCAATGTAGCCGCGATATCTAAAGACGATGAACGGAGCAGAAGTGTAGAATCTACGGCATGCAGTTCATCTGCTTTAAGGCTGCGTTCAGAGATAATTTCCAAAGGCATTATGGAAACATGCGGCAGTGAGTCTTGCGCTAGCAAAACAAAAGGCACAAACAACAATAAGGCAGCACAAAGTTTTTTCTTCATAGTCCTTTTCTCGCTTGGCCCCGAGCGATGATGGGGTTAATACACTTGGCAGGTCTTCTGACTTATCTCTCGGTTGCGCGCCTTCCCGTTTTCACAGTGGCTATGAGTGGCAATCGTTTTTATTCTTTCGAATAAGAGCTTAACAGCTGCGGGCACAGTTCGCGATTTTCGCGCGATTCCCTTTTCACAATGAACTTCTTCATTGACCAAATGCAATGCAAATGTAGTACATCTTTGCTTCTGTCCTATTTTTGAAATATGATTCGTTTCATTCTTACGTTAGCGCTGATTTGCGGTGTCTTTGTCAGTTGGTCTCAAACCCCTGCTTTAGATTCGCTCGATTTAACCATTCTTACGGCGCAAGATCAAGCGAGAATAAAATCGATGAAAGAAAAATTAAGCCTGAGCGAAAAACAAAACGAATTAATTCCGCGAATCTTCATTCATTACCATTTATTGATTCAAGAGCAAAAAGAAATCATGAACACCTTAGCGGAAGAAACTTCAATCAATGAAGAAGAACGCTTAAAAGACCTCAACGCAAGATCTGAATTCATTAAGCAACTTCGTGACGAAAGAGACTTGAATGTCGAACTCTTGCTTACCGCTGAACAAAAAGAAATTTATTTAAATCAAATCAAAATAGCCAAACCGCAAGTACTTCATTTCGGCGTTCACGACCGAATGAACTGTCCAGTTTGCGTTTCACCGACTCCTGCACCATGAAAAAAATACATTTCTACCTCTCCGCATTTTTTCTTTCCAGCCTAACACTTGGCTCGTGCGTCATAGCGCACCTTCCACCAAATGAAAATGCTGAAGTGTATGATGTTGCACCTCAAACTTCAAAGCCGAACAGTCATTCGGTTCAGGTAAATGAAGTTTCTGTAAACCAAGGGGCATCTAAAAAATTCAGTGTAAATGTTTTCACGGGAACGGGCGGACATGGACATACGTTTCCTGGAGCAACTGCTCCTTTCGGAATGGTGCAATTGAGTCCGGATACTCGTCTCGACGGTTGGGACGGTTGCGGCGGTTACCATTACAGCGACAGCATTATTTATGGGTTCACTCACACGCATTTGCAAGGCACAGGGGTTTCCGATTATGGAGATATTTTGTTCATGCCAACGAACGGACACACGAAAGAAAAACCACTTTGGCGCGATGCCATTGCCTCGCGATTTGCACACAACATGGAGGTTGGAAGTCCAGGATTTTATGGTGTTCGATTAAGCGACTATGGCATTGACGCTCGCATGACAGCCTCTACCCATGCGGGCATGCACGAATACAAAATGCAACCTGGAGATTCGTGTTTGTTGTTTTTAGATTTCATGCATCGCGATAAGTTGTTGTATTACGACTTGCATTTATACGGGGATACTGCGATTAGCGGATACCGTGTTTCTGAGGCTTGGGCAACAGAACAACACACTTATTTCTATGCGGTGTTCTCTCAACCTTTTGTTGCGAACGATCAACTTATGCAACGCAGCAAGTCGGTGAATGAGAAAGGGGAAACCAAAATTGAATATGAAATGATTCAAGCGTTTCAGTTTCTCTTCCCTCCAACCGAAAAAAATGTATTAACCATTCGTGTAGGTATTTCGGGGGTAGATGAGGAAGGCGCGAAGAGAAATTTATATGCTGAAATGCCAAAGGCAGACTTCCGATACAACAAACAAAAAGTTGAAGAAGAGTGGCAGAAAGTTTTTGAAAAAGCACCTGCACCATTGCTATTTCCATCCGGACAAGGACTTGAAAATTACCGCACTTCCTTGTATCACTGTTATACGGTTCCAAATGTGTGGAGCGATGTAGATGGAAGATACAGAGGCATGGACAATAAGATTCACAAAGCTGAAGGATATACCCGCTACACGGTGTTTTCACTCTGGGATACCTTCCGTGCTTACCATCCTATGATGTGCAAACTCGAACCAGAACGCACAGAAGATTGGATGAAGACCTTCCTTGAAATGTATAAAGAGCGAGGTGAACTTCCTGTATGGGAATTGGCCGGCAATGAGACCTACTGCATGATTGGGTATCACAGCGTTCCTGTTGTAGCTGAAGCCTACCAACAAGGTATTCGTTTCAAAAATCGTGAAGACGAATTGAAAATGTTGGAAGCCATGATTGCGACGAGTAATGGTCCTCAGGATGAAAAGAAAGCCTACGTTAAATTGGGCTACGTTCCTGGTGATGAGTTCAGTGAAAGCGTGAGCAAGACGTTAGAGTTTGCTTACGACGATTTCTGCATTTCTCGTTATGCTGAAATGATCGGAGACAAAGCGGTTGCGCAACAATATGCCATTCGTTCTCAGAACTGGAAAAACGTTTTCGATCCAGAAACGAAATTCATGCGTGCTCGTGTGAATGGCGGATTCGCAACACCATTCGATCCGTATCAAGTGAACTTCCATTATACTGAAGCAAACGCATGGCAGTATCGATTCTTCGCGCCACACGCGATTCCTGAGTTGATGGAATTGATGGGTGGAAAGAAAGGATTCGAAGCAGAATTGGATAAACTCTTCAACGCTCCAACCCAAACTACCGGAAGAGAACAAGCTGATATTACAGGACTCATTGGACAATATGCGCACGGTAACGAGCCGAGTCATCACATGGCATATTTGTATGCATATGTGAATCGTGATAAGCTGCATATGTATCGCGATAGCATTATGAAGACCCTCTACTCTCCCACTCCCGATGGTCTTTGCGGAAACGAAGACTGCGGACAAATGTCGGCTTGGTATGTTGTAAGCGCTTGGAATACTTATCCGATTTGTCCTGCCGACTATACCGGTTGGTGGCAAGATTATGAATATATCCCTATGTCGAATTATGATATTCGCAGTCAGGGTGAACCTGCCCCTTACCCAATGGGTATTTATCAAGAAAAAAACATTGTCCCCGCACCAATCATCTCCGCGCCCAATCGCGCATTCGTGGGTGAGCAAATGATTTCCATTTCTTGTTTGAATAAGAATGCGAAACTTCAAGTTCTAATTCTGGAAGAAGGAAATGCTAAAGCGAAAGAATTCACCTACACCGCTCCATTCAAGGTAACCAAGACTTGCACGGTGAAAGTAAAAGGAATTTCTAGCTATGGCGACGAAATTGAAAGTCCATGGATTGAAGCCACTTTCTACAAGCGATCAGGAAATTTAGTGATGAAGGAAGTGGGTAACTACGACGCGCAATATACTGCTGGCGGGAATGATGCACTCATAGACGGCATTCGTGGTAAGCTCGATTTCAGAACAGGTGTATGGCAAGGATACAACGGTAAAATGGAATGCGTGATTGAATTGAAAAATCCGACCAACATCAAAAAGCTTTCACTATCTGCTTATCAAGACATTCGTCCGTGGATCTGGTTCCCTTCTAATGTGAAATTCTATGTGAGTAATGATGGAAAGTCCTACGACGAAGTTTATTCGGAAGACTTCACAGCGCAGCAACGTGTTGAAGGTCCGCAGGTTCATGAATACACTGCCACCTTCGACAAAAATTACAAAGGCGATGTGAGTGCAGTGAAGTATGTGAAATGTGTTGCCCTTCCGGCCTTTGATAAAATTCCTGAATGGCATTTGGGTGTTGGTGGGAAGCCGTGGATCTTTTTGGACGAGATTGTTATTGAATAACAACGAGGGTTCGGTGAACGAGGGTTCTACGAACGAAGGTTAGAGAAGTTAAGAAAGGATAAGAAAAGGGAAGATAAAATATGAGTGAATCGAATATTTTTTTTGAGAAGGGGTTAGCGCAGACGACGCCGTTTCCATTGGGAATTGAGGTGGAGCGTGCAGAGGGATTGTATGTGTATAAGAAAGATGGTTCGCGGATTATGGATTTTGTGAGTGGTGTTGGTGTGAGTAATCTCGGGCATGGAAACGCACGCATTCGCGAAGCCATACATGCGCAGGTAGATAAGCACTTGCACACGATGGTGTATGGTGAATTTATTCAAGAGGCGCAAGACAAAGCGGCTAATAGTTTGTTGAAACTGCTTCCTTCCGAATTGAACTGCTGCTACTTCGTGAACAGCGGAACGGAAGCAAATGAAGCGGCCATTAAGCTGGTGAAGCGCGTAACCGGAAGAAAAGAAATTGTTTCGTTCGTGGGGTCTTATCACGGAAGCACAACGGGCTCAATGGCCATTAGTGCGAATGAAGTGAAAAAGCAAAACTTCCGACCGCTTATGCCCGGTGTGCACTTCATTCGATTGAACAACTGGGAAGACCTCGATTTCATAACAGAAAAAACTGCGGGTGTTATTCTTGAAACCATTCAAGGAGACGCAGGCGTGCGTATTCCTAATGAACTGTATTTGCATGCCTTGAAGAAGAAATGCGAAGAAGTAGGTGCGCTGCTCGTGTTCGATGAAATTCAATGCGGCATGGGGCGCACCGGAAAAGTGTTCGCGTTCGAACACTTCGGCGTGGTTCCTCACGCCATTACGCTCGGAAAAGCATTGGGCGGAGGAATGCCCATCGGTTGCTTGGTTTCCTCGCGAGAAAACATGCGCGAGCTTTCACACAATCCGTTTCTCGGACACATAAGCACCTTTGCTGGTCATCCGGTTGCTTGCGCAGCAGCGCATGCCTTCCTCGAACAAATTCAAGACGAAAAATTATTGGATCACGCCGAGCAAATTGGACAATTCATTGAAGAGAAATTATCCGCGCATGAGCGTGTCATCGAAATTCGAAGAAAGGGATTGTTCTTCGCCATTGACATGGAGAGTGCTGAAGTGGTTCAGCAAGTGGTGGAAGAAAATTTAAGAAATGGACTCTTGAGTTTTTGGTTCTTGTCTTGCCCGTGGAGTTTCCGTATTGCGCCGCCGTTGACGATTACCATGGAGGAAGCTGAAAAAGGTGTTGCCATTATTTTAAAGTCCATGGATGACACAACTTCGTTGTGATTACCTTCTGCGAAGGATGACACACTTAGTGTGATGACACCTTCGATGATGACCGCGGAGCGGATGATTCCGCGCGAAGAGGGACTAGAAAATTGCCTTGATGGTTTGAAGAATGATCTTCATATCGGTGAGGAAGCTTTGCTCACGGAGGTACTTGAGGTTGAGTTCTAGTTTGGCGGGCATAATTTCTTCGATGTACGTTTTCTCGGGATCTGATGAGGCGCTGAGGAGTTCGTTTTCACGAACGTATTCAATGCTTGCAAAGTCTGTAATGCCTGGCTTAATGCTGAGGATGTTTTGTTGTTCTTCGTTGTACAATAAAACGTATTTCGGAACTTCCGGACGGGGACCCACCACGCTCATTTCTCCCAGAAACACATTTACCAATTGGGGCAGCTCGTCAATCTTGTATTTCCGAATAAAATAGCCGCTACGCGTAATGCGATTGTCTTTCATTCCAACGGTAAGCTGTCCTTTTAACTCTGCGTTTTTGCGCATAGAACGGAACTTCAACAAGCCGAAGTTCTTTCCTCCTTTACCCACTCGCTGTTGAATGAAAAAAGGTGATCCAAAATCATCGAGAACGATCCAAATTGAAACGACAAAACCCACTGGAAACAGCACAAGTATTAGCGCTAGCGAGAAGATGATGTCGAATAATCGTTTCATTACACCTCTTGAATGGCTTTCAAAATCGCATTCGCTACTCGCTCAGCATCTTCGTTCGACAAGTCGTAATAAACAGGAAGCGAAATTTCGTTCTTGTAGAAATTAAATGCATTCGGAAAATCATGAATATCGTAGCCTTCACTCTTGTAAAAGGTGAACAACGGTAATGGCTGAAAATGCACATTCAAAGAAATTCCTTCTTCAGCCACTTTGCGAATTACCGCATCGCGTTTGTCCTCTGTGAAATTGTTCACACGAAGCATGTACAAGTGATAATTCGAATCGGACCATTCGGTTTTAAAAGTGGGTAGGATGCAATTCTTGTTGGTCGAAAGAATACGATTATAAATCTCACAAATCTCCTTCCTTCTGTCCAAACTTTCTTGAAATCGCTCCAACTCTACTCTACCGATTGCAGCGTGAATGTCGGTCATGTTACACTTGTAACCTGCTTCAACAATGTCGTAACGCCAGTTTCCCGGTTGCATCTTTGAAATCGCATCTTTCGATTGTCCATGAAGAGACTTCACATAAATCTCTTGACGAATTTTTTCAGAAATAATATCGGTCTGAAAATTCAATGCAATGGCTCCACCCTCTGCAGTGGTTAGATTCTTCACCGCATGAAAAGAGAACCCAGCAACATCCGTCTGATTTCCCACTCGGTTTCCCTTGTATAGCGATCCAAAAGAATGTGCCGCATCTGAAATCAACAAAGGTCTCCCAACTTTCTCTTGGGCGCGATTTTTCGGTTTCCATTCGAAACGTTTCGTGAAGTTTTTCACAAGTTCCATGTATGCATCGTAATCAACTGGCAATCCGCCCACATCAACAGGCATAATTGCCTTGGTTCTTTCGGTAATAGCAGCCTCTACTTTGGCAATATCCATATGCGCTGAATTCAGCGCACAATCAACCATTAAGGGCTTCGCACCCAAATGCACAACCACATTTGCAGTAGCAGCATAGGTGTATGCAGGAATTATCACTTCATCGCCTGGGCCAATTCCGAACCAATACAAAACCATTTCTACCGCGTTGGTCCATGAGTTCAGACACAAAACTGGACCTGATTTACAATACTGTTGGATATCGTTCTCGAAAGCACGAGTTTGAGGACCCGTAGTTATCCATCCAGATCGCAAAACAGCCGTGACCGCTTCAATTGTCTTTTCATCGATGCGAGGCGGAGAAAAAGGAATAGGTTTCATATGTGCGCGAAATTACGGAATACACCCCTTCTATTGGTTAACTTTGCCGCATTAAACTTTTAGCACTTATTTCTGTTCTAACCACATGATATTTCCAACAATCAAGAATACCTTTTCTGTAAAGTTTATCATGTTCGCAATGTGTGCGATCTTATTCGCGTCTGCAATGTTTGCTCAACCACAGAACGGAGGAAGGCCTGCAGGGAGTGGTGCGGGGCAACCCGGAAGGCCAGCACCGAAGGGACGTGTTTACGGAAAGCTATTCGATGCAAGAACAAATAAGCCCCTTGAGTTCGTTATTTTGCGGGTTTATAAGGAAGACAGCCTTGTCATAAAAGAAAAGAATCCACTTGTGATGGGAGGAGCCCTTTCGCAATCGAACGGAGAATTTACCATTGAAGATTTACCTGTTAATGAAAAACTAACCTTGCGTTTTTCATTGGCTGAAGTGGATGCAGCATTTTTTGTTTTCACCTTAAAACCATCGGGACCACCAATGGGTTTAATAGAAAAAGATCTCGGAAACCTTAAACTCACCTTCACAGGTCAATTGAACACGGTTACCATTGACGGAGGAGGACCTCGACTGGAATTCGACAAACGTATTTATGACGTTGATAAAAACCCCATGAATTCAGGGGGAACAGCGGAAGATGTTTTGAGAAATATTCCTTCACTCCAAGTTGATACGGATGGAAACGTTCAACTTAGAAACGCGGCTCCACAAATTTTTGTGGATGGAAGACCTACCACTTTAACCATTGATCAGATTCCTGCAGACGCTATTCAACGCGTTGAATTAATTACCAATCCATCTGCGAAATACGACGCAAGCGGTGGCGGAGGTGGTATTGTTAACATTGTCATGAAGCACAATCGTAGTGGTGGATACAACGGAAGCGTTCGCGCTGGTGTGGACCGAAGAGGCAGAGTCAATTCAGGGGTGGATTTCAATATCCGTCAAGGAAAAATCAATTTCTTCGCAAACGGAAATTACAATCAACGCAGAAACATCAGTGTTGGTACAACCGACCGAGTGAACTTCTCTCCCACTTTCTCAATGTTTCAAAACCAATATAACATAAATGACGGCTTTATGCTAACAGGAAGAGGCGGTTTTGATTGGCTATTAGACAACCGAAATACAGTCACCTTCTCTAGCAATATCACCAAAGGTTCATTCGCCCCATTCGATACATTAAATGTTACTTCAGACACATTGAATGGCGGACAAAGTTCGTACTATCGCGAGAGTAATACCAAGCGAGCATTTCAAAACATTGGCGGCAGTATCCTGTACAAGCATCTCTTCACGAGAGAGGGAACCGAATTAAATGCCGACATTAATTTCAATCGCATTAAAAGTGTCTTTGATGGTGAATACATTAATAAATATAATGATGCGAATGAAACATTTCTAAATCAGCATGGCGATGTTTCACAGTTCTTGATCACTTCACAAATTGACTTTGAATCTAAACTTACCGATCGTTTTCGTATCGAAGCCGGCACGCGAGTTTCCGTCAGAGATTTCACAACGGAATACCGCAACCAACAATTACAAAACGGTGTGTGGGAAGACATCACGTCACTAGGTGTAAATTACCACTATCTCGATCAGGTTTATGCGGCCTATGGTACAGCGGCACTTGATTTACCTGTTTGGAAAATTAAAGGAGGCTTGCGCGCAGAGAGCAGCGATTACAGAGGTGAACTGTTAAACACCAACAGCAATTTCGCATACAAATACCCCATTGCATTGTTCCCTTCGTTATTTATTACACGTGTTATCACGGAGAAACAAGACGTTCAATTCGCACTGAACAGAAAGATTAACCGACCTAGTTTTATGACACTTTCTCCATTCACTGATTACAGCGATTCGCTGAATATTCAACGTGGAAATCCCGGATTGCGCCCTGAATTCACGCAATCGGGTGAAGTGTCTTGGCAATGGATTCCAAATAAAAAGAATACCGTAATCGTATCTGCCTACGGCAGGTACACAACAAACGTAACTGTTCGTCAGCAATTCATGGAATACAGTCCGTTTCTCGGCGATTCAGTTGTAGTTACCTCATACGAAAACGCAAGTAGCAGTCAAGCCTTAGGTTTGGAATTTGTTTCTCGGAATGCACTTTCGAAGAATATCGATATGAATACCAATATTAACGTATACAATAGCGCTATTGACGGAACAAACCTTGACCCGAATTTGAAGAACAACATTAGTTCATACTGGATAAAAAGTAACATTACATTCAAAGCTCAAAAGAACCTATCTTTTCAAATCATGTTCGATTACAGCAGCAAAAGGGCATTAGAGGTTGGAAGTAGCGAACGCGGGGGTGGAGGTGGAATGGGTGGAATGGGTATGGGCGGTGGCGGCTGGGGCGGCAGCAACAATACTGTTCAAGGTTTCATAGAACCCAACTATGGCTTAGACCTTTCCATTCGAAAAGAATTTTTACCCAACAGAAGTTTAGTGTTTTCGTTTAGTGCGCAAGACATTCTTCGCACCCGTGTGAATGTTGTTCACAGTACTTCTCCATTCTTCGACCAAGTAACTTCTAAACGACGCGACTGGCAAATGTTCCGTTTCAATATTTCATGGAAATTCGGAAAGATGGATTCGCAGTTGTTCAAGCGCAAGAACATGAAAATGAACGAAGGCGGGATGGAAGGCTAAACGGCGGAGCCGATTACTTCGTAAAGAGGAGCATACGAGGCTTCCCCTGAAGATCTTCTTTCAATTCTCCTTTCCAATTGTATTGTTCACCAAGAGCTAAAGTTTCGGAAGCGTAATTCTCATGTATTTCGAAGAAGACCTGTTTGACTGTTTCGCAATGATTCGCAAGTTCAAGAATGCGCCGATAGAAAAGTAAGGGGTCGTTTTCCGGAACGAAAAGTGCGAGATGTGGTTCGTGTTGTACAACGGAAGTTCGCATTTCATTTCCTTCTAAAACAGGTATGTAAGGAGGATTCGAAACGATGCAGTTCCAATTACCCTCGGGTAAATTTTCTACAAGAATATCCACTTCCTTCCACTCTACTTCCAACTGCAATTCATTTGAATTTCTTTGGGCTAACTGAAGAGCATCCTTCGAAACATCTAGTCCACATACTTTCCAATTTGGCTGTGCTTTTTTCAAAGCGAGAGCTATTGCGCCTGAGCCGGTTCCGATGTCAATAACCGAATGATTATTCGGTTTTATAGTTTCTAGAATCCACCTAACCAACTCTTCGGTTTCTGGACGAGGAATTAGTACATTTTTATTCACGTGCAAATCCATTCCGAAGAAATAAGCGGAACCTAAAACATATTGTAAGGGCTCGTGCTGAGCAATGCGCTTCGCGGCCTTGTAAATCAGGAGCATTTGCGATTCGCTTACAGTGTCGTTGGCTTTCACAACCAAGTCTGCCGCGGAGAAATTCAAATAATGTCTGAACAATTCGTTCACGACATTGCGAGCTTCTCTCGCCTCGTAGACCACTCCTATTCGCTGAAGCGCAAATTCCTTCAGGGTACTTATTTTGTTGTTCGGAAGAATGTGGTTCATTTCACGAAGAAGAATCCGTATCCTTTTCCACCTACTTTCAACGTATAAGAATTAGAACCTGCATCGGTTGAAACAACTTCCAATCCATCGGTACTCACCTTCCCCTTCCAATATCCCGGAAGTGTAATGTTCACGTCTCCTTCCCCCTTCGAAAAGACCGCAATGGAAATTTTATCGAGGTATTTTCTTGCGATGACCAAAGCCTTTTCATCGGCTTGCATCACATAAGTCTCTCCGTACATCAAAGGCAAATTCTTTCTTCTCAACTTCACCAATTTCTGTGTCGAAGTGCGGAGTGCCGACTCCTGCTCGTTCAATCCATCGAAGCGCATCATGCGTCTGTTGTCAGGATCATTTCCTCCAGGCATTCCTATTTCATCTCCGTAATAAATGCAAGGAATTCCAGGAACCGACATTAAGAATGCAGTGAGTTGTTCCAAGCGAACATATCCGATGTTGTCTTTGTGCTCAATCTTGCGCGACCAACCCGCTTGCTTAGCGTTCTCTTCAAACTTCACGCTTCCGTCGGCATAGGAGATGAAACGCGCGCGATCTTGATTGCCCGTAATGTTTCCCATCAGATGATGCGAACCGTAATATTTCGCGCTCTCTTGAATGACTCTTCCCAAATTCGCGAAGCTCGTTTCTTGTTTGGCGAAAGCATCTACTGCCGCGTCGTATAAATTGAAATCGAACTGCGCATCCATTTGCTCACTTCCAATGTACGATTGAATTAACTCGGGACTGCCATAGGTTTCTCCAATTTGAAATACGTTCTTTCCGCTTGCCTTCACTTTGGAAGTAAGTGTGGTCCAGAATTCTGTGCGAATGTGTTTCGTTGCATCGTGACGGAATCCGTCTAGATCGTAATTCAACACCCAATACATGGCAGTGTCTGTTAGTGCATTCACCACTTCTGGTTTCGCGAAATCCCATGTTGGAAGGAAGACATCGAACCATGTGGTTAGGCGTTGATCGTCCCAACGCTCGGTGTTCATGCTTCCATCTGGAAGATACAGCGGCGTTACCCAATCTTTGTGTTCTTTGATAAGCGGATGCTCTTGGTGCACGTGGTGCGCCACATAGTCGAGATACACATTCATTTTGTGTTTATGCGCGACTTTCAGCAAGTTTTTAAATTCTTCCTCCGTACCAAAACGGTCATCGATAGTACGAAGCGACGTTGGCCAATAACCGTGGTATCCACTGAACATACTCGTATCCCCACCTTTATCCCACAACCCCCATGCGCCTTCCGCATTCTTTGTAATAGGTGAAATCCAGATGGTATTCGTTCCTAATTTCTTGAAGTATCCGTCTTCAATGGCTTGTGTAATTCCAACTAAATCTCCACCTAAATTATTTGCAATAGGCTTAATCCGCGGGTCGTTTGTTGGACGATCGTTTTCTTTCTTTCCATTTTTAAAACGATCTACCATAGCGAAGTACATGACTGTCGCACGGGTATCTTTTCTTTTCAGTTGGAAGGATTTCTTGATTGGCCTTCCGAAATTCATTGGGATAAGAATATCGTTGAAAAGTTGATTTCCATCGTGAGCATATGCACGAATGTGCGAGCGTTTCATTTTCCATGCCTTTGCAGAAATATTGAAATGCAATTGCCACTCGCTCATATAAGGCTCTTGGACATTAACAATAGAAACAGGCACACGCTGGTTCTCAAAGTAGATTTGCGCACCCTTGGGTTCGCTGCTACAATGAATGATTATTTTCTTTCCTTTTTGCGAAAGGACTTCCATGGTTGGTTTAGGAGCTGAAGGAATTTCAATGAAACTGTTTTCTCCACCCAGACCGTTCGGCATTTTGTTTTTGTTATTTGCGTCTAACAATTCGTCTGTACCATTTTCCCAAATGCGATACGGATACAAACCTGGCTCTAAAAAAAGTTCAACGCTGTAAGTTCCGTCATCATTCAATTTAAGGGGTGTTGCGTTTTTGTTCCAACCATTCATTCCACCTGCAATAGACACAGTAGTTACATTTTTCTGCGGCGTTGGCTTGTACGTGAAGATGTATGATTTTTTTGCTGAAGCGAAAACGGGAATATCAAATTCATTCGTGTTCGTTTCAATATTCAGATTGAAAACGGGTTCGTAGTTTCCGGCGGGAAAAACCACTTCTCTTGTAGAAGATAGATTTGTTTTATCGTAAGGACTTGTTGAAATACTCACCACCTCTTCCGGATGTATAATATAATTCGAAACGGGAATGCGTGTGTAGGTTGTTGGAAGATGAATGGGTGAAGCCAATCCGGGCAATTCAGCCACCTTTTTATTTTTGTTCATCAAGCTGCAAGAAGAAAGCAACGCAGCACCTAAGAATAAATAAATCCATTTTTTCATACTGCGAAGATAAATAGTCCGTTGTGCCGACATACACTTTTGCCTTATCTTTCGAGTATGAAAATGAATCGACTTGCAGCGCTTCTGTTTTTAATTTGTTTTACTCTTCCGGCATTGGGTCAATACACCACCAATCCGATGCTGAATACTCGCTGGACCAGCTTTGGAATGGGTGTGAACAGTGCAGATAATTTATCTTATCAGTTGTTCGCTTCAAAAACAACATACGAGGAAACTGTTTCCACTACCCTTCGAGCGGCTTACTCGCAAGAGTTCATTGAAGGAAAAGACGACAGTATTTTTTTCAGAAAAAACCGATCACTGGAAGTTGGAGTTTTGTGGGGAAATGTTTGGGGAAAAAACAATATGTTTTTGGCAGCCAGTGCGGGAATGGGACTTACCCTTCGCCTATATGGCGACAGCGCTTTGCAAGTAACGGATCAGTTTGTATACAAAGCAGGCGCCACCATTGGTGTTCCTGCTCAAATAGAAATGGGATATCTCTCTAGCAAAGGCGGACTTTCATTGATGCTAACAGGCAATTGGAATTTTCGCGAACCGTATTATGGGGCGGTGATATGCTATACGCAGAAGTTGAGTTCGAAATAATGAAAAAAGACATTCAAACCAAAGAAGATATCGCTCAACTCGTTGACGTGTTTTACGATCGTGTGCTTCAAAATGAAAAACTTGCACACTTCTTTGAGCATTTGAATTTCGAACTACACAAACCGAAGATGGTTCACTTCTGGTCTTTTGTGTTACTCGATGAACCCGGTTATACAACCAATGTCTTCGACAAACATGCCAACATGAAGGCCACTTCAATGGATTTCAATGAATGGGTTCGGTTGTTTCATGAGACCATAGATGAAATGTTTGAAGGGAAAAATGCTTCGGCTGCAAAATTTCGAGCAACTACCTTGGGTTATACATTTGGCTCTAAATTAGACGCGCTGAATAATCATTCATGAAGAAAATCGTATTTATCCTTTGCGCTTTACTTTCGATTCAATTGCATGCGCAGTTGTTGTTCGAAGGTGGTGGATTTTACCAGGACACTCCAGATATTTCATCGGCAGTGGATTCGTTCAATGCTCGTCACAATTACAATTTAATTTCTCTTGACCATCCTGTTCGAGGCTATGCAGCCTCCATCGGATATCATTTTCCGCTAAGCAAAAAGCGATCGCTGTACTTAGCGCCTCACGCCACCTTTAGAACGCGTACTTCTAAATTATTTGCGGAAGACACCATACGATTAAACCTTCAAGAAATACAAGTTGGATTGCAATTCATTACCGGACCGAAGGCCTGGTTTAGTCCGGTTGCCGCGGGTCCCTTGGGTACGCGCATTTTTCTTTTCGTTGAAGGCGGAGTGAATGCCAGTCGCATGGCAGTTCAGTTCACAGACAGCGCCGTTACTTCAAGCCAAAACATTCAGAGCATTGCTCCCTATTTCCAAGCAGGCATTGGTTATCGTGCTTTGGTCTTCGGGAAGCACCTGGTTGTTACTCCCCGAGCTTCATTCACCGGCTATTACTCGCAACGCTTTCGTTACGCGGCGAAAATCTTGAACAATGACGAAGTGTATTTGAAATTCCCGAAGTCACCGTTAACGCAAGCGTATTACGTCGGGGTTGAATTCGCATGGATTTTCAACAAGAAAAAATAAAGACAAAACAAAAATCTGTTTCTTTGCGTTACTGAATTATGAAACTTCACAAAGCATTACTTCAACTTTTCATTCTAAGCACATTTGCTTTTGGTGTTTCCGCACAGTCTTCAAACGAGGCCGAGCAGCGCATACTTGAATTATACACTTCCATGATAAACGGAAATGAAAGCAATGCTGAAGAGCAGTCGAATAAGATGCTTGCTGAATTGGAATCGGCATGTTCGTTGGATGATTTTTTCTTCTATCCGTTTGACGCTTTACGCATGTTCAAGCCTGTTTCGACTGATGGAAAACTTCGTGTATTTACTTGGAACTATCCGAAGGAAGACGGCAAACAAATGTATTTCGGATGTGTGGTTTTCAAAACGTCAAAATCGGGAGAGCCTTTATTTTTCAAATTGAATTACACTCCGGTTAATGGAGCGAAGTGGGACAATAAAGTGTTTGACGAAGGAAAATGGCCAGGCGCATTGTATTACTCTGTGGTGCCCATGGGAAAAGGAAAAAAGGGTGGAAACAGCTATGCGCTATTGGGATTCGAGGCTAAGGATTATTTATCGAATTACAAGATGATTGAAGTCATAACGATTAACAACGACAACTGCAAATTCGGCGGAAACTTTTTTGAATTCGAGGATCGCAATCCAAAGCGTGTGCTATTCGAGTACAGTGATCTTGTTACCTGCTCATTGCGTTATTATGAAAAACAGAAGACAATCGTGGTTGACCACCTAGCTCCGCGCGA
This sequence comes from uncultured Chryseobacterium sp., assembly GCA_964385405.1. Classification (GTDB taxonomy): domain Bacteria; phylum Bacteroidota; class Bacteroidia; order Flavobacteriales_D; family Sanyastnellaceae; genus CAIZGX01. The sequence goes on along the minus strand of CAYLOT010000010.1, from coordinate 24,083 downwards.
ATCGATTTACGAAGGCTTCTTTCCTGAGTACGGACCTGATGGAAGTTACGACGGCTACGTGCTCGAAAACGGAAAGTGGAAGTACACGCCCATTATAGACATTGCACCGTTTGTAGACGGACAAAGTGTTCCGTTTAACAATCCGAGACCCTAGGTCTTTCAACCTTTATTTTACAATTTGAAGACGGACAACACGTCCTTCAACTTTGATAAAATAAAATCCTTCTGAAAGGTTCTCCACAGGCAGAGTTTGACTTACAGCGTTTAATCTGTCTACCAGCACTTCTTGTCCGAGCGCATTGTACATGACAATCGAAGCTCCTAAATCACTTTCGTTTGCTTGAAATGTAATTTGTGTTGAAGCCGGATTAGGGAAAATTTGAAGGGTTGAATTGGTTTCTTCTGTAATGTTCGAAGCCAACATGTTCATCACATTAGACCGCGAGTACATCATTTCTCTGCTTGGATCGCATCCCAGGCCCGCAACTTCGACAACATAAAGAAACTCGGTTGCAGGAGGTGCTATATCTGTATAGGACAAAACGTTTCCTGCTACAGTTGCTATTAAATTTAATGTAGATGCTGATGCGCCTCTATAGATATTATAACTTGAAATCTGCATTGGCCCCTCAACTGTGTTGGCTTCATAAGGGCTCCAGATAAGGTTTACATTACTCCCAACACCTTGATTTGCTGTCAGATGAATAGTCTTATGATTGAGTGCGGCTATTGACGCAGAAATAAATCCACAAGAATCCTTCATACCTATTGCGTATCTGTTTGATTGAATTTGTGAATTTGAATTCGGATCTTCGAAAATTCCATCCGCACTGAAATCTACAGCACCAATGAGATCGTACACTCCGAATACATTCGATTCTTTGTACACAACTATTGAATCTATTGGGCTCGATAAAACAGGTTCCCAAAGAATGAGATTTTTACCTGTTTCTTCACTCACGGTGACCATGCAAATTGACACATTTGGGATTTCAGTACCTGTTGTAAAGACTGGACCAACATTAACCACACATCCGTCTTGATCTGTTCCTATAAAATAAATTCCAGTTTGACTAGACCACCATCCGGATAGGGTATCATCATAGCTAAAAATACTCTGAGGGCTCGACCCCCAGGCAGTTTGAATAAAGTTACCTGAACCGGGGTACAGTTGATAACCGCTATTAAAACAATTCCCACCGAATGAATCAATAACAATTTCTGGAATAACATCTGGATAAACACACGGACCCTCAATGCTTGCGCTTGGGTCATAGTTACAAGCGGCAGCATCCATGCAACCCGCACCGACCAAATCACATGCCACGCATTCATTCCAGCAAACTAATGGAAGAACTTGACTTACGCTTCCTACAGTTACTGAGCGGTTACCGAAAGTTGCTTGCACGCAGGGTGCATCGGCAGCAAAGAACTCACTAATGTCCCAAACATTTCCATTGATGAATTTGTATTCATAGAAACCAGGAACTAAATCTAAGGTGGCAGTCCATATACCACTACCAACATTTGTAAGCGCTATACCCCCTGGATTCCAATTGGGATATGGGTTATCGATAGTACCGTCGCTATTCGCATCTGCGAAGCTTCCCGCGATGTGAACTCCTGTTGAGCTCACGGTCTGGCCAGACATATCCACCTGGAATGTCACCTCGAATGCGAAGCTTTGAGTGAGTGTTACAATCGTTGTAATGAAAAAGAGAATACCGTGCTTTACCATAATCCTTCAAATTTATTTGAATGGCAAGTTAGGGGTTGGATGGTGAAACAAAGTGAATAAACTACAATTTTCGAATTTCTATCGACTGAAGGCATTTGATGTAGCGTCTTCCCGATTTAATATCTTTTGCAGAGAGGAAGACCATGCGTTGATCGAGGTCTTCCAACGCTTTTCCTTTCATTTCGGTTATGAAAAAAAAGTAATTTCCTGCATCTGAATTGTAAATTTCATTCCATGAAAACACCACGCGGTATCCGTCAGAAGCGGTGAAGACGAAATAGAATTCGTTTAGTTCTTTCGGCTTTTCGTACTTGAATTTGACGTCATTCAGTGCCAATTTCAACAACACACCTTTCATGCTGTTCAGCGTGTCTTTTACTTCACCCTTGTGGTTGTATATGAGTTGATCTTGTACCAACTGTTGCTTCATCTGCTTCAACTCATCAATACTCAACGTAATCTCTTTCTCTACTTCTCCGAATATGCGAATGCTAGTGGTGGGTGTCAAGGTTGTTTGCGACGTTGCAAGCGTGCTGAAACAAAAGAGAAATGTTATTGCGAAGAAATTTTTCATGATGTCAAATTTAATCCATTCTTGCCCCCTCTTGCCCTCTCTTACCTTTTCTTAACCTCTCTCAACCCTTCTCTTACCCTATTTTCCTCAATCCTAAACCGCACCATTTTTCGAATTAAATCGAACGGCATGGGTTCATTTAATGAAAATTGCACAGAACCTTTTCCTTGTTTGTATTTCGCCAATTCTTTTTTGAATGCGCTGTGACCTGAAGGCGTTGCATACAACCCAATGTGTTTGGCGTAGGCCGCGAAATAGACTAACGGCCTTTTGAAAGTTTTATAGGCCGGCATTCCATATGAAATGCTTACTTCGGCGTCGGGTGCTTCTTCAAGAATAAGGCTGTTCAATTCCGCTAAGAGAGCTTGCGTCTCTTTTGGGAATTTGGAGATATAGGACTTTATTTCGGGGTGCATGATGTGCGAAAGAAATAAGAAAAAGGAATAGTACCAAACCAAAAATCCCCAACTTTCGTCGGGGATTTGGTTGCTTGATTGTGACACCGTAGGGATTCGAACCCCAAACCTTCTGATCCGTAGTCAGATGCTCTATCCAGTTGAGCTACGGTGCCATTGCCATTAAGCGGGTGCAAATATAGGCATTTCCTTTTATTTCACAATGATTCTCGCTCTTTTTTCACACAAACCCACACCGTACCAATCACCAAACCCGCGTCCAATCACAATTATTCATCACATCGTGCAACTTCACCAATCCCTGTCCATAGACAATCTGAGCCTCATTAAATCTTAGGTTCGATACCGGAATCGCCACAATATTCAACGTGTCTCCAAAAACCTTGTAATCGCCCAACGAACTTGGAGTTTCACTTACTTGTGTTTCAAAATAATTCGAGGAAACAAACTCCTCAGTGATACTCAATCTGATCGAAGTCGTATTATCATCTTCCGAAACTCCCAATTCAAAAAACCAATAAACAGGTATGTACATGGAAGAACTTACCTTCAACCACTCATAGCAAATTGGTTTCATTCCCGTTCCGCCAACACTCCATGGATTATTCGATAGGGTTCTGGGAACAGCGCGCTGGTAATCCTGAACAGGTAAAACCAACGTGTCGCCCAAACCATTGCTGAACTTCAATTCACCCACCGAAGGAAAATAACCTTCCATTTGCTCAGGCAAACCGGGACAATCAATAGTTTTCTTACAACTGCTTAAGAATACAGAAGGAACAATTGCAAGCACAGCCAATACAACTACAAATTTCTTCATAGAATTAATTATTTCACTTTATACAATTTCAATTCAGAAAAATCAAAATCCGGATTCTCGACAAACACCCGCATCTCTTCAACCTCACCTTCCATGTTCGAAATAAACTGCACCTTGCCGCTAGGTAACATCATCTGCGTAGACCAATGCAAACGGAATACATTATTTTCTATGTGAGAAAGATTACCCTTGAACAATTCGGTTGGCTTGAAATCGATTTTGTAGAATTCGCCATTCTTTATCACTTCCACATCTCCATACATATCACTTCGGTAAATTCCATCAATCTCTGATTCAACTGGAGTAATCCATTCAAAACTCTCAACACTCGTAGCTGTTGCCAATATGGGCTCTTCTTCCTTAGGCGCGAACTCGATCACCCAATTTTTACTTCCTGTCACACCCAAAAACAAATCTAAAAATTCAAAGCCCATTGCACTTGGCAACGAGTTGTTGCTGTTCGTTAAAATTACAAATCCCAAATTCATATCGGGGACCAAAATCGTTTTCGAAATCATTCCGTCATAGCCACCGCCATGACTCACAATCTTGTGTCCACCATATTCCATAAGCTCCCACCCCATGCCGTAACCGTTCGCATGTCGAGAAGGCATATTCTCGCGCTGCCACTTGCTCACCGGCTTGTTAATGTTGTACTCCCACATTTCATACGCGCGCTTTTCGTCCCAGTAATTCTTTCCACCTAAAGTTCCCTTATTCAATTGCAACATCATCCATTGACTCAGTTCATTCACACAGGCGTTAATACTTCCCGCCGGACCAATGTTGTCCCAATTCACATAAGGAATGGGAATGTTCTTGCCCTTAACCGTATTGTGCGGGGCGGCAATGTCGGCACCTGGCTGAAACGCGGTAATCGACGTGTTCGCGTTCTTCATTCCCAACGGAATAAAAAATTCATTCTTCACAAATTCATCCCAAGTCTTTCCAGTTACTTTCTCCACAATTTGTCCTGCTGCTAAAAACGCAATGTTGCTGTATCCGTAGGTTGTTCTGAATCCATATTTCGGTTCAACGAATTGCCATCTGCGTAACACTTCACTGCGAGAATGATTCGTTCCGTACCAAATTAAATCTCCGGCGAATGTTTCAAATCCTTGTCGGTGGGAAAGCAGATCGCGCACGGTCAAATTCGCTGAAACATACGGATCATATAATTTTAATTCGGGAAGAAAATCCTGAACCTTATCGTCCCACTTTAACAATCCTCGATCGACACACACTGCCAATGCCGCGCTGGTAAACGCCTTCGAGTTGCTAGCTATAGCAAAGGAACTGTTTTCGGTAACGGGCTCCTTCGTTTCTGCATTCTTCAAACCGAACCCCTTCGACAAAATAATTTCGTTGTTGTAGACAATTGCAATGGCTCCACCTGGAACATTGTACTTCGTCAACCCCTCGTTCATCTTGGCTTCCAGCGCGGTGAGTTGTGTTGCGAAAGGCTTTGCATTTTTCTTTTGAGCAGAGGCGCTCAGAACAAATGCCGCTGCAATAATGGATAGAACTATTTTTTTCATGTTGAAATTTATCTGAATCGAACTTCTGTTGCGCCGTATCCGTACTTCTGGTAGCTACCGTCTAAGAATTCGCATTGCGGGTAATAGCTTTTTAGAAACGAACGAATCTCTGCGCGCAATACGCCCTGCCCCACTCCGTGAATGAACACCACCTTCTTTACTTTCTTTCGTTCCGCGATAGCGAGCATGCGTTCGAAGTGTTCCATTTGAATCGTTACAATTTCTCCGTTCGTCATGCGCTCGTAATTATCTAACAACTCATGTATGTGAAGATCCACTTCAAATACCTCTGCATTGTGCGGGAACTCATTCGCTGCGCGCTCTTTGTATCTGTTTTTGAAGTCCTTCGCAGCGGCTTTCACCGCGTGCGAATCCATGTTCCGATCGAGAATTTCGCGGGTGTTCGGAAGAACTTGATTGTATTGCGAAAATTCGTGTCGTGTATTTTCAATCTTCACCAGTTCACGCAAGGCATGTTCAAAAGCGAAACCGCTGCTATCTTCCACCAAAGCAAATCCTTCTTGCGGAAAACCAACAATGGTTCCCTCTCCGGCATCGTTTAAAAAACGGACGTGATCTCCTTTTTTGAATTCCATGTTTCAAAAATACGCAATACCGCGGAGCGGATGACACAACACGTTGTGATGACAATCGGAGATTGATGACGGCGAAGCCGATGACCGCAGAGCGGATGACACAACACGTTGTGATGAATGCGAGAGTTCGTTAGATTTGTAAAATGAACAGATTAAAGTCATTAGATCCGCCGCATAAAGGGTTAAGAAATGCGTTAGGGAAAATTACATTGTTGGCAGGAAAAACGGACTATACTTCAAAAGCGAGTGTAGAGAAATTGCAAGCAATGGGGAAGGAAGTATTTGCATTGTTGCAAGATCATACACAAACTGAAAACAAATTTATACTTGCTCCCCTTGAAGAAAGAAATCCGGGGTTTACCGAAGATTACATGACCGATCACGGAGAGATTGATAATTTAGAGCAAAGCCTACTTAACCGCCTCCTGGCGCTTAACGGAGAACAAAGCAACGATGATGGGCACCAATTTTATTTAGACTTGTGCGATTTCCAATCGGCCTATCTTGAACACATTGATGTGGAAGATGTTGAATTGGAAGAAGAAATGCAGAGACATTTCACCGACGAAGAGCTAATGGGGCACCAAATCGAAATCATGCAGGTCATGAGTTTCGAAACCCTCTTGTTGTGGTTTAAATACATTGTGCCAGCGAGAAGACCCGATGAAAATGCACAAGTACTTTCCGGATTTAAATCTAATGCACCAGCCGAAGCTTATGACGCTGTTTTGAACACCATTAAGCAAGAAATCAGTGAACACGAGATGAATGAAATTCTTTCACTCGTAAAATAAACAGCATGGAACGTCGCGATTTTTTAAGCAAATTGGGAATGGCGACGGTTTCGTACA
>CAYLOT010000010.1:0-17450 GCA_964385405.1 uncultured Chryseobacterium sp. | reverse complement strand
AGCATGGAACGTCGCGATTTTTTAAGCAAATTGGGAATGGCGACGGTTTCGTACACACTTGTTTCATCGAAAGTATTTGGCGAGTCTGATTGTTTTCAATTCGAAAAAATTGAAGTGCCATCTCCCCTCGTTGGTGAAGATTTGTTTCAATACATTCAGCGTCAAAAAGGAAGTTTCGACGTTACCCTGTACCGACAATTACTTGGTGCGGCGAATGAATTCAAAGAGGGTGATGAGATTGCTGGAATAGCTGCGGCTAGCGACGAAGACCGTTTAAGAGCGCGAATGCTTCTTGCTGAAACTACTCTTGAAAACATTCGCAAACATTCCGTTTTCACCGATGAACAATCGGAATTCATTGAACAGTCGACACGCGCTTTTCACGAAACAGAATCCGGAAAGGTCATTGGCAAACTTCGTATGCGCGAGTTTAAAGAACTGCTTCTGCTTTCGAATGAGGTTGAGATTGATATAAAAACGCTTCTTCCCTATTTAACAAGCGACATCATTGCTTGCGTTGTGAAGCTCATGTCGAACCAAGAGCTCATTGCAATTAGTAGCAAAATTTTCCATCCAATTCCCGGAACTCAAATGGGTTCGAGGGGATACATGAGCGCACGCGTTCAACCCAACTCTCCCACCGACAACATTGAAGACATTGTTTGGCAGGTGTTCGACGCATGGAGTTACAGCGTTGGCGATTTGGTTTTGGGTAACAATCCTGTTTCAAGCAATCCGGAATCGGTTGCAAAAATTGAAATGGCCTTGCACGATTTACTTACCACTTTCAAACTAGAGAACACCCTTTCGCATTCGGTGTTGGCACATATCGACATTCAGGCTGAAGTTGAAAAAACACATCCAGGCGAGACAGGCATGTGGTTTCAAAGCATTGCGGGAACCGTGAAAGCGAATCAGACCTTCGATGTAACCATTGAAAAACTTAAGAAGTACGCCGCTCAGCGCAAAGGTAAATTCGGACTCTACGCCGAGACTGGACAAGGCGCCGATGAAACGAACGGACACGGAGAAGGCTTCGACATGCTCATTCACGAGTCGCGTAAATACGGACTTTGGCGCGGTTTAAAACAACAACTCAACGAAGAGTCTTGGGTTCATTTAAACGATGTCGCTGGATTCATTGGTCCGGAAGTATTCCGAACGAAAGAACAATTGGTTCGTTGCTGCTTGGAAGATTTGGTGATGGGGAAATTACACGGACTCATGATTGGTCTCGACATCTGCACCACCTTGCACATGGATGTTTCGTTGGATGATTTAGACTGGTGCATAGATCAAATCATGCCTGCTAATCCGGGTTATCTCATGGCGCTTCCAACGAAGAACGATCCGATGTTGAGTTACCTAACCACATCGTTTAGCGATCACCTGCGCATTCGAGAAAAATTCGGATACAAAATCAATGACGCCATGTGGTCGTTTTTTAAACAGGTTGGAATTATTGATGAAAACAACAAACCATCGAATCACTTTGGTGATCCTGTATGGATCTACTATCAATACCGAAAACTGAAAGGTGACACCCGTTCTCTTGACGAAATTTATTCTGAAGGACATGCGTGCATTGCACGCGTAAGAGAACGCGGCGTACCCATAGCTGAAGGATTTGGATTGAATCATTGGGACATGAACCCAAATCTTGAGCAAGAAATTCGCCTGCTCTATGCCGATGCAAAGAAATGTCTTTGGGAAGAAACGCCTGCAAATTTCAAGAAGTCTTTGACTCACGGAATAGCACTCACCACACTCTCTTCCGATCGAAAAGACTACATCTATCACCCGCAATCGGGCGAACAACTTTCCCGCGAAAGTATTTACGCATTGGAAATTCTAAGATCTAAATGGAAGAATCATATTCCCGATATTCAATTGATTATATCTGATGGATTGAATGTTTCTTCCATACTAGACCCGGGACATTTGGAACCTTATGTGGAAGAATTGAATGTATTGTTGAAGGGCAAATTCACATTGAGTAAAAACAATTTATTCATTCAACATGGAAGAGTACGAGCGGGCTATCGATGCGGCGAACATCTCTTTGGCGACTCTCTTTCAACAAATAAAAAAGGTATTTTACATATCATTGGTGAACGCCCTGGAACCATGCATCACAACTATTCGGTCTACATAACCGTCGCTAAAGGTTCCGATTGGTATGTTGAAGGAAAAATAGACCACGACATAACAAGGGTGATCTCTGGAATATCAGATACTGCACTTCATCCGAGGGAAGCTGCTGAAGAAACTCAACGAATACTCAACGAGCTGTTTTAGAATCGTAACGCCCAACCCGCATTAATCAGAGGGAATGCTTTTCCTTCCTTCAATAAATTAGACAAAACTGGATTTTCCGTATCGTCATTATTATAAAGCAACGGAGTTTTACCAAGAAAATATCCACCCTCGATAAAGACAACGTTCTTTGACGTTAAATAGAAATCGAAAAATGTTTTGAATTGCAGTTCATTGTATCGAACAAAGGTGCTGTTGTCCTCACCTCGAAAAGTTCTAACCATCGAACGAAAAGCCAATCCGGTATTCACGCGCGAAGGAACGAGAGCATACGAAGCCTTAAAGCTCTGTGGAATTGTGCCATACATCGTGAAACGATCAGAGACTTTCCAATCAATTCCGACAAGCGGCACAAAGAAATTTCCAAAGAACTCACGATTGTAGAACAAACCGAATTTGTAACGAAACTTTTCAGACTCAGTAACCGTGAACAAGGAGTAAACTCCAATTTGAAAAACATCTGAAAATGCCATTCCAAGATCAGCACCCGCAATCTTCGGAATAATCAAACCCGTAAATTTCACTTTCGGATTTTTCAGTTGCACCTGCATTCCTACCGGCAGAGTTATTGAAGAGAAATCTGAAGTGAGTGTGTCGCGTTTCAAGGAAAGCTTCTCATAATGTGCACGAACAAAAAATGTATTTCCACTTTTTAATACTTTCGGAATAAATGCGTTTACAAAGAAGTCACTTGTTTGCGCTCCGTTGGGAACGTTATATGCTTGACGATTGAACGAGAAGATATCGATAAAGTATTGTGCATTGACTTCAAGACATAATGCAAGTGCGAAGCAGGCTATGAATAGTTGTCTTTTCATAGTTGCAAATTACATTTAAATCGAATGCCACCTCTTAACATCAGAAATAAATATTGTTGAAAACTTCAATTCGCATTTTGACTTCCAGGAAAAAAAAAAATTAAATTAGAAAATCATTGGTAATCCAATGGGCGAAAACCGAAAAGCCTTACGAGTAGGTATACCTTAACTAACTATTTTATGGACAACAAATTTTTCACCTTCATCAAGCCTTATTTGGGCTACATTGATTCCGGCAAAATGTTCAGACAGCCCATTGGGTATGTTTATTTAGCATTAGCTGTGATAAACATTTTACTTCCACTTTTCATTTTTTACAAGGCAGCAGACAATAACATATTCGATGCTCCGGGAAAAGTAGTTGTAATCTTTCTCGTTCTATGGTTAATCATTGCCGTTGCAGGATGGGTAAGCTTTCAATTGTGGTGGGATCGCAAGTCGAAAGTGAACGAAACGTCTAAAGACGGCGACGAGTTCGTTGCGATTCCTGTTTACTCTCATTTTGTTCAGACAGTGGGAGAATGGGCCGGAACATGGTTCGCTGTCGTTGGATTCTTCTTTGGAATTTTTACTGAATTAGTTTCCGAAAGTAAAATGATTGGTTCATACGTTCCAGGAGGATTCCTTCGCGGAGGTGGAATTGAGGGCGCAATCATTGCCTTGTTAGCTGGATATTTAATCGTGGTTGTTTCTAGAGCTTCTGCCGAAATGCTTCGCGCGGTTGTTTCCATTGCGAACAACACCCGGAAATAAAAATTAAATTTCATTGCATAAAAAAGGGAACCTTTGGTTCCCTTTTTCTTATTGCGTAATTTTTATCTTCTTGAATTGAACGAACTCTTTTCGTTTATTTCCAATAGACTCATCTTTATCCTTCGCACGAAAGGTTTCCGTTATCAAATAATAATCTTCATACCAATACTCTACATTCGAGTTAATTCGACTCGTCACTCGCTCAGACTCTTTCAAATCTTTTTCTTTATCTACGATATCTATTAGCGGAGATTCTTCAATGCCTCCATTTTCAAGGGACACATGTCCGAAATTATAATTGTCCACATAGTAGAAATTCAACTTTGAACCTACTTGAGCCGTTCGTATGAACTCTTTCACATAGAACGGCTTATCCCAAATTGACAAATTGAACGAATAGTCTTTGATCTTTTCCAACTCCTGATTTACCTGTAGGACAACAGCATGGGTGTATTGAAATCCATCAAACACATTGACTGTTTGCGTAACTGGTCTTCCATTAACATAGGTAGTTCTATATTCTTGTCTGTAGGTCGGATAGAAGACCTCACCAACTATAGTCCAAGCATTTTCATTGAAAACAACAGGATGGGTTACCATGTAGCACTTCGACTCGAAATTTTTCTTTCGACTCTTCTTTCGTTCCACTCTTTTTTGAATTTTCGCATTAAACTGGGCGTAAAAATCTCTGAAATCATTGAAGTCAAAATCGCTTCGTTGAACCAATGCCCCATCTTTCAATTCCAAAATATACATGCCTCTCGCAAGAGTTGCGTTTTCTCCGGTTGCCCCGCATATGAGTGCAGTATGCTCATCTAACCATGTAACATTTCCATCGATTAGTAACTTTTCTTTCTGCGCCGAAATAGGAACGGGGGCTCCTTGCACTTCTCCAAATTCGTCTATTGAGGCTATGTATTGTGCGTCTATCCTTCTTGATTTGAAATTGAAAAACATAACTTGCAAAGAAGGGGCGGCCTCATCGGAGCTTAAAAAAGATACACGATTCCTTTTGTCCATACCCGGAATAAAGGTTATGTGCTGTGTTCCTGTGAGCATGTTGTACACGAGTATACACGGAACATTCCGCACAGCCCCCAAGATGAAGAACTTATTCTTAAAGCAAGCTGTAGATCCTCCGCCAAAAAAATCGATATTGTCATGCGGCTCGAATTTCTTTTCCAACTTTACATGAAGCTCTGTCCCTTCGAAAGTGTTGGTATTGAAGACAACTGAATGAATCTCTCTGTCCTTATCAATTAACATAGCGAAATAATACTCTCCTGAACCAGAAAGCGCATGCGTTCTGAAAATATTTTTCTCAGCACATTTTGTTTGGAATCTCCCCTCCTCCCTCAACTCTTCATTATATGCTACAATTTCAATCTGATCGCGCTCTCCCTTTTCCGAAATAATGGAATATGAAATCACTTTATTCTTCGGAGTAACAGATGTTGTAACCGTGCCGTTATGTTCAAAACGTCTTTGCTCAACGACCTCGACTTGAGCGAATGCAATGGAGTAAATGAGTTGCCCAATCAATAAAACTAAAACCTTCTTCATAGCATCTTAATCTTGGTTCGACTTGAGTGTTACTTCCATCTCAAGATAAAAATCTGGCAATACTTTTTTGTCCTCGCTATTCATAATGGCAAGCATGCGCTCTGCGCTTGTGCGACCCAATAAAAAACCATCGTGATGGAAATAGTCAATTGGATAGTCGAACAAATGTGGTAGGAATCCATCACTTATGGCCACAATTTCAATATGATGCTTTTTCTTTATTTGACTGTAAACAAATTTGGAACTCGCAGCGAGCAGTTCATCGCTCATGACAAAAAGTCCATCGAATTTATTTTTCTTGAATTCCTCTTCAACGACTTTCTTCCCATCTTCAAAATCTTTCACGAACCTCACTTCAAAATTTGAATGTCCGTGTCTGCGCATTTCCTCTGTGAATCCTTTTGCGCGTTTTCTTGAAATAGACATCTCCTCGCTTCCTAGTAATGCTAAAATTTGATTTGCACCTTTTTCTAAAAGCCGGTTAGCAGACATCTTCGACACCTTGTAATCGTTGATCATAACTTCAAAAAACCCCTCTTGCTCTACGCCTTTATCAAAAAGCACAAAAGGAATATCATTCTCGTACAGCATTTCTAAATGAGGAATAGAGCTCTCTGGATGCGTTATGGAAAGTAGGACACCATCTACGTTCTGCTGTATACATATTTCAATATTCTTGAGCTCTTCAGCTAAATCATTCTTACTCTGAAACACCATGAGCCGATAACCGAATTGCTTCGTTACATCTTCAATTCCCTTGATGACCGATGGGAAAAAGTACATGGTTATTTCGGGGATGATTAACGCAATTAATTTCGATTTTTTATTTCGAAGTCCTGAGGCAATGTGATTCGGACGATAATTTAATTCTTCAGCCTTTTCACGAATTTGCTTGGCGAGCGCTGGGCTAATATCGGACTTGTCGTTCAGCGCCTTTGATACGGTACTAACAGACACACCAAGAATTTTAGCGATGTCACGGATATTTATTCTGCTCGACATATTTGGTGAATTAACGAAAAAATAAAAGATGAAACAAGTTATCAACCGAAATCGTTTTCGAAAACGTTTTCGTTTCATGATCAAGCGGTTGAGTTGTTTTCCGAATGAAAATTCGGCTTAAGATTGCCAAAGGCTTAAACCAAAACCTATGAAAAAAACATTACTAAAAGGAATACTCACCGCATGCGGTGCACTATTCATCCCTTCTCTGTTAATGGCACAGGGAATTTTAGAGGGAAACATTAAAAACAAATCGGGCGAAACATTGGGATTCAGTGTTGTTCGCGTAAAAAATGTTGGCAAAGGTGCTGCTGCCGATGAAGCAGGACATTACCGTATTGAAAAGCTTGATGCGGGAACGTATCAAGTTGTGTATTCGTTTGTCGGTTATGAAGAACAAACACAAAATGTTGTCATTAACAACGGCGCTACCACCACGCTAGATATTGTTATGTCTTCAAGCAATTCATTCGACGAAGTGGTGATTACTGGATTAATGAATCCAAAGTCAGCATTGGAGTCGAGCATTTCAATTAGCACGATTACTCAAAAGCAAATCGATGAGATTTCTGCTCGTTCTACAGCAGAGATTTTCCGTTCGATTCCTGGTATTCGTTCTGAAGCTTCTGCCGGAGAGGGTAACACGAACATCACAGTTCGCGGTGTTCCAATTGCAACAGGTGGTTCGAAGTATCTTCAACTTCAAGAAGATGGTCTTCCCGTTCTTCAGTTTGGAGATATCGCTTTTGGAACGGCTGACCAATTCACCAAGTTCGACTACAACATTGGAAGAATTGAGGCTGTTCGGGGAGGATCTGCAAGTACAGCTTCTTCAAACTCTCCAGCAGGTGTAATTAACTTTATTAGCAAAACTGGAGATAAGCAAGGTGGCAGCGTAGGGTCTACTTTCGGTATCGACTACAGAACACACCGCACAGATTTCGAATACGGAGCTCCAATTGCGAAAAACATGACCTTCCACGTGGGGGGTTATTATAAGCAAGGCGATAGCCCGCGCGAAACTGGATTCACTTCTAACTACGGTGGACAAATTAAGGCAAACGTAACTCGTTACTTCGAAAAAGGTTATGCTCGTTTGTTCTTGAAATACCTAGATGATAGAACTCCTGCTTACATGCCAATGCCTATTATGGTAAGCGGAACAAACGATAACCCTGTTTGGGAATCAGTTCCTGGATTCAGTGCAACACGCGGTGCTCTTCAATCTCCTTATTTAATGTCGAACCTAAGCACAGATGGAAACGGAAGTGTATACAGAAGCAACGTTGCTGATGGAATGCACTCGGTTTCTAAATCTATTGGAACAGAGTTCAACTTTGAATTAGGTAACGAGTGGTACGTAACCAATCGCGCGCGCATGGCTTGGAACAACGGTTCTTTCACCGCTCCATTCACAGCAGGTGTTGATTCAATGCAAAACATTGCAAACGGAATTGCTCCAGGTTACACTTCATTAACTTACGCTTCAACCGGAGACGCTGTTGAAGCGAATGCCAACGGTAACGGTTTGTTAATGAGAACTCACTTGTTCGACACCCGCTTGAACAACTTCAACAATTTCACAAACGACTTCAACATTTCTAAAGATTTAGGAAAAGCGAAAATCAATGTTGGTGTTTACAAAGCATATCAAGCCATTAGCATGTCTTGGTTGTGGAACACCTATTTGCAAGACGTTAGCGACAGCGGATCACAATTGGTTAACGTTAGCAAGAACGACACAATGTATACCGACAATGGATTGGTTGCATACGGTGTTCCTGCATGGGGCAACTGCTGCCACAGAAACATTGACACTTACTACGACATCACTGCTCCTTACGCTAACGTTGAGTTCGAAGTGTCGGAAAAAATCACCGCTGATGCAAGTATTCGTTTCGACAACGGACATGTTTCTGGGTCTTTCGCTGGTGGCGATGGACAAACCTCTGCAATTGATATGAATGGAGATGGTAACATTAGCATTCCTGAGCAGAACGTTGCAACCGTTGACAACCAAAACATTCGTCCGGTTAACTACGATTACAAATACACTTCATACTCTGCAGGTGTGAACTACTTGTTGAACAAAGAGATGTCTTTATTCGGACGTTATAGCAAAGGAGGAAGAGCAAACGCTGATCGTTTGTTATTCGGTCCATACATCAACGCTAACGGATCTGCTAACGCTGACCTAAGCGCTGACATGGTTACTCAAGCTGAATTGGGTTACAAAATGCGCAAGGAGAACTTTACCTTCAACGCTACTGCTTTCCGCGCTGTAACGGAAGAGCAAAACTATGAGGCTACTACTCAACGTTCTTTGAACCGCGAATACACTGCAATGGGTATTGAATTAGATGGTACTTACCAAGTAAACGGATTCGCTATTCGTGGTGGTGTTACTCTAACTGACGCTGAAATCTCTAAAGACGCATTGAATGCCGAATTAGTTGGAAACCGTCCTAGAAGGCAAGCAGGAACTATCTACAACTTCTCTCCTTCATATACCTACAAAAACCACACATTGGGTATCAGTGCAATTGGAACTACTTCTTCTTACGCACAAGACAACAACCAATTGGTTATGCCAGGTTACACCTACATGAATGTGTATTTGAACTTGAGAATTGCAGATGGATTGAACTTCATGATTAACGCAAACAACGTATTAGACACAATGGGTATTACAGAATCTGAAGCAGGTTCTATCACTGCTAATCGTGTTAACTACGTTGCAGCTCGTTCTATCACAGGTCGTTCTACTTCAGCAACATTGCGCTTCACTTTTTAAAAGTTTGATTTAAGGTTACTAAAAAGTAAGTCACAAAAAGAGGAGGCATTCATTTGCCTCCTTCTTTTTATCTTTCAACATGAAAAAAAATCTCGCAATCGATTTTCTTAAACGCTGCGTCACCTCGCACGGATTCGTTGCTTCGCCAATACAGCAAGACAATTATCACCGCATCTGGTCAAGAGATGCCGTGATCATGGGGCTATCTGCTGCGCTAAGTAATAATTCGGAATTGCTCGCTGCTTTGAAAGAAAGCATTCGAACCTTGGGGAATTTTCAGGCTGAAGATGGACAGATACCGAGTAACGTAGATTTCATTCAAAACAAGGCCAGCTATGGAACCTTAGTTGGCAGAATTGATGCAACTACCTGGTGGATCATTGGCGCATGCATTTCCATTAAAAAAGACTCTTCTCTTTTTAAGGAATGGAAACCAAAGATTGAAAAAGCCTTTAATCTTCTTCATTCATGGGAAATGAATCAGCGTGGACTCATGTATACTCCTATGGGCGGGAACTGGGCCGATGAATATGTTACAGAAGGCTATGTGCTGTATGATCAATTGCTTCGACTTTGGGCATACAAAGCTTTCGAACAAATTGAATCGAATGAAGAAATTCGAAACCAGATTTCTTCGATTGAAAATCTGATTGTTACCAATTACAACTTAAAACAAGAAGAGGGAAAACGATACCACGAGATTGCATTTCAAAAAGTAAAAAACAAACCACAACATTGGGCCGCTTCGCTTGCACCAAGCGGATATGACACCCGTTGGGATATGGCGGCAAATGCTATTGCTTTGTTAATGAAATTGCCTTTTGATAATTCAGACATCATTTCGTTTTTGAATCAACGCCAAGTTGAATTCAACCATAACCTCTACCCTGTGTTTTATCCCATTATCGAACGCACCGATTGGGAATGGCGCTTGCTCGAAAACAATCACTTGTACGAATTTAAAAACGAACCCAGCTGCTTCCATAATGGAGGCGCATGGCCTGTTTTTCTTGGACTACTAAGTTTGGGATTGTCTTCAAATAATTTCGAAGACCTTTCTGAAAATATTTGGAAAGATTTCGACACATGTACCAATAAATATCCAGAGGCGTTGTTCTCTGAATATTGGAACACAAAACATCTAACACCGGGTGGCGTTTCTGAACTTGGATTCTCAGCAGCAGGAACCATTTTCATGTCACTCGCAATGAAAAAGAATTACGACTTAAAAGAAATTATGTTATGATTGGAGATAACCACCAATTAAAACCGGAATATTTTCATACAGCTGAAGAGTTATACAACGCATTACAGGAGTACCTAATTCCTTCTACGTTTAAACAAGTAATTGGAATTGCTGGAGAATCGGGGAGCGGAAAGACAATCACTTCTCTCGGGCTAAAAAAGATTTTCGAGTCGAAAGGAATAAGGGTGAGAGTATTACATATGGACGATTTCTTCTTCCTTCCACCTTTGAGCAACCATGAAGCGCGTGTTGCAGACATTTCAAGAGTTGGATTAAATGAGGTAAATCTTGAGCTGCTTACTGAGGTAATTCAAAATTTCAAATTGAATAGCCCGTCAATAGTCCAACCTTTAGTTAACTATGAATTAAATTCTATTTCAACAATCACATGGAGTGCAGAGGCGTTCGACATATTAATTGTTGAAGGAACCTACTCGTTGTTCATTGAAAATCTCGATGTACGTACATTCATTGACCGTGATTACACTGAAACAAAAGAAGATCGCATTGCACGGGGCAGAGACATTGCCAACGAGTTCGTAGAGAACGTTCTTGCGATTGAACATAACATTATTCAGCAACAAAAAAGTCGTTGTGATCTTCATATACTTTCAGACTTTTCCATAACAAAATCTATTCAAGCATGAAACCAAAACTTAATTTTTGGCAGATCTGGAACATGAGCTTTGGATTTCTAGGTGTTCAATTTGCTTTTGGACTTCAGCAAGCGAATATGAGTCCAATTTATCGGTATCTCCATGCTGAAGAATCGCAAATACCGTGGCTTTGGCTTGCTGGTCCAATCACAGGACTCTTGGTTCAACCCATTGTAGGAACACTCTCTGATAACACCTGGAGTCCGCGTTGGGGAAGAAGAAAACCCTATTTAATCATTGGTGCAATTCTCACAAGCATTGCACTCGTCATTATGCCATACTCCAGTGAATTGTGGATGGCAGCAGGATTGCTTTGGTTGCTAGATGGGGCTGCAAACATAACGATGGAACCTTTCCGTGCGCTCATTGGCGACAAACTAAACGAAGAGCAACAACCTCTTGGATTCAGTGTACAGAGCTTTTTCGTGGGGCTTGGACAAACACTCGCGAATCTTGCTCCACTGGTATTCACTGCCATTGGTGTTTCAACATTGGTCCTAAGCGGAGATCATACTGTTCCTGACTTTGTGAAGTATTCTTTCATTCTTGGAGCGTTCACAATATTATTTGCAGTTGGATATACTGTTTTAACAACAAAGGAAATTGCTCCTGCTGCAGGAGAAGAACCGAAAAAGTTAAAAATCGGAATGGTCTTCACCGAGACTTTTCATTCGATTCGTCATATGCCTTCCATCATGAAAAAATTATGGTGGGTAAAATTCTTTACTTGGGTGGGACTTCCGATTATGTGGCAATACCTCTCCATTGCCATCGCTCACGATTGCTTCCAAACTACAGATCCGAATTCTCCTGCTTTTGCTGAAGGCGTGAAATGGGGAAACTTAGGTCTCGCGATTTTCAATATTTTCTGCTTCGTTTTTGCGATGGTAATTCCTCGACTGATAAAAAAAATCGGAACACAAAAAACACATGGAATCGCATTGTTCATTGGAGGTGTGGCTTTCATGAGCATGCGCTACTTATCTTCGCCTGAAACCTACATGATTGCTATGGCATTTGTAGGAGTTTCCTGGGCAAGTATCATGTCTGTCCCATATGTTATGCTTTCGAAATCGGTTCCCGCTGAAAAAATGGGGGTATACATGGGTGTGTTCAACATGTTTATTGTAATACCGCAAATCGTAAGCATGATCGTACTTCCTTTGATTTACAAACCTGTACTGGGGAACTCGCCTTCTAATGCTCTGTTCTTCGCTGGAACAATGCTTTTCGTAGGCGGAATTGTGAGCTGGAGACTTCGATTAAAAAACTAAGCTTTCCGCTCAGCTTGCAGGATCAAGCGAAGCGCAGTGTTCTTCGAGAAATACGCCCATGCCCAGTTGATGAAAATGATAAGCTTGTTGCGCACACTTAGGATGAGCATCAAGTGAAGGAACATCCAAATAACCCAAGCGAAATATCCTTTCAATCTAAAATTCTTTATGTCTACCAGAGCCTTGTTCCGACCAATGGTTGCCATAGAACCTAAGTCTTTGTATTCGTATGGAAGCGGTTCTTTTCCATTCAAAATATAACGCAGGTTCTTCGATAAAAGCAAGGCTTGATTAATAGCCACGTTCGCAACTTGTGGATGTCCGTTCGGATACTTCTCGGTTTCCATATAGGCCTGATCGCCCACTACAAAAATATCTTCAACGCCTTTTAATTTATTGAAACGATCAACAACCAACCTTCCTCCTTTCATTTCAACCGCTTCAGGTAACCCTTTCACTGTATTTGGTGTAACACCCGCCGCCCAGATAACCGTCTCGCAAGGAATAGCCAATCCAGATTTAAACTGAAGAACTTTCCCGTCATAAGAAATGACACGCTCGTTGCTAATGATGTCAACGCCCAAGTCTAACAAGTATTTCTTCGCATGCGTTTGCGCGTGCTCGCTCATAGCGTTCAAGACAATTCCATTTGGACTAACCAAATGAATGGTCAAACGACTCCAATCAAATCCCGGATAATCCTTTGGAAGTATGTTCGATTTTATCTCGGCAAAAGCCCCTGCTAACTCCACTCCTGTTGGGCCCGCGCCAACAATGACCAAATTCATTAATGCCTTTAAACGTTCTTCTGATGCAGAGAGAACTTCTTCAAAAGAACGCAACACGTGATTGCGAACAGCAATGGCCTCGTATGAACTCTTCAACGGAAGAGCGTGCTTTGCTAAAATTTCATCGTTGAAGAAATTGGTTTTGCAACCCATGCTTAACACCAAATAATCGTAAGAAAAATCACCGATATTGGTAATGACTTTTTTATTCTCTGATTGAACTTCCAATACCTCGGCCATACGAACCATGATGTTCTCTCTTCCACTGAAAATATTACGAAGGGGAAATGAAATAGAGGATGGTTCAATCTGAGAAGTCGCAACCTGATAAAACAAGGGTTGAAATTGATGGTGATTCAATTTATCCAATACCCAGACCTCGAAAAGTTTGGAATCTAATTTCAACGCGAGCTTAATACCCGCGAATCCAGCACCAACAATAACAACTTTCTTTCTAGCCATTACAATATTTCTTAAGGCGCCATGCGGTTAATTTTCCAAGTACCGTTCTGAAGCCTATAGGTTAGCCGATCGTGCAAGCGATTCGGTCTTCCTTGCCAGAATTCATAATAGTTTGGACGAATGATGTATCCACCCCAATGCGCAGGCCGTGGAACGGGGTGTCCTTCAAACTTGTCTGTGAATTCGCGAAAACGTTCGTTCAAAATCTCGCGCGATTCAATAATTGAACTCTGCGGCGAAACCCAAGCTCCTATTTGACTTTCACGTGGACGCGAATTGAAATAAGCGTCGCTTTCAGCCTCACTCAATTTGTGCAATTCTCCTTCCACACGAACCTGCCGTTCTACTGTTGGCCAGAAAAAATTCAAAGCCACTTTGTTATTCTGCTCTAACTCTTGTCCTTTGTGGGAAGAATAATTCGTGTAGAATTTCAACCCTTCTTCATTCACACCGCGAAGCAACACCACACGTGAATGCGGCTGCCCGGCAGCATCTACGCTACTAACCACCATTGCATTGAAATCATGCAACTCCTCTACTTCACTTAACCAAAACTCGAGCATCTCATGCGGAGTGGCCTTTAAATCTTCAACTTCAAGACTATGTTTTTCATAGCTCTTTCTGTGGTGTACAATGTTACTCATAATTACAAATGGCTTTTGCGTAATTGATCCAACTCATATTCTCTGTTGCTTTCGCAACGTTCTCTCTGTCTATAGGAGATTCTAAAAAGCGAAGCATTTGATTTTTCATACTTTGAATATCTTCTGCTTCGGCCAAATAGCCGTTGAATCCGTCCACGATTGTTTCTGGAAAATGTCCAACTTTAGTCGCCAAAATGGGCATCTTGAAATTGTAACTCAACGATTCGATTCCGCTGGGTGTAGCTGTTCTGTAGAACAACACTGCAACATCGGAAACTTGAAAAAACTTCGGCAATTCTTCATTCGATATGAATCGATTGAAGACAACGCATTTGTCTTCTATTCCTAATTTCTCTAACCATTCCAAGGGATTGTCTTCACGTTCGTCATCTGATTTGCGTAGCACAATTTTCTTCGCCCAACCAAATAAAACTTGTTTCACCTTCGTGCTCCATTTCGAATCGTCGAGCGTCTTCCAAAAAGATTCCCCACAAATCAAAAACGAAACATCGTCTCTTTCCTTACACAATTCAGCAAAGGCCTGAATAGCCAGGTCCAATCCTTTGTACCGGCGTATAAATCCGAAGTACAAAAAGACGTGCTTCTTCAATCCCAATTTCGCTTTCTCTTCTTCCAAATTGAAATTCGGAATGGGTTTGTATAGGTCATAAATCGGATGATACAGTTTTGCAACTTGGGTGACTAAATTATTTGTAATGTCTAGCGCATCTACCAAACCGAATGAACGTTCGGGAAAGACCGTCTTCAATTCTTCAAACGTGTGCAACGCGTGCACCACAAATGACGAAGCGTGCTTCAAGGCATACTTCGTTAAATATTTATCTATTGAGCTGTGCTCCTTCTGAATAACAAAATGTATATCGAATACCACATGAATTCCAGCCTTGCGCAAGCGTTTCGCAATGAAAGCCATTGGCAATCCTTGCAGCGCAATGCTCCACTGAAAGGTTACCATCTCTGGTTTCAATGAAACAATGTAATCCGCAGTTTCCTTCCAACTGAACGGATTGTTGTAGTTCGTCAAGTACGTCACCTTCACACGACTTCCTTGAAGTAAGTCTGTTGTGCTGCTCTTGTCTACGAATTCACGAGGGATGATTGCCGGGTACTGCTGCGTCCAGCTGACTACATGCACATTGTTTCGCTCTTCCTTGTCCAATGCCAACGCCAACGAAGTGTTGTAGTTCTGCATACCGCCTTTGAAGCGCGGACCGGGGCCGAAGCAAACAATGGTTCTACTTTTCATTACTGCTGCGCCGCTAATTTTTTCACTGCTGCATCGTACACTCGCTTCATTCCTTCCTCAATGGAAATTTTGGCTTTCCATCCTAACTTCTCCTGAACAAAAGTCATATCGCAATAGCGTGAATGCACTCCTACCGGCTTATCCAACAAAGGTTTAATGGTTGGCTCATATCCTGCATATCTACAGAATACCCGGATAATTTCGTTGAAGGAAGTGAGTTTCCCCATTCCAATATTGATGGCAGTTCCATCGTGAATGTGGTCCATGGCTAGCAAGATGCAATCGATGACATCATCGATGTGAACGAAGTCTCTTCCCTGATTTCCACTTCCCCAAACTTCAAATGGATCTTCTTTCTTCGCTGCGCGCGCTGCAATAGCAGGAACAGGATACGTTAGATCTTGATCTTCCCCGTATCCGCTGAACGGACGAATGCATGTTACTTTCAAGCCGTAATGTGAGGCCGCAATTTTGGCGAGGAACTCTCCAGTTAATTTGCTCCATCCATAAGTCATATCGGGCTCGCCCATTTTTTTGAAATCGATGTCAGACTCTTTCAACGCAATGGCACCGTCTACTGTCTGAAGATCGATTGGATAAGCCGCCGACGAGCTCGGGTACATAAGCCTTTCTGGCTTGTATCTGCAGGCCCAGTAAAACATTTCCGCATCAATGGCCAAGTCTAATGCCACTGCCATTGGGTCTCCGTCGATCTTACTTCTTCCACCTACAATAGCTGCAAAATGGAAGACGTCGTTGATGCGATCTATTTCAAACTGAAAATTCTTCTCGAAGTATTTCTCATCTTCTGAAAACGCACGCATCACCTTCAGCGCATCGGCATGAATGAATAACAATCTTCCGTTGTACACTGTGAAGCCTTCTCCGTAATTCGTTTTGGTGGCATTGAGCCAAGTATCGGGATGTGTTCCAACCGATAAATCGTCTATAAAAATCAACTGCGCCTCGGTGGTGTTGAAGAGTCTCTTCACCATGTTTCTTCCCACAAAACCACAACCGCCGGTAATTAAATGCGTAACCTTATTCATGCTGTAAAAATACATCAATCATTCCAAGTGCGGCACTTTCCGATTAACTTCGCAACAAGAGAAAAATCAGATGCAACAACTTCAAAATTTCGCCCTTGGGCAATGGATTTCCGGAAGCGGAAAAGGAACCGAACTTTTCGACGCGGTTAATGGAGAATTGGTAGCGGTAGCCGACAGCTCCGGATTAGATTTCGGCGCTATGCTCAACTACGGCCGCGAGACGGGCGGTCCTGCACTTCGCAAGATGACCTTCCAAGAACGCGGAAGAATGTTGAAGGCATTGGCCCTGTATTTAACCGAGCGCAAAGCCGCGTATTACGCCGTAAGCGTAAAGACAGGTGCTACAAAGATTGACTCTTGGATTGACATTGACGGGGGTATCGGAAACCTCTTTGCTTACGCTTCGTTGCGCAAGCAGTTCCCAGATTCTTCGTTTTATGTAGACGGGGAATTAGCCAAACTTTCGAAAGAAGGAACCTTCATTGGTCACCACATTATGGTTCCGAAGGAAGGGGTTGCGCTTCATATTAACGCATTCAATTTCCCGGTATGGGGAATGTTGGAAAAGATAGCGGTGAACCTACTAGCAGGTGTTCCTGCTGTGGTGAAGCCTGCAACATTGACCTCGTATGTAACAGATGTGGTGGTTCGCGATATTCACGCTTCTGGAATTCTTCCGGAAGGTGCTTTGCAATTGATTTGCGGAAGCGCTAACGGCATTTTCGATCATTTGGAAATGCAAGACGTTGTCACCTTCACGGGCTCTGCCTCTACCGGAAAAATGTTGAAGTCACATCCTCGTCTTGTAGATCAAGCCA
>CAYLOT010000009.1:0-94450 GCA_964385405.1 uncultured Chryseobacterium sp. | reverse complement strand
GTATGTCGTCGCCGATCTTCAAAAAGCCTCAAGAGTAATCTTGGGGCTTTTTTGTCGTTATTACTTTTTGGGAATGCTCCTCAGTACAAGAATGTCGCTATTAAATTATAAATGAAAAAATCTAACGTCATGTATTGATTTGCCTCTAAACAATCGTAAACTTGCAACAAATTAATTTAATAAAAAAATGAAAAAAGTTATCTTCACCGTTTTGATTGCTTGCGCTGCTTCAATGGCTTCAGCACAGTATAAAGTTGTTACACTTGTCGAGTCTATTTTACCTGGAGGTCTTGGACGTTCACGTATGATTGAGGCTACAACTGATTTGGATTACAACGCATACACAACTGCTCGTACAGATGGTAAAGATTCTAAGCAAGGAGATATCGATCGGGGAGACATTAAAATCGGTGGATTCCGTGAAACTAAAATGTTGAACTTCTTCAGCATGGTTGGTATTAACTTCCAAAACATTGCTTCAAACGACGCATTGATCATGTCAAAATTGAATGAAATGGATGCTCAGGGATACGAGTTAGCTTTTGTTGCATCTGGAGTTGAAAGCGACGCCGGTAAAGAAGATGGACAAGGTATTTTCATCACTCGTCTTTATTTTAAGAAAAAATAATTCAATTAAATTGGATGAAAATGGGGTCGCTGACCCCCTTTTTTTTGTCTTAATTTGTAACATGGAGAAAAAACTAATAGCTGGTACTATGCGTTGGGGATGTTGGGGCGCGAAAATGTCCACTCGACAATACATAGAGACCATTTCAAAGTGGATAGATTGCGGAGTAAAGGAATTCGATTTGGCTAATTTGTATGGAGATTATACATGCGAAAGAGAATTTGGTGATGCCTTAAGAAGTATGAATGTTTCAAGGACTTCGGTGAAACTAATTTCTAAAATGGGAATAGAGAGCCCATCCGCTCATCGAGGCAATACAGTGAAATACTATAATTACTCAAAAGAACATATTGTTGGCTGCGCGGAGCAGTCGCTTCGAGATTTGCAAACAGATTACCTCGATGTTTTACTTTTGCATAGGCCATCCCCATTGCTCAAGGTAAATGAAGTTGCTGAAGCCGTTTCTATTTTAGTTTCCTCAGGAAAAATAAAGTCTTTTGGCGTTTCGAATTTCCTTCCGGAACAGGTAGATTGGCTTGCCAAGAATGTGCAGATAGATCACAATCAAATTTCGTTTTCTTTGAATGATTACAGTTCAATGGAAAATGGACTTTTGGAGGCATACGCTTTGCGAGATTTATTAGTTTCTGCCTATTCTCCAGTATTAAACTCGGTGAATTCATCAGACAAACTGAAAGCGAAACTTGCCGATGTATCCGACAAATACGGTGTTACTACAGCTGCAATTTGTGTGGCTTGGGTGTTGAAGCACCCTTTAATTAATTCGTGTGTTATAGGAACTTCACAAATTGAACGAATCTCAGAAGTTCGTTGCGCATTGGACATAGATTTAGAACTTCAAGATTATTTTAAGTTGTGGGAAGCGGCAAGAGGAATCCGAGTTCCTTAATGATTCATCGTATTACTCGACAGCTGAAGAGTTTCAAGTATTGTCTCAGACGAAACTCGAGAATCATTTAATACGGTTTCTGAAAACTGTAACAACAACTCCGTGGGCATGTTTCCAACCAATTCATCTTTAGCCATTGGACATCCGCCAAATCCCCCGAAAGCGCCGTCAAATCTTCGACATCCGTTGTCGTAGGCCGATTGAATTTTGCTTGTAGCATTGTCATATCGCGAATGAAGATGAGCGCCAACAAGGCAGTTTGAAAGGGATTGAGTGGCCTTGAACAGTTGCGAAATACTTTTCGGAGTCGCACTTCCAATGGTGTCGGACATCATGATTTCTGAAACACCAAATTCATTCACCATTCGGTTTGCAAATGATGTTGCAATTTCTTCATCCCAAATTTCATCGTATGGATTTCCAAAGGCCATACTGAGATATACCACAAGTTTTTTGTTTTTATCGGATGTTTTTTTCTGAATGGATTGTAGAACCGAAAGACTTTCTTCTATGCTCTTACCTGTATTTCGAAGTTGAAAGGTGTTGTTGATTGAGAAAGGATAACCAATAAATTCAATACGTTCATGGGTTAACGCCTCGTCTGCACCACGTTCATTCGCAACGATTGCCAAGAGCTTAGTGGGAGAGTCGATTAACTGACTCAATACTTCGCGGGTGTCTTTTAATTGCGGAATTGCTTTCTCACTTACGAATGATCCAAAGTCTAAACGGTCAAATCCAAGCGACAACAGATGATTTAAGTATTGAACTTTCTTTTCTGTTGGAATGAAAGTAGCTATGCCTTGCATGGCATCGCGTGGACATTCGGTTAAATACAATTCGCGATTCATAGTGCAAAGGTATTCTTATTTTATAATGAACGGATGGCTTTGAATGTCTTGAATTGAAATGTTTCGCTCGTTTAAAAGAGTTTGTATTTTCTCCCGCTTATTTTTTGATACTCCTTTTCCAAGGAGAATTTTTTCAGTTTGAAATTCATTTAAAAAGGTAGAGTCAATTGCTTGTTTTTTCAAATCTTCATTCAGCAAGAGAATGTCAGCCTTTTTATTTGTCGGAAAGGTTCCGATTCGTGTGCTTTTTTCGTTTTCAGTCAATTGGAAAAAAGTAGGAAACGGCACAGTTCGAATGATTTGTGAGGTTCGGTTTTGCTGACATTTCCAATTATTTAACTTCATTAAATACTTGTGCGAGAGTGAATCGTTATTGCAAGCCAGGATGATTTCTTTTTCGGTTGATATCAAGAGTAAATTGGATTGGTAATAAGTGAACAGATAACTTGATTTTGTAGGTGCCTCATAACAAGAACAGATAAAAATCAAAGTCGCAATTCCAGATAAGTGAAGGGTGTTTTTCCATTTGAAAAACACATACAGTAGAGCGAAAATAATTATCAGATAAGCAAAAACAAGCTGTTCTTGATTGAAATTGATGCTTGAAATTTGAGCTTTTGGTAATAGATGAACGAGGTGAATGAATTGATTCATACTTGTAGTTGAAACGTTTAGCAAGAAAGTGATGCTTTCTCCAAGTATTGGAATGTCGGAAAGGAACATAAAGGCGATTCCTAAATACATAATTATTGTTGACCAAGGAACTAAAATGAGATTAGCGGCTATGAAATAAGTAGGGAAGGAGTGAAAGATATAAAGTGTAATGGGCAATGTTGTTATTGTGGCGGATACCGATATGCTTGTAGAAGAGATGAGGTAATAGCCGATTCTATTTTCGGTGTAGCACAATCGCATGACAAGCGGGTGAATGACGACAATGCCAAGAACAGCAGAAAGCGAAAGTAGAAACCCAAGATTGAATATGAGAAAGGGTTGGAAAAATAAAATGAGCAATGTGGATCCGGCAATCGTATTGCCGGTATTTCGTGAAAGCAGAAAGCAGTCTGATAATACGAAAAACGAAAACATGCAACAAGCTCTGACCACGCTTGCCGAGAATCCAGTAATTGCTCCGTAGCCCCATAGTAAACTCATGGCCAGAAGAAAGGTGAGCCATTTGCGTTTCTTTCGAAAGACTAATTTCAGGATGAAAAGAATGAGTTCGTAAATAAGTGCGACGTGCATGCCAGATACTGCAAGAATGTGCACGACACCAGCTACAGAATAATCAGCTGTAATATTCTTTGAGAGCAAACTCGTTTCTCCGAGTAAGAGTGCTGAAAGAATAGCAGCTGCAGATGTGTCTGGAATTGCTGAAGTTATTTTTTCATGAAGTCGAAGTTGTATTTTTTGCGGAAGGAATTGCCACGGCGTTTCGTTGTGCTCAATAGTTGTGTTTACCTGTATCACCTTAAGTTTATGTGTTATTCCATTCGATAGCATTTGTTTCTTTTGATTATAAAGCCATGGAAGTTTGGGAGGTTGTATTTCTTCAAATTCACCAATGACAATTAGTTCGTCGCTTGTTTGAAGCGAGTCGTTTTTTTCAATTTCAACCAGAAAATCATGTTCAGCAAAAGTTCCAATGTATTGGTTCGCACGAAGTTTTTTTTCAATATAAAATTGAACTTGAACTTTACCCTTTGGAAAATCGAATGAACGGTTTTTAAAATTGATTACGGTAATAATTCCACATAGAAAAGAGAGTAATAGAATAGCGATAGTTTGAAAAATCGGAAGTTTTCTTTTCAGATTTAGCCAAATTGCAATTACAAGAATTAGAAAAAACGAATAACTGAATTCGAATGAATGCAAGTCAAATTCAAAGGAGAGAATTATTCCAGAAACGAAGAAAAGACAGATGAGCACCAAAGGCGCTTTACGAATAAAGGCAAGCATGATTTTCCGGTTTTATTCGGAAAATAGCTTGGAATCTAATTGCTGAAAATTATGTTTATGCTTCAAAAAGAAGGAAACCAAGATGCTGCCTCGGTATTGGCCGCATAAGTTTGGTGTTTTCCAGAATTTTTTTTCAGCTTTTCGAAGCTTTATGTAGTAGAAAAATTTCGAGTAGAAGTGAAAATGTGCTTTCAGTACTGCGAAGAAATAGGGTAAATTACCTTCAGTTAAAAAACGAATACCTGCAATTCCATCTAATATCATTCTTCTGAAAATGAAAGGCAATAGAGCAGAAGAGCGGTGATTCTTCAACAAGAGAAAAAGATTGTTTCTAAAGTTGAGATAGGTTTTGAAGGAACTCTGGCGGTCGAGAGTTCCTCCGCCAATGTGATACACTTTTGCCTCGCCACAAACACCAATTTTATATCCGCGATTTTTCAATCTCCAGCACAAGTCAATTTCTTCCATGTGTGCGAAGAAGGTTCCGTCGAATCCACTTACTTCTTTCCATGCTGAAGATTTAATGGTCAGCGCTGCTCCACTGGCCCAAAACACTTCGCGGTTTGTGTTGTATTGACCGGTGTTTTTTTCGAATGCATAGAAGATTCTTCCTGCGCAAAATGCAAATCCATCTTTATCGAGATATCCTCCTGCAGCGCCTGCATATTCGAAGCAATCTTGCTCTGCATGGCTTAATATAAGCGGGGCGCATGCAACAAGTTTCGGATCAGAATCTAGAAAGGAGATTTGAGGAGATAGCCAATTCTTGGGCACTTCAACATCGCTATTCAATAATACAAAATACTCGTAATCTAAATTTTGTAGTCCTTTGTTATAGCCTTCAGCGAAGCCATAATTCTTTTCGAGAACTATCGTTTGAACATCTGTAAAATGGGTATGAAGCAGGTCAATAGAGTCGTCCGTTGAATGGTTATCTACAACAATAACATCTGCATCGGGAGAATTTCCGATAACAGATGGCAGAAAGCGCTTAAGATATTTTGCTCCGTTCCAATTGAGAATGACAACGGCAATGTTTTTTGCGGGAGTCATTTCATTAATGAGGATTGTACCAAAGATCTTCTAATTCATCGCCGCTGTATGGATCTTGATTTTGATTGTTTCCGATTCTGCCCGTTGAAGCAGGATCATTCATTTGCCTTGAGCGAACTAAATTTTTCCAGTCATAATTTTTCGTTTCATTCGGAAGGTCTGTATGAAGAATCTCCATATCTAAATTCAAACTAGTGTTGTAAAATAGAAATCTTCGATCTCTTAGCCCTGTATTTGTCGTGTAATAATGCCAAATTTCAAATGGCCAATAGTCAGGGTCATTGTTACGAACCACTCGAGTGCTAGGCTTTCCATATTGCAAATAAACACGACCTCGATCTGTTTGCCATCCGGCTTTAATTCGAGTTCCAAACTCTTTTTGAACGGCAAGCACATCTTTGTAATATTCATTCCATGCTTTTTCGGGATTAGCTGAATTTCTGCGATACCAAAACGTATACATAAAGCTTTGACGTGTTTTTAAATCTACAGTCTTCAAGATGTTATCAATGGTGTTTCTTTCAACACTTTCTGCGATAGGTAAACAAGATTGAATGTGAGCGTAAAGTGAATCGCTATTGGTATAGCGAGCAACGAATGTGTTTGAAATATCGAGGCTGGATGGGGGAGTGTAAGCAGTTTCTAAAATCTTGTTTCTGGTAAAATTTCGAAATTGGGTACAAACTACTTTTCCCTCGCGGTCGAGCATTTCGAGCTTCACCTTGTAATCTCCGGTGATGAGATTGCTTATGTCAATGGTGTGAAGAATAGGCAATACTTCATCGGCTTCCGCTCGAATAATTCTCTTTGTGTTTGGAATCTCAATCTGAAGTGCATCTGTCAGACCAACGGAATAGGCGAAACTTATTTTTTTACCAAGAAGTTTTCTCGAGTTATATAGCTCTGCATACAATATTAATCCGTCTAAAGAAGTAGGATAATAGTTAGATACATATGGAATTAGGTCAAAACCTGCTTTACTGAATGCATTTTCTTGAATGGTATTGGTAAAAGCGCTTACAAAAGCGATGTCAGAAAAAAAACAACCTTCAGTAAGATGAGAAATTTCTATGGTTTCAGTGTGAGTGAGGGGTGAAGAAACAGAGTCATTTGCGTCGAATATTTCTATTGAAAGATTATATGTGCCATCTTCCAAAGCAAATCTTTCTACCGACATGAAATCAGTTGCTTTCGGAAGAATAGAAGGAGTGCTGCTGGCTTTGAACTTTGCAAATTGATAAACTTGGGAGCCTCTTGATATGAATACATTACATTTGGCTTGAGCAATGTATTGACCTTCTGCGTTTTTATAAGTTTTCATTGATTTTCCTTCGAAGGAAAAAACAACCTCAA
The DNA here is from genome assembly GCA_964385405.1 of uncultured Chryseobacterium sp. Taxonomy (GTDB): domain Bacteria; phylum Bacteroidota; class Bacteroidia; order Flavobacteriales_D; family Sanyastnellaceae; genus CAIZGX01. The sequence goes on along the minus strand of CAYLOT010000009.1, from coordinate 87,696 downwards.
GGTATGGGCCGGTTTCAGAGTTATAAAAAGTTTGGTGGTCGATGAAGACACGAATGGCGAGTGAATTCAACGAGAGCAACAAACATGAAATAATAAGGAGTATTTGTCTCATGGTTGCAAAGATGCGAACGAAACGAAGAAAAAAATAATAAGAATACGAATTGATTATCTTCCTATGACACGGTGCAAATCATCAATAGCCAAATCCCAGAGCATTCGAGCATCAACTTCATCATCAGACTCGCAGAAATCTGTGATAATGAGAGCTACTTCATTGGTCATTTCGTCAACTTTAATGCGCAATTCGAAGAAGGTGTTTGCGAATTCAGTTTCGTCCCATTGCCATCTAACGTATTGGTTCTTTTTTGTAGATAAAAGCTTGGCCTTTCTTTCTTCGTTATCCCATTTAAACAAGAAGGTTTCCCCTTTTTGATTTACAGAATCGGCGAACCATTCTTCCAAGCTACTTGGATTACTGATGCAATTGTACAAGATATGTGCAGAGCTGTGCACGAGATATTCTAGTTCGAATTGAATTTTGCTCATATAAAACTTGTAAAGGTGTTTTAAAGATACGAAATCCAATTAAACTATTCGCAAATAAAGGATTAAGTTTTTTACTTCTCTATCGCGTAGGATTTTTTCCAGCAGGTTTTACCATTCTTATCAACTAGGGCAATGACAAGTGTTCTTTCTTTTGAATTTCCGGTGAGAGTTAAATGAGCAAAGTTTTGTTCTCCAAGAAATGTTCCTTCAACACGATTGGAATTTATTTCTTTGCTATTACTATAGGGCTTGCTTGTAAGGGGTGATGCGGTAACATCTAGAACACGAAGGTTACCATTCAACTTCAATTCGGAGAGTTCTGAGAAATGTCTGTCTCCTGTCAAGAAAACAACATTTTTAATGTTATTCTTCGCAAGAAGATCGAGTAAGTAATTTCTTTCTTCTGCGTAGTTCGCGTAATTCTCAAAGTCGGCAACAGAAGAAAGAACCTGACTGCCAATTGCAATTAATTTAAACGAGGCCTTGCTAGATTTCAAATCTTCGATTAACCAGTGAATCTGTTCTTTTCCCAGCATTTGTGGGGTAAGGCCTTCGGTCCCTGGTGGTATTCTGAAACTACGATTGTCCATTAGATAAAGATCTACATCATTTAAACTTACTTTACCTGTGATGCAGTTGTTTTCATTTTTGGAAAATCCATAATTCGAATTGCTCCACATTCCTTTGAATGCGGCTAAGCTCTCTTTTTTATGTTGAAAGGAAGAGTGACTGTCGTTCGGACCGAAATCATGATCGTCCCAAACGGCATATTGCGGACAGGTGGAAAGTAATTTTTGAATGGAAGGAACCTCTCGTGCTTTGATATAGCGATTTACCATATTTTCTTGAGTTTCAAAGTCGCCCTCGCGCAAGTAAATATTATCTCCACCCCAAATCATGGCGTTTGGCTTCAACGCGGAAATGACATTGAAAATAGAGTCTGCTTGTCCGTACGCCTTGCCAGGTCTATCGAATTCAGGGTCGTTTACATATGCACAACTTCCAAAAGCAATGGAAAAATCGGGCGCATCTTTACGCCATTGCCAGAGTTCTTGTGTAGTGAATTCGTAAACCTTCGTCTGAAAACTTTTGCTCTTAAAGAAGTAAGTATATGTTGTTCCGGGTTGAAGTGCGGAAAGAATGATCTTGTTGTTGAGATGACTCTCTTTCGAAACAGAGAATGAAATCTTTCCGCCGTCACTTTTTGGATTCGAGTATTGAAGTGAAACGTTTTCGTCTTCATTCGGCCAATGAATCCATATTTCGGCATTGCGCTGCCCCACATGTCCTAGCATGACAATTTCTGATTGCGCGAAAAATTGCAAGGTTGTGAAGCAAATAAAGAATGCGATTATTGATTTGAAATGCATTGCTCTAGTTTTTGATTGCTGATTTTCCAACTGTATTTTTCTTCCACGTAAATTCTGTTTTTCCTTCCGTCGGAAACTTGAGCTCCTTCATTCAGCAAATAGTATTGAATTGCCTTAGCGAATTCAAAACTTGAGTTTGCTTCAATGACTGTGGAAAGTTCTTTTTCTTTAAAAGCCTCTGCAGCGAGCGTTGTTGTTATTACGGGAAGCTCACTTGACATGGCTTCGAGGATTTTATTTTGCATTCCCGCTCCAATGAACATGGGGGCAACAAACACACGCGATTCGCAATAAGCTTCACGAATGTCGTTCATCCAACCTGACACAGTAACACGGTCGCTAGCCAAATTCAGTACATCAGCAGAAGGGTTAGCACCCGCAATTAGCACGGATACATTGGGGAATTGAGCTTTTAATTTTGGAAGAATTTCTTCAACAAGAAAAACAGCTGCAGCAATATTCGGTGGGTAATTCATGTTTCCTGCGAATACGATGTCGTATTTTTTGGCCATGTTTGAGTTCTTAAAATAGCCCGTGTCTACTCCGTTGGGAACAATAGAAATTTTCTTATTGGAAGGAATAGCCAAAAGATTTCGATCTTGCTCGGTAATGATTGAATGCTGATTGAAATAATCGTAGATACTTCGCTCGTATTTTTTTACTCGTTCGTTCTCGATCATCCAAAATAATTTCTGAAATCCTTTTTCTGTTTTTGCTCTTCGCATGGCTGCAGCGCTGAATGCATCCATGTAATCAATCGTTTTGTCGAATTGAAAAAGATCTTTGATGTATTCAGAGGTTCGAATTAGTTGACAATAAATGTGATTCGGATTGAAGTCTTGAATGATCGCTTCAATCTTTTTTTTGTTTTTCCTTTCAAGGAAATACTCTACTTGAAAAGGCAGATTATGAAAAATGGCGAAGAAGAGGCGAAAGGGAATTCTCCATTTCGCTAAAGGCACAATGTGCAATTCAGTAACCAAATCTTCGAGGGCAGAGGTGTCTATCTTATCTGATTTTTCATTCAGGCAAATGAGACAGATTTGATGAGATTTAGCAAGATGCTTTATTTGGTGGAAGATGCGCAGCTTGTCTCCCTTTTCCAGCGGATACGGAATCCTTGAAGTGAGCACTACGAGTTTCATCTTTTCGGAATTGATTTAATGAATTGAATAAAGGGGTGAATAATCTTTGAATTGCTGTAAGATTCCTCCATGAATTGTTGTGCGTTCTTTCCTATTCGAGCACGTTCAGTAGGATTTTGCAAGGCCCGAAGGGCGTTGATCCATTCATTTGGAGTTTCTGCTCGATAATATTCTTTACCGTCTTCCACGTCTATTCCTCGTATTCCTTGTTCTGTTGAGATTACAGCAATTCCCATTGCAAAAGCTTCGAGAATTTTAATTCGAATACCAGAGCCTGATTGCAATGGTACAAGCATAATTTGAAACTTCCGTGCAAATGCCTCCGCGTTTTCTACTTCCCCCCATGAGACAATTCCTCGGATTTTTTTATTGTGAAGTGTTGCAGGCATTTTCCTTCCTGCGATGTGAAACTCGAAATCGGGGAATTCCTTGAGAACAGTTGGAAGCGTATTTTCAATAAAACCATTAATTGCCTCCAAATTCGGCATCCAATCCATGGAGCCTATGTGGTAAACTTTAAGCTCGTTCCCCTTCATTTCAACGGGCTCTTGAACAGGCATGGCCACGGGCAGGAGATAGGATGGTTTTTGCGAAAGTGCTTGCGTGAATTGAAGATCGTCGCAACTAATGCAGGCAATGCCGTCTACACTCCGCCATGCTTCTATTTCAGCTTTGTATAATTTCTTGCTTAGGTAGGCGAGATAAACGCGTTTGAAAAAGTTCTTTTCTCCTACAGCGAGTTTGTTCCAAATTTGGTGTTCAATATTATGCGATCGAAGGACAACTTTCGTGTTGACATTTCTACGAATAGTTGAAAGGTATGGCGTTGTGAAAATACTTTCGAGAATAATACAGTCGTATTTTTCTTTTTGAAGCAAACGCGTTAGTCTTATGTCTACGTCTACGGAGAAAAAACGGCTTAGGTTATAAGGGTCACGTGTCATGAAGTTGCAATAGACATCTACCAAATTCATGTTCGTGTCTACGTAAACGCCTTCGATGTCTGTTTTCTGTACATAGTCTTCGGGCATTGTTTCCGGAAGAAAATCATGCTTGTCAGTAAAAAGGGTGAAAACCTTAACGCTATGACCAGCCTGAATTAACCCGGTAGTGAGTGAGTGAAAAGCAATGCAACCACCGTCGGTTAATGGGAGGGGAGGTTTCTGACAAATCTGAAGAAATTTCATGGAGTTTCAGATTTGGTTTTCTTCTCTTTTTTCTTTAAAATATTCCACTGCCATTTACCCTCCATTCGTGCTCTATACGTGATGAATATTCCCATGGGCAGGGTTACAAATGTTGCTAACCACATACCTATGTAGGGTTCAAGAATATTGCTTTTAGTCATCTTTTCGCCGGCAATAGTTAGCATTTCAAAGAGAATGAAAATTCCTAATGCTAGAATGGTAGGCCAACCTATTCCACCTTTGCGAATGATAGCCCCAAGGGGCGCACCAATGAAAAAGAGTATAATACATGAAAAGGCAAGTGTGAATTTTCTGTGCCACTCAATTTTATGTCGATTAATGAATTTGTTTCGATTCAGGAGTTCTTCATTCATGCCTTCCAATGTTTTGGCTTGCTTTACATTATTATCGAGGGCAACATTTTTGGAATTGGTAACAGAGGGGGTGTTAGCATCGGAAATTTTGCTCTGATTGTTCGATTGAAAAAATTGAATGGCCTTCTCTAGGCTGTCGCTTTGAATCTCAAGGCTATCGATGGTTTGATCGAGCTGCGCTACCGTCATCATTTCGAACGAATTCTTGAATATCTCTTCGTCATTTTTTTGGAATATGAAAGAGCTTAGGTCAAGGCGAAGCACCATGGTTTCAAAATTTCCAGCAACCAGAGGCATGTGTTTTTCCGCTTTTTGAGGTTGCATTTTAGCTTTCTTCGGTCGGCTGCTTTCTTCTTTCTCTTCGTATGTAACTCCGTTTTTAAGAGTGAGAATGAGGAAACGTTTGTCTTCGGTTTCGCTCATATTTCCCTCTTGCGCTCGAATAACGGTGCGGTTTCCTAAATTCTGATTGCGGTGGTCATAGATAAGGACATCTTTGAGAACCCCCGTTTCTATATTTTTATCCATTACACGAATGCTGATTCCTTCAATGCCGTTATAGAAAACGCCGCTTTCTAAATTTAGGGTTGGACGCTGTTGAACAATGCTGTACAGCAGTGTTCGGAATTTTAAATTTGCAATGGGCCATGCGTTGTTAGCAAAGACGAATGAAAAGATCGAAAGTGCGCACATGAAAATCACCAACGGTCGAAGAATTCTGCTTAATGACATACCGGCACTTTTCATGGCCGTAAGCTCATAGTTCTCGGCTAGCGATCCAAATGTCATTATACTTGACATTAGAATTGCAAGTGGTAGTGCCATGTTTACAATTCGAGCGCTCGCGTATACGAGCAATTGTAAAATGGTAATTGGGTCTATTCCTTTTCCAACTAGGTCATCTAAATATACCCAAATGAATTGCATTTCAAAAATGAACATAGCAATTAAGAAGGTAATGATGAATGGACCTATGTAGGCCTTTAGGAGTAGACGCGATATTTTAGGAAACAGAGTCAAGGAAGCAAAAATACTGACTATCTTGCCACCTCAAATCTGCAAAATGAAAAAACTATATTTTTTAGCAGCACTCTTCTTGTCGCTGCATGGTATGGCTCAGGAGCCAGTAGGATTCAGAGAGCCTAATGAATCATTTAATTCTCGAGTTGAACGCATTCAAATAGCCAGCTTGACTAGTGAAGAATTGTGGGCTATGGCTGAAAAATCGGATAAGAATGGAACCTTACCAATTTACGGAAAGATCATAGATTACCCTATGAATGCTCTCACAGATGGGGATTGGACTTATTTTGCTAATGGAGATAAGATGTGGCAGTTGCGTGTTCACAGTCCAGGTGCATTAAGCATGGACGTTTTCTTCAAGCAGCTTTATTTGCCTGAAGGTTCGCAGTTGTATGCCTATACCGGGGGTCGTGAGTGGTATGTTGGTCCTTATGACAGTGAGGAAAATTCTGAAACAGGATTGTATAGAACTCCGGAGGTTTTTGGAGATGATTTGGTTATTGAGTATTACCAACCATTTGAAGTAATAGAGCAACCGGTATTGAACATTAGTGGGTTTGGTCATTACTTTAGATTTGTTCATGACGATCGGTTTGAACGTGCTTCAGATCCTTGTGAAGTTGATGTTAAATGCCCAGAAGGAGACGAATGGTCAGACGAAATGAAGTCGGTTGTGAAGCTGAGTATTCCATCGCCAGACGGAGTTGGTTTATGTACAGGGACTTTGGTGAATAACACCTCATATGATTGCAGAAAGTTTATTTTAACGGCAATGCATTGCACAGAAACATCAACTGATGCAAACTTTGGTAGTGTAGTGGTTCGTTTCAATTATCAAAGAAGCGCATGTGGAAGCGGAATTAGTGCTTCGGCTCAACAGAAGACAGGAACTGTTCGTTTGGCTGATTCGAATGACGGAGGAGGTTCCTCAGGAAGTGATTTTTGCTTACTAGAAATGACACAAGCAATTCCAAGCACATGGTCTGTTTATTACGCGGGTTGGGATGCAAATACAACCGCTCCTACGGCTTCAACGTCTGGTTGGAGAGCAATTTGTATCCATCACCCAGCTGGCGATGTAAAAAAGATTTCTACTGCAGGGACTGTTACCACGGGTACATGGCAAACTTCGGGTCATCACTGGAAAGTTAACTGGATTCAAACGGTAACTAATTGGGGAGTGACCGAAGGAGGATCATCGGGTTCGCCTTTGTTTAATAAAAATCATCATATTATCGGAACGTTGACAGGTGGGGGTTCATTTTGCGATGCGCCAACGGCTCCGGATTATTACGGTAAAATGGACAAGCACTTTACAAGCAACCCGAATCCATCTAATGAGGATTTAGTTGATTGGTTAGATGCTGCAGGGACAGGGTTATTGATTTGTGATGGTTCTTATCCTGGAACAGCTGCTGTTCAGCCTTGTTTCGGTGTAGTAGGGGTTGAAGAAAGTCTTTCCTTTCAAGAAATAACAATCTTTCCAACACGTGTTGAAGATAGCTTTACCTTGACTTGTCCGCGATTCGATTTGTTGAAAGAAGTTCGTTTGTACACTCAAGATGGAAGGTTGGTTGAAAGCTTGAACTTGAATGCTGTTTCAACATTAATTTCCGCGCAAAATTTTGCAAGTGGCATGTACTTCATTCAAGTGGTGAAGAAAGATGGTTCTTCCTTCAACAAGAAATTTGTGAAATTGTAATGTTATTTGAGTCCTTTCCCAAAACGTGGAGCGAATTGCTTCGGGAGGAAGCAAGAAAGGACTATTTGTTTTTGTTAGAAAAGAAAATCGAGGAGGCGTATGCTTCCTCGATTTGTTTTCCACCCAAAGAAAAAATCTTTGAGGCTTTTGCGTTATGCAGTCCTAAAGACGTTCGTGTAGTAATTCTCGGACAAGATCCATATCATGGCGCAGGAGAAGCTCACGGATTGGCCTTTAGCGTTCGTCAAGGAATAAAATCACCGCCATCACTTCGAAATATATTTAAAGAATTAGAGTGCGAATTCGGTATTGATTTAACAAGATCAACCGACTTGTCGCCATGGGCTGAACAAGGTGTCTTGTTATTAAACAGTGTTTTATCGGTGGAAAAGGATAAGGCAGGAAGTCATTCCAAATGGGGTTGGGAAGAATTTACAAACGCTGTAATCTCATTTCTTTCAAGAGAAAATAAACACGTGATTTTTGTTTTGTGGGGAGATTATGCACGCAAGAAAAAATTCTTAATCGATATGTCGAAACATGCAGTTATTGAAAGTGCTCACCCCTCGCCACTTTCGTCTTATCGCGGTTTTTTTGGGTCAAAACCTTTTTCGAAAATTAATTCGCTTCTAATCGAATGGGGATCATCGGAAGTTCGATGGTGATTGCAACTCTCTAAAAGCTCTGAATGATGAGGAGATAGAGCGGCATTCCGATAGTTATGTTTATCGGAAATGTAATGGCAAGAGCCATAGGTAAGAGTAGTCCCGGATTGGATTGCGGTACAGAAATTTTCATAGCGGCAGGAACGGCAATGTATGATGCGCTCGCTGCTAAAACAGAGAAGATAAATCGATTGGCCACGTCGGTGATGATTCCTTCGCTTAGAAGAGCTACTAGGCATCCGTTAAACAATGGAACCAATAATGCAAAGGCAATAGGGAACCAGCCTAATGAAAAAAAGGATTTAAGTTTTTTGCCGCTTGTTATTCCAAGATCCAATAGGAAAATTGCCAGAAAACCTTTGAAGAGATCATTTGTAAAGGGCTTAATTCCTTCTGCTTGCTTGGCACTTGCAAGATATCCGATAATTAAGCTTCCGAGAATAAGAAGAACACTTCCATTGGTGAAGGAGTGTTTTATTGCCGTTCTTTTCTGAATTCGCGCTGTGTTGTTTGTGTTGAAAATTGAAATGAGAACCAGCCCCATAATAATTGCCGGAGATTCCATGAGTGCCATTACGGCAACCATATGTCCAGAAAAACTCATTTGTTGAGCTTCTAAAAAAGATGCTGCGGTTACAAATGTTACAGCACTTACAGATCCATATGCGGCAGCTACTGCGCCTGCATCGAATACGTTGAGTTTTGTTTTCAGAATGAAAAAGGTATAGACAGGAATAAGGAGAGAAATGAGTATTCCGAAAATCATTGATGCACCGACCTCTGCAGTAAATGGTTCATGCGAAAGCTCTTGTCCGCCTTTAAACCCGATTGCAAAAAGTAGATATAACGATATGAATTTTGCTGAATTTTCAGGGATAACGAGATCGCTCTTGAGCTGAACGGCAATTATACCAAGTACAAAGAAAAGTAAGGCCGGATTAGTTAAATTTTCGAAGAGTAAATTCAGGTCCATGCGGTCGCTTAAACTGGTGATTGAAAGAAGTTTTCTTATTCGTTAATTACAGAAATTTTTATTTCTGAATGGATTAGAATTTTTTTGTTTGAAAACTCGGAGTTTTCGAGAAAAGCCAAGGAGCGCTTGAGTTCTCGCTTGAGTTCAGGAAGTCTGGTTATGGCTATTTCATCTTCTTTGCTATACCTCTCGAGTGAACTGAAATTTTTCATTTGGTGGAAATGAATTTTAGTGGAGAAGACATTGCTTAAAATCTCTTTTGCTTGTTCTATGGTGAATTCCCCATTGATTAGTTCGACAGTTTCGTCTTGTTTCATTTTTTTATTTTTTGTTCGCGGGCAAAAGTGCAGTTATTTCTTTGTAAATTATTATTTATGTTTGTTATATAATACATAATGAATAATTATGAACTACACGTTGAACCAACTGCAGATTTATTGCAAGGTGGTGCAGTTAAGAAGCATCACAAAAGCCGCCGAGGAACTGAACCTTACACAGCCGGCCGTCTCTATTCAGTTGAAAAATTTTCAAGAACAGTTTCAGAGTCCACTCATAGAAGTTATTGGGAAAAGGGTCTATGTAACTGATTTTGGTCGGGAGGTTTGTGAAAGAATAGAACTGATCTTGAGTCAGATTGAGGCTGTTTCAAATTTGAATAAAGAGAAGAGCAAGCGATTAACGGGAAAACTTAAAATAGCAGTTGTTTCAACGGGGAAATATGTGATGCCTTATTTTCTCTCAGATTTTTTGAAGAAGAATTCAGAGGTGACATTGCTGATGGATGTAAATAATAGAGCCGGAGTGCTTCAAAGTATTGAGCGAAATGAAGTTGACTTTGCGCTAGTCTCTGTTATGCCTGACAAAAGAAATTTCGAGAGTTTAGAACTGCTTCCAAATAATTTATATCTCGTTGGAAAAAATCCATTGAAAGGAAAAAAAGGTGTTGAAGAAATGAATTACTATTCAGATATGCCTTTTATATACCGTGAGAAGGGCTCAGCAACCCGCCAAACGATGGAACGTTTCATAGAAAAAAAGAAAATACAACCTGTCAAGAAATTGGAATTAACATCGAATGAAGCGGTTAAGCAAGCTGTTCTTGCAGGATTAGGCTATTCCATTATGCCCGAAATTGGTATTCGAAATGAGTTGACAAATGGGCTGCTTCATGTGGTGCCAGTTAAAGGACTTCCGATTACAACGTCATGGAAGTTGATTTGGTTAAAAGGAAAACGACACACGCCTGTTTCAAATTCTTTTTTGAAGTATCTAGAAAGTGAGAAAGCTTCAATTGTTGCAAATCATTTTAAGTAAAGCAAATTCTACATGGTTGAAAATCCGAATTGGATTAAACGGTTTAGGATGTCTTGATTCAAGTCGACGAGTCGCTTGAATTTCACGCAATAGCCAGTGATTTTTGCTTTTCCGATGGAATCGGAGAAGGTTTCTTTGAGAATGTTCTTGTCTTTTAGTCCGATCAAGTAAATAGATAAGCCGGTTGTGGTAGCACAAATACCAATTTGAAAGAATTCTTTCGAAATACCTTTCGCATAATGCAACGTTTGAAGTCCGTATCCGATAGTCGGATTAGTCACCACTTTTCCTTCTTCATTTATTCCATTGTCGAACCAGAGTCTGCACGTGGGGTTTAGTTTTAAAATGATATTATGCAGTAATTGAAGCTCTTTTGATTTGGCTTCCTCGAGTTGAGCGAAGTGCTTTTCGATTTGACTTTTAGCGTCGAGCATAGAGCTAAGATATTTCAATTTGTTAATTGAAATAATCAAATTTCTATCACCCTACGAAGCATGCTTGTATAGTTTGTTCATGAAGATTACATGAGGAAAGCTTACACAAGAAATGAAAATAAAGAATATGCCCCAAGCGTTATAGGACGAGCTTATTTCCGCTTGAATCATTGGCCAAATAAGGAAAAAAAGCGCAAGTATGAACCACGCGCCAAGATGAAAGGGGAGGGCATGTAGCCAGATTTTCTGATTTTTCTCCTGAATGTGTTTCTTAAGATGTCCCCAGCTGGTCATGCTGTGTTGACCAATGAAGTAGATTCCGAAGGCGAGTAATAGTGGCAGTTGACTTGAAATAATAAGCCAGCAAATTGTGATGAGCATTGCAGCGTTTCTTTTCCATATAGAAAAAATTATCCACGGAGTTAAAACGGATGGTGAAATTGAATAAGGAAGTTCAATACCAGATATGTATTTTAGAATTTGCGAAGTCTCTATTTGGTGCGTGCCTAAAATGAACAGAAGTAGGGTTGCTCCCCACGGCAATGAAAGAGAGTTGTTGAGAGACCATTGTCGAATGTCTGCTTGTCCAAAATGCCAGGCTGAATAGACAATAAAGGCCAAAAGAGCCAGAAGAGGAGCTATAAGCCAGACAGCACCCATACAACCAATGAGCAAAAGGTATTTACCAATGAACCGAGGAGCTTTTTTATAATCCCAAGATTTCGATTCAATTAAATGATCGACAGCTCCATGTGGCAAACCAACGCCTATCATCCCAATTATAAGTGCGGAATACCCAATTAAGTTTTGTATTTCAGGAAAATTAGAGAGAGAAAATAATATAGAAACAAAACAGACTATCATAAATGGTCGAAATGTTTTGCTAAGAGTGAAATGAACCCCAAGTGATTTTAGAAATATTCCAATGGGCAGGCGACTGAATATTCGAATGTCCTCTGCAATTGTCGTTTTCTCGTCGAGGAATTTTAGAATGAGTTTTGATTCTACTTTTGAGAATAACTGGGAAAAAATGACTTTCCCGAAGTTTGGCCAGCGGTGTAGTATGATTAGAAGAAGTGAGTCATAAAAGGCGAATCTTCCCTTTGTCGCTTCTGCGTGTGTTCGGTTAGTTGCAATTGTTTTTTGTCCGGCTTGAATTCTTTGAGCAATTTCTACTGCGTGCCTGAACATGTTTTTGAACGCGTATCCAGTACTTGGTTTTAGTGAATAGTTTCGTGCTCCAAGGTTGATGATGTTTTTACATTCAACTTTATCGAGAAGCGCATTGCTCATTGGGATGCACCCCTTTTCGATTCCGGTCAATGTGTAGGACCCGAATTGATTTTTAATGTATTCTTCAAGAATAGATTCTGCCTCAGTTGTTGCAATCATTTCTTTTCCGAATCGCGTTACTTCAATAAGTGCGGACTTGTTCGAAAAAGGCAACACATAGACGAATTGGGTGGAGTTGTTTTGTTCAATATTGAAGTCCATCATGCGGAAGGATTCAACATCTAATTGATTAGTTGGAAATTCAACTACCCATCCCAGAAAGCTCTGAAACAAGGTAGTCTGGTTCCATTCAGATTTTTGCAAAACAGGAGTTCGAGAATCGAAAATGAACTCTCCATAAATTTTACGGTCTACAATTGCGGCGAAGTTCCCAAGGACATCAGCCCCAGTTTCAAGAACATATTCAAACAACACTGCGGCGTTGTGTTTTTCAAGAATCTCATCGGCCTTTTTAGTGATGGCCGAATTGGAAATGTGGTTGTAAGATGTAGGAGAAAGGTATTCTTCGGCTCCATTATTTAATTGGATTTTCGACCAGCTGTGTTCAATGAAAGGACTTAGTTCCTTTTTGAGTTGTCCGTTTTCCTCAGTCCAAAAACAAAAGTTTTTATTGTTGGTTGCGTCTTTACTCGGATCAACAACAAGAATTTTTTTTGAGAGTAAGAGATTTCTCTTCTCGAGCTCTATGATTAAGAGCGCGGCAGATGCACCTTTTCCAGCAAATATGAAATCGTATTTCGATTCTGTAATCATTTCTTGGAATTGGTTGTCTGTTTTTGTTGTAAGAGAAGGTTGAATAAAAAGGGCGTAAGTGTTTTATTCTTACGCCCCTTTTTGGTTGTTTTGATTTCCTCGCCTATGAATTAGTCCTCTTTACGTGACAATGCATAAATAACTAAACCAAAACCAATTTTGTTGATCGCATCGGCAATGTTGTATACGATGTCCATAGCGTGCAAAGCAGCCTTTTGGTCAGAAACCAATTGAATTCCGAACAATCCGCCTGGCGTTCCTAGGATATATCCTAATGGGTAGATAGCCCAACCAACAAGAACAAACCATGCTAAAACACGAGTAGCTTTTGCAACTTGTGGACCTGCATTTTGCGCCAATTTAGCAACTTCACCAAACCAGATTAAGTATGCAATGTAGAAGTATGCAGCTCCTGAAAGAACACCCCAAAGTACGCTTCCGTTTCTGTCCAATACTTCACCAATGTATCCCGTTACTAGCATTACCAATGAAGCGAAAATAAGTTTCCACAACAATGATACTTTTGCACCGGCTTTCTTTGTGATTAAGTAGAACTCAACGCACATCAAAGGCACAGTTAGAATCCAGTCAACATAACGGAAGAATGTTGGTGATTCACCTGTCTCTAAGTTGTAACTTCTCATGTAGTAGTAGTGCACTGCTGCAATGAAAGTTATAAGACCTGAAACTAGAACTGAAGTTCTCCACTTCGAAGAAGTGTTATTCAATTCAAAAAAGAAGAATACTGAAGCGGCCATCATAGCCATCGTTCCAATGAAGAACGTGAATGCAACATAGTTGTCACTCGCAATTGTAACGTGTCCCATAAAAGGTTATTTAGTTAAGTTTTCCTACTCTTTTGGATTTTCGGAATCTCCGCGTTTTTTTCTGTGGTTTCTGCCTCCACAATGATTAAAACACGGGTTGTTTGGTTTTGTTCATTTTTGTTTAACTTTTTATCGCTAACGTTAAACACCTTGCCTGTAAACCAAAACGTACCTGAGTTGTTTAAATGAAATGAATGTGAAAGAAAAGGCCATACTTGAGAGAATTGAGCGTATTGATCCGATTGAATATGGGAGATCAAGAAACTTCCTTTCAGGCGCAGTTACATATTTATCCCCGTACATCTCAAGAGGCGTTATCAGCACGAAGCAGGTTTTTGATTCGGTGATGAAAAAGGGATACTCAATTGATGAAATCGAGAGTTTCATTAAAGAGTTGGCCTGGAGAGACTATTGGCAACAGATCTGGATAGCGCGAGGCTCCGAGATTAACAATGATATTCGAAATCCTCAACCTCGCGCGGAAAGAGTAGGAGTTCCTCTGAATATCGTAAGCGGAAAAACAGGAATAGAGGCAATTGATAAGGGCATTGAAGAGTTTTATAAAACCGGATACTTACACAACCACTTGCGCATGTACATTGCTTCATGCGCGACGAATCTTGGGAGATGTGCTTGGACTCAATCCGCGCAATGGATGTATTATCATTTGTTAGATGCCGATTGGGCGAGCAATGCCTTAAGTTGGCAGTGGGTGTGCGGAGCAAAAAGCAACAAACTCTATTTCGCTAATCAGGAAAACATTAACAAGTATTGCAACACCCAACAGTCGAATACATTTCTCGATTTTTCCTATGAGGAAATTGAAACGATCGGAATTCCAGATGAATTAAGAGAATTGGAAACTTTTGAATTGAAAACAAAGCTTCCGAATACATCCTTTCCATCTATACAAAATGGAGAGACGTGTTTCCTTTACAATTTCTACAATCTCGATCCAAAGTGGCGTAAAGATGAAGAAGGCGCGCGCATTCTTTTGTTGGAGCCATCAGTGTTCGAGAAGTATCCTGTTTCAGAAAAGAGCATTCAGTTTTGTATTGATCTTGCTTTAGAGAACATTCCAAGCATTCAAATATTTGTCGGCGAGTTTTCAGATTTGCAGCGAATTCCCGAAGTGAAATTCATTTTTAAAGAGCATCCGTTGAATAATTATGAAGGAATTCAAGACGAGCGTGAATGGATGTCTTCGGTGAAGGGAGATTACCCTTCCTTCTTTGTATTTTGGAAAAAAGTAAAGAAGGAACTTCAATGAAAAAATCAAACCTGCCTTCTAAAATCTGCACGGTATGCGGACTTCCATATTCTTGGAGAAAGAAATGGGAGAAGAATTGGGAAGAGGTGAAGTATTGCAGTGAACGGTGTAGAAGGTCGAAGGACAAAAAATCTTCGAGTAATTAATTCAATTTATTAAATAGCTTCTAACTGCTTCTTGTGTTGTTCAACCTGATGCTCGTTGAAATTATCCCAACGTGGAGCGTCTTCCGTTTTCTCGTACAAGAAGGCTTTCAAGTATTCACTGCTTTCGTTGTGAAGGTCATGCAGGTGCTGAAGAATTTGAAAGAAGAATTCATCCAAACGATTTACTTCCTTCAATTCATTTTGAAGCGAAGCAGGAAGTTGGAATACACGAACGATTTCATTCTTCTCGTCTTCAGTCATCTCTGTTTTATATCCTTGCGTGAGCGTCTTGAAAACAAGGTTATTCCAAATAACGTTGTTGCTTGCCCATTCGATTTCTTCGTTGTGCTGTGCATGCTCTGAAATGAGTACAATCGCATGCAACACTTCAGGAAGATATTCCGTAGGAAATTCATCGAAGCTTCGGAATTCGTATCCGCTTTGATATAATTTTTCGCGGTTGAAATCGAGACCTACATCAGTAAGAAGTTCGTAGCACAACTCAGATTCAATGCGGTCGCGCCACCATATGTTTTCTTCTTTTTTGAAGTTTAATAGTTTCCTAAATTCTTCTACAGGAAAGGTGAGTACTTTACCTTTTGGCATAGAGCGGTGGTACGTTCCAACACCTGTGTATCTCGACATGGCGTTGCGCATAGATCCACCTGCAAACTTTTCTTCCATGTTGAATTTATCGCTAATCACAGACATGATATCTGGACTGCCTAGGGTTGCAATGAACAAAGGTTCGAACCACTGAAGCAAGTAAATGGCTTTGTGGTGTGCTTGGTCAAATGCGGCGTAATCGACAATGCGACTGTCTTCTGTTAAAGTAGGAAGTGTTATATGGAAGTGGAATGTTCCGTTGTTGAAGAGAACGAGTTTCTTCTGATTCGACATAAACATGTTTATGCCAATGTTGTATTGAGGATAGGTGAGTGGTCCAGGCAGAATTTTCGTTTCATTCAGTTTGTCGAGAAAGATTTTCTTCGACGCTTTCAATTCATTGAACGACTCTTGAATAGTTCTGTTTTCGTAATACTTTGTTACAAACTCAATAGTGTCTCCGTCGAAAATAATAGACCCCATAGGGTTGTTCTTTTGGGTGAGCATACTTTGAATCTGATGCGGTTGTTTTTCAAGAAACAATTCAAGAATTGATTTCCCCGCATATTCCGGATTGTCTTGAAGAGGAGGCGCAGAAAGAATGGTTTTATGTTGAAAATGAATGTCGAGCTTTTCAAGCGAATGGCTATTCATCATTCGACTTACCAAATACTTTTTTTCGGAATCGAAAGCCTTTGAAAGCAATTTTTCTAAACTTCCTGCACGATAGCATTTTAGGTAGTCGATGCTGTAACGCTCGCGACCCATTTTTTCTTGAATGAATTGTCCAGAAACGACAAGAGATTCTTCGAACTGCAAGTACGTTTCGTTTTCTAACCCAATGCCCCAGTAATATTTTTTAATTGGGTTGTTTTTCATTCTGTATAGAGCTTAATTTTTTTATTGTTTTGAAAGGGGCGGTGTTACGCATGATAATAAAGAACGAACGAAGAATAGCGGGGGTGGTTCCACCAATCTCTTCGTTTTCTTGCGAAGTAATTGTAATTTAATTTTCCAGCTTGCGATTGCAATGGGTATAGAACTTCGTTGTTTTCATCTCGGAAGGCTTTTTTCTTCTCGGTCTCAGGAACAATAGGAACAATGTGTCCAGAGAGTCCCACTGTTTTTCTTTTCGCACAGATAATTCCGATTCCACCTTCTTCGGTAACGCGTCTTTGAATTTCAGTTAAAGATGTCATCTTTTTCCAACCGTAATCTTTTCCCCACACACCAAACCAATCGTGAATGGCGCTCGAATAAATGGGAAGAACGGTTTCGTTGAAAATTGGAGTGACATCGATTCCTTTCTTCAGTTTTTCAATGGACTCGTCTGTCCACCACACTGTTGGAAGATACACCTTTGCGAAGTAGCAATAGTCGAACGAATATACATTGCAGTAGGTGTCTTCTGGAGTGCGCTGGTAGCGCGTACTGTGTTTTACATCGAGTTTTCTGATAATCTTATGAAGACTGCGACGTTTTGATTCGGCTGATTTTAAATTTCTGTAGGGAATGGTTTCATCGATCATTGGATGAAATTTACATTCCATGGAATCTAGATTTGACAACTCATTGGGCAATAGCTCAGCTGGTTTAATTGCCCTGACTTCCGAGACAACTTCCACTTGAGAAACCGAGCTATTGGTTTCATTAACTTCTTTCATCAGGTTAGTTTTTACTAAAGTAGGTATAAATGTGCGAAGCACTCATGCCTGCGGCGAATGTTGTGCGAACGGATGCATCTGGCTAATGCCTTTAGCAAAAGTCTTTAACGACTTTATTCACGCCCCCTTGAATTGAGATCGTAAATGGTTAATTGGAAGTAGGAATAAAATCTCTGATTTTCCAATAGCTTGGTTACTACTCTTCCATCAAACGCTTCGCAGCAGCAACAATATTCTTAGCTTTCAATCCGTATTTCTCCATTAACTGATCGGGCGTTCCGCTTTCACCGAAGCTGTCGTTCACGCCAATAAATTCCATAACAGAAGGAGCTTGCTTTGCTAACACTTGAGCAACCATGCTGCCTAATCCGCCATTGATCATATGCTCTTCGCAAGTGATTACCTTTCCAGTTTTCATTGCACTGCGCACAATAGCTTCTTCATCGAGAGGCTTAATGGTGTGAATGTTTATCAGATCAACCGAAATTCCTTCTGCTTCCAATTCGCGAGCTGCTTCAACCGCTTCCCAAACGAGGTGCCCGGTTGCAATAATGGTCACGTCGTTTCCTTCATGAATGTGCCACGCTTTTCCAATTTCGAAATGCTGATCAACTGCAGTGAAGTTCGTTACTTTCGGTCTTCCAAAGCGCAAATACACTGGTCCATGATGTTCAGCAATAGCAATTGTCGCAGCTTTGGTTTGGTTGTAATCGCAAGGATTAATAACTGTCATGCCCGGAAGCATGCTCATCATTCCAACATCTTCTAAAATCTGATGCGTTGCGCCGTCTTCACCCAAGGTAAGTCCAGCGTGTGAAGCACAAATCTTAACGTTCTTATCGCTGTAAGCAATGCTTTGTCTAATCTGATCGTAAACTCTTCCAGTAGAAAAGTTCGCGAATGTTCCTGTGAATGGAATATATCCGCCAATGGTCATTCCAGCAGCAACCCCCATCATGTTTGCTTCTGCAATTCCAACTTGAAAAAAGCGCTCAGGAAAATCTTTCTTGAAAGCATCCATTTTCAAAGAGCCAATCAAGTCGGCACACAATGCAACAACCTTAGGATTTTTCTGACCTAATTCATGAAGCCCAGCACCGAAGCCAGAGCGAGTGTCGTTCGCGGGTGATAAATCGAATTCTAACATGTCTCTTAAATTAATAGTCGCCTAAAGTTTCTTCTAACTGTCCTAATGCAGCTGCCAATTGCTCGTCGTTCGGAGCAACGCCATGCCACTTGTGTGTGCCTTCCATGAAGTCAACACCTTTACCCATGCTAGTCGTCATGAGAATTACAATTGGATAACCGTTTCCGGTTAGACTCTTCGCTTCATCAATTGTAGCGTTGAGTTGCTCAAGGTCGTGTCCGTTCGTTTCCAACACTTTCCAACCGAAGGCTTCGAATTTCGCGCGAAGATTTCCCAGAGACATTACTGCATCTGTTGGACCATCGATTTGCTGTCCGTTTAAGTCTATCGTGCTAATAATGTTGTCAATTTTGTGATGCGCGCAGTACATAGCTGCTTCCCAAATTTGACCTTCTTGCAATTCGCCGTCTCCGTGAAGGGTAAAGACAAGTTTAGGGTCGTTGTTTAATTTTTTCGCTTGCGCTGCTCCAGCAGCAACGCTAAGACCTTGACCAAGTGAACCGCTCGCAATGCGCACGCCAGGGAGGCTGTCGTGAGTGGTAGGGTGACCTTGAAGGCGTGTGTTAATTTTTCGGAATGTTGCCAATTCAGAAACATTGAAGTATCCTGAACGAGCCAACACGGAATAAAAAACAGGAGAGATATGTCCGTTACTTAGGAAGAAGAGGTCTTCTCCTTCACCATTCATGTTCCAACTTGTTGGGTTAATTGTCATTTGACGGAAATAAAGGCTCACTAAGAAATCGGTGCAGCCTAAACTTCCTCCTGGGTGTCCGCTGTTTACAGCGTGAACCATTCGCACGATATCGCGTCTCACTTGAGAGGCTATTCGCGAAAGTTCTTGATTTGAAACCATTGAAGAATTTTTTTGCGAAAGTAGTTTTTATTTTAGGTTGAAAGGGGAAGTGTTTGTTGTTTGTGGAAAAGTGAACACTTGCCTTTATCTTTGCGCCCTAATTCGAAAAATTATGGCGTTAAAGTGCGGTATTGTAGGTCTTCCGAATGTTGGAAAATCAACCCTGTTCAATTGTTTGTCAAACGCGAAAGCTCAAGCAGCAAACTTCCCATTTTGCACCATTGAACCCAATGTTGGAACCATTACCGTTCCCGATGAACGCATGACCCAAATTGCAGAATTAATTTCGCCTGAACGCATTGTTCCCACAACCATTGAAATTGTTGATATCGCGGGACTTGTGAAAGGAGCTTCAAAAGGAGAAGGATTGGGAAATAAATTCTTAGCGAACATTCGCGAAACGGATGCAATCATTCATGTGTTGCGTTGTTTCGATGATCCGAATGTGGTTCACGTAGATGGAAATGTAAACCCGCTTCGCGATAAAGAAATCATTGATATTGAATTGCAGTTGAAAGATCTTGAGGCGGTTGAGGCGCGCATTGCGAAAGTTCAGCGTGCAGCAAAAGCTGGAGATTCAACGGCTAAAAAGCAGTTCGATTACTTGGAGCGTTTGAAAGCTGCTTTAGAACAAGGAAAGAGCGCTCGTACCGAACAACCTGAAAACGACGAACAAGTAGTTCTTCTTCGAGAATTACAATTGTTAACCTCTAAGCCGGTTTTGTATTTGTGCAATGTTGAAGAGGGGTCTGTTGTAAACGGAAACGCTTATGTAGAGCAAGTAAGAGAAGGAGTGAAGCACGAGAATGCGGAAGTGTTGGTAATTGGCGCTGCTATTGAAGCCGACATTGCTTCTTTAGACACCTATGAAGAACGTCAGATGTTCTTGCAAGATCTTGGCCTAGATGAACCGGGAGTTTCCAAATTAATCAAAGCAGCTTACCGCTTATTGAATCTGAAGACATACTTCACAGCAGGTGTGAAGGAAGTTCGCGCTTGGACCATCTATGAGGGATATACAGCTCCGCAAGCTGCTGGTGTTATTCATACCGATTTCGAAAAAGGATTCATTCGCGCTGAAGTGATTAAGTTGGCCGACTTCTTAAATTTCAAATCAGAAGCAGCTGTGAAAGAAGCAGGAAAAATGTCGGTAGAAGGGAAGGAATATGTGGTGCAAGACGGAGATATTATGCATTTTAGATTCAATGTATAAAGCCTTTTTATATCTAATCGTTGTAGCTGGTTTGGTTGCTTGTGTGGACAAACCAGATATTGAATACGACATTCGTAATGTTATGTTAAAACAGCAAGAAGCCTGGAATGCTGGAAATCTTGAAGGTTTTATGATAGGATATTGGAAAAGTGATTCGCTTCGATTTTTAGGAAAAGATGGTGTGACTTTAGGCTGGCAATCCTCTTTGGAAAGATACCAGCGCGTTTATCCTTCGAAAGAAAAAATGGGGACGTTAAAATTCGATGAATTGAGAATTGATGTCATTAACAGCGAAAACGCATACGTTGATGGGCGTTGGAATTTATTTCGAAGTGCAGATACATTAAGCGGACATTTCACGTTGCTTTGGAAACGAATCGATGGAAAGTGGGTTATTGTAAGTGACCATTCCAGCTAAAGAAAAGTATGCAAATTTCATTAACAGTTATTATTTGCCTTGCTACAGGAATAGTCTCTTGGCAAGCGCTTTCGAATTCAGAACTCTTTTCGAAATTGTCACTTTCACCTTATCGCGTGAAGCACAACAAAGAAGTCTACCGCATTTGGTCGCATACACTGGTTCACGTAGATATGGGACATTTGTTCTTCAATTTATTCGCCCTGTTTAGTTTTGGAAGAGCCGTTGAGCATTATTTGCCAACAGCATTGTTTGCCTTGCTATACTTGGGCGCGGCTGCATTTGCAACTCTGCCAGCTTTGAAGAAACACGGCGACAATTTATACTACACAAGTGTTGGTGCGTCAGGAGCGGTAAGCGCGGTGATGATGCTTTATATGTTCATGTTTCCAACACAAGAGTTGTTGTTTTTCTTCATTTTGCCATTACCAGGATGGGCGGCAATAATTCTGTTTTTCGGATTGGAATATTACATGAATAAAAAGATGAATACGGCCATTGCACACGACGCTCACATAGCGGGAGCAGCCTTTGGTTTTGCGTTTTTATTGGTGTGGAAGCCTCAAGAATTTCTCGATTTCTTTGTGGTGGTTTTTAATTCAATCGTTCATTAAGTCGTGATACCTGGAGCAAATTTTAAAATGAAAAGTGGAATCAGCTGGTGGATTTTCGGACCTGTGTTGATTCTATTCATGGTAACCGGATTTTTAAATGTTCGCGAATCGCTGATTATGCTGGCTCTCTATGTACCACTTACTGCCTTCATTCTTTCGATCATTTTCAACACACATTACACCATTACTTCAGACGGAAAACTTAAGGTCTTTTGCGGAGTCTTTTCATTTCCAACAATAGACATTTCAGATATAACACATTATAAGTACACGAACAATCCAATAAGCTCTCCTGCCGCGTCATTGAAGCGTTTGGCGCTGTATCATAACGGTCGATTATTGGTGATTATTAGTCCTGAAAACAGAGACGTTTTTGTTGAAGTATTGAGGCAGCACAACACTTCTTTGCAACAGAAGTAATATTTGTTCGGAAATCCGTTCTACAAGGGTTATTTTTGTGCTATTGGAAACGCCTGAGGAAATAGTTGTTCAACCGAAGAAAAAGCGAAAGAGAAGATTTCTCTGGCTTTTAACTATTCCAGCTTTTTTCATTATTGTAATTCTTTCCTTGCAAATTCATGCGGTGCAGACTTGGGGAGGACATCGGCTCGCTTCCTATCTGTCTTCCGAGTGGAACAGGAAAGTAGAGATAGATCGTATTCGTATAGATTTGTGGGCGCGCGTTGTTTTAGACGGTTTATATATTGAAGACCACAAGGGAGATACATTGCTTTACGCGAAGGAATTGCATATGGCAACTTATTCCTTTTCTTCAAGCCAATCGCGATTCGAATCGCAAAGCATTTCGCTGCTAGAACCGAACATTGAGTTCAAGCGCTATGCAGGTGAATCGGATTGGAATTATCAATTCCTTTCTGATTATTTCGCAAGCGAAGAACCACAAGATACGACCAGCAATTTCAGTATGTGGGTAGGAAAGTTGAATATCGAAAATGGAAAATTCACTTATTTCGATTACACACTTCCGCTCGCAGATGAAGGTGTGTTCTACGAAGAGCAATTGGCCGTTTCTCATTTTTCGACTCAGGTTGAAAATTTTGAAATGAAAGGAGATATGATTCAAGCCAACATTGAATCATTGAAGTTGAAAGAAAGATCTGGATTGAATATAGATGATTTACATGCGCATTTCAGAATGCAGGGCAATGCAATTCAGGTTGCGGAATTGGTTGCCGATTTAGGAGAGACTCAGCTCGTTGGAGATGTTGGAATGTATGCTCCCAATGACGATGCTTGGAGCGACTTTAACAACAAAGTGAATTGGGATATTCGCTTGAAGCCAACAGAATTGGTGTTGAATGATCTTGCTGTGTTTAGCAGCGATTTGAAGGGCTTCGATAATGTATTGAAATTGGAAGGTGACATATCAGGTTCGTTGAACGATTTGAGTTTGTGGAATATGAACCTTCAATTTGGAAGGCATTCGCATTTCAAAGGGAATATTCATTTGCTGAACGCTATGAATTTAGATAGTCTGAAATATGAATTAGCAGCAGAGTCTGTTACTAGTAATTATCATGATTTGTCGTCATTAAAATCCTATCCTTTTTCAGAGGGAAGGTTTATGCAACTGCCTGCAAATATTTCCACTTTAGGAAAAATTCAGTTTGAAGGTAATGCAAAGGGAGATTTATCTGAAGTTGAACTCTACGGTAAGACCACTACTGATATTGGTTCCTTAACCACTGCCGTGAAAATGACAGATTTTGATTCATTGGTGAGTTACACGGGACAGCTTCAACTTGAAAAATTTAATTTGGGGGTATATTATTCAGACGATCAGCTTGGTGTTGTTTCTACAAACATTCATGTCGAGGGAACAGGAATTGAACTGAGTAACATGGATTTGAATTTCGAGGGAGACATTAGTGAATTGGGATTGGGTGATTACGTCTACACCAAGATGACCTCAAGCGGAAGGTTCAAGAATAATTTCTTCAGTGGGAAGTTTGAAATAGCGGATGCGAATGCACAAGCAAAATTTGATGGTGAGATAGATTTTACCCAGAAGCAACCGTTATTGAATTTCGAATTGAATGTGAATCGCTTCGACCTTACTGCGGTTGGATTGTTGGAGGACGAAACGCCTGCGGTTATTGCAGGGGAGTTCAATGCAAATTTGAAAGGCTTAACCTTGAGTGAAATTCAAGGCGAATTTGTAGGAGCAAACATTGTTTATTTGATCGATGAACAAATTCGCAAGCTGGACTACTTTACCTTAGATACCGAACAAGAAGGAGCGCGCAGTATTACACTGAACTCCGACGTAGTTTATGCAAGATTAGAAGGGAATTTTAACTACGAACAACTTTGGCCGAGTTTGCAAGATATCATTGCCGATGCGCTTCCAAACATGAAATATTCTGCTCGTCCGCACAAAGAGCAGGACTTTGATTTAACAGTAAGGATTAACGATTTTGAATTTATTTCAGCAGCATTCATTCCTGAGTTGAAAATTGCAAAGGGAACATCTTTGAATTTATTCGTAGATGAGCGGAACAACGAACTCTCTGGCACATTTGGATCTCCAAACATTCAATACGAAGAATACAAAGCAGAGGATTTGGTAATAGATATTTCGAGAGATTTAGGGTCGATATTTCTGACGGTGCAGGTAAATGAAGTTCTAGAAGATGAGTCGAAATTAATCAGCAATCTTTCTTGGGACGTTCATTCCCTTGGAGATACCGTGTACAGCGCTCTCATGTGGGGTAATTCAGGAGAGTTTGTAACGGGAGATTTAAACGGTGTGTTTTTTCTGAATAGTTTCGATGATTTTGAATACATCGTAGGCAGAAGCTCTTTGGTTATAAACAACGAACCATGGATTTTGGCTCCGAATGCGTCCTTCACTCTGTGTCACAAAGATCTTGGCGTATACGGATTCCGAATGTACAATCAGAAAGAGTACTTGGGAATAAACGGAATGATTACCGAGCATCCGTCTTCTCCATTGCGCGTGGAATTGGGTAATGTTGATTTATCTATCTTGAATGGCCTATTGGGTGAAGACATGAAGTTAGAGGGGGAAGCGAATGGGGTAGTTGAGCTGAGCAATGTATATGACAAAACCATTGTGACTTCAGAATTGAGTTTGTTTGAATTGGGGTTGAACGATAATAAAATTGGAAATCTTTGTGTAAATAGCACATGGGACAGTAAGAAGGAGCGATTGCGCGCAGATGGTGAAATAGAGAGAGACAGTGTTCAGCCGCTTCGCTTCGCAGGAAATTACACGCCTAAAGACGAAGACAGTCCGCTTGACTTCTTGTTAACAATGAACGGATTTGACCTAAGTATTTTAAATGCATTCATTGGTGAAGATGTTTTAGGAATAAGTGGCTACGCATCTTCCATGGTTAGTCTTACCGGAACGTTGGAAGAGCCTCAATTGGAAGGTGATTTAATACTTCGTAAAGCAGAACTTTTCGTTCCATTCCTTCAAACGAAATATGCATTTAACGATAAGATCCATATTGATCCAGATATGTTCGCATTCGATCATGTGAAAATTTTCGATGAAGAGGGCAATCCAGGAAGACTAACCGGACAAGTACTTCACAAGAATTTTGGCGATTGGCAATATGACGTAATGGTTGAAATGGATACGCCTATGTTAACCATGAATACGAAGGAAGGCGATAACAGTGACTTTTATGGAAAGGCATATACGACAGGGTTTCTCGATATCTCTGGATATGGTGACCAGACCTTCTTCGACATGACCTTGAAAAGTGAGAGGGGTACTGTATTCAACTTGCCAATGAGTGCTTCTGGTGAATTGCAATTCGATTCATACATTCAATTTGTAAATCCACTTGACACCACAACTAAAAAAGAACTTAAGGCTGATTTGAGCGGCATTACAATGAATATGCAGCTCGACGTGACCGAAGATGCCGAGTTTCAAATTATTTTCGATGAAGCAGTAGGTGATGTAATGAAGGGAAGAGGGAAGGGGCATTTGTCCATGATTATTAACAACCTCAGTACTTTCAACATGTATGGTATGTTGGAAATTACGCAAGGAAGTTATTTGTTCACCTTAAAGAACTTGTTGAATAAGCCTTTCGAAGTAAAACCTGGTGGATCAATAGCTTGGTATGGAGATCCAATGGCTGCTGAGCTCGATATGCAGGCCATTTATAAGGTTTCGGCAAGCTTGAACGATATTATTCCAGACCCAACACAGACCAGCGGTAAGCGCGTTCCCATTAATTTGATTATGGGGCTTCAAGGTAAAATGATGAACCCAACCATTGGCTTCGATTTAGAATTGCCTCAATCAGATCAACTGACCCAATCGCGATTGGCAAGTGTAATTAGCACTGAGCAAGAAAGAAACAGGCAAGCATTTGCTCTTCTTGTAATGGGAAGGTTTATCAGTCCACCAAACATTACACAGGCCGAAGGCACTGGAGTAGGATTGGCGAGTAATGGAAGTGAGCTCATTTCCAATCAAATTTCTAATTGGCTCAGTCAGATTAGTGACGATTTCGATTTAGGATTTAATTATCGTCCGGGAGATAAGATTAGCAACGAGCAAATTGAGTTGGCTTTGAGTACTCAGCTTTTCAATGACCGCGTGAGTGTAACAGGAAACTTCGGGGTAGCTCGCGGTAGCGCAAATACGAGTCAAACCACCAATTATATTGGAGATGTTCGTGTTGAATACAACATTACGCAAGACGGGAAAATTAAATTAATGGTCTACAACGAAAGCAACGACCGTCGAATGACAACCACTGCTCAAAGCCCGTACACGCAAGGTATTGGTGTGATCTACCAAGAAGAGTTCGACGATTGGAAACAACTGGTAGATGGTATTCAGGAGTTGTTTAAGCGCAAAGCGAATAAGACATCTGCTGTTCAAATACCTTAGGGACTAATCCACTTCGTGGAACACTACTTCGCTTTGAACTTCGCGATAGCGGCACGAGTGAAGTCACTCAATACAAGTCGACCTGAAATTCCTGCACGCTCGAATAATAGAGTGTCCCAGTGCTCGGTGTTTCTCCAAAAGATTTTCTTCAATTCAGACATGGCTTCCGGATTGCTGTTGTTTAGCTTATCAGCGAGCACTTGAATGGCAGCATCCATAGCCTCAACCGAATCGAATACTTCAGCATACAATCCTTTTTCACGCGCCCATTGAGCGCTTTGCCATTCGCTCGCGTTGATCGCCAATTGTGACATAGCAGCCAATCCTACTTTGCGCTCAACTGCTGGTCCAACTACGAACGGTCCAATTCCAACCACCAATTCACTCAACTTAACGGAAGCAGCTGTAGTTGCAAAACAGTAGTCAACAGAAGCGGCAATTCCAACACCACCACCAACGGCTTTGTTCTGCACGCGACCAATGACCAGTTGAGGAATTTTGCGAAGTGCATTAATTACCAGCGCGAATCCAGAGAAGAAAACATTTCCTTCTTCCGTAGTTTGAATGGCAACTAACTCATCGAAACTAGCTCCAGCGCAGAAGGCTTTTTCCCCTTCACTTTTCAATACAACCACCCGAACATCTTCGCGTTTGCCGATTTGTTCAATCGTACCCGCGAGTTCACGCAATAACGCTCCAGGAAGCGAATTGCTTTGTGGGTGAAAAAAGGTGATGGTGGCAGTTCCGTTATTTGCTTCGACAGTAACTTTTCCGTTTTCCATTTGAAATAGTGTTTGAATGAAAAGGGCTGCCGAAGCAGCCCGTGATATTATCCTCTTTTTGCAATGGGCACATAATCGCGAAGATCATGTCCAGTGTAGATTTGACGTGGACGGCCAATTGGCTCTCCTTGTTCAATCATTTCTTTCCATTGTGCAATCCAACCCGGTAGACGTCCCAATGCAAACATTACTGTAAACATTTCAGTTGGAATACCAATTGCACGGTAGATGATTCCAGAGTAGAAGTCTACGTTTGGATACAACTTGCGCTCTACGAAGTACTCGTCTTTCAACGCCACTTCTTCCAATTGTTTTGCAATGTCTAATACTGGATCGTGTATGCCTAATTTGTTCAATACATCGTCACAAGCTTTCTTAATGATACGTGCACGTGGATCGAAGTTTTTGTATACGCGGTGACCGAATCCCATAAGACGGAATGGGTCATTTTTATCTTTTGCTTTCGCCACCCACTTGGCAACATCTCCACCGTCGTTCTTAATCTTTTCAAGCATTTCAATAACCGCTTGGTTAGCACCACCGTGAAGAGGTCCCCAAAGTGCTGCAATACCAGCAGAGATAGACGAGTACAAGTTACTTTGTGAAGAACCAACCATACGAACAGTAGAGGTAGAGCAGTTTTGCTCGTGGTCTGCGTGTAAGATTAAAAGTTTGTTCAACGCATCGTCAATAACCGGATCAATTTCGTATTCGAACGTTGGCAAAGCGAACATCATGTGCAAGAAGTTTTGCGTGTATGAGTATGCGTTGCGTGGGTATACAATCGGATGTCCAATGCTTACTTTGAAAGCTTGAGCCGCTAACGTTGGCATTTTAGCCATAAGGCGGTGAATGGTTAATTCAATGTCTTTGAAGTTATTTGGATTTTGAGATTCAGGGTAGAATGTAGACATGCTTGCGATCATGGAAGACAATACTCCCATTGGATGCGCGTGTGTTGGATACGCTTCATAGAAACGCTTCATGTCTTCGTGCACCAGTGTGTGGTGACTAATGCTATCTGTGAAGTAGCGTAATTCTTTTTCAGTAGGAAGGTCTCCGTAGATAAGCAAATAAGCAACTTCTAGGAATGTTCCGTATTCTGCAATTTGTTCAATTGGGTAACCGCGGTACCATAATTTCCCTTCTTCACCATCTAAAAATGTGATAGCGCTTTTGGTAGCACCTGTGTTTTTGTAACCGCTATCTAGAGTTACGTAACCTGTTAAGTCACGAAGCTTCGTAATGTCAATAGCCTTCTCGTTCGCAGAACCAGTAAATACGGGTACTTCGTATTCTTTTCCGTCTAAAATAATTTTTGCTGTCTCTCCCATTGCAGTTGCAGATTTAAAGTGTGCGCAAGATAATCTAGGAATTTTCATTCGCCAAGTATCTTTCGAGAAAAGAGAACAAAATTCTGTTAGAAAAGTTCAGTCCGAATAAGAAAAAATTATCGCTTCGGAAGAAACTCAGAAACCTTCGCAATCCAAGCATCAGGGCCACCTGCCATATAACCGTTTTGTCCGAGAGAAGCAAGATTAATTCGTCCATCGTCAGTAGGAGTGGGCATTACAAAGTGGCAAGTTGGATAGCCTTGAACGGCGAACATTTGCTGAAGTTGTCTATTTTGATCTTTAATGTTTTGAGGCTGCTCCTTTTTTCTTGGAAAATCTAGTTCAACCAAGATTACATTTTCTTTCGCCCATTTGGTGAAAGTCTCAGTTCTGAAAACTTCATTTTGTAAGCGAATGCACCATCCGCACCAATCACTTCCTGTAAAGAATAACATGATTGGCTTTTTCGTTTCGTATGACAGTCCGATGGCCTTGTTCAAGTCGGTTTCCCAGGCCTCACCTTCAAATTGAGCCGCTACAGCACCTTGTGGTTTCGCTACAGTAGATGGGACATTTTGTGCGCATGCATTCAAGGTGAATGAGAGAATTATTGATGAAAGAATTAATCGGAATGACATAGAATTAGTTGATGCGTTCATAAAGCGAATATAAGAATGAGAGATTTTATTTGACACCACCCATTAATTTTTTAATCAAAGGAGAAAGCGCAATTACCACAACGCCTGCTATCAAAGCATATATAGCTAGCTGATAGTAGCCGTTAGTATAAGAAATTAGTTTTTCTGTGTTAGAGGCTTTTTCATCAGGGTTGGCCATTCCGGCCCCTAAAATACCTGCAGCGTATTGACCATATGCAGAAGCTAAGAACCACATTCCCATCATTACACCCCACAAATGTTTCGGAGCGAGCTTAGTCATGATTGAAAGTCCAATAGGAGAGAGACAAAGCTCTCCGAGGGTAATAACAAGGTATGCCACCGTGAATATGTCAAGTGAGGTAACTCCGTTTTCATCGGCGAAGAAACGAGTCGCGTAAAAAATGTAAAATGCCAATGCCAAGAATAAGAAACCAAAACCGAATTTAATCATCGTGTTTGGTTCCGATTTTCTTTTGGCAAGCCAAATCCAAAAAAGTCCAACAAGAGCCGAAAAGGCAATTACGAAAACGGAATTCGCCGTGTTGTTTAGTACGTTAGGATCAATAGGAATGTGAAGCACGGTTCCATGTAAATTATTCAATGCGAACAGACTTAATGAACCTCCACTTTGCTCGAAAAACGCCCAAAAAACAATGGAGAAAAAAATGAAAAACAGGGCAGCTAGCAGTCTGTATACTTCGATTTTCGTAAGTTTTGTCATTTCATAAATCAAGTAAATGATAGTTGCTGGTCCAATAATATACATGAACAAATCTGTATACGCTGTATTTCTTATCATAATAAGAATAAGCGGAATACAGATTAGTGAACCTGCAAAAACGAGCAATTCACGCATCTTTCTTTTTTTGCTTGAAAGTTCTTTCAAAGGAGAATCGCCAATTGGACCGAGATGTTTTTTTGTGAAGTAAAATGTAATGAGTCCAATTATCATAACGAATCCGGCCAACGAAAATGCCAAGTTCCAAGAGTAGCTTTTGCCGACCCAGACACAAAGGAATCCTCCTAACAAGGCCCCCACGTTAATACCGGTATAAAACAAGCCGAATCCCGCGTCGCGACGATTGTCACCGTCTTTGTACAACGCTCCAACCATTGTAGAAATGTTAGGTTTGAAGAATCCAGTTCCGATTACGGTTACGCTAATTCCAAAGAAAAAGAAGTCATGCGGAGAGATTGCTAGAATAAAACTTCCCACAATCATAAGTGCTCCACCCCAAAAAAGCGACTTTTTAAATCCAAGGATTTTATCGGCAAATAATCCTCCAACAAACGTAAAGGCATAAACGAACGCTTGAATAGCACCGTACTTCAGATTAGCTTCTTGGTCGTTGAAGAAAAGTTCTTTCACCATGAATACCGTGAGCATTCCACGCATGCCATAGAATGAAAAACGCTCCCACATTTCCGTTAAAAACAGGTGCCAGACTTGTTTCGGATATTTCCCTTCGAAGTTTTGAATTTGCTCTATTTGCATGTGTGTAAATTTTATGATTGGAAAGATAAAAAAAACCTCTGACTGGCAGAGGTTTTAAAATGGATAAGGGAAGTTTTTACTGAACGTTGTTTTCTTTCATTACTGAATTCAACCATTTCAACATAACAATCAACACAAATGCGGCAAAAAGTACTAAGCCAAAGTTCATGTAGAAGAAATCTTGCTTGTGTGCTGTAGACTCCCACATGCTCGATAACATACCCGAAAGCTTATTTCCTACAGAAATTGCAAGGAAGAAACCACCCATCATGAGCGCAGTAATACGAGGTGGTGATAGTTTTGAAACGAGAGACAATCCCATGGGAGAAAGACATAATTCACCGATTGTTATAACTCCGTATGATGCAATTAACCAGAGAGACCCTGCTTTCATTGTAAGATCATTCGTAGCGAAAACAGCTCCAACCATTACCAAAGCAGAAAGCGCTGTGATGATAAGTCCAATTGCAATTTTTGTTGGTGTACTTGGCTCTTTCTTTTTGGTTCTCATGAAGCCAAAGATTCCAACTACAATAGGGGTAAGTAATACTACCCAAAACGGATTAATTGATTGGTATAGTTCAGTGCTATACAATTTCATGTCAGAACCAATTGGAGGAACTTCATTTTTCGGTAAAGTTTCGAAGTACTTACGCGATTTTTCTAATTGAGTAATTTCATCAGATTTCGCAACTTTAGCTTTGTGTTCTTCAGCCGAAACATCTGGCATAGCTCCTTCAATTCCGCGCAACACTTTAATGGTAGAATCGAATTTTGCTTGTGGTAAAGAAACGATGTCATTGTTAACTACAACTTGAGCCATATTCATTTCTTGCGCAACATTCGCAACACTCTCTGACATTTTACGATCGGTATGGTCTTCAGCCCAAATGGTTAGGGCGTCTCCATTTTGATGGAAAATGGCAAAGAATAAGATCACACATGTGAAAACAGCAAGAAGTGCTTTGATGGCACGACTCTCTTTTGCTTCTGATTTGAATGCCAAATAAATGAAAAATGCAATTACAGGAAGACATCCAATAATGAATGCATCGTTCGTATCTGAACCCAAGAAATTGCCGGGAATAATGTATCCGATAATTCCAAAAATGAACATTGGTACAACTGTAAGA
The DNA here is from genome assembly GCA_964385405.1 of uncultured Chryseobacterium sp. Taxonomy (GTDB): domain Bacteria; phylum Bacteroidota; class Bacteroidia; order Flavobacteriales_D; family Sanyastnellaceae; genus CAIZGX01. The sequence continues at coordinate 55,850 of CAYLOT010000009.1, read as the reverse complement.
GAAAGGATTTTACCTGTAGACATATCGCCTTCTCGAACCGGTTTAACAACATCGACATGTTTGATGTGTTTCGTTCCTAGAATAAAGATGGTAATACCTATTAACATACCTACACCCGCCGCTGCAAAAGCGTGACCCCATCCGTAGTTAATACGCATGTAGGCAGCAACGAAATTGCAAATGAATGCACCAATGTTAATTCCCATGTAAAAGATGTTGTATCCAGCATCTTTCTTATCCTTTAATTCATCTGAACTGTATAGATTTCCAACAAGCGTAGAAATGTTCGGCTTGAAAAAACCATTTCCGAGGATAATAAAAAACAGAGCGATGTAAAAACTTAATTCTGAATGGATGGAAAGGCAGAAGTATCCGGCTGACATCATAAGTCCACCAAGAATGATTGATCTGCGATATCCTAAAAGTCTATCGGCAAGCAAGCCACCAATAAAAGGTGTTAAATAAACAAGTCCGAGATAGGTTCCGTAGATGTCAGATTTTTTTGCTGAAGAAAATCCCATACCACCGCTATTCCAATTTTCAATCATGTAAAGAGAGAAAATCCCGAGCATCAGGTAGTACCCAAATCTTTCCCACATTTCTGTTCCGAAGAGGTACCAAAGTCCTTTTGGATGTTTGTTTTGTTTAGACATTTCCATTTTAATTAATATATTCTGTAAGGTTAGGTTTCAAAAATAAGAGAAAGGAGCCAAGTTTCATTATTTAACTAAGAAAGTTCCTGAAACTTGATAATTTTCAACACCTCCGCAAAGCGAAGACAAAACCAAAGTATAGAAATATGTGCCTTGTGAAAATTCAACTTCGTCAGGACAGAAGCTTGTTGGGACAGATGCGTCAAAGATTAAAGTTCCCCATCTGTTGTAAATTGCCAATTCAAACGTGTCGAATAATGTGAACAGTTCGCTTTGGTCCAATCCGGACAGGAATGGAGACCAACACGCATTCAATAAGTCGCCATCGGTAACCGTCACAATTGTTGGATATTGAACTAACTCAATGGCGAATTGACTCGTAGAGCTCTCACCAATAAATACGTCTTGTGTATCTGTGCATCCGGAAGCATTATCGGTTGCCAAGAGGATATATTCACCTGAGGCAGAAACGTTCGGATTTATACTGTTGCTTCCATCTACCAAAAATCCGTCAACGGTGCTCCACGACAATGAGTAGTTGTTTGAATTATTTACAGCTACATTTTGAATGGGAATTACAGGCGTTAAACAGCTCAATGTGTCTTGAATTCCAACAACAATAGAGGGTGTTGTGAAATTTTCATTAACAGAGGTATTTGCGGAAGATTCACAACCGTTTGAATTATCGGTTATAGTAAGGGAATAGTTTCCTGCAGTATTTACAACAATATCTCCTGTTCCTTGTCCAGATTGAATTCCAGGTCCAGTCCAGTTATAAGTAGCAGCTCCGGCATTTGTCGCGGAGTTTATGGTTGCAGTTGGAGTTAAGCAATTGAGCCCGTTTAAGCAAGATAAATTCAATGTAGGAACCTCGAAATCTGCTTCTACAGAAATGGTTTCGGTGTCGAAGCAATTGCTATTCAATGTGGCGTTAACGGTGTATGTGCCACCGGAAGCTACATTTATGCTTGCACCCGCAGCACTTCCGTTAATTGTTCCTCCAGTGGTTGTCCAATTGTAAGTAGCATTTGGAAAACCATTCACGACAGCGGATAGGTTTCCATTTGGATTTGTACAGTTCAATTGAACAGAACCTCCTGTATTGATTTGAAAGTCGGAATAGTCAGCTGTTATGGTTATGGTATCCATCGCCTGACATATACCCAAGTAGTCAGTTAGGACAGAGTAAAATCCAGGAGCGTCTACACCGACACTAAAAGCATTTGTGGCGGTTATGAAATTACCACTTGAAGTAATCCAATTGAAAGTTACACCGTTGATATTGCTTATTGAATTTATTGAAGTAATTGGATTGGCGCAGTTAATGTCCGAAACAGCCGTGGCATTAACAGATAGAGCTTCTACGGTAACAACAAAATCCTGCTCGGAAATAACTCCGCAAAGATCAGTATAAACAACATTATAAATTGTTGTACTGTCTGGCGTTGCCACTGGACTTGCTCCTGATGCTGTGCTCAATGCGGTGGATGGAGTCCACGAAAAAGAACCATTAATATCAGCACCACTTACTGTAAGAACTGCTGATGCTCCAGGACATATCGTGATCTCGTTGGTAGTGTTGAGAATATCAGGCGTCAAACAAACGGCTTGAACATTCGATAAACCGCCAGTGCCAGCAGTAAAACCCCAATTTACTGAACTTATTCCGTTAAAAACAGAGTTAATAATGTCTACAGTTGACTGAAGTCGAAGCTCGCAATCGAAATAAACAGAGAATAGAAAATTAATTGGATCCCAGACCAATCGTACAGGATGGTATTGACCATCTTCTGTATTTGCATTGAAAGCAGCCATTTGAACAGGCCCTCCCAAATTGTCGATGGTGTTGTGGTTAACATTTCCGTTTCTTTGAATAGCAATGTGGTCAAATGCTGGGTCTGAGTAGGGATTCGAGTTTTGATACGTGTCAAATTCTACCGCAAAGCTTGTCCCGAAGTTTAAATAACCCATTCCGCCCCCACTAGCACCAATGGCATTGGTCCCTTGTGTGTGCATTACGAAACATATCCCGTCAGCGCCATTCACATCCACGTTTCCAAGAAACATTTCGAATGCAATGTCGAAGGGTTGGTTTAAGTCTATTTGATCGGCATACCAAACTGTTCCGTTTTGAGTGCCGAGGTTAGGGGTAAGCTGATAACAATCGTTACCTGTTGCAGTTGCCGATCCGTTTAAGAAATAAGCTTGCCCAAATGCCGAAGAAACAGCATTAAAAAGCAAAAGAATAATAAAGAGTTTTTTCATAAAAGAATTGCGTGAAGTAAATATACACATTTACTTCATTCCGCGCTCCTTTCTGAGTTGATCGTAGGCCTCTTGAACTTTGATAAACTTTTCTTGGGCTGCTTTCTGATACTCTTCGCCCAGGTCTTTTATTTTATCAGGATGGTATTTCATGGCCATTTTACGGAAGGCTTTTTTCACTTCGTCGTCAGTTGCTGTAGCCTCAATTTCTAAAATTTTGTATGCCGAAGCCGCATCTTTGTAAAACATGGCCTGAATACTTTCGTAATCTTTCTGGCTAATGTTCAAGTCGTGCGCAATTTGTTTAATCAACTCGGCTTCGGCCTTGGCTACTTGTCCATCAGATTTAGCTATTCCGAAAAGGTAATGGAGCAATTGCAAACGCATGGGGTGCTCCATGAAATCTCTAATCTGATGACACACCTCTCGAACTGGAATTTCCTTGTTTAACAATTCTTTCAAAATTCCAATTTGTTCTGCTGCCGCCGCAGGGCCGAATTGTTTGTCGAAAAACTCTCTTATGTATTGAAGCTCACTTTTCATGAGTTTGCCATCTGCCTTCATTACGGCAGCTGATAACACCAAAAGGGCAGAGGAGAAGTCTCCACGCTGTGTATGTCTTGCGTAAGATCTACGCTGAGAGCCTTGTTGTTGTTCTTGTGTGCTTAAGGAGTTGTCTTCGGCCATATAGCCAACCGCAAATCCTATCAATCCGCCAATTGGCCCGCCTAAAGCCCAACCAATAGCGCCTCCAACCCATTTCGCAAATGCCATAATTTATTCAATAATAATTCCGACCGGACAATGATCCGATCCCATAATTTCATTCATAATAAATGCGTCTTTTACATGTGGAAGGAAATTCTCGCTAACCATGAAATAGTCTATTCTCCAACCTACATTCTTCGCGCGCGAGTTGAATCGCGCGCTCCACCAACTGTACTTCACTATTTCCGGATAAAAATGTCTAAACGAATCTTTATATCCAGATGAGATTAAGTTAGAAAGTCCGTCGATTTCTCGTTGTGTATATCCCGCACTCTTGTTATAATTACTTTTCGGATTGGCTAAGTCAATGGCTTGGTGAGCCACGTTCAAGTCTCCGCACAAAACAACCGGTTTTTTCTTTTCTAACTTTTGAAGATGTTTCAACAAGTCAGCATCCCAGGTCTCTCTGTAGTCTAGTCGAGCCAACTCTGACCCGCTGTTTGGAACGTAGGTATTCACCAAGAAAAACTTGTCGTATTCAGCAGTAATAATTCTTCCTTCCTGATCGTGCTCATCTATGCCCAATCCGAAAGTTACACTTAAAGGTTTCGTCTTTGAAATAAGCGCAGTGCCGCTGTAGCCCGGACGAACAGCAGAACTCGAGTAAATGTGATAGCCCGTAATTCCTTGAAGTGCTTCTTGAACCTGCGCGTCGTTTGCTTTGGTTTCCTGTAAGCAAAGGACATCTGGATTCATGGCTTGAAAATCTTCGAAGAAGGTTTTCTTGGTTATGGCGCGAACACCGTTTACATTGAATGAAATGAGTTTCATATTCGATTACATGTTTCTTCTGTACTGACCACCAACATTAAACAGGGTAGAGGTGATTTGACCAAGCGAGCAATATTTTACAGAATCCATGAGCTTGTCGAACAAATTTCCTTGCTCAACGGCAATCTTTTGCAGCTGCTTCAACTCATCTTGGGCTTTCGTTTCAAACCCTTTTTGAAGATTGGTTACGGTTTGAATTTGCATTTCCTTTTCTTCTTCGGTAGCGCGAATAATTTCTTTCGGAAGAATAGTTGGTGAGCCTTTTGAAGATAAGAACGTGTTTACTCCAATGATAGGAAACTCGCCGGTGTGCTTCAATGTCTCGTAGTACAAACTTTCTTCTTGAATTTTTCCGCGCTGATACATGGTCTCCATTGCTCCAAGAACTCCGCCACGCTCTGTGATTCTGTCAAACTCTGCCAATACGGCTTCTTCAACCAAATCTGTAAGCTCTTCAATAATGAATGAGCCTTGCATTGGATTTTCATTTTTAGCTAATCCCAATTCGCGGTTAATGATCAATTGAATGGCCATTGCTCTGCGAACACTTTCTTCCGTTGGAGTCGTGATAGCTTCGTCGTAAGCGTTGGTATGTAAACTGTTGCAATTGTCGTAGATAGCATACAATGCTTGAAGCGTTGTGCGAATATCATTGAAGTCAATTTCTTGCGCGTGCAAGCTTCTTCCGGAAGTTTGAATGTGGTATTTCAACATCTGCGCGCGCGCGTTCGCGCCATACTTTTTCGCGAGCGCTTTCGCCCAAATACGTCGCGCCACTTTTCCAATTACAGCATACTCTGGATCAATTCCGTTGCTGAAGAAGAACGAAAGGTTCGGACCGAATTCGTTAATGTCCATCCCTCTGCTCAGGTAATATTCAACATAGGTAAATCCGTTCGCCAAGGTGAAAGCCAATTGTGTAATCGGATTGGCTCCGGCTTCAGCAATGTGATAACCCGAAATAGATACGCTGTAGAAATTTCTTACTTTGTGTTGAATGAAGTACGACTGCACGTCGCCCATTAAACGCAGTGCAAATTCCGTAGAGAAGATACACGTGTTCTGCGCTTGGTCTTCTTTTAAAATATCTGCTTGAACCGTTCCGCGAACAACACTCAAAGTCTCTGCTTTAATTTGTGCATAAACTTCTTCAGGCAGAACCTCGTCTCCCGTGCAACCGAGGAGCATTAAACCAAGGCCGTTGTTTCCCTCAGGGAGTTCTCCTTGGTAGGTCGGGCGGGTAAGTCCTTTATCTTCCCACTTCGCTTTCAGAACCGCTTCAACCTTTGCTTCTAATTTGTTTTTACTAATGTATTTTTCGCACGCCTGATCAATGGCTGCATTCATGAAGAAGGCGAGAAGCATAGGCGCAGGACCATTGATGGTCATAGACACCGAAGTCTTCGGGTCAGACAAATCGAATCCGCTGTATAGCTTCTTCGCATCGTCAAGGCAACAGATGCTTACTCCCGAGTTACCTACTTTTCCATAGATATCTGGACGGTATCCCGGATCGTTTCCGTATAAGGTAACGCTGTCAAACGCAGTAGACAAACGCTTTGCAGGCATGCCCAAACTTACGTAATGGAAGCGTCGGTTGGTTCTTTCCGGTCCGCCTTCTCCAGCGAACATGCGCGTTGGATCTTCACCTTCGCGTTTGAAGGGGAAGAGACCTGCGGTGTAAGGGAATTCTCCAGGAACATTTTCTTGAAGCGACCACTTTACAATGTCTCCCCACGATTTGTATTTCGGAAGGGCCACTTTCGGAATGCGCGAATGGGAAAGCGATTTCGTAGACGCTTCCATTTGAATTTCTTTGTCGCGCACCTTGAAGGTGAAAATTTCTCCACTGTACGAAGCTTTTTTCGCTTCCCAGTTTTGAAGCAGGTTCCACAAGTGTGGATCGAAATCCATTTTAATTCGATCGAATGAAGCCTCCAAGTGTTTAATGGAAATTTCATTATTCTCGTTATTCTCTCCTTCACGCAACGCAGTAAGAGCGATGTGCATGCCGTAGAGTTTTTCGGCTATTTCTGATTGTTTGTTTACCCATGCGTCGTATGCGCGATTGTTTTCAGCAATTTCAGAAAGGTAGCGCGTGCGGTTGGGTGGAATAATGTAAACCTTCTCGCTCTGCTCGGCGGTGAGTTCAAACGTTGTTTGAAATTTCGCTTGCGTCTTTTCATTCAACTTGTCAATGATCATACGGAACAAGCTATTCGTCCCGGGGTCATTGAATTGCGAAGCAATAGTCCCAACCACTGGAAGGCTGTCTTCAGGCGCATCCCACAGTTGGTGGTTGCGAATGTATTGTTTGCGCACATCGCGCAGCGCATCTAGCGCACCGCGCTTATCGAATTTATTAATAGCCACGACATCCGCGAAGTCGAGCATGTCGATCTTTTCAAGTTGGCTTGCTGCACCGAATTCCGGAGTCATAATGTACAAGGCCACATCGCTGTGATCCATGATCTCCGTATCGCTTTGCCCAATGCCGCTGGTTTCTAAAATAATGAGATCGAATTGGGCAACTTTCAACACGTTCACGGCTTCGGCTACGTGTTTGGATAGGGCCAAGTTGCTTTGACGTGTTGCAAGCGATCGCATGTAGACGCGGTCGTTTTTAATGGCGTTCATTCGAATGCGATCGCCGAGCAATGCACCGCCGGTCTTTCTTTTGGAAGGATCGACAGAGATAATGCCGATGTGCTGATCAGGAAAATCTAAAAGGAAGCGACGTACGAGTTCGTCGACCATGCTTGATTTTCCTGCTCCGCCTGTTCCGGTAATACCGAGAACGGGCGTAGATGAAGCTTTCGCTTTTTCCCGCAGCTGATCAATAAATGTAGCGTGGTCTTCAGGGAAGTTCTCAGCTGCGGAAATCACCTGAGCTAAGCACGCATCTTTTTTCGATGAAATGTCGTCAATAGAATAACTCAACGTTTTTCCAGTTGGAAAATCACACCTCTCAACTAAATCGTTGATCATTCCTTGAAGACCCATGGCGCGTCCATCATCTGGATGATAAATACGCGTAATACCGTAATCTTGAAGTTCTGCAATCTCTTCCGGAAGAATAGTTCCACCGCCACCGCCAAATATTTTAATGTGCCCGCAGCCTTTTTCCTTCAACAAATCAAACATGTATCTGAAGTATTCGGTGTGTCCGCCTTGATAGCTCGTCATGGCAATGGCTTGCGCATCTTCTTGAATTGCAGTGTTTACAACCTCTTCAACACTTCTGTCGTGACCAAGGTGAATGACTTCACATCCGGTCGATTGAATAATTCTTCGCATGATGTTAATGGCAGCATCATGCCCATCGAAAAGAGAGGCTGCTGTTACAATGCGAATCTTGTTTTTTGGTATATATGGAATGGCTTCTTGCATAGTTCTAAAATAGTGTCGCGAATTTACGAAGAGCGCGTCTAAAACCTTGATTTTATCCCGCATTCTTTATGTTACGAGATTGTTAAGGTCTTAAAGATAGATTCACTTTTATTTAACGCTATCGAAATCTTGACTTTCCAGGAATCAAATTTCTTTGTTTCATGCAAGAAGACCCAAAATTACCTTATGTCCCAATGGGCTTGGAGAGTGATTTCGCACATTTTTCAAGGGCACTCGCGCACCCTGCTCGAGTAACTATTCTGTTGGAAATGATGAAAAGTCATGGAGTCGTAGAAGGACGTGTAGTTGACGTGCCTGGCATGTCACCATCAACAGTTATTCAGCACCTCAGAGAAATGAAGAAAAGTAGTTTAATAGACGGACGCATTTTTGGTATGCGTTCGAAGTATTGGATTTCTAAAGAGGCGATGGTGTTTTTTCAACAAATTTCTCAAGAGTTCTTTCAAGCCTTCGAAACATTGGCTTAACAAACGAGCTCGAATGTTAACTCTAAGATAATTGTCTTTTTAACTCTAATCAATCTTACTGCTTTTGTTTCGCAGTCATGAAAATGAATGATCAAATGAAAAAAAAATCAATCCTGTTTTTGTTGTTTTTATCGTGCCTATCGGTTAGCGCACAAACTATTATAAAAGGAACTGTACTCAACTCTTCAGCAGAGCCAGTTGTTGGAGCCATTATTATTGTTGAAGGAACTTCGTTCGGAGCGGCCTCGAATGCTTTCGGAGAATACAACATTGATGTTAAGAACGGCGGTAATTACACCATAGAAATTAAGGCTATTTCTTATGCAACTCAGAAAATTTCCGGTGTTGAAGTAGCTACAGGAAAGGAGATAAAGGCAGATGTCGTTCTTCAATCGGAATCATTCATGGTTGGTGGTGGTGTGGAAATTAAAGATTTCCGCAAGACCAGCACAGAAGCCGCCGTTATTATGGAAATGCGCGAAGCGAAAGGAGTTGTAAGTGGAGTGGGAGCTGTTCAAATTCAAAAGGGACAAGATAGAAACGCTTCTGAGGTTGCGCGCAGAATTCCAGGTGTAACCATTATTGACAATCGTTTCGTTATGGTTCGCGGATTGACTGAGCGTTACAATGCGGTAATGATGAATGGTATATTGGTACCTTCTTTGGAACCTGATGTGCGTTCATTTTCTTTCGACCTTATTCCAAGTCAGGCAATCGATCGCTTCTTAATTTTTAAATCACCTTCTCCAGATCTTCCTGGTGAATTCGCGGGTGGAGCAATTAATGTTTACACCAAGAACTTCCCAGATTACAAGACCTCTCTTGATGTTAGCATGGCTACGAATTATCGTTCGAATACAACAGGACAAGAGTTCTTAAGCAACGTAAATTCATCCTCTGAAGCTTTAGGCTTCGATAATGGAACACGTGACTTGCCATCGGATTTTCCAAGTAATGTCCGTAATGCTACCACCGAGGAAGCACGTAGAGCCTTGAGTTTGGCGCTTCCAAATTCATGGGGATATGAAACCGGTGCCGCGCTTCCTGACAGAAGAGTGAACGTGTCTTTCGGTAAGCGATTTCAAACCGAGAATATTCAATTCGGAAATTTTACTGCCATTAGTTATTCACGAACTGCTCTAAGACAAAAATCGAATCGTTTAGATTACAACGTATTCGATGAAGGAACACAGACGAGTGATACAGTTTTTGCATTTGATGACATGATTTATCAGAAGAACGCAAACGTGGGTGTTCTTCACAATTGGGGAATCAAGACTGATAAGAGTTTCATTGAATTTAAGAATTTCCTGAATCAGAACGGTCTTCAGTCGAACACCTTCAGAACGGGAAGAGCGTTGGAAGAAGGTAACTACCGTCAAGAATATTCTTTCCGTTACACCGAGCGTCGCATGTATAACACTCAATTAACAGGGACACACGAGTTGTTTAACGATAAGGGAACGTTGAATTGGGCAGTGGCATACGCTCAGACAAGAAGAAACGATCCAGATTGGAAGCGAATTCGTTACACGCGTCCATTGGATGGCTCGGATGAGAACTTTCATGCCTACTTCACTACAGTTGCGCAACCTTTCTTCTCGGGAAGATTGTTTATGAATTTGAAGGAAGATGTAAGAACGTATGCTGCGAACTACGAGCACAAATTAAAGCAACTGAATACCGATAAAGAGAAGCCAAGATTCGCAACCATTAAGGCTGGTTTCTACATTGAAGATAAAGACCGTGATTTCGGTTCACGTAACTTAGGTTATGTGATCAATGCGTTTAATTTCGATTGGAACAAAGACACCACAAGCATTGCAAATATTTTGGCTCCTGAGAACATGGCTGACTCAACTGGGTTCTTGTTAGATGAAGATACCCGTGGAGCAGATAAGTACCATGCTTCATCAAATTTATACGCCGGTTATGCAATGTTTACTTTGCCATTTGAAAAATTAACCATTTCAGGTGGTATTCGATTGGAGCAAAATGCTCAAGTGTTAACGAGTGCCGACATTACTGGAATTCCGATTACAGCTACTCTTGATTCACTTGTCTTTCTTCCTTCAGTAAACGTTTCCTATGCATTGAATAAGAAAACGACTGTGCGCGCGGCATATGGAAAAACGGTCAACAGACCAGAATTTCGTGAATTGGCTCCGTTCAGTTTCTATGATTTCGAAAACAACTTTATTAATACGGGTAATCCGAATTTGACCTTCGCAACAAATTCAAATGCGGATTTGCGTATTGAGCACTATCCTTCGAACACAGAGTATCTGAGCGCTGCATTGTTCTATAAAGAATTTAACAATCCAATTGAACCGTATTTCGTGCCTGGAGTTGGTTCAGGTGGAACACGCAGTTTTGCTCCAGGTAACGCATTGGGAGCAACCAGTTATGGGGTTGAATTCGATATTCGAAAGTCGCTTAAGGAAATGACTGCGAACAGAATTCTTCAAAATGTAACTGTGGTAGCTAATGCCTCTTTTATTAAATCAGATATTCAAGTGAGCGCGGAGGGATTGGCCTCGGGATTAAATCCCAATAGACCAATGGTGGGGCAATCACCTTACATTGTTAATGGTGGGTTGTATTATGACAACGACTCGTTGGGATGGCAAATCACGGTGTTGTACAACCGCATCGGCCCCCGTGTTACCATTGTTGGTATTCCTGATATTCCAGAAGTCTATGAAATGTCTCGAGATATGTTAGACATTGCCATTACGAAATCTTTCAAGAACGGATTCTCGGTACGTGCAGGCGTTCAAGATGTATTGAAACAAGACTTTGTGTTCCTTCAAGATGCGAATCAGGATGGTAAATTAAGTCGCGCGAATGACCAACGTCTTCAATACTTCAACAGAGGAAATTACTGGAGTGTGACCTTGAGTTATAAGTTCAGAGAAGATGTGAAAGCTTCGACGGGAAAAAAGTAACATAACATTGGCTTAAAGAACATAACATTATCCTTCGAATTGCATAATGAATCCTTAAGTGCTTCATCATATTCTTATAAAACTCTAAGAGGAAGTTTGTACAAACAAATTCAAATCATGAAAAAACTTTTATTCTCGTTCGCGCTATTGATGGCAGCATTCAGCAGCCAAGCGCAGATTGTGGTGAGCGGAAACATTGACATCAATGGAACAACCACCTGGACAAACAATAACATTTACATCCTTTCTGGATTCGTAAAGGTTACAGCTAACGATACTTTGGTTATTCAACCAGGTACAATCATCAAAGGAGATCTTGTTACAAAAGGATCTTTAATTATTGAACGTGGGGCGTACATTCATGCTCAAGGTACGCCTGAGCAGCCTATTGTTATGACCTCTCAGAAAGCGGCCGGACAAAGAAGTTACGGTGACTGGGGAGGATTGATTATTTGTGGAAGAGCTGCAGTTAACTCTCCAGCTAACGCAGGTAACGGCACAGCGGCAGGTGAAGCATTAGTTGAAGGTGGTGTAGGGTCTATCTACGGAGGTGGTGCGAATCCGAATCCAAACGACAACTCTGGAATCATTAGTTATGTGCGTATTGAGTTTGGAGGAATTCCTTTCCAACCGAATTCTGAGATTAATGGTATCACTATGTGCGCTGTCGGAAACGGGACACAAATCGACCATGTTCAGGTTTCTTTTTGCGGTGACGATGCTTTCGAATGGTTCGGTGGTAACGTTAACGTGAAGAACATTATTTCTTACCGCAATTGGGACGATGATTTCGATACAGATTTCGGGTACCGTGGCAACGTTCAATTTGCATTGTGCATTCGTGATCCACAAATTGCAGACCAATCGGGTTCTAATGGCTTCGAGTCAGACAACGACGCAAGCGGAAGCACAGCAACTCCAAACACACAACCTCACTTCTCAAATGTGACTGTTGCTGGACCATATTTGTTCAACAGTACTATCAACACAAACTACAAGCGCGCTCTACACTTGAGAAGAAGAACAGAATGCAGCACGTTCAATAGTGTGTTTGCGGGTTATCCGGTTGGACTATTAATCGAGAGCACTTCCACACAAGCAAACGCTACAGCTAATAGTCTTCGTTTCAAGAACAACGTCATTGCTCAAATGAACGATTCATTAGCGACTGTTACTACTGCTAATCCAAATAACATCAACGGAGCTTTCAACATTACGAACTTCTTCAATTCAAATTCGAATAGCCTAGTAAACTCAGGTGCCGAGTTAGGTTGGAACAGCATTAACTTGAATAATCCAGACTTCTCTATTCAGGCTAACTCTCAGTTGTCTTCAGGAGCAGATTTCTCTGATTCATATCTACAAGACGCATTCTTCACTCCTGTATCTTTCCGAGGAGCAATTGGTTCAGAGGACTGGACTTCTTGTTGGGCAGAGTGGGATCCACAAAATGCAGACTACTCTTCAGCAATGAACAATGCAATTACTGCGACTGTATCAGCTACGGGATCTACTTCAATCTGTGAGGGGTCAATGGTTACTTTGAATGCTACTTCTTCTGACTCATCTTCGGAATTCACTTGGAGCAACAACGGAGCTTTAGGTACTTCTCAGGACATCTCGACCCCTGGAACATACAGCGTTACTGCTAGAAACAGCAAAGGTTGTACTGCAAACTCCAATCAATTGACGGTAGTTGTAAACGAAAATCCAACTGTGTCTATCACAGCAAACGGAAACACTTCTTTCTGTACTGGAGGAAGCGTTGAAATCACTTCTTCTCAAGTAGGTGGAAACGTTTGGAACACAAACGCTACTGCAGATGCGATCACAGTTACTGCGACTGGTGACTTCTCTTTAGAGTATACAGATGCAAACGGTTGTTCAGCTACTTCAAACACCATTAGCGTAAATGTTAGTGATTCTCCAATCCCTACTATCTCGGCTAACGGGAGCACTTCGATTTGCGACGGTACTTCAGTGACACTCTCAGCTTCAACCGCTGATTCTTACGCATGGACCTTCAATGGAACGGCTCTTGCTGAAACTACTCAGAGCATTAATGCTTCAACGGAAGGATTGTATGCGGTAACTGTAACTAATGCCGATGCTTGCAACGGTGTAGGAACTTCAGCGCCGATATTAATTAGTGTTAACCCAACTCCAACAGCAGACGCTTCTTTCACTCAAACTAACGGAAGTTACACGGTGCAGTTCTTGAATAACTCAACAAACGCAACTTCATATTCTTGGAACTTCGGTGACGGAAATACTTCAACATCTGCTAACCCTTCGCATACGTATGCTACAGGTGGAGATTATACGGTTATTCTTACAGCAACGAACGGAGATTGCTCAAACACGTTCACCATTAACTTGACTAGCGTTGCAGTTTCTGAAAATGTTGCTTTCGAAGACCTGATGGTTTTCCCTAATCCAACAGAAAACGAATTGAACATTCAATTCAGCTCTTTTGATTCAGGTATCATGAACGCTACAATCTTCAACCTGGCTGGACAAGTTGTTTCTGCTGAAGCATTCGCTGTGAACGCAGGAAACATGTTCCACACCATCGACACTTCAAACTTAGAAAGCGGAGTTTACTTCGTAAACCTAAGCAACAATACTTCAAACATTACCATCCGCGTAATTAAGAAATAGTAGATTAAGTTTAGATTTTAAGAATAGGAGCAGACTTCGGTTTGCTCCTTTTTTTTACATCCAATTTCTGAACCTTTTCCGGCTATTCGTTCCAAGCTTCTCGCTTCGCTCAAAGGCTTTCCACTGCTATCCGGGGTACTGAGGAACTACGTTATTGGAACTTCGTTGTTGGAACTTCGTAATTTTCACAATAGAAAATCTAGGTTTGTTCATCGATATTGCAAACAAGAAAAATTGAATGACGAAATGGGAAATAATAGATTTCACTACCTAAACTTGAAAAACTCGTTGAGAGCCTTATTTCTTTTAGCTAGCGTATTTATTTTTTGGATATTGTTGGCAAGATCAGAAAACACTTGGGATACTAATGATTTTATCGGAAACAACCTATATGTCATAACAGCAATTCTATTCTATCCGATTATAATTGTTCTTGCTTGGATTTTCTTTCTTTTGATTAGAAGCTATTTGAAAAAGATAAATCAACACTAGGGTTAATTATTAGCCATTGTCAATGCCGTTGTTATTCTTCAACGGTCATTTGCTTTAAACTTGAAGTGAAGAAACTTATCACAATGCACTCTTCCTTTTTCTTAACTTCTCTTCACTTTAAAAAGGCATTCGTTGCTCTGCAATATGAGTGGCTGCGCCACATTCGTTCTATAGAAGAATATTTTTCTTCTGAAACAACCCATTCGCCTTATTCGGATCATCTAATTCTTGATCGAACAATGCAGAGATTTCTTGTAGGGTTTTAGCTAACTCAGGAATACTTTTTCCGCTTGTCATAACCGTTAGCAGAAAAGCTTCCCCGTCAATGTAAATAATACCAGACTCGTGTAATTCATGATTCATTCCACCGTCGCCCCATTCGCCGAACTTATGTGCAACCGGAGTTCCCGCAGGAAGACCCTTTGCAAATCCTTCTTTGAAATCACATTCCGATAAAAGCTTAAGTGCATATTCAGAGTTGGCAATGGATAAATATCCCGCATTAAATAAGACTTTCATGAAAACTGAGAAATCTTCCGCCGAAAGGCTATAATTGACATCCATAATATTAGGAACAGCAAGACCAACGTTGTCGTATGTCTTTTTGAATTGTGCGACGTCTAAGTTTTTCTTCAACAAAAAAGTCGCATTGTTGTCGGAATATTTGATCATGTATTCTAACAGCTCTTTGATGGTATACGTCTTTCCAACTTCAATTTGTTTTGAATTGTACGACTGTGAAGGAATGTATTGTCCCGCTTCGAAGGTTACAGGGGCATTCAATATTCCAGGTCTATGTTCTTCAAATTTCAAATAAGAAATGAGAATGGGAACTTTAATCAACGAGCCCGGATGAAACGGAACTTTTCCTTGAAAGCTCATCCAATTTCCTTTCTTGAAATCGCGCAGATAAACAGAAGCGTTGTTTAATAATCCCGCTTTCTTCTTTTCTGCAACAAGCGCATCTACCTTCGTTTTGAAAGAATTGTACAATGCCGATTCATTCTCAGGCTCGGCATATTCCAGAGGTTTTATGTATTCGTAGCCGAGCAGACGCTTGATATTATAGGAACAATCGGCAGCATTCACAGGTGTTACTTCCTTTTTTAAAGAAGTCTTATTGACTATTACATACGTCGCAGTGCTACATAGCACAGAACTAACAAGCACCGCGGTAAGCGCTTTCTTTTTTGAAATCATATTTTAAAACGTGTTGGTTCGTCCCTTGCAGTGGACGTGGTGAATGTAGGATATTTATATTAAACTATTGAAATATGACATTTTCATTTTTGTCTTCAAAATTGGATTTCAATACGCAACCTTCGTCAGCAGGACCCTCGCAACGGATGTTGCCCTCGCGAAGCACTCGCCCTCGCAACGCTATTGGTGCTTCGCACATTCTTCCCCTGTCTTCCCCTCTCTTCCCTTTTCTTAACTTCTCTTACCTTGTTTGAACTTCTCTTACATTTGCCAAAACTTTAGAACATGCGCTCAAAACTCATCGCCGGTAACTGGAAAATGAACACCTCTTGGGAAGAGGCGAAATCGTTATTCAACAGTGTGAATGAATTTCCTTCCAACAATAAATCAATCGCCGTTTGTGTGCCCGCATGTTACCTAGCAGGGTTGTGTCCAACACATCCGCAATTGTCGGTGTTCGCGCAAGACTGCAGCGCACATGAGAAGGGAGCATTCACCGGAGAAATTTCTGCAGCCATGTTGGCTTCGTTAGGCGTGAAGGGAAGTTTGGTTGGTCACAGTGAGCGCAGACAATACCACAACGAAACGTCAGAATTGTTGAAACGCAAAGTAGATCAGTTGTTAGCCAGTGATCTTACTGCTATTTATTGCATTGGAGAAACGCTTGAAGAGCGCAACAACGAATTGCATTTTGTTACGGTAACAAAGCAAATTGAAGAAGTAATTGGACATCTTTCTTCAACACAAATGAAAAATATTGTTATTGCATACGAACCCGTTTGGGCCATTGGAACTGGTGTTACGGCTAGCAATGAGCAAGCTCAAGAGATGCATGCACATATTCGTTCGTTTTTGAAAACAATGTTCGGAGAAGTAGCTAACGACATTCAGATTTTATACGGTGGAAGTATGAACGCCTCGAATGCACAGGCTTTATTGGCATGTGAAGATGTTGATGGCGGGCTTATTGGCGGTGCTTCTTTGAAGGTTGCTGACTTTGAATTTATCTACAACGCCTAATGCAATACACCGTTTACACCTTTGAAGTTTCTCCGACTATTCCGGGAAACGATTTAGTGATTGCTTCATTAAGCGAATTGGCTTTCGATAGTTTTCAGGAAACGGAAAGTGGAGTAGAGGCCTATGTGCCAACGCAATTCGATACAGAAGAATTGCAGCACGCTTTGTTGGAATTAACCATTGAAGACATTTCCATTCAGTTCTCGAAGAAGGAAATGGAAGACATCAACTGGAATGCAGAGTGGGAATCGCAATTCGATCCAATTGATGTCGATAATCTTTGTCGCGTGAGAGCGCCGTTTCACGAACCGAAGGAAGGTGTTCTCGACTTAATCATTGAACCGAAGATGAGCTTCGGCACTGGTCATCATGCAACTACGTATTTGGTTCTTCAGAAAATGTTCGAGCTTGATTTGAAAGACAAGGAAGTCATTGACATGGGAAGTGGAACAGCTGTGTTGGCCATTGCAGCAGAGAATCTCGGCGCGAAGAAAGTTTGGGCCATTGACATAGACGAGTGGGCGTATGAGAACGCCTTAGAAAATTTGGAGCGTAACAGCTGCACGAAGATTGAAGCGCTTTTAGGTGTTGAAGATTTACTGGAAGGAAAGAGTGCAGATGTCTTCATTGCCAATATCAATCGGAACATTCTCTTGGCGCAAGCCAAGCATTACGAAAACGCCACGAAGTCTGGAGCGCCTTTGTTACTCAGCGGATTCTACGAAAACGACGTCCCCGCCTTGCTTGAAGCCTTTTCAGCATTCGAATGGAAAGAAACTCGCGTTCGCGATGAATGGACGATGCTTTACTTGGTGCGTCGATGAAATCGCCCTCGCAACGCCAGTTGCCCTCGCAAAGCTATCTATCCATTCTCGAAGCCGAGTTTCTTCGATAATTCAGGACTAATACTTGGGAATTTTCTTCGTTCAACCAAGAAAGAAGTTAATTCAGCGAACTCTTGAAACACGTAATGCTTCATAGCCGCTTCTCTCAAATATCCTTTTCCTGTGCTTCCGCCTGTACCCGATCTTCCGCCAATCATGCGGTGAACCATGTTCATGTGGCGCCATCTCCATGTAGCCAACAATTCGTCAATGTCGAGAAGTGAATTAATTATTCTATACGGATTTTGAAGTATCGGATAGTCGCGGTACAACATGATGAAGAGTCCAGCTCTTCTGGCTTTCGCACTTAACTTTCTGTTTTCAACCGGTTCATTCGACATAAACAATTCGTCAAATGCTCTTAAGTTTTGCATTTCCATTTCACTCAGTGAAGAGGAATAGGCATTTCTGTATTGCGTGCAAAAATCGTCATTGCCCCAATATTTCTCTTCGAAAAATGGCATTCGCTCTAACCAGTTGTTCACCAATTCCAACAACGTTGTTTCTTTCGCTAAGGCATAAATTTGCTTCGCGTCTTCGCTGCGTAATTGACTGGTGAAATATTCTTGTCCATGACGCTCTTCCACTTTCAATCCCAACAAGGTTTCTAAAACTTTGAATTGCATGCTTTGGAATCCGCTGGCCGGACGAAGCATGTCGCGGAAGTCGAGGAAGTCTTGCGCCGACATGGTTTCCAAAATATTAATCTTGTCTACCAAAATGCGAAGAATCTCTGTAACCCGGTGCATGCGGTTTACAGCGATTTGCAACTCAGGACTGTTGTCGTTAATGTTCTCTTTCGCAAGAATGTCGTACACCGATTTCATTTCGAATAAAATCTGCTTGAACCACAATTCGTACGATTGATGAATAACTATAAACAACATCTCGTCGTGAGCGTGTTTTCCTTGTTTATCGCTTTCGAGTTCTTGCGCGTTAAGAACGTCTCCCAGTTTTAGATAGTCGCTGTAATACATGCCTGCAAGTTACAAAGGCAACTCTAGATTACCTTAATTCGATTTAATAAATCGGAAAAGACTTTTGTCAGTAAGCAAGGTGTAAACGCCTGAAGGCAAATTTCGACAGTCGATTTCTTGCGTATTGCTGAAAAACAAAACAGTTTGTCCACTTGAAGAAACAATTCTTCCAGATATCTTTTCTGTGCTGTGAAGCAATTCAATAACCGGATTTGGGTAAATTGAAATACCAGATGAAAATTCATTCACACTTACCGCAAGATTGCTTGTATTCGGCGTAGATACGTTCCAGTTTATCCAAATCGGACTGGCATCGGCCTCTCTTCCGAATGAATTGTTTATTGGAACATTGAAATACGTAATTGAGTCTATTAGAAGACGAGCGTTATTTTGAACCTCAGAGACATAAATGGTTTCGGAAGTTCCATTCAGTTTGAAATCTAAGTGATTTACACCTTGTTCAGGTTCATTGTCTGCGAAGAGCAATTGAAATTCTCCCGGATCAAGTGTCACATTCGGCAAAGGCCATTTATTCCAATCACTTGGGTCGTCAGAGATGAACTTGTTACCTAAATAAACTGCTGACGGACCAGGATTGTATAATTCAATCCAATCTTCGTTCGAGCCAAAAAAATCAATGCAGTTATCCGTTCCTCTTGGAGCAAGTTCGTTTATGACTAATGGAGAACTAGATTCTTTTCCATATAAATAGATAAAATTACAATCGTGGTCATCGATATCGTTCACCCAAATTAACGGAATGGCACCCACTATAACGTTTATACTGTCGGTCGGAAGAGTGCCGGCGAAAGAGTAGAGCTGGTCGGTTATTCCATAGAATCCTTCAGAGGCAGGTGTTTCAATATTCCAAGTTGAAGTTCCAATTTCCTTCCATACCACAGCAAGTTCATTTGCATTGAGATTGCTTTGGAAGGTAACGAAGAGGCTGTCGTTTTGAAATTTCGGAACCACGTTGAAGATACTTGTAAAAGGCTGAAGGTTTTCGAGTTGCTGAAGCGCTTGCGTAGCGCGCGTTTGAACGAAGGGCACAATGCCATAAGCCACGTGTCCGCCCCAAGCTGAATTGATGCTGTTTAAAAAATCATCGGTCGTAAACCCGAAATCGAGCGGACGCAACGTGTCTTCAATTGCTGCTGCTGCTATAATGTTCTGAATTTGTTGCGCTTGTAATTCAATGGCGTTCGCGTTAAATGTGGTGGCAACAAATTCATTCACGTAGTTGCTGAATTCATTGCGATACGCAGGAATTTGAAGCAGTCGCGTGAAAAGCGGTCGGTTGCTTGAAGTGGTCCAAGTGTAGAGATTGCGTTGCGCCCAATCAACGTTCACCCAGTCGATGCCCAACGTATTGTCGAGGTCGTAAGGAATGTATTCGAGCTTTCCGGTTTTCTCGTTGTGATAGAGGTAGAAATTATTTTTGTTGAAAATGTAGTTGTCCCAATTTCCCAACAGAATATCGGCCGCCATAATTTTCAAATAGTCATGTACATTGAAAACCTTTTCGAGTTCACAGGGAAGCGAAGAAAGCGGCGTGTTGTTCAATACGTTTATAAATTGCGCCAATTCGCTGTAGTTGTTCAGGAATTCGTTTTCAATAAGGTCATAGGCATCGTCGGTGTATAACATTGGATTGGTCCCTTGAAACGTAAGGTCAGAACCCCACAAGCACTTCCATAAATTGCCTGTACCATCGTCGAAACGAGCATCTGCAAAGTGACTGTCTATATGTTCAACATTGACATACACACCTGCATAGGTTCCGTTCAAGTATACGCGCACATGGGATGTTCTGCACGCAGGCAAACCCGCGTTGCGGAAAAAATCCCAACACAATTTCGCGCGCAGTAAAGAAGGGTCATTCTGATTCGCAATCAGGTTAAGCTCTTCCAATCCATAGAAATTCTGATCAACGAACTTGTCTAGAATTATTTTGAATGATTTCTTTTGTGCATTCAAAGAAGTGTTTCCTCGGAATCGAATGCCCACTTGGCTGTAGGCTGAAAACCCGTTTGAAAAAGTGTAGACCATGTCGGCAGGAAATTCATGTGAATTTCCCAAGTTGCTATACATGGCAAGAAGAGAATCAGGGTCGATCGTAATGGAAATACTCGCAACTTCATTTTGAAGAAATGCTTCACCAAAAGCCGGTTGTTGTGCAAAAGGAAATTGAACGAATAAAATGAAGGAAATAGAGAGAATTAGGGACTTCATTTTTTACGGAACAATTGAGCGGGTTTATGCAACACGCCTTGTTGCTTTTCTTCTAAAGCTGTAACCGTTTCTGTGCGAAGAATATTTTTTCTGAAGTTGCGCTTGTCCAATTTTTTGTCGAGAATAATCTCATACAATTTCTGCAATTGCGACAACGTGAATTTTTCGGGAAGAAGCTCGAATCCAATGTGGTCGGCCATAAGTTCATGACGCAGCATAAGCAAGGCTTTGTGCACAATTTCGTTGTGGTCGAAGGCCAATGAAGGAATGTTGTAAACGTCTACCCAGTAGGTGTTGCCCGCAAACGATGCTGCCTTCGGTTTGAACTCAGACAACTTCACCAAAGAATAATATCCGATGGTTAATACGCGTCTTTCCGGATTCACACGGAAGGTTCGAAGCCATTGCTGATCTTTCAATCCACGAACACGATTTGGATCTCCGAAGGCATGGAATTGCTTCAAGTAAATTCCTTTCAACGAAGTCAATTCCTGAAGAATGCGCTTTGCAGCCTCGTCTAAACTTTCGTTATCAAGAACCAAATCTCCGGGTACGGCTTTCTGTGTTTTTAAATGAACTGTATCGGGCTGCTTTTGCTCAATTAGTAAAACTTTCAAGGTGTCATTATCAAATCCGAAAACTACACAGTCAACGGATACATCCATTCCTAAGGTGTTCGTAGGGGCTTGTTCGCTTTTCTTCTTACTCATTTTACTTCGTGTGCTGAATACACTTTCAAATGTAAAGCAAAAATTTCATTTACATTCGTGGCTATGATTAACGCAGCACTTCGTCCGCTTACCATTGGAAACAATGAAATAAAAAATAGATTCATCATGGGGTCTATGCACACCGGATTGGAAGAACTTCCAAACGGATTCGAAGCCATGGCCGAGTATTTCGCAACACGTGCAAGAGGCGAAGTCGGACTCATGATCACTGGAGGTGTTTCTCCGAATGAAGAAGGACGCTTGTGGCCGGGAGCGATTTGCTTCAACCAAGAAAATGAAGTTTCGAAACACAAAATCATTACCGAAGCCGTTCACGAAGCCGAAGGAAAGATTGCCATGCAGATTCTGCATGCGGGACGATACGGCGTGCACGACAAATGCGTGAGTGCTTCGGCGTTGCAAGCGCCTATTAACATTTACACGCCGCGCGCATTAAAAGTTGAAGAGATTCAGCAAACCGTTTGCGATTTTATTCGCTGCGCGGAATTGGCTGAACTTGCAGGATACGACGGCGTGGAAATCATGGGGAGCGAAGGCTATTTTTTGCACCAGTTTATTGCGCCACGAACCAACAAACGCGAAGACGAATACGGAGGTTCTTTTGAAAACAGAATGCGTTTGCCGCTTGAAATTGTTCGCGGTATTCGCAATGCTGTGAACGAAAAATTCATGCTCATCTATCGTATTTCAGTTGCCGATTTGGTGGAAGAAGGAAGCAGCAAAGACGAGATCATTGCCTTTGCAAAGGCCTTGGAGAAAGAAGGCATTCATTTGTTGAATACAGGCATTGGGTGGCACGAAGCGCGCATTCCCACCATTAGCATGCGCGTTCCAAGAGGTTCTTTTGTTTGGGCTGCGGAATTGTTGAAGCAACACGTTTCCATTCCGGTTTCTGCAACGAACAGAATCAATACACCCGAGTTGGCCGAAGAAATTATTTCATCTGGAAAGGCCGATGCCGTGAGCCTTGCGCGTCCGTTTTTAGCCGATCCGAATTTTGTGTTGAAGGCCAAACAAAATCAGTCGAACCTCATTAACACCTGCGTGGGCTGCAATCAAGCGTGTCTCGATCAGATCTTCTCGGGTGAAATAGCATCGTGCTTGGTGAATCCGTTTGCCGCAAGAGAACTTCAATTGAAGATTGTTCCTTCCGAACATAAAAAGAAAGTAGCAGTTGTTGGCGCAGGAGTATCGGGGCTGACAGCAGCGCTGGTTTTGGCGCAGCGCGGCAATGAAGTGGAAATCTTTGAACAGCAAGATTCCATTGGAGGACAGCTACGCTTGGCCGCGCAGGTTCCCGGGAAGGAAGAATTCGCAGAGACTTTGCGTTATTATACTGAGCAATTGAAAATGCACGAGGTGAAGATTCATTTGAACACTTCCTTCCAACTGAAAAATTTCAAAGAGAATTATTTCGAAGAGGTGGTTTGGTCTACCGGCGTGGTTCCCAGCGCGTATGCTTGGGAAGAAAACGACGGCTCAATACCTGTTTTGAATTATGTTGAAGCCATTCAGCAATACAAATCTTTAGGAGAAGAAATTGTTATTCTGGGTGCAGGCGGCATTGCCATGGACGTGGCGTCTTTGCTCACGCAAGACAGCGAAACGAAAGAAGCGTACAATGCGTTTTGGGGAATTGATCAGCAGCTTGAACATCGTGGTGCGATTCAGCTCAAACAAGAACGCACACCACTTCGTGAGGTGGCTATTCTTCAGCGAAGCAATAAGAAGTTGGGAAATAAATTGGGCAAGACAACAGTGTGGTCGCACCGCACTGAATTGCAGCAGTTGGGAGTGGGCGTGTTCAACGGCACCACAGGAATTCGTATCGTTGGCGGAGAATTGTTGTTCAACTCAAACGGAATAGATTATGTGTTGAAGCCAAACGCTGTGGTGTTGTGCTTGGGTCAGCAATCGACTCCCACGCACATTTTATCGTTGGTGGAAGAGGGCGTTCCTGTTCACGTTCTCGGTGGTGCGAACGACACGGCATTGCTCGACGCGAAGAAAGTTATTCGCGAAGCAACCGAGTGGGCCTTGAAATTTTAGTTGTGAAAAAATAGAGTTGGTGTATTAAGTACACTTTCTTTTCTTTGTGTCTTCAATTCGAATAAATAGAAATCATGATAAAGTATCTATCTACGCATCCGTGGTCAATTGTTGAGGAAGATTTTCATGCAGATCTGCAGCGCAGTTCTGAAAGTATTTTCAGTATTGGCAATGGTAAATTCGGACAACGCGCCAATCACGAAGAAGCGTTTTCGGGGAAAACTTTGCAGGGAAGCTATGTTGCAGGCGTGTACTATCCAGATAAAACCCGCGTCGGATGGTGGAAGAACGGTTATCCCGAGTACTTCGCGAAGGTGTTGAACTCGGCGTTTTGGATTGGAATAGATGTGACCATAAACGGAGAAGTGTTCGATTTGAATACGTGGACCGTTTCTAATTTTAGAAGAGAATTGAACATGCGCGAAGGCCTGTTGCAACGCTCATGCACAGCTACTTCGCCGAAGGGAACGAAGGTGTCGTTAATCGCAGAGCGCTTTTGCAGCTTGGCTAACGACGATGTGGCTGCTATTCGCTACAGCATAACTCCGTTGAATGGAAAAGCGGAAATTAAATACGCGGCCTTCATTGAAACGGAAGTTCGTAATCACGATAGTAATTACGATGAATTGTTCTGGAAGCCTGTATCAACTGCGGTTTCAGCTAGTGGAGGAGTGGCAGTTTCTGAAACCTTGAAGACGGGATTTCAAGTGGCATGGGCGCAAGAAGTGCGTTACAACGCAGAAGCAAAAATTGAATCTTCAACCACTTCAACCCGAATTGAAAATACTGCTGTATTTCATGTTGAAGAAAATGCGCCGTTGATCATTGAAAAGTATGTGGGCATTGTAAGTTCTTTGAATGAAAAGAATGAAAAATTGGCTACTGTTGCTGCGCAAACCGCGCAGTCTGCGGCAGGTGAAGGATACGAAGCGCTTCGTGCTGCACACGTTGCTGCATGGGCGAAAGTGTGGGAGTTGGGAGATATTGTGATTGAAGGAGACGACGAGGCACAGCAAGGTATTCGTTTCAATATTTTCCATTTGAATCAGACTTATACTGGACAAGACGCGCGATTGAACATTGGTCCGAAAGGATTCACGGGAGAGAAATACGGTGGAAGCACCTATTGGGACACAGAGGCGTATTGTTTGCCGTTTTATCAGAGCACGCGCGATTCGCACGTAGCGAAACAGTTGTTGGTATACAGATACAATCAATTAGACAAAGCCATTGAGAATGCCGCGAAGTTGGGATTCAAGAACGGTGCTGCGTTGTATCCGATGGTGACCATGAACGGAGAAGAGTGTCACAACGAGTGGGAGATTACGTTTGAGGAAATTCACCGCAACGGAGCAATAGCGTATGCCATTTACAACTACGTGAAGTACACGGGCGACGAGGCGCATTTAGGTGAATATGGAATAGATGTGTTGGTGGGCATTGCGCGTTTTTGGGCGCAGCGTGTGAATTGGTCTGAAGCGAAACAGGCGTATGTCATGCTTGGCGTTACCGGTCCGAATGAATACGAGAACAACATTAACAACAACTGGTACACGAATTATTTCGCGGCGTGGTGCATGAAGTATGCGAAGGAAGTGGGAGAGAAGGTGTCTCGTGAAAACGCAGAATTGTTCGCCTCGAAATGTGCGAAGATGAATTTGAACTTTGCTGAAGAAGCTGCTGATTGGCAGAAGAAAGCAGAGCAGATGTATTTCGGAAAGTTGGAAGGCACGGAAGTTTATCTTCAGCAAGACGGCTTTATGGACAAGGAGCAGTTAAGTATTCACGATCTTGATCCGTCTGAGCGTCCGATTAATCAGCATTGGAGTTGGGATCGTATTTTAAGAAGTATCTTCATTAAGCAAGCCGATGTTCTTCAAGGATTTTTCTTTTTTGAAGACGATTTTTCAGACTCGCAATTGAAAGCGAACTTCGATTTCTACGAACCGAAAACCGTTCACGAAAGCAGTCTTTCTCCGTGTGTCCATGCGATACTCGCAGCCAAGCTTGGCTACAGTGAAAAAGCCTACGAGATGTATTTACGTACCTCGCGTCTCGACATTGACGATTACAATCACGAAGCGCACGAAGGACTTCACATTACTTCCATGGCTGGCACTTGGATGGCGATTACCATGGGATTTGGAGGAATGCGCGTGAAGAACGGAGAATTGGTATTTAACGCAACCTTGCCTTCGCAATGGAAAAGCTATACGTTTAAGGTGTTGTTCCGAGGGAAGCAATACAGTGTTTTTGTAGACTCAACTGGAACAAAGATTAATTGATCCACTTTGTGGAAAAATCCCGAAGGGACTTTTCCGCTTCGCGGAATAGGAGGCAATAACTATTGTTTCTAATCGTTCCTTGAACCATCTTTGCCTCATGAAAAAAAGCCTTTTCTTTTTTCTATTCGCCGCAGCAGTATTGCTCATCGCTTCTTGTCGTAGAGACGAGATTACGACCGATAGCTCGGCGAAAGTGTCGTTCTCGACCGATACGTTGTTGTTCGACACCGTATTTACCACCATTGGTAGCGTTACCAAGATTGTGAAAGTCTACAACAACAACGCGCAAGCGATTCAGATTGCAAGCATAGATCTTGCCGGAGGAAGCCAGTCGCAATTCAGAATTAATGTGAATGGAGATAACGGGACGCATTTTGAAAATGTATTCCTCGAGGCCGGAGATAGCCTTTTCATTTTTGTTGAAGTAACAGTAGATCCAACGAACTCAAACACCCCTTACGTCATTGAAGATCAAATCTTATTCAACACCAACGGGAACAACCAAGTGGTTCAACTGGCCGCATGGGGACAAGATGCGTATTTCCACGGAGGAACCACGCAGAACGAACTCTACGTCTTGCCTTGCGGAGAAATTTGGAACAACGACAAACCACATGTGATCTACGGTATTGTTGCCGTAGATGAAGGTTGCAACCTCACCATTAACGAAGGAACACACGTGTACGTCCACGCGAAATCAGGTCTTTTCGTCTACAAAGGTTCACTGAATATTGCAGGAAGCCTGAACAACGAAGTGGTCTTTGAAGGAGATAGGCTAGAGGCAGACTATGCTACACTGCCCGGGCAATGGGGCATTCAGTACGATGTGCAAATTGAAACCGGAGTAGGTCCTGGAATCTATTCCGTAACGCGCGGAGGAATTTGGCTCTACCAATGCAACTCAAGTTCCATCAATTACGCAATAATTAAAAACGGAGGAATGGGTATTCAAGTCGACACACTTGGAAATACGAGCGCAACCGGATACGCTCTCACCGTTACCAACACCAAGATCGACAACATGTCTGGAGTAGGGTTATTCGCACAAGGTTCTTCCATCTATGGAAACAATTTGTTGGTAACCAACTGCGCTGAAAGCTGCGCCAACCTGAGCGTTGGAGGAACTTATCAGTTCGATAACTGCACCTTCGCGAACTACTGGAACAACGGCAATCGCACCTCTCCCGCCTTCTATCTCACCAACTACTACGAAGACGTAAATCAGAATATTCAAACCAGAACCCTCACCAACTGCCTCTTCCGCAATTGCATCATGTGGGGAAACAACGCCACCCTCGGCGACTTCAGTGAGTTCGTGGTAGACCTCAAAGATCCCGAACTTCAACAAGTGCAATTCAAGTACTGCCTTGTAGACACCGATGTCGACGTCTCAGACGATGGCAACATTTGGGAAAGCATGGTGAATAACCAATCTCCATACTTCTGCGATTACGCCAACGGCAACTTCCGCGTTAACCAAGACTCTCCGCGCATGATCGGCGGTCCGTTCACCTTCGGTCCAGATATCTCGGGAAATAACAATGGGGATTGGAAAGGTTGCTACGACTATACAGGAAGTTGTAATTAGGCGATTAGCTTCGCGAGGGCGAATTGCTTCGCGAGGGTTGCTAGCAACGAGGGTTTTCAACGAAGGTGCTCCGCACGATTATTTCAACTAAGCTATTCTCACTTTTCCTTAAATAATTCGCGAATTTATTCGTCCTCGTCAAAGACAATATCAGTCCATTGCTGCTTTTAAGTTCTGTCAAATTGAAAACTTCCACTTCGACTCACCACTTTGATCTTTCAATTTATTTACTGTTATGGGATGGATTGAGTAAGATAGCGAAGCTTTACACCTTCATCATACGGAAAGGAACAGATAAGATGGCTTCGTAATCTTCTCCGGCTTCAAGCATGTCTTCATCGTCGGCCTCGTAATGCCAGTGCACAGTTGCAAGATCGCCAAGAGGTTCGAGTTTTTTAAATAAGTCGAGCAAACACTTCGAGCTACTTGTGTTGAAGTATTCGAGATGAACATGAAATTCAGTTTTAGCAGGCTTACCTTTCACCCATTCGCCCATCCATTCGATGAGTGGTTTATAAAAGTCTAGCGCATTTTCAGGAATAGAACGCCCTTTCAGTTCTAAAATTCCGCCAACGGCATTGAAATGAACGTAAGGCGATTTTGGGGAAGCTTCTCGAACGATTGAATTCATGTATGCAAGATAGAAATTTCTTTGAAGCAAAATTAAGCGAGTATATTTGTTTTCGAAAATTAGATATGCAGAATTCGCAAGAGTGGTTTGCGTCGTGGTTCAACTCTCCCTTTTACCGCGAATTGTACGCACACAGAACAGGAGAAGAAGCACGCGCGTTTGTGTTGAAGTTGATTCAAGAATTGAATTTGCCAGTAGGAGCGAGTGTTCTAGATGTTTGTTGTGGGAATGGAAGACACAGTGCTGTTTTTAATGAGAAGAATTTCAATGTAGTTGGAATAGACATAAGCGAGAAGAGTTTAGAAGAGGCGAAGGCGCGCAATTTATCGAACACACATTTTCATTACGCCGATGCGCGCAATTTCGAGATGCACGAGCGTTTCGATTGTGTGGTAAATATCTTCACCAGCTTCGGATATTTTGAAACAACGGAAGAGCACATTGAAATGCTTCAGCGTATTTACGAGCATTTGAAAGACAACGGTATTTTTGTATTTGATTTTTTCAATGCTGAAAAAGTTCGTGCTGCCGGCAGTGAAGACCGCAAGGTGGTGAAGGACGGCGCCGAGTTTCACATAACGAAAGAGATCACCAACAATCGCGTTATAAAACACATTCGCATTCAGAAAGAAGCTGCGCGCATGGATTTTCAAGAATCGGTAGCGTTGTATTCGAAGGAGCAGTTGGTTGAAATGTTTGAAGTAATAGGATTTAAAAATATAAACACATACGGAGATTATGAGTTGGGGTCGTTTGACTTAGCGAACTCGGATCGTTGTATTATTATTTGTTCGAAGTAATGGAAGGTTCATTTTGGGTATCGGTGCTTTCGCTTTTTAGCGCATCTCTATTAGGCGGATCGTTGGCGTTGTTGTGGAAGATGAAAAACAACCAGTGGTTGAAATTGCTTTTGTCGTTCAGTGCGGCGTATTTGTTGGGATTAACGGTGTTGCATTTGTTTCCTGAATTGTATCATTCAGACTGGGAATATGCGGGTTGGTTCGTGATAGCTGGATTTTTACTTCAAGTTATTTTAGACTTTTTCTCTCACGGTGTAGAGCACGGACATGCGCATACGCACGATCACATTTCGGGATCGTTCTTGTTCTTAGTCATGGCATCGTTGTGGATTCACGCGTTCATTGAAGGCATGCCGTTTGGCGCAGACGCGCACGTCCATGCGGAAGACGTTACCGCTGCTGCTCACGGACACGAGCATCACGATCACAACAATCCGTTGTTATTCGGAATTTCCATGCACAAGATTACCGAAGCCTTTGTCTTGGCTTCGTTGTTTTTGCATGCTGGGGTAAAGAAAGCGAAAGCTTGGTTCTTACTTATTCTATTCGCATGCATAGCACCGCTTGGAGCAGCGTTTCATTTGTTCGTCGACTCTCAAGGCTGGGATGTTGAAGGCTGGTGGTACACTGCTATGATTGGCGTGTTAATCGGAATCTTGCTTCACGTCTCAACCATCATTCTTTTCGAAAGCGAAGAAGGCCATTCGTTCAACTGGAAGAAATTCGTGATGGTGTTGTTGGGAATTGTTTCTGCAGGACTTCTGGTGTAGGAACTACGTTGTATGAACTTCGTTGTTAATCTTCCCTTCTCTTGCCTTTTCTTAACTTCTCTTACTGTCATAAAGATATTCGCTTAGCATTCGCCAATGGCATTCGTATGAAGTACATTCTTATTTGCTATCAATCGAAGATTTGGGGAAATACTCAAGAAGCAAAAAAGCCGCTCGAATGCGGCTTCCTTGTTGTTTAGGTAATTATTCCTGTGGAAAGATTCACTTCGTGAAGGATTCTTGCGAAAGGTTCACTATGTGAAAGCTCCAGGGGAAAAGCGATTTAAGCAATGCTTAATTTTTTCTCTAAATCTTCAAGATATTTTCTGAAGTGTTTGTCGGTCTCTTGTAAGTTGTTCACGGTGCGACAAGCGTGCAATACCGTTGCGTGGTCTTTTCCTCCGCAATGAGCACCAATACTTGCCAAACTGCTCTTCGTCATCTTCTTCGCGAAATACATCGCAATCTGACGCGCTTGAACAATCTCGCGCTTACGCGTCTTGCTCTTCAACAACTCAATAGGTAAGTCGAAGTAATCACAAACAACTTTCTGAATGTAATCAATGCTGACCTCACGCGCAGTGTTCTTCACGAACTTATCAATCATCTGCTTCGCAAGATCAAGGGTAATCGCTTTCTTGTTCAACGAAGACTGAGCAATCAAGGAAATCAATGCACCTTCAAGTTCACGAATGTTCGTAGTGATGCTGTAAGCCAAATACTCAACAACTTCGTCTGGAAGATCAATTCCGTCTGCATACATCTTCTTGCGAAGAATAGCAATGCGCGTTTCCAAAGATGGACATTGCAAATCTGCACTCAATCCCCACTTGAAGCGAGACAACAAACGTTGCTCCATGCCTTGCAACTCAACCGGTGGCTTGTCACTTGTTAAAATGATTTGCTTGCCCGTTTGGTGAAGGTGATTGAAGATGTGGAAGAATACGTCTTGGGTCTTCTCTTTTCCAGCGAAGAAATGAACGTCGTCTATAATTAACACGTCCATCATTTGATAGAAGTGCGAAAAGTCGTTGATGGTTCCGTTCTTAACAGCGTCAATGAATTGGTGCGTAAACGTTTCACTGTTTACATACAACACTGTTTTCTCAGGATACTTGTTCTTAATCTCTAATCCAATAGCGTGAGCCAAGTGAGACTTACCGTATCCTGTGCTTCCGTATATTAACAACGGATTGAATGCTGTTCCGCCTGGCTTGTTTGCAACGGCAAATCCTGCGCTGCGAGCCAAACGGTTGCAATCGCCTTCAACGAAATTTTCAAATGAATAATTCGGATTCAAATTCGAATCGATATTCAATTTGCGAAGACCAGGAATGATAAACGGATTCTTAATTGGAACATCGCCAAGATCCAAAGGCATGGCTACAGGTGCGTTCTTAACGGCCTTGCGATTGCTGGTTGGAACTTTAATGGTGTAAGGAGCGTTCGAAGCCTGATTGTTTTCCATAATAATGGAATACTCCAATCTACCTTCAGTTCCTAACTCTTTGCGAATAATTTTTTTCAATAGAGTCACATAGTGCTCTTCCAACCATTCGTAGAAAAACTGTGAAGGGACTTGAATCGTTAAAACTTTATTTTCAAGCTTAACGGGTTTAATCGGTTCGAACCAAGTTTTGAATCCTTGCGGACTAACATTGTCTTTGATGATATTTAAACAATTTTGCCAAACTTGATTGAAATCGTTAGTCATAGTATAACTGCGTATAAAAAAGGTTAATCGTCTGTTTAGGTGTCGGTAAACAACAATATTAGTTGATGCTTATCGGGATACAAATGAAATGTAAAAAAAGTGAAAAAAAAACACAAATTGCTCTTGACTTATGAGAATTTTTGAAGTATACGGTAAAGGCTATTGTTCGCAATTTTGTTCAAAGATTTTGAGAATGAAAATCGTAGCAACACAATTCAATAATTTCTTTGTGCCTATGAAAATTCATGACCGCGTCTTTCATTCCAAATTTACTGTAAGATATTCAGAAACCGACCGCATGGGCTATTTGTATTACGGTCATTATGCTGCATATTTCGAAGTGGCCAGGGTAGAGGCGTTGCGGGAATTAGGTGTTGTGTATAAAAAACTTGAAGACGAAGGAATTCTTCTTCCGGTTAGAACCTTCAACATACATTACAAAGCTCCTGCGCATTACGACGATCTTGTTGAAATTCAAACACGCATTACACAGTTCAGTGGTACACGAATTTTATTTCATTTCGAATCATTCCGCAACGATACGTTGTTGAATACTGCAGAAGTGGAATTGGTGTTTGTAGACAAGAACACAGGCAGACCATGCAAAGCCCCTGAACACATTGTTCGATTATTCGAAGATTAACTCGCCGCTTCCGTTGCGAACGAAATCATACAAAGCAGGAGTCTGCTTCAACACAACATCTCCAGCATCTTCAATTCTAATAAATGCGTACGCATTAGCTTTGGCGTATATAGGCTGCAACGAAGAGTTGTTAATGTAAACTTGATTCGAATTGAGTTCTTCCGCATGAATAATTCCGTAGGCGTCTGAATACAATTCTGCAACTTGAACAGTGCCCCTCAAATATGAATCGTTAGCACCCGCAGGAGATCCGCAATAGATGGTGTCGCAATTCAAGTTCAACTCGATTTTGCCATTCGCATGCTTGTTCTCTATCACAAGTTTACGTGCTTTCATTTCATTCAATGAAACAACACTTCCGGTGCTGAAATTTTGAATGTTCGTGATTGAATCGAAATACAATTTCACCGTTATTTCGTTTTCATAGGATCGCAGAAAATTACACGTGTTCACGTTTTCAATTTTCAATACACCTTCTGAAAGTTGTGCATCTATTTTCGGAAGTAAATTCTTCGGACCGGTAATTTCAATTCCACAAAAATTTGTATCAACCAATTCGTATTTCAGATTGCTTTTCAATTCAAGTTTGGTGAAGCTTCCTAAATCTCTTGTTTCTGTTTGAACTTCTCCGGCCGTTTTAAAGCAATCGGGAGCGTTCTCTTTGTTGCAGGAACAAAAAGTCAACATAAAGCCCAGTAGGCCTAGCTTACAGACGGTAGCCAAATCCAATTTCACCATAATCTGCTTTTGCAAAATGTGTTTTTAATCCGAATTGAACGAACCAGTGTTGGTCCTTTGGAGCATGTCGTAGGATTACGCGCTGATAAACCGGCGTTGTCTCGGCCCACTTATCCCAAATGTAAATGCCTTGAACAATTCGCAATTGTGTGTTTCCGAAATTCTGACAAAACGTAGGTCCAACACCCAATTGAAAAACCGAACGATTGTTCGGTCGAATACCGTCTCTGTTTTCCATTAACGGAATTAATGAACTGTTGAACATGAGATCGGCTGTTAATCCAAAAGATCGCTTCACACGCGATGTCCTACGATCCCATGCTGCGCTAATTAGATGAATAGGATATTTCCTTCCGTATGGCTGCATAACTTCTTTCCATCCTTGCGTGTATGAAATGCTGCGGTTGTATTTGCTCAATAAACGCAACAACAGAATTTCGGCTGACTCATCTTTTCTTGGAACCTTCGGTTTTGTTAATGGCTGAACACCAAGCGTAAGGGCCATGGTGTTCGTTCCGAGATTCGGTAATTGAAAAGCACCGTTTGAAAAGTGAGTAACACGGATGCCTAATTTGTATTGAAGATTTTTAGTGTGAAAAATTTCTTGATCGAAGCCAATGCTCAATGCTGCATTGATGTGCGACCCCAGAACAGGCGCTTGGTAATTCGATTGAAGATTCCAAATCTTGGTGGTGTAACCCAAGCCAATGCCGAGGTTGATGTACTTCTTGTTTAATACTGGTTCTCCAAATATTTTTTTGTTTATGGGAAACTGATTCCAAAAACTCAATGCGAATTGTTGTCCCAGCTGTTTCGGGTTGCCGGTGTTGATGTAAGTGAAATCAACCCCTTGATATGGATTGCCGTAGGGCCTTGAATAAAGTCTTTTGCTTACACGCTTCACAACGCGAACATTTCCACCTACGCTATGCGCGGTTATTAGCGGTTCCATAAGCGAGTTGTGCGGAACTACAAATCCGTATTGAACCCCACCATGCACCTGCCATTGCTCTTGTCCGAATGCCGCAAGGCCCGAACAAAGAACGAACAACAGGACAAGTACTTTTTTCATTACAGGTTTTCTTTCAAGAAGTTGGTCATCTTGCTGAACAAGTGCAAGCGTGTGTTTCCGCCGTAAATGCCGTGGTCTTTGTTCGGATAAACAAACAAGTCGAATGGCTTATTCGCAGCAACCAATGCGCTTACCATATCCATAGTATTTTGGAAATGCACATTATCGTCAGCGCTTCCGTGAACCAACAAATAGTTTCCTTTCAATTGTTTCGCGAAATTGATAGGCGAGTTGTTTTCGTATCCACCTGAATTCTCTTGCGGTGTGCGCAAGTATCTTTCAGTATAAACGCTGTCGTAATATTTCCAGTTCGTAACAGGAGCAACAGCAATTCCGGTTTTGTAATAGTCGGCTCCTTTGGTCATGCACAACGAAGTCATGTATCCACCGTAGCTCCAACCTTGCATTCCAATGCGAGCAGCATCTATGTACGTTTGCTGACCTAAATATTTCGCGAAGTCAATAAAGTCTTGCGTTTCATTTCCACCTAAATTCATGTAGGTTGAATGTTTGAAATCTTTGCCTCGGAATTGTGTTCCGCGCGGATCACAGCTCACTACAATGTATCCTTCCTGACAAAGCAATTGGTACCACATGTAGTTCTTTCCTCCGTAGGAGTCAAGAACAGTGTTGCTTCCAGGTCCGCCATAAATGGCAACCAATACAGGATATTTTTTATTCGGATCGAAGTTGGCAGGCTTCATCATCCAGCAATTCAAATCAGTACCGTTTGAATTCTTAAACGAGAAAAATTCCTTCTTCACACAATTGTATTCTTTCAACTTAGTAGCAAGGGTTTCGTTCTTAATTAGCACACGCTTGGTATTTCCTTGGTTATCGCGAATACAGAAAGTAGGAGGGGTGTTTGCGTTGCTATAAGTATGAAGGAAATACTTCAGTCCGTTGCTGAACGCTGCTTCGTTGGTTCCGTCGTCAGAGGTTAGACACTTCCAGGTGTTCTTTTTCAAATTAACACAATAGACATACTTCGAAGTAGCGTCGAGCGAGCTGCTCATACGCTTGTTGTAGTTGACTTGTGCCGCACGAGTGGAGCTGAAATAAATGTTTCCGGCTTTTTCATCGATACCATAAAAATCAAGAATCTCCCAATTTCCGCTGGTTAATGCTTTCTCTACTTTCGTTCCCAAGTCTATCTGATACAAATGCGCATAACCACTTTTTTCGCTGGTGTAGATCATGCAATTTCCACCCGATAAAAACTGAATATTGTCGTTCACATCTATATACGTTTCAGATTTCTCTTCCATCAACACTGCTGTTGGCCAAGTATCATTTCCTTCCACGCGAATGGGAGCCGTTAATTCGTAAACCAAATGATTTTGATGACGATTCATCTTCTGAACCAACAACTGCGTGCTTTGCTTTCCCCATTTGATACGAGGAATGTATTCGAACTCGGCAGAAGTCTTTTCAACCAAGAAATTTTTGTTGGAAGTCAATTCATAAATGTGAATGCTCACGTCTGAATTTTTTTCTCCGGCTTTTGGATATTTGAACGTGGTTCTTTCCGGATATAAGCTTCCATAAATATCCATTCCATATTCAGGAACGCCGCTTTCGTTGAATTTGTAATAGGCGAGAAGTGAACCGGTTTCGTTCCAATACAATCCGCGATCAAATCCGAATTCTTCTTCGTACACCCAATCGGTTGCTCCGTTAATGATTCTGTTTTTCTCTCCGTCGAAGGTGATTTGCTTTTCCTCTTTCGTCTCAATATTGAAGATGAAAATGTTGTTGTTTCGGACGAAGGCCACGCGCTTTTTATCTGGAGAGATCGTTGCCAGGCGTTGTTTTCCTTTTTTGAAATCTGCAATGGGTGTTGTGTTTCCGCTTGCCAAATCGTGAACGAAATAATTCGCCATGCTGCTCCAACGATAGATTCCTTCACTTTCAGTTTCAATCAATAACATGGTTTCATCTGCATTGAAACTGTAATTGTCGAACGCGCGCATTTCACTTCCGAAAATTCTTTTCGAAGTGGTAATGGTCTTCAAGGTATCTCCTGTTGCGAAGCTGCATTGAATAATGGTTTGTCCGTTTATATCCGAACCCATCACGTCTGAAAACGTTTCACCGTCTTTCATCGAGTTGAATCCGCCAAGGTATTCCGCGTTGAATTCACGGCTGTTCCAAATAAGTTCGTTGGTAATTTTTTTCTGTGCGTTTATACTGAATGCAACAGCCAAGAAAAACAAAGATGCAAGGTTCTTTTTCATAATTAATATCAGTTCCGAAAGATAAGCCGAATGCAGAAGATATGCAATTGTGCCTTTAATTTGCGCCATGAATTTGAAATTAACGACACTCGCATTGGTGGCGGTTGCATTGAGTAGCTGCACTCAAAAATTGGTTTTGGAATCGCTTCCGGTTACTTCAGAGCCAGGTCCAGTTACTTATGAGAAGGAGACCCATTTCAAAAACATTCATCAAATTACCTACGGCGGTAACAATGCTGAGGCATACTGGAGCCCAGATGGTAAGCAACTTATTTTTCAAAGCGACAATTCCAAGTGGGGTGTAGGCTGCGACCAAATTTTCCTTTTGAATGTGGAAGCCAAGGCAGATAGTTCAAAGCGTCAGTTGGTTTCAACCGGACTAGGAAGAACCACCTGTTCTTGGTTTATGCCCGATGGAAAATCATTTCTTTACGCTTCAACACACAAAGGCGGTGAATCTTGTCCACCGCCTCTTCCAAACACAGGAAGATATGTGTGGCCATTGTACACATCTTATGATATTTACACAGCAGATCTTCAAGGTAAGGTCTTGAAGCAGTTAACGGATTCACCGCGTTACGATGCAGAAGCAACGATTAGTCCGAAAGGAGATCGCATTATTTTCACTTCATTGCGAAACGGCGATTTGGATTTATACACCATGAATTTAGATGGAAGCGATGTGAAGCAAATTACATTCGACTTGGGATATGACGGTGGTGCATGTTTTTCTTCGGATGGAAAGAAAATCGTTTGGCGCGCGTCTCGTCCAAAAACAAAAGAAGAGATAGATGCATATAAATCTTTGTTGAAGGAAGACATGGTTGAGCCTTCAAACTTGGAAATCTTCGTCGCGAACGCCGATGGTTCAGATGCACATCAGGTCACTTCTTTGGGAAATGCAAACTGGTCGCCATCATTCACTCCGAAAGGAGACAGGGTTCTCTTTTGCAGTAATCACAACAGCACGCGCGGATTTCCTTTCAATTTATTCTTGGTGAATTTAGATGGAAGTGGATTGGAGCAGGTGACTTACGATACGGAGTTTGATTCGTTCCCGATGTTTTCTCCTAATGGAAAATACTTGGTGTTCTGCAGCAACCGTCATAACGGAAGAACCCGCGATACGAATATCTTTATCGCGGAGTGGATTGACTAAGCTGTCTTTTGAATTTTAAGAAATCTTGAATCACCGCGAAGGTTAGCAACGGTAAGACAATCACGATAAGTGGATTTTCATTCCAAGCTTCTTCAAACTGAAGTTTCAGAAGGGCAATAACCGCGTGCGTCATTCCGCAGCCCCAGCAGTGAACACCAAAGATTGCAGTGAACAAACAGGGAATGCCTATGTCTGCAACGTTGA
This sequence comes from uncultured Chryseobacterium sp., assembly GCA_964385405.1. Lineage (GTDB taxonomy): Bacteria > Bacteroidota > Bacteroidia > Flavobacteriales_D > Sanyastnellaceae > CAIZGX01. Next base: position 18,480 of record CAYLOT010000009.1, on the reverse strand, counting down.
ATGCGCTCAGTATAACCGCAATGCATTCGTAAAAAATAACTCCGGAAACGATCCAGTTCTTTCGTAAATATTTCAGAAATATAATCAAGTGAATTATCCTTCGAAGGTGATGGATACAACAAAGGCACGTGAGCGTAATTTTTCTATTGGAAGGGCATATCTTGTGTCTTCCTCAATAAGCAAATTGGGTAATCCAATGCTGGTTTTGAATTCAACAGCAAATTTGAAAAACGGAAGGAAGAAATCGAATCCGCCTCCAGCTTCAATGCAATAGTCGTTGTTTTTCAGCTTCACAACAATCTCACTTGCTTGGTTGTTGCTCACGTCTTTTTGCGATTGCATATCACGTGCATACTTTCCCCCCAACAAGCCGTATGCAGCAAAGTTCCCCGTCCTGTTTGTTCTGAATTTGAATAATACAGGAAATTCCAACCAAACACTTGAGATAGGCTTGGTCTGTGTGTCAATCTTGTTGTTCGCCTTCAAAAATTGATATTGAAGTGAACGGTCTTGAAAAGATAATCCCGGTAAAAAGCGCACATTCACGTTAGGAAGTGGGTTGTACGATGCAAGAATGTGTAAATTGAATCCAGCTTGTGGAACATTTGTAATGCTCAACAACGAATCTTGAAATGAAAAATCAGGTTTGTAGTTTATGAAGAACGAACTCTGATTGCCGCTGAGCGCAAATCCAAAATGATATTTTCTGTAATCGAATTTGGCTAGGTTCATTGCAGCACGATCGCGTTGCGCAAAAGAGGTTATTGCAATGAAGCTAAATAAAAATGCTGCGACTAATTTTTTCATTGTAGTTCTTTCAACATAACAGTTCTAAAAATCCAAGGCACAATAAGGGAAAAGATAAGTGAGCTTAACATCATTCCTGATATACCTGCTGCCACCACTGTTTTCACAGAAGTCATGGTGTTAACGCGTTCAATGTAGCTTTGTTGTATCTCTTCTTTTGTCAAATCTTTCAGTTGGTCATTTGTAGAAGTTATGGCATTCACTTCTTCAGGCGTATCTAACGCTTCTTCGAGTAATTTGTAATCGGCAGCGCGTTTAATATTCATATCATTCGACGATGAATAATAGACACCAATGGCCAATCCTATGGCTACACCGTATGCAACACCCGCGCGTAATGACAATTTGAAATCGTCGAAATAACTTCTTACTTGCGGCTCTGAGCTGTAGGTTTTATAAAGGGTTAACAATATTAAAGACAGCAAGAAAACAAGATTCAAGAGAACTCCTTTCGGTTGAGCTCCTGCATAATCATACGCAAAGTAATGACCAAGCGCAAAGCGCAATCCCAACCACAATACCGCTAATGAAAGGGCGTAGGCCCAGATGCGCCAAGTGCTCATTACGAATTCATGGTTACTAAGAACTCTTCATTCGACTTCGTGCGCTCGATGCGGTCTTTCACGAACTCCATAGCTTCAACCGGATTCATATCTGCAAGGTGTCTGCGAAGAATCCACATGCGTTGAAGGGTGTCTTTGTCTTGCAGTAAATCTTCCCGACGTGTTCCTGAAGAAAGAATATCAATGGCAGGGAAAATACGTCTGTTGCTAATCTTACGATCCAATTGCAATTCCATGTTACCTGTTCCCTTGAACTCTTCGAAGATCACTTCGTCCATCTTACTTCCAGTATCTACCAACGCCGTTGCAATAATGGAAAGTGATCCGCCATTTTCAATCTTACGCGCAGCTCCGAAGAAACGCTTTGGTTTTTCCAACGCATTGGCTTCAACACCACCAGATAAAACCTTACCGCTCGATGGCGCTACTGTATTGTACGCACGCGCTAAGCGTGTAATAGAATCGAGAAGAATACACACGTCGTGTCCACACTCTACCAAACGCTTTGCTTTTTCCAAAACGATATTCGCAATCTTCACGTGACGCTCTGCAGGCTCATCGAAGGTAGAAGCAACCACTTCACCCTTCACGCTACGCTTCATGTCTGTAACCTCTTCCGGACGCTCGTCTATGAGCAATACGATTAAGTAGGTTTCAGGATGATTCATAGCAATGGCATTCGCAACGTCTTTCAACAAAGTGGTCTTACCTGTCTTCGGTTGCGATACAATCATGCCGCGTTGACCCTTTCCAATTGGAGCAAACAAATCCATGATTCGCATGCTTACGTTGTTGTTGTTATCTGCCAAATGGAAACGCTCTTGCGGGAACAAAGGCGTTAAGAACTTAAATGGAATACGGTCACGCACCCATTGTGGATCTCTTCCGTTAATGTTATCGATGCGGATTAGCGGAAAATATTTCTCACCTTCACGCGGCGGACGAATAGCCCCACGAATGGTATCTCCAGGTAATAATCCGTATGTTTTAATTTGCTGTTGAGACACATATACGTCATCAGGAGAATTCAAATAATTGAAATCCGATGAACGCATAAATCCGAATCCGTCAGGCATCACTTCCAACACACCTTCAGCCATAACTAAGCCGTCGAAATTGTATCCGTGCTCGTCGGGCATTCCTCTGCGCTGACGGTCTGGACGAACAATGTTCTCTTTTTGCTCAGTTCTTTCCGGGCGGTCTTGACCTTCTGGACGCTCAGGTCTGTTCGGTCTTTCAGGTTTGTTTTGACGATCGGGTCTATCTTGACGGTCTTTGTGCTCGGGTCTTTGATTTTTCTGATTCGGATGTTGCGGACGCGGTTGTCCGTCTTTTTTCGCTAGTACCAAAAAAGGAATTTCTGTTTTGCTTTCATTGCTTGCAACTGGTTCTTCAGCCGATTCGTTTTTTTGCTCGGTTGGAATATCATTCGTGACCTCTTCCGCAACAGTTGCCTCTTCCTTTGAAGCCCCTTTGTATGGTTTTCTTTCTCGCGTTTTCTTTGGGCGCTCTGATGAATCATTCGATTCTAAAGATGAGTTTGTCTCGTTCGATTCAACGGCTGCAGGGGCAGGAGAGGCTGCAGGACTTGACGATAAGGACTGGCGATCCATGATGGTAAGCACCAAGTCTTGCTTTTTTAATTTTTCAGGATTCGAAATACCTAGATGCTCAGCTACAGATTTTAGCTCTGCCACTTTCATGGCGTTTAAGGTTAAAATATCGTACATGTGGGGGAAATGAAATTCAAAATGTAATGTTGGGAAATCGAAAGCGATTTGCTTTCAGCAATGCAAGGATACAACGCAATTGGTATATATTCAAAAAATATTTTTAGCTTAATCAAGGGTTGCAATAAGTAGTTCTTTCCATGCCTTAACACTCGCTTGCATGGAATATTTTTCTTTGAATTTATGTTGAAGGTCAACGGCCCAATTCGCTCGCAAAGAGTCATCTTGCAATACATTCAAGAGCTTGGCAGAAAGGTCTTCCGAATTTTTTGGTTGGAAAAGAAAAGTTCCATTGCCCAATATTTCTGCCGTGCCTGCGGTATTACTTCCAATTACTGGAACGCCGCTGGCCATGGCTTCAATGGTGACGGTTCCAAAAGTTTCCTCCCAACTGGGGACAATAACCAAATCAAAAGCTCCGTATAATTTTTGAATATCAGATTGATGAGGAAGGAAAGTTGTCTTTTCTTGAAGATGATTGATTTCAATGGCATCGTTCAACTTCTGAACATAGTCATTGGCTTCATTTTTTGTTTTGTCGCCAATGAAAACAACGTGAATGTTTTTCTCATTTTCCTTCAATATAGAAAGTGCTTGAATGACTTCATGTTGACCTTTCTTTTCATCTAACCTTCCAACTACACCAACAAGAAATTCATTGGAGGGCAAGTTCAAAAGCTTTCGTGCTTCGTCTTTGGAAAGAATGGAAGTGCTGTCAATACCGGTTCCAAGCGGGATAACATGAAGTTTCTTTTTAGAAAACTTTGTGTGCGAGAGCACTTGCCTTTTCATGTAATCCAAAGTAGATACCCAAGCGTCAATTCGATTGAAACGATATGTATGCAAGAAATCTTTCTTCGAAACACCCAATTGCATGGCTTGGTGATAAACCAGTTTGATTCTTCCTGAAGAGAAAAATTTTACCCAACCCAAAAAATCTAAATCGCGATTGTCACGGAAATGGACTATCTCAATTCCATCATTTTGAAAAATTTTAGCAAGACGTCGCGCATGTTTGAAGTCGAAATATTTCTTGTTTCGCGGAACCGCCTGAACAGGCAATCCCCAGTCAATAGCCATTTGGAAAAAAGAACTTCCTTCAACACCATAAATTTGAATCTCGAAATTTTCTTGTTGAAGGGCTTGCGCATAGCGAACGCTATTCATCTCCAATCCGCCCCAACTAATAGAGCTGCAGTAAAATGCTATTTTGGGAAGGCGAGGCGAGGAGCTCATTCGTCGAACACGTCTAAGAGCATCAATGCTTCTGAAAGTTCGCCTTCGGTTTTGAGGTCTTTCTGAATACGAGCCAAGCGTTTTCCTTCCAGGTACAATTCAATGGCGCGTTCTGTATTTCCTATAACTTCGTGCAGCTGTCCGGTTTTAAAATACGTTGGCAGATAATCGGACTGCTCAATAACAAGTTTTTCAAGTATAGCAATCGCTTGCTCGAACTGTTCTAACTTTTCATACTCAAGGGCAGAGGCGTAATGAAGAAACGGGTCGTTCGGATGGGTTTCTAGCATCTTTAGAATCTGATCCAAGCGCGTGTTCGACATACTTATTTTTTTTCTATTTCAGCTGTTATGCTTCTGTCGTGGAGAGCGGTGCACATGCGTTCCATTTCCTTGTAGGGACCTGACTTCACAACAGTTTTTCCCGTTGTGTGAATAATTAGCGCGCACTGTTCGGCTTGAATCCATTCATGCTTACAAATGGTCATGAGTGCATGAATGACATGATCGAAAGTATTCACATCGTCGTTGTAAACCACTAGCTGATATTGTTCATCGGTAACAACGTCGAGTAAAACTTCTTCTTCGGTTTCGGTTTGATTGAGTATATTCATACACAACAAATTTAGCTAAGAATAACAAAAATGAAATCAAGTATTTTCAACACTTATAGTATGCGCATTGTTAGTTTGAAGGATTGGTTGTTGTTTCGCACAATAATGAATTGCCCATGTAATATGAGTGATTCAAACAATGTAATAATCTCAGATACAGCGAAGATTCGCGTATTAATTATTGAAGGCGATGAGTTGGTTCGTGCATTGCTCGATGTAAATATCTCAGATCTGGGGCATAGACTTTGCGGTAGAACATTCGAGTTAAACTATCGGATTTGTGACTCAAAGCATGCCAGTATACCGATGCTTGTATACGCTTGTTGGAAACAAGCTTAAGAAAATTGCTATTTCAGAAATAGGATATATTGAAGTAGACGGGGAAGTAAAGCAGTATCTCTGTTGCGAAACGCTTGATAAATTGTAAGATTTCATTGAAAGAACTACAAGCAATGCTTGCTCAAAGAGATTTCGTGCAAGTCAACCATAGTTCTGTCATTAACCTCAATTGTAATGAAGACAAAGACATGGCTCGTCAAATGATCAAAATGCCTTCCGCGGAAATTAGCATCGGTCGCAATTTCAAGGAAGCTTTATTGAATCGACTCAATCTTATTTAAGGGCGAAAAATCTTTCGCCCTCTATTTATCTTCCCTTTTCTTCCTTTCTCTTAACTCTTCTTAACGTTTTACCTCTTCTGTTTAAACAATTCGAATTGCGAAGGCACATTTCTCGTTGGCCAGAAGTTGTTATTCAACTCAACATCTGCGGTTTCTAACAAAGGGTCTAGAGCAATATTGGTTACTTTCTTTCCAAAACGGAACACCTTGCTAGCAGTGGCTTCAGACATTTTCCAGATTTCGGCAGGGATGCGCTCGATTTGTTTACTTCCATCTTCAAACGTGAACTCGAAAATCAATGGCATAATCAATCCGCCAACGTTCTCAACTGTTAACTCATAGAAGTAATTCGTTTCGTTCAAAAGCTTTTGCTCTTCTGGAGTCAAGTTCTTTTTGTACTCTTCGTATTTCTTTTCGTCTTCAGGAGTAACTGCATACGGATTGTCGTCGTTGTATTTATCGCGGGTAACAGGATTCTGATCTACGACAGGGATGATTCCTTCTTGCTTGTCGCGTGTTAAAGAGATATCTGCAGGCTGTGCATCTGCTTTCGCTTTCAACAAAGCCTTTTCAACTTTCGGGTCGTGGCCGTTAATAGTGAACTCGCGAACACTTTTCAAATTCATGTCGCAATGCTCGGTTGTATAGAACCAACCTCTCCAGAACCAATCCAAATCAACAGCACTCGCATCTTCCATGCTGCGGAAGAAATCTTCTGGGGTAGGGTGTCTGAACGCCCATCTTCTGCAATATTCTTTGAATGCATAATCAAACAACTCTCTTCCCATAATGGTTTCGCGAAGAATGTTCAATCCGGTTGCAGGTTTTCCATAAGCGTTGTTTCCAAATTGATAAATACTCTCTGAGTTGGTCATAATTGGAGACATTTTCGTTTTGTCTCCTTTCATGTAATCTACAATGTTTCTTGCAGGACCGCGACGGATAGGGAATTCACGATCCCATTCTTTTTCTGCCAAGTATTCGCAGAAGGTGTTCAACCCTTCGTCCATCCATGTCCACTGACGCTCATCGCTATTAATAATCATAGGAAAGAAGTTGTGTCCCACTTCGTGAATGATAACAGACAGCATGCCTGTTTTTGTTCCTTCGCTGTATGTTCCGTCTGCTTCTGGTCTTCCACCGTTGAAACAAATCATTGGGTATTCCATGCCAATCCATTTGGCATGAACGCTAATGGCAACCGGATAGGGATAGTCAATGGTGTGAGCGCTGTATGACTTCAATGTATGTGCTACAACACGCGTGCTGTATTGCTCCCAAAGGGGATTTCCCTCTTTCGGATAGAAACTCATGGCCATTGGCTTCTTTCCGTTGATGTCTACCGACTGCGCATCCCAGATGAATTTTCTTGAAGTAGCAAAAGCAAAGTCGCGAACGTTATCCGCTTTGAATACCCATGTCTTCAAAGCTTTCTCATGTCCTTTCTCACGCGCAATGGCTTCGTCTTGTGTACAAATAATAACAGGCTCTGTGCTGGTTTTCGCTTTGTTATAACGCGAAAGTTGATCGGCAGTTAAAACGTCTTTCGGATTTTGCAATACGCCAGAAGCCGCTACAATGTGGTCTGAAGGAACAGTAATGGCCACTTCGTAATTTCCGAAGTCAAGCGTGAATTCACCTGATCCTAAAAATTGTTTGTGCTGCCATCCGCTGTAGTCCATGTAAGCAACCAAGCGCGGATAGTACTGCGCAATGGTGTACAAGTAGTTCTTATCTGTATCGAAATATTCGTAACCGCTTCTTCCGCCCAAACGCATGCGGTCATTGATGTTGTAGTTCCAGTTTATTTGGAAAGAATAGGTTTGTCCAGGCTGAATAGGCTTGGGTAAATCAATGCGCATCATCGTTTGATTCACGATGTACGGAAGGTCTTTTCCCGCAGCATCTGCCACTTTATCTAGTTTGAAACCACCGTCGAACCAAGGATACAAATCTATAAGGTCGTTGGTTTGCATTTGATCACTAATCTTCATCTGCTCAATCTTCGCGGTGTTATTGTCTTTTGCGTAAATGTTCTGATCGAGCTGAATCCATAAGTAATACAACACATCCGGAGAGTTGTTGTGGTACGTGATGGTCTCTTCACCATGAATCTTTTGAATGTCGTCGTCTAAACGAATCTTCATTTTATAATCGACTTGCTGCTGCCAATAGTCGGTTCCCGGAGCACCGCTCGCAGTGCGATAGGTATTCGGAGTGGCCATTTCATCGGGGCCCAATTGACGAAACTTGTCGTTCCAAGGATTTACTTGTGGCTGTGCAAATGCATTGAAGAAAGCAACAGATAAGACGGTTGCAGCAAAAAGTTGACGAAGGTTTAATTTCATAGCGGGGCTAAAATACAAAAGGAGAGGGGTTTATTTGGAAAGAAATTCTTCCAAATGAAGAGCCGTTTTTTTTGCTTTTTCATGGGAATAGGAAGCGCCATGAAATTGCTCAACGGCTTGTATTCCGCGAGTGGCATTGAGAAGCCAAATTTCTTGAGCAGCTTGAAGGTTGGAAACCTGACAAGCTTTTTCATTCAAAATCTTCCCTTGGGAATGAAGCATTTCCTTCAAGGCGATCTTCATGGTGCTGTTTACGCATCCGCTTGAAAGAGGAGGTGTAAAGTATTCATTTCCTTCCAACCAAACCAAAGAACTCCAAGTGCCCTCAGCGATTTCATTTTTTGTATTTAGAAGAAGACATTCGTTCCAATCGTTATCCTTGGCTTCCATAGCCGCGAAAACATAGGGAAGCGCATTCAGCGTTTTCAAATGGGAAAAGGCGTGGGCGTGTAAAATGGTTTTGGTGGAAAGTCCCACCTCCTTCAACAAAGAAAAATAAGAACCGAACGGTTGTTCGGTGACTTCAATCAAAAAAGCACATTCGTTTTGAAGAGGTGTGTAGCGTCCTTCGCTCGTTCTGAAAAAACTCACGCGAGCAATTCCAGATGCAATGTTATTTAATCGGAAGGTTTCAGCAATGAGATTTTCAATTTCTGAAAATAAAAATGTTGAAGGCTCGAACTTAAAGAATTTGTTTGAGGTTTCTATCCGATTGAAATGATGTTTGAAAAGAGGCATTCGGTTGTTTTCGAAACGAATGGTTTCGAAAAAACCGTCGCCGTAACGGAAGGCGCGATTGCTTCGAACATCGAGGTGAAGTTCGGATTCTTCAACAAATGAACTGTTCCAGCAGACCAACATGAATTAAAGCGCTTTAACGTATTCCAATAAGTCGCCGTTCTTTTCCATCTGAATTCCGCGAACCCCAGCTGCGTTGGCGCATTGCACATCGCGGTCGCGATCTCCGATCATAACACTTGCGTCTTTGTCGAATTTGTATTTCGCGCAAGCACGTTCCACCCACAAGCCTGCAGGCTTTCGCGAGAGCGAGTTGCAGATATCCGGATGGTGAATAGAGTAGAAGAATTCGAGTATCTCAACGTTGTTCTTTTTGCATTCCGATTGGAAGAAATCGTGAATGCGATCGACCTCTTCTTTGGTGTACAGTCCGCGAGAAATGCCCGCCTGATTTGTAACTACAACCAATTCGAATCCTTTGGAAACCGCTAATTGCAGTGCTTCCATGACTGTTGGAAGAATTACAAATTCATCGAGTGAATAGGTGTAGTCTCCAGGATCGTGGTTAATGACTCCGTCTCTGTCGAGGAACAGCGCTTTTCTCATGGGTTACATTTTTTGAAAGGTACGATAAGTGAGGAAAAGCGCAAGAATGGTAAATAAAGCGCCTAGCATAAATGCTGCTCCCGGGAAATGAACAATTGCATTTTCTTGAGCGAAATAGGCATAGGTCTGAGTCATAATAAGCGGACCTAAAAAAGAGGTAATGCTTACCATGGATGTGAGTGACCCTTGCATTTCGCCTTGCTCGTTCAAGGGAACTTGATTGCTCATATACCCTTGAAGCGAAGGAGTTGAAATTCCGCCAACGCAATAAGGAACCAAAATGGCATACATCATCCATCCTGCATTGGCAAAGGAAAAGAGAATGAGTCCAACTGCAGAAAAAGCCATTCCCATGTAGATCGACTTCTTCATTCCCAATGCCTTACTGGTATAGCGAATAAGTCCGCCTTGAACCAAAGAAATTAAAACCCCAACTGCTCCTAAAGAATATCCAACATCTGCATTGTCCCAATGAAATTGAGCCTTTCCAAAAAACGACCATGTGCTTTGAATAGCAAAGCTGCCCATGTACAAAAAGAAAAAGGCCACAATTAGTCCCATGAAACCTTTGTAGGCGCGAAGGCGCAATAAGCTGGTAAATGGATTCACACGTTTCCATTCAAAGGTCCTTCTGTTTTCAACCGGATGAGATTCGGGAAGAATGAATACGCCATAGACGAAATTCAACAAAGACAATATAGCCGCAGCATAGAAAGGGAATCGCGCACCCATGTCGCCAAGCAGCCCACCGATAACAGGACCTAAAATAAATCCCAGTCCAAACGCAGCACCCAGCATTCCGAAATTCTGTGCGCGCTTTTCCGGAGTTGAGACATCGGCAATGTATGCCGTTGCCACCGTGAAACTCGCGCCCATAATTCCACTTAATATCCTACCAATAAAAAGAATTGCAATATTCGGAGCTACAGCCATAAGTAAGTAGTCGAGTCCTAACCCTAAGAGTGAAAGTAGAATGATAGGTCTTCTTCCATAAGAATCACTTAAAGCACCCATTAATGGAGAAAAGAAGAATTGCATAAACGCATAAACCCCTATGAGCCATCCGCCCCAAGTCGCAGCTTCCGTAATGGTTGAGTGCGTTAAAGAGGCAATTAAATCGGGAAGCACAGGAATGATAATTCCCAAGCCAATCACATCAATTAAAATGGTAATAAATATAAATGCCATTCCTGGCTGTCTGCCTCTCCTCATTTCAATCGCGCGGTCTTCAAATAATTTCCAATAAATGCTTTGCCTGTAAATCCAAAGTCGGCTACGGCCAGGAACATCATCTCTTCGTTGCTCGTGTTCTGCGATTGGTGCATAGACCAACGCGGGATAAAAACAATACTTCCAGGTTTAACTGGAACCACTTTGTCGTCAATAACCACTTGTCCGGTTCCCTTGAAAAACACAAATACCGTTTCGTGGGCGTGTTTATGCAGTTCGTTGTTCTTATTTGGGGAAACACGAACAATACGCGGATCGAGGACTTCCAATGGAAAATCTATACGCTCCACGAAGAAATCAATGTTTAATTTCTCAACGGTGTTTCGGTAGAGTTCCTCTCCGCTGACATGATCAATGTGATGTTCGAAAACAGCGTCACCCTCATCTGGAGTCAAAGACGTCTTTAACAAAACCGCATCGGTTAAAGGTTTCAGACGAAGGAACAACACTTGCTCGTAGGTGAAGTCTAATAATTCATACAAGGTAACGTCTACTTCAACATCTTTCTTTCCTTCTTCAAACAACGAATTCACTTTCAACTCGTCGTCGGTCATTAGCGCATGAAGGGCCCATTGCTTCTCGGTTGAATTCAATTCAGCAATAAATTCTCTCCACTTGTCGGTGTCGCTTCGCAACTTGAAAGAGCGTATGTATGCTCCCAAACAATCTTGAATGAAGTACATTTCTTCTTCATCGAAGAAATCGCTTTCGTAGGCTTGAATTAGAGGATGCTTCATGAAAAGAGTGCGTTGGTTTCGGTTTCTAAATTACTCCAAAATTCTGCGCGAAGATCGAGTGCTGTTTCCATTCCTTTGCGGACTAAACGCGCATGCTCTTCACTTTGCGAAGCTAGGTCATTTGCTATGGCTAACAACACTTTTCCATGTTCATCGTCTACTTCCGTGTGTAAAGGAAAGAAGACATAATCTTGAAGGGTAAGCGAAGTGTGTGTAGAAAGCGATTCAATAAGCGGACGATAAATGTGCTTCACCACGCTTTCAGTACCGAGACCAATGGCTCCAACGGCTTCGGCTTCTGAACAATTGTCGAGGTAATTCAAGAATGAAGTGCGCCAGTTTAAAACGGCTTCATTCATTTCGAAGGTGTAATTCGCACACATGGCTTTTTTGAATTGTTGAAACAAAATCGGATGTGGAATGCCCACCACCCAAGAGTCTTCAATTCCTAAAGCCCGAATTGCCTGAAGATCTTCTTCATGCAATTGTCCTTTTTCTTCGGCGAGATTTTCCAGCAAATGCGCTTTGTGACTTGGGTTCGAGAGTTTGTCTATAACAGCCTGCAGGTATTTGGGAAACCAAACACTGTAGCCTTCATACTGCGAAGCGAAATAGGCAAGGGCCATTTCCATGTTTGAAAATTCGCCTTTAGAAAGTTTCTTTAAATAAGAATGATGAACAGCCTCGTGCTGTAGAGCAATGTCTTCCATACTTTTGTTTGAGCATGCAAATTAATTGCACAATGTCTAAACATTCTCTATCTAATATTGTTAAATCGCTATGAAAACTATTTACATCGTCGGATTACTTGTGTTAGTCCTTTCCTCAGCAGCAGCATTGGCCTTCCGTAGCAGATGGCAAAAACCAGCAAACCCAATAGGAACAAATAAAATGAGCTTTTACGATTTAACCATTAATAGCATCGACGGAAAAGAGATGCATATGTCAGACTTCAAAGGAAAATATGTTTTGTGCGTGAACGTCGCTTCCAAATGCGGTTATACGCCACAGTATGAAGACCTTGAAAAATTGTACGAACAATACCAAGGAAAGCTTGTGATTATTGGTTTTCCTTGTAACCAGTTCTTAGGACAAGAGCCAGGTACCAGTGAAGAGATTGTTTCTTTCTGTCAGAAAAATTACGGAGTTACTTTCCCGTTAACCGAGAAAATCGATGTTAAAGGAAAGAATCAACACGGTGTATACCAGTGGTTAACGCAGAAGTCGTTGAACGGCGTAGCAGATGGAAATGTGAAATGGAATTTCCACAAATTCTTAATCTCTCCAGAAGGCGAGTGGTTAGCGGAATTTCCATCGGGTGTGAAACCATTCGATACCGCGTTAACTTCGCTTATTAAATAAGAACACTATGGTTTGGAATGAATTGAAGTCTGTAGAAGAGTGGAATGCGTTGTTGCAATCAGACGAAAAGTTTATTGTCTTCAAACACAGCACGCGTTGCAGCATTAGCACCACAGCACTTTCGCGCCTTGAACGCGATTGGGATTCGACTTCCTCTGTGAAGCCTTATTACTTAGATCTTTTGCAACACAGAAACATTTCGAACGCCATTGCGCAAGACACCGGTGTTGAACACGAGTCACCACAAGCCATTCTTATTGAAAATGGAAAGGTGTTGAAATCGGCTACACATTTGTCTATTTACGTTTCCGATTTACTCGAGGCATAGTCCATGTCTTATGTGCTAACCTACATTTCTGAAGGCGAGCATTTGAAGCAAGACTTTAAAATGCGTATCGACGATGCGCAAAAGATTGCCCGTTCGCTGGTGGCCTTTGCCAATACCTCTGGAGGAAGATTACTCATTGGCGTGAAAGACAACGGCAATGTTTGCGGAGTACGTCCAGAAGAAGAGCTTCACATGATCATTCGCAGCGCAGAAGAATTCTGCAGGCCTCCTGTTCACTTTACTCATTCCGTTTGGAAGGTGGAAGGGAAGGCGGTTCTAGAAATTGATATTGAAGAATCTTCGGCAAAACCTCATTTAGCAAAAGTTGAAGAAGGTTGGAAGGCTTTCGTTCGTGAACACGACGTTACGCTTCCTGCTTCAAACGTCTGGATAGCCATGCAAGAGGTTTCTTCGCAGCAAGACTCGAATGAACTCTTTCAGATGTCGGAAAGAGAAGAGCAACTTTTTTCATTGTTGAAACAACAGCCCTTTACCTTAAATCAGCTCGCCCGAAAATCAGGAACCCCACGACCTATCTTAATTCGAAAACTAGCGAAACTCATGAAATGGGGAATTGTGGTTGAAAACTTCGAGCAAGGCAAAGCACTTTATTCTTTGAAGTAAGATTTATTTTCTGACTTTTGTCAGTACATAATCTGACGCAAGCAATTCTCTCCCTATTGCGACCTCTATAGATTTGTCATGGCAATGGAAAAAAGATTTATTTCTATTTGGAATCACGTGAACGAAGGGATATTAATCTCTGATCGAAGCGGAAAAATAGTCTTGGTTAACCCAAGGTGCTCAGACCTTTTCAAATATTCGGAAGAAGAGATGCTTCAACTTGAGGTGGAAGCGCTCATTCCAGACGCGGCACGCTCTCGGCACAAAGAGCATCGCGAGAAGTACAATCAAAAACCGACTAACAGATCCATGGGTCAGAACATGACATTGAATGGATTGAAAAAAGATGGCTCTGTGTTTCCAATTGAAATTTCGTTGAGTCATTATGAATCGGAAGGCGAGATGTACGTAATTGCCTTTATCATAGACATTACTGAGCGTCAGAAATTCCAGGATGATCTGCAGGTGGTGAACAAAGAATTACTTACCCTGAATGAAAACCTCGAGCGGAAAGTTAAAGAGCGAACCCTCGTCCTTCAGGAAGCTTTGAATGATTTGGAAAAAAGTCAGACCGAGCTAACACAAAGTCTTTTGAAAGAAAAAGAGTTGCATGAAATGAAATCGCGTTTCGTTACCATGGCTTCGCACGAGTTCAGAACGCCTTTAACAACTATACTTTCAAGTGTTTCGCTTATTTCTAAATACATAAAAGAAGACGAACAGGCCCAACGAGAGAAGCACATTCAACGCATTAAGAATTCAGTCTTTTCCTTAACTGAAATTTTAAATGATGTGCTTTCATTAGGAAAACTCGATGAAGGAAAAGTTGAAATTCAGTTGGAGGAAGTCGCTATTTGCGAAGTGGTTCAGGCTGTTGTAAACGATATGGACCTCATTTTAAAACCCAATCAAGAGATTGAAGTTAATTGTCCGAAGAATCAAAAGGTGAAAGCAGATATTACTTTGTTGCAGCGCGTAATTGTAAACCTGCTTTCAAATGCTATTAAGTTTTCCTTCGACGAAACCAATATTACAGTGGAAGTGCTGTGCAACAAGGAGTTGAATGAAGTTCAAGTTCATATTTCGAATCAAGGAATTGGAATTCCAGAAGCAGAACAAGCAAAACTGTTTGATCGTTTCTATCGTGCCCACAACGCCGCAAATGTTCAAGGAACCGGATTGGGTTTGAGCATTGTTAAGCGATGCTTGGAACTCATGAACGCATCGGTTTCCTTCACCAGCATAGAGAATTCAACAACAACATTTACTATTCATTTACCTCTTTAATTATGAGCGAAAAAATATTGGTCATTGAAGACAACAACGAAATGCGCGAGAACATTTGCGAAATCTTAAGTATGTCTGGATATACTGTTATTGATGCTGAAAACGGAAAGGTAGGTGTGGAGCTAGCATTAGCCGAGCTTCCAAACCTTATCCTTTGCGACATCATGATGCCGCAACTCGACGGCTACAGTGTGTTGAATAGACTTTCCCGCGAAGAGAGTACAGCAGCCATTCCTTTTATATTTCTTACAGCCAAAGCCGATCGTTCAGATATGCGCAAGGCCATGGACTTGGGGGCCGACGATTACATTACCAAACCCTTCGACGATTTGGATCTCATTAGCGCTGTTAAAAGTAGATTAGATAAGGCCAGACGCGTGGGCGCTGCATCTACAAAAGAACCGTTGCACGGAATGGAGCACCTCTTGAACGAGGTGAAAGGACTTTCAGACATTACCAAAGTGAGTGAAAGTGCTATTACGAAAAAGTACAAGAAGAAGGAACTCATCTTCGCTGAAGGCGACGACGCCATGGGCGTTTATTTCTTGAAGTCTGGTAAGGTGAAAGTTTATATGAGCCATGAAATTGGCAAAGACTTAATTATTCAACTCGTTCATGAAAATGAATTCTTCGGATTTCTTCCATTGCTTCAACACGGCAAGCACAGCGCTTCTGCCGAGGTTTTAGAAGACGCCGAAATTGTGTTTTATCCGAAATCTGATTTCTACAAACTCATAGACGGAAGCTTCGAGGTGTTGAAGGAAGTTGTTTCCTTGTTAAGCAACAAAGTGAAAGAAGAGCAAGAACGCTTAATGAAATTAGCGTATTCTAGCGTTCGCAAGCGCACCGCTGAAGCGTTGCTTCACTTAAAAGAACGCTACGAAAAAGACAACAACAAACCCTTCACCATGGCCATTGCCCGCGACGATCTCGCTCGCATTGTTGGAACCGCCACCGAATCGCTCATTCGTACCCTAAGCGACTTCAAGCAAGAAGGACTTATTACCATTGACGGTTCAAGAATTACGATTGTTGAGGAATTGAAGTTGTTGCATCTGAGAGGATGACTACTCACTACGTGATCAATCACCTTCGGTGATCAATTCTTCGAATCAATCGCTTCGCGATCAATCGTTCCGATTAATCCGTAGGATTGATCACCGAAGGTGATTGATTGCGCAGCGATTGATCTGACGAAGTCGGATTGATCACGCAGTGACTGATTGCGTAGCAATTGATCTGACGAAGTCAGATTGATCTGAAAGATTGATTGCGCAGCAATTCCGCTTCGGACTTATCATCGGAATTCCTAACCCAGCACCCCGCAGGATAACCAGCAATCCCAAAATAAGCAACGCGAAGCGTATGGTTTTTTCGCGTTTGAAGAACGGGTATTTGCTTAAGGCCATTTTTATTCTGGAAAGCAGAACCAATAGGGGCGAGGTGCCTACTCCGAATAAAAACATAAAGAGTCCTGAGTACCAGGCATTGTGATAGAGAATGGCTAGAGCTAAGGCTGAATAAACCATTCCGCAAGGAAGAATACCGTTCACCATACCCATGAAAAAGCGTGAGAAGACACTTTCCATTTTCAAAAACGAACGAAAAAATCTGGCTATAGAGGCAGCTGGAAAGCGATTGTTCTGAAATACAGTTGGGAAAGATTGAGCTAAGAAGACCAATATTAAAGCAGTTCCGCTAATGAGCGCAGGCCAGACTCCCAAATCTCTTGGAAGGAACAATTGTCCTACGCTTCCAACAGCAGCCCCCATAATTCCATAGGTGGTGGCTCTTCCAATATGATACAAACTTATTTGAAGCGCTTTTTGCGTGTTCGACCATGGAATGCTAATGATAATAGGTCCGCACATGCCAACGCAATGCAGACTTCCCACGAGTCCCATGGTTAATGCAGCTATGAATACCTCAATGAACATGTTTGTGTCCGATTATTTCTTCGTGGTAAAATTCTTTGCCGTCTTTTTTCCAGAAAACTTCAATATTGTAACGTGAAGGAATTCCTTGTGGAAGAGAAAAGACAAAACCGCTGTCTGCAGAAGGTGTTAAGTTATAGCTTGCATCGAACTTATTGTTGCTTGGACAATACACTTTCACGGTAGCGTCTTTCATTTCATTCAAGGTAAACGGAAAGTGAACCACAGCATTTCCATTTTCAAATTGAACAGAACATTTTTTCTCTAGTGAATCGTAGTTCGCTTGTTGATCGAGACGGCTTTGATGAACCAGTTCTTTTTCATAATAGTTCTTGTCAACCAAATCAATTTTTTGATTGATCGAAAGAAAAACCAAGCTCAGAATACCTGCAGCAAAGAGCACGTACAATACTGTTATTTTCCAACCCCAATTCATTGTCTGTTTGCTTTATTCGGAGCCAAAAGCACTAGTTTTTCTGTGGCTTTCAGCTCTCCGTTACTATAAATTTCCAATTTTACATCGTTGCGCTGCGAAGGTAATTCTTCAACAGGAACGTAGATGAACAACTCTCCGTTTTTCATTTCACCCGATTGCAATTTATTCTGATGACCGATCCAATCGAAACTTGCATGTTTTCCTTCAATTCGAAACTCAATATTCATCTCATCTGAAGTTTTGTTAATGAGCTTAATGTTATACAAGTTTCCAATTTTGCCATCGGGCTCAACAGTGAAGAGGGTGTTTCGTGTGCGCACGCTGTTCACTTCCAACTCGCTTCGAGTAATTAATAAAAAGGCTTCTACACCAATTAGGGCCAGAAGCACCATGGAATAGGCAATAATGCGCTTGTTCAGCTTCAATTTGGTTTTGGTAACTATGCTGTTTTCAGATGCATAGCGAATGAGTCCTTTTTCGCGGTGCGTCTTTTCCATAACCGTATCGCATACATCCATACAAGCGGTGCAATTCACACATTCCAATTGCAATCCGTTGCGAATGTCAATGCCGGTCGGACAAACACGAATACACTCCAAACAATCAACACAATCGCCATGCGGCTGGTCAGCGGTCTTTTTAATGTGTTTGGTTCTTGGCTCGCCACGAACATGGTCGTACGTGACCGCAATGGAATTTTTGTCGAGCATAACGCCTTGCATTCTTCCATATGGACAAACAATTAAGCATACTTGTTCGCGGAACCAATAGTAAACAAAGAAGAAAACTAAGCTAAAAATGATTATGGCTGAAAATCCACCGATATGCATGGATACAGGCTCTGTCGCAATGTTCCAAACAGCATCGCTTCCAATAATGTACATGAGGAAGGTATTCGCAATGGCGAATGAGACAGCGAAGAATAGAATTATTTTCAGAATTCTACGCGTAAGTGTTTTGCTGTTCCAAGGCTGCGTGCGCAAAGTCATTTGTGCTTTCCGATCTCCTTCCAACCAATATTCTATTTTGCGGAAAACCATTTCCATAAAAATGGTTTGCGGACAAACCCATCCGCAGAATACCCTTCCGAAAATAACCGTGAAGAGTATAATGAAGACCACGAAAATGAGCATACCCAATACGAAAATGAAAAAGTCTTGCGGCCAAAAGCGAACGCCGAAAAGAATGTATATGCGATCTATAACATTCAACATGAACAATGGCGCACCGTGAAACTTAATGAAGGGCAAGGTGAAGAACACCGCTAAATACACCCAAGAT
>CAYLOT010000008.1:0-106435 GCA_964385405.1 uncultured Chryseobacterium sp. | reverse complement strand
CGGTTGGTGTTGCAACAATTAATCCATCTGCCCAATAGCTGCTCAAGAAAGCCTTCAAAGACGCTTGCCTAAGTTTGGGTTCAAGAGCCTAAATCGCGTTGAATACAAAGGAATAAACCTTGACACTTTACAACTATTGGTTGACAAGCATAATCTAACCGAAGTTACTTTTGAAACTCTTGTAGCGAATGGAATATGCAGCAAGAAAGCCCTTGTAAAAGTTATGGGGCGTGGTGAATTAAAAGGAAAATTAAATGTGACAGCACACGCTTTTACTGCCACTGCTAAAGCGGCTATCGAAGCAATGGGCGGAACAGCGAACATTATATGAAAAAGTTTTTTACGGCAATAAGAAACATCTGGAATCACGAAGAACTTCGTAAGAAAATTCTTTTTACCTTAGGGATACTTTTGGTGTATAGAATCGGTTCTTATGTCCTTCTTCCTGGGATAGATGCTGTGAAAATGCAGGACCCAAATGCGGCTGGATCAGGTTCAATCGCAGATTTTCTCGGTCTATTCACAGGTGGTGCATTCAATAGAGCTTCTATTTTCGCTCTAGGAGTTATGCCTTACATCTCAGCGAGTATTGTTATTCAGCTTCTTGGACTTGCAGTGCCTACAGTACAGAAATTGCAACGCGAAGGTGAAAGCGGTCGCCGTAAAATTAACCAGTGGACACGTTTCCTGACTATTGGTATTGCCATGGTGCAAGCACCAGGTTACCTTGCTCAGTACGTGCCAGCTGATGCTCACGTGAATAGTCCAATGTGGATGATTACTTCAATCATCATTTTGACAAGTTCAACACTCTTTGTAATGTGGTTGGGTGAGAAAATCACTGACAAAGGGATCGGAAATGGAACTTCGTTAATCATTATGACAGGGATTCTGTCTGACATTCCCGGTGCTTTTGCACAAGAGTTTAGTCAGCAAACTTCTTTCTTTTTCTTAATTGAGATAGCTGTTATGGTTATCGTAATTGGAGTAACTGTTGCAATCATTCAGGCTGTTCGCAGAATTCCTGTGCAAATGGCGAAAATGGCTGCTAGTGGCAGTCACCTTCCTCAGGGCGAAGGTGCCAGAAGCTACATTCCTTTGCGTGTCAATGCAGCTGGCGTAATGCCTATCATTTTCGCTCAAGCGATTATGATGGTGCCAATGTTGCTGAGCAACACTGAAATGTTGCAAAACAATAAGGTATTGGCTTCATTAACGAATTTTCAAGGGGTGGGGTACAATGTGGTACTGATGTTAATGATAATTCTCTTTACTTTCTTTTACACAGCCATCGTTACCAACCCAAATCAGATAGCAGACGACCTAAAGAGAAACGGTAATTTTGTCCCTGGAATTAAGCCCGGTAAGGACACAGCAGAATTTATTGATAGAGTTTTGTCGAGTATTACCCTTCCTGGTGGTATCTTTGTCGGCCTTATCGCAGTTTTACCTGCTCTTGTTTTGACATTGTCACTAACAAAAGCTCAGATGTTTGCTCAATTTTTTGGCGGAACATCTATGTTGATTACAGTAGGAGTAATCTTAGATTTACTTCAACAAATAGAGAGTCATTTGCTTTCTCGTCACTACGACGGGTTAATGCAATCGGGTAGAGTGAGAGGAAGAAATAGTGGGAATGTTGCTAGCAGCGGATACACCGTATAAGCAGTGAGCAAAAAAGTAGTTTTTAAAACACAGGATGAGATAAACGCCATCCGAAAGAGTTCTTTACTTGTAGGAAAAACGTTGGCAGAAATTGCCAAAATCGTTGAACCGGGTGTTACAACCTTGCAACTAGACAAAGTTGCGGAAACGTTTATTCGAGACCATGGGGCTTACCCTGGATTTCTTGGGTATCACGACTTTCCCAATTCAATCTGTGCAAGTGTGAATCAAGCCGTGGTTCATGGTATACCTAATGCTCAACCATTGAAGGATGGTGATATTGTCTCTATAGACATTGGAGTATTGTGGGACGGATTTTGGGGAGATTCCGCATTTACATTCGCTGTTGGGAATATTTCCGATGACTTAAAAAAGCTGTTGGATGCAACAAGAATGTGTTTAGAGTTAGGCATTGAACAAGCCTCTGTAGGAAAACGTATTGGAGACATTGGTTACGCTGTGCAACATTATGCAGAGTCTAACGGATACGGTGTAGTTAGAGAGTTAGTAGGTCACGGGGTTGGCATACAACTTCACGAAGCGCCGGAAGTTCCAAATTACGGAAGAAGAGGGCATGGCTTGGTAATGACAGAAGGAATGGTATTGGCAATTGAGCCAATGATCAATCTGGGGACGAAGAACGTTAGACAATTGAAAGACGGTTGGACCATTGAAACGCAAGACGGAAAACCAAGTGCTCACTTTGAGCATACAGTGGCGGTTGGAAAAGGTGGAGCGGAGAAATTGTCCTCATTTGAAGAGATAGATGCAGTATTGACTGCTAAAAAATAATATAAAACTGAATGGCGAAACAGACATCGATAGAACTAGACGGAACCATTGTAGAAGCATTGTCGAATGCAATGTTCCGTGTGGAGCTTGAAAATGGACATATCATCATAGCTCATATTTCGGGGAAAATGAGAATGCACTACATTCGAATTCTTCCAGGAGATAAAGTGAAAGTTGAAATGTCGCCTTACGATTTAACTAAAGGTCGAATTTGTTTTCGATATAAATAATAAAGTAGTAGAGATATGAAAGTACGTGCTTCAATTAAAAAGCGTTCAGCTGACTGCAAAATCGTTAGCCGAAAAGGAAAGCTTTATGTGATTAACAAGAAAAACCCGAAATTCAAACAAAGACAAGGATAATTCCTTAAAATAAAGAATAACTATGGCAAGGATTGCAGGTATAGATCTACCGCGTAACAAAAGAGGTGAAATCGGACTCACCTACATCTACGGAATTGGACGTTCGACGTCTCGTAGAATCTTGGAACAAGCTGGAATTTCTTATGATAAGAAAGTTCAAGATTGGAACGATGAAGAATTAGGTTTGATTCGTAATTTCATTACCGATGAATTGAAAGTTGAAGGGGCTCTTCGTTCTGAAACACAATTGAACATTAAGCGATTAATGGATATCGGTTGCTACAGAGGTGTTCGTCACCGCTCTGGTTTGCCACTTCGTGGACAAAGCACAAAAAACAACTCTCGTACCCGCAAAGGAAAGCGCAAGACAGTTGCAAACAAAAAGAAAGCAGTTAAATAATCAATAAGCTAAGGCAAGAGAAATGGCCAAAGTAGAAAAAAAGAAAAAGAAAAATGTGGTGGTGGAAGCTATGGGACAAGCCCATATTCAATCCACGTTCAACAACATCATCATCAGTTTAACCAATAACTCTGGTCAGGTGATCTCGTGGTCATCTGCAGGTAAAATGGGTTTCCGTGGTTCTAAAAAGAACACTCCTTACGCCGCTCAAATGGCTGCAGAGCAATGTGGAAAAGAAGCTCATGACCTTGGTTTGAGAAAGGTGAAGGTGTTCGTTAAAGGACCAGGTGCAGGTAGAGAATCTGCTATCCGTACCATTAACACAGTTGGAATTGAAGTTTTGGAAATCGTTGATACGACTCCACTTCCTCACAACGGTTGTCGCCCACCAAAAGCAAGAAGAATCTAATTTTTAGAAGAAAAAGAAATGGCAAGATACATTGGCCCAAAAACAAAGATTGCGCGAAAGTTTCGTGAGGCAATTTACGGACCTGACAAAGGACTAGAGAAACGCAATTACCCACCCGGACAACATGGTCCGAACAAGCGTCGTGCAAAACAAAGCGAATATTCTATTCAGTTAACTGAAAAGCAAAAAGCGAAGTATACATATGGAATCCTAGAACGTCAGTTTTCCAACTTGTACAAAAAAGCTTCTGCTCGACCAGGTGTAACAGGGGAAATTTTATTGGCTCTGTGCGAAGCTCGCCTAGACAATACTGTATTCCGTCTTGGTATAGCTACAAAGCGTAGCGGTGCTAGACAACTCGTTTCTCACAATCACATCATGGTAAATGGTAATGTCGTAAACATTCCTTCTTACCAACTCCGCCCAGGAGATCGTGTTTCGGTTCGGGAAAAATCAAAGTCTTTAGAGTCAATTACTATGGCTTTAGCTACTCGTAAAAATTTCGATTGGTTGGCTTGGAACGATTCAAACAAAGAAGGTGTATTCATGAAATACCCAGAGCGTGTTCAAATTCCAGAAAACATTCGCGAACAGTTAATCGTCGAATTGTACTCTAAATAATCCTTAATTTAAACTCAACTCAATGGCTATATTAGATTTCGTAAAACCGGACAAAGTCGTAATGCTAGAAAGCAATGACTTTACAGGTACTTTCGAATTTCGTCCTTTAGAACCAGGATTCGGAATAACGATTGGAAACGCATTACGTCGTATCCTTCTTTCTTCCCTGGAAGGTTTTGCAATTACTTCAATAAAAATTGAAGGAGTGGATCACGAGTTTTCTTCTATCAAGGGAGTAGTTGAAGATGTTACAGAAATCATCCTTAACTTGAAGCAAGTTCGTTTCAAGCGACAAATTGAAGGAACGGATTACGAAAAAGTTTCTATAAGTATCAATGGTCAAGAACAATTCAAGGCCGGTGATATCAGTAATTTCACTTCTGCGTTTCAAGTATTGAATCCAGATTTAGTGATCTGCAACATGGAGCCCAAAGTTAAGCTTCGTATCGACCTTGCAATCGGAATGGGCCGTGGTTACAGACCCGCTGAAGAAAACAAAACGTCAAGTGCTCCAGTGGGAACTATTTTCATTGATTCAATCTTTACGCCTATACGTAACGTGAAATATTCAGTTGAGAATTTCCGTGTTGAGCAAAAGACTGACTATGAAAAATTAATTCTCGAAATTCAAGGTGATGGTTCAATTACACCTAAGAATGCTCTTCAAGAAGCTGCGAAAATCCTGATTCACCATTTTATGTTGTTCAGTGATGAGCGTATTACTCTTGAAACGGAAATCAAACGTGAAGTAGAAGAGTTCGATGAGAGTTCTTTACACATGCGCCAGTTGTTGAAGACCAAATTGGTCGACATGGACTTGAGTGTTCGTGCCTTGAATTGCTTGAAGGCAGCTGATATCGAAACGTTAGGAGACTTGGTTTCGTTCAACAAGAATGACTTGTTGAAGTTCCGTAACTTCGGAAAGAAATCATTAACGGAATTGGAAGAGTTGGTTGAGAGCAAAGGTTTGCACTTCGGAATGAATGTGGCAAAGTATAAATTGGATAGAGATTAACCCCTGCTGGTGAGCAGTAGAAGAAAGTAAAATTATGAGACACGGAAAAACGAATAACCATTTAGGAAGAAAGGCAGAACACCGTCGTGCAATGCTAGCTAACATGGCTAACTCACTTATCGAGCATAAGCGAATTAATACGACTCTTGCTAAGGCAAAAGCTCTTCGTAAGTATGTTGAACCTCTTCTTACAAAGTCGAAGGCTGACAGTACTCACAACAGAAGAACTGTATTCAGTTATTTGAAGAACAAAGAGGCTGTGACAGAATTGTTTCGCACTGTTGCTCCTCAAATCGCTTCTCGTCCAGGTGGATATACACGTATCGTTCGTACTGGTTTCCGTCAAGGAGACAACGCTGAAATGTGTATGATGGAGTTAGTTGACTTCAACACCATTTACGGAAAAGAGGCGGAGAAGGCAACTGCCAAGAAGCGTACACGTCGCGGTGCAGCTAAGAAAACAGATGATGTTGTAGTTGAAGCTTCATCAGATGTGATAGATTCTCCAGAGGCAGAGGCGAAGCCAAAAAAGACAAGAAAGAAAAAAGATGATTCTGCTTCAGCAGAATAAACTCTGAATAACTTATTAGAAAAGGGAGCAATTAATTGCTCCCTTTTTTAATTTTGTTGAAAAGTTCAAATTCATTTTCATTTGAAAAAGTCTAACTTTGTACTTTAATGAGAAAAGAATCTATAACCGCGGTACTGCTCCTCCAAGACGGTACCGTTTTTTATGGTCAAAGTTGTGGTGCGAAAGGTACTACAACTGGCGAAATTGCTTTCAATACAGCAATGACCGGCTATCAAGAAGTTTTTACTGACCCGTCATATTTCGGCCAGTGTCTAGTTATGGCAACGTCCCATGTTGGGAATTATGGAGTGCATGCCAATGAAGTGGAGTCGCTGAAATGTCAAGTCTCTGGAATAATTATTAAGAAATTCTCCGATGTTGCCAGCCGCGCTGGCGGGGCAGGCACCTTGCAAGATTATCTGGTAAGAGATCATGTTGTTGGAATATGCGATTTAGATACCCGAGCATTGGTTAGACACATTCGTAAGAATGGAGCAATGAATTGCATTATTTCAACAGAAATTTTAGATATTGATTTGCTTAAGGCCAAGTTAGAAGAAGCTCCAAACATGGATGGATTAGAGTTGGCTTCAAAAGTGGCTTGCAGTGAAGCTTTCGAATATGGTAATCCAAATGCAGAGATAAAGATTGCAGTACTTGATTTCGGTGTTAAGTTGAACATACTTCGCTGCTTGGTGGAACGAGGTGCGTTTTTAAAAGTATTTCCATTAAATGTAACTCTAGAAGAAATAATGGCGTGGTCGCCAAATGGAGTTATGTTCTCAAACGGCCCAGGAGACCCATCGGCAATGCCCTATACTATCGGGCTTACAGCAGAGATTGTTGAGACTGGTATTCCATGCTTTGGAATTTGCTTGGGGCATCAACTGATAGGCTTAAGCCAAGGTTTAAAAACGGAGAAGATGTTCAATGGACATCGCGGTGTGAATCACCCCGTCAAAAATATTATAACTGGAAAGGGAGAAATCACAAGTCAAAATCATGGTTTTGTAATTTCAAGAGAAAGTATCGCAAATAACCCAGATGTAGAGATTACACATGTTCATTTAAATGACAATACTGTCGCTGGTATTCGATTGAAATCCAAGCCTGTTTTCTCTGTGCAATACCACCCGGAAGCAAGCGCGGGTCCACATGATTCTCGTTATTTATTTGACGATTTTATTACGAATATTAAATCCTCTCTCGTAGAAGCCTAATGGATGTGCTTCAGCGTTTTTGGGGCAAACCCCAGGGTAAAGTATTTACAATTGCGGGTGTTTTCTATGTTTTGCTCGTGCTGTTTGCAAACGGTGTGAATGGCGGTGCAGATACATTTACGCATTATCAAATGTCGAGGTATTCGTGGATTCACCATGACCTTCTTTTAAATCAATGGGGAAAACCGGTGTTCACTGTTTTATTTTCACCCGCTGCTCAAATAGGCTTACAGGCGGTTATCTGGACTAATCTTGCGTTGATATTTTTTGAGGCGTTTCTTGTATTCAAAATAGCGAACCAACTTGATTTGAAAAGATCTTGGTTGGCGCCCCTCTTGTTCTTTAGCTGCCCGGTAGTGTTCGATAATGCAGTTTCTTCATTAACAGAAATTATCTGCGCTTTGTTCCTTATTTTATTCATTCATTGGAGTTTGCGCGGAAAGTTCTTTCTTGGTGCCCTTGTCTTAAGCTTTATGCCCTTTGCACGAAGTGAAGGATTTGTGATTCTGGGAGTTGCAGTCCTATTTTTCTTCTTCACACGTCGTTGGAAATTCATACCTCTCTTATTCATAGGGTCGTTCGTGATGAATGCTGTTGGGTTTTGGTACACAGGAATTCCGTTGTGGATATTCGACTCTAATCCATATGTGAATACTGAGATAACTTCCTACGGAAGCGGGAGCTTCTTTCATTTCTTTATCTGGGCAATTCCTGTTTTTGGATTAGGTTTTTTATTCTTGTTGAAATCTACATGGTTGAATGCTCACACAATAGTAAGTAGATTTAAAGTCGACTGGAAAACTTCGGATATGGCAGAAGGTTCAAAGAATTTCATTTTAAAGCATCAAGTTATATTTTGGATTGTATTGGGCTCCTTCTGGGGATATTTCATGGCGCATACCGTTCTCTGGTGGCAGGGCATGTGGGCAAGTTTAGGCCTCTTAAGGGTTATGTTTGTTGTTGCTGCCCCGATGGTACTTTTAGCTCTAATTGAGCTGAATAAATTCCTCGATAGTAGAAAAACGATCGGATCATGGAAGACTCTTTCGATATTAATAGTTGTCTTGTGCGGAACAGCAGTTGGAACCAACACCCTTATTCTTGGAGCTGTTGGCGCTCCGGTTGAATATGGAATTGAAGAGGCTGTTTTGAATGAGATGAAAGTTTGGATGGACGCTGAAGGAGTTACAACTAATGGTTGCGTGTTTGCTGGTCACTCCTATGTTTCACTTGCTCTCGAGAGAGACCCGTTCGACTATACTAAAATGAACCAGCTTAGATCGTTCAAATATGCACAAAAGGGAGACTTAATTGTTTGGGATGGACATTATGGACCGAATGAAGAGAATACCCCAATAGAGCACTTGAATGAAGACACCACATTGGTCTTCTTGAAAGAGTTTCGTCCGAAAAAGGAATATCGTCCTTTGAACGACATGCCTTTTTACGTAAGGCTATATCGAAAGAAATAAGCAAAAAAAAAACAGCACCCTTTGGTGCTGTCTTCATTTCAATACAATATAATTTAGAATAAATTCATTGAATCTAAAACATTCATTACTTCCTTAACAGAAGTGGCTGAATTGTTCAACAACTCTTTTTCAGCGTCGTTCAATTGCAATTCGATAATTTGTTCGATTCCGTTTTTACCTAATTTAACAGGAACGCCCAAATAGATATCTTTCATTCCGTATTCGCCGTTCAATAAAGCGCAAACAGGGAAGATTCTTTTTTGATCGCGAACAATGGCTTCCACCATTTGAGCTGCAGCTGCTCCAGGTGCATACCAAGCAGAAGTTCCCAAAAGATTAACGATTTCGCCACCGCCCGTTTTTGTGCGCTCAACGATTGCGTTTAATTTTTCTTCAGAAATTAATTCTGTTACAGGAATTCCACCAACGGTTGTGTAGCGTGGAAGTGGAACCATAGTGTCTCCATGACCACCCATTAATACGGCTTGGATGTCTTTTGGAGAACAATTCAATTCAGATGCGATGAATGCGCGGTAACGTGCTGTATCTAAGATACCAGCCATTCCAAATACTTTTTTGCTGTCAACTTTTGCAGTTAGGTAAGCGCAATATGTCATTACATCAAGCGGATTCGAAACAATAACGATGATCGCGTTTGGAGAATGCTTTACAATATTCTCAGTAACGCTTTTAACGATTCCCGCATTAGTCGCAATCAAATCGTCACGACTCATACCTGGTTTTCTTGGTAAACCACTTGTAATTACTACAACATCAGAGTTCGCAGTAGCCGCGTAATCATTGGTGCTTCCTACAGTTCGGCTGTCGTAAAGGTTAATGGGTGCGGTCTGCCAAATATCAAGAGCCTTTCCTTCTGCAAAGCCAGGCTTAATGTCCAACAAAACAATTTCGTTGGCAATTTCACGATGCGCTAATACATCGGCACAGGTTGCGCCAACATTACCAGCTCCAACTACGGTTACTTTCATGGTTTCAATTTTTAGACTGCAAAATTAGTGAATCTCATTTCCTGTTGAAAATGATTTTTGAATTAAAACGTACATATAATGTTTTGGCCTAATTTTCCGTTGTGAATGAAATCTAATTTTTTCGATATGATTGATATGTTGAAGCGGTTAAGCTTGGTTTTCGTATTTGCTCTTAATCTACTTGTAGCTTCGGCACAGGCCCCTGGTACTGTTTTTCCCAGCGGCACCTTCGGTGTAGACTATAACGCCTTCAATTCAAGTAACAAAAGGGAAGGTGTTTGGATCAGAGTTTACAAGTCGAATCCAAAGGTTATGTATTACAAGGGGACATTTAAAAATGGAGTGCCTACGGGTGTTTTCGAATTTTATAACGAAAAGGGTTACCTGAAATCTACCGTAAATCACATTCAAGACACAACGATAAACGATGTTGTGAACTACTATGCAGATGGGAAAACAGTTAACAGTAAAGGTAGATATGTTGGGAAGAAGGTGGGGAAGACGTGGGAGCGACAAAAGCAGGGCTTATGGGAATTCTTTGACGCAGAAGGAAGATTAATTCGATTTGAAAACTACCAAGACAACATGCTGAACGGCGAGTCTAAAGTTTATTTTGCGAATGGTCAAGTCTCGCATGAAATGATATTCCTGAACGATAAAATGAATGGGCCATTCACAGAATATACCGTAGAAGGAAAAGTAAGCAAGAAGGGAAGTTATAAAAACGGAATCTATGATGGAAACATTGTCGTAAACTACGATAGTGGTAAGAAAAAAGAGGAGGGGAAGTTTGTAAATGGAATGCGCGAGGGGGCTTGGAATTTTTATTTGGAAACGGGTTTGCCAGAACTCACCATTTGGTTTAAAAACGATAAAATTGAAAAGAAACATTATGCCAATGGTACTTTCCAAACGTATTATGACTCAGGTATTCCACAATCTGAATACACCTACAAGAATTATAACAAGGAAGGAGCATTCGCCGAGTACTATGATAAGGGAACTTATGAGCAAATTCCTGCTTCTGCCGAAGATGTAGCACAAGGAATAATGTTTCGCGAGCAACTTAAAGGCACACAGATTAAGCAAAAAGGCAAGTACGTTAATGGTCAATTGTCCGGTGAAGTTTTGTATTATAAAATTTCAGGAGAGTTGGAAAAAACGGAGGTCTATGAAAATGGAAAATTGAAGGAGACAAAATAGCATCATGAAAAAACGATCTGCGATATTATTAATTACTTTTCTAGTTGGTGTTCAAGCTTTCGCTCAGTCTTCCTACAATACCTATTTTGTTCAGTTTAAAGACAAATCAAATTCACCATTTTCTCTGTCGAACCCTTCCCAATTTCTATCTTCCAAGGCTATAGAACGGAGATTAAGAACAGGTTTAGGATTTGATTCTTTGGATATCCCAGTTAACAAAAACTACATAGAGCAGGTGCTTCAAATTGGAAATGCCAGTCTTTTGTTGAAAAGCAAATGGTTCAACTCAATAACAGTGGAACTTGCAGATACATCCATAGCAGCCTTATGGAAGCAACAAGTGGAAGCTCTACCCTTTGTTTTTGCGGTAAAATCCTTGCCAAGTATTCCGCTTGAGAAGGTTTCAGCTCATAAAGGCACGCAATCTGAGGAGGGGATGATTTCAGATGATTTGTACGGTCCAAGTTTTAGACAAATAGAAATGTTAAACGGACATTTGCTGCATCAGCTCGGTTTGAATGGACAGGGAATGGATATAGCTGTGTTCGATGGCGGTTTCAGGTTTACTGATGTTTTGCCCGCCATGGCCCATCTTTTCGAGGATGGAAGAATAGTTGAGACGCATGACTTTCTGAATTTCAATTCGCCCAATGTGTTTGATGCCTCGACACACGGTACAATGGTACTGAGCCACATGGCTGGAATTATGAAGGATTCTCTTTACGGATCAGCTGTTGAGGCAAATTATTATTTGTTTCAAACCGAAGATGTGTACCGTGAAGTTCGTTTGGAAGAAGATACATGGATACAGGCCGCAGAATGGGCGGACAGTATTGGAATCGATGTCATTAATTCGAGCTTGGGATATTCGCTGTTTGATGAAGATTACATGAATTATTCGCCTTCAGAAATGAATGGAAGTACAACGCGAATTACACAAGCCGCTGAAATTTGTGCACTTAAGGGAACACTTGTCGTAAATAGTGCTGGAAATAGTGGCGATGATCCTTGGCGCGTAATTACAGCCCCATCGGATGCGGAACATGTTTTGTGTATAGGCGCGGTAGATTTAAACGGAAATCACGCTTCATTCTCGGGGTATCGTCCTCCGAGTTTGAACGATGTGAAACCGAATATTGTAGCCATGGGAAGACAAACGGTTTATGCGGCCATGGATAGCACAATTTCAAGAGGGAATGGAACGTCTTTCAGTTCTCCAATTATCGCAGGAATGGCTGCTGCCCTTTGGCAAGCTTTTCCAACAGCAACAAATATGGATATATTCAACGCAATTGAGGAAAGCGCAAGCTTGTATTCAAGTCCGAACGATTCAATGGGTCACGGTATTCCTGATTTTTGGAAGGCTTTCGTCAGTCTTTCCAACCAGATTTACAACCAGCCGAATGAACGTTCGGTTTTGGTTTTTCCACAGCCTTCAGATGGGCGTTTCGAAATTCGAATTGAAGGGAATTTCCCAGATACAAGCAACTATCATTACCTGTACGATAATAGTGGTAAATCTATAAAATATTTCAAATGGGATTACAATTACAGCGAGCCTTGGGCTATTTATCATGTCGACCTAACATCGCATCCTACGGGTCAATATTATTTTGTAGTTGAGTCTTCATTTGGAATACAAGTGGTTCCCCTTCAAAAAAAATAGAATGAAAAAAATATTACTTTTTGTATTTGCTTTCCTGTTTATGGGGTATGCTTTTTCTCAAGGTTTGGGGCATGGTACAATGACTTTCACAGATGCAGCTCGAAACAATCGAAGCATACCTTGCGAGGTTTATTATCCAGCCACGGCATCAGGAGATAACATGCCGATTTTAGATCCTGCATCTTTTGCTCTCTCCGGTTATCCTGCAATTGCTGTGGGACATGGATTCGTTATTGGTGCTGCAAATTATTATTTAATAGCGGAACAGTTGATCCCATTCGGATTCATTGTTGCACTAGTTAATACGGAAACTGGGTTTTCTCCTAACCATCAAGAATTCGGTCTTGATTTGGCATTTGTAACGCACGCACTTCAACAAGAGTCTCAAAATTCAGCGTCCATATTATTCAACGTGGTGAATCAAGAAAGAGAGGCGATAATCGGACATAGCATGGGTGGAGGGGCGGCTTGGTTGGCTGCGGCTTCTGATTCAAGTATAGATGCGATTGTTGGACTTGCACCTGCTGAAACAAATCCGAGCGCTATTGCAACTGCATCATCAGTAAATTGCGATGTGCTTGTTTTTTCAGGAAGCGAAGATGCGGTTACACCACCTGCATCCAATCACCAGCCGATTTTTGATGGGACAAACACAATTTGTAAAACATTTGTTTCACTCACAGGGGGTTCGCACTGTGGCTACATTGATTCTGGTACATTGTGTGATTTTGGAGAGCCTTTTGGTGCAACTTTGGCAAGAGCAGATCAGCAAGAGGCTTATTTAACCCTCATGACAGCGTGGCTTCGATACTTTTTGAATGATGAATGTGTAGAGTCGATTTACACAGACTATGTTACTAGTCATTCATTTGTCTCGGCTGATCCGCTTGCAGCTTGCATGCTTTGCGGTAACGTGAATAATGATGAACTTCAAACCGTAAACATTTTTCCGAATCCCAACTTTGGTACATTCTCAATTCAATGGAAGAATGAAAATTATAATACAATTGAATTGTTTGATGCCTCTGGAAAATGCATTTTGAAGCACGTGATTTTAAAGCAAGGCTTTTTCAATGAAACTGAAAAGTTAAAATCAGGTATGTACTTGTTGAAACTTTCCAGTGAAAAGGTGGTTATAACGAAGAAGATAATAGTTGAATAATGAAATAAAAAACCCCGCATTTGCGGGGTTATCTTTGTGCGCCCACCTGGGCTCGAACCAGGGACCCACAGATTATGAGTCTGTTGCTCTAACCGACTGAGCTATAGGCGCGGGACGGCAAATTTAGGAATAATGCATCTTTGTACAACATGAAAATTTTCATAAAAAACATAAAAACACTCTACGGAACTCATTCTCAGGGTGTCGCTCTTGTTAAAGGTTTGGATATGAATGTTCTTCCGAGCATTGAAAACGCTTGGTTGGCAATTGAAGAAGATACCATTGTAGCATTCGGATCAATGGATGAGTTCAATGGAATAGAGGATTGGAGAGGTTTAACAATCATTGATGCCGCGGGAAAGTTTGTTCTTCCGGGCTGGTGCGATAGCCACACGCATACTGTTTTCGCGGCCTCTCGTGCAGACGAATTCGAAGATCGTCTGAATGGCTTAACCTACGAGGAAATAGCCAAGCGTGGCGGTGGCATTTTAAACAGTGCGAAGAAACTTTCTGCAATGAGTGAAGATGAACTGTACAACGCTGCAATTGATCGGTTGAATGTTATGATGCAACAAGGGACTGTTGCTGTTGAAATTAAAAGCGGATACGGTTTAGATGAAGCAAACGAACTTAAAATGCTTCGAGTCATCAAACGCTTGAAAGCCGAGCATCCTCTGGAAATTAAGGCAACATTTCTTGCTTTGCATGCAATTCCATCGGGTTATAAAGGTCGAGAAGAGGAGTTTGTTCAGCTAATGATTAATCAAGTTCTGCCGAAAGTAGCAGCTGAAGGATTAGCTGATTTTGTGGATGCATTTTGTGAAGAGGGATATTTTACAGTTGATCAAATGAATCAGCTTATTGGAACCGCTCAAGCCTTAGGTATTCCCGCAAAAGTCCACGTGAATCAATTCAATGTAATCGGTGGTGTGGATGCTGCCGTGAAAAGAGGTGCAAGAAGCGTAGATCATTTAGAGGAATTGTCTAATGACGATATTAGCTCTTTGAAGCAAGGCAATACAATGCCTGTTGCTCTTCCTGCTTGTTCGTTTTTCTTAAGGATACCATACACTCCTGCACGAAGAATTATCGATGAAGGCCTGCCATTGGCATTGGCTACGGACTTCAATCCAGGGTCTTCTCCTTCAGGAAATATGAATTTTGTAAATAGTCTGGCATGTATTCAACAGCGAATGCTTCCGCGAGAAATAGTTAATGCATCAACTTTGAACGGTGCTTATGCAATGAATGTTCAAGATGTTTTAGGTAGCATCACAGTTGGAAAGAAGGCTTCCTTAATTATTACGAAATCACTTAATTCGCTGACTGAATTGTTCTATTATTTCGGAGAGAACCACATCGATCAGGTGATTGTAAATGGAAAACTTGTAGACTCAAAAGCAAACTAAATTTGCATTATGGCTGGAAACACATTTGGAACTTTATTTCGACTTACCACTTTTGGAGAATCTCATGGTCCTGCAATTGGTGGTGTAATTGACGGTTGTCCTGCAGGTGTGATTATCGACGAAGTATTCATTCAAATGGAGTTAGATCGAAGAAAGCCAGGACAAAGTGAGTTAACCACTTCAAGAAAAGAGTCAGATTGCGTTCAATTGTTGTCTGGAGTTTTGAATGGAGTTTCCACAGGAGCCCCGATAGGTTTTGTTATTCAAAATGACGATCAGAATTCAGCGGATTACGACAACCTGAAAAATGTTTTTCGCCCCGGTCATGCCGATTATACTTGGCAAGAGAAGTTTGGAATCCGCGATCATAGAGGGGGGGGGAGAAGCTCCGCTCGAGAAACGGCTTGCCGAGTAGTTGCAGGTGCAATCGCGAAGTCAGTGCTAAACCGAATGAACATTCGGGTGAATGCATATGTGAGTAGTGTGCACAAAATTATGATGCCTGTTACCTATGATAAATTGAATTTGGAAGTAACATACAGTTCAGCAATTCGTTGTCCGCATGTGGAGACTGCGTCTAGAATGGAAGCGGCTATTCGTCAGGCAAAAGAGGAGAAAGATAGTTTAGGAGGGATAATCACTTGTGTGATTGCGGGTGTGCCTGCTGGATGGGGCGAACCAGTTTTTGATAAGCTCCATGCGCAACTGGGACACGCGATGCTTTCCATTAATGCTGTAAAGGCTTTTGAAATTGGAGATGGTTTTTCTTCCACATTAAGAAAGGGGAGTGAGAATAATGACTCCCTTCAGACCAATCATGATGGAGGAATTCAAGGTGGAATTTCCAACGGAAAGGACATCGTTTGCAAGGTAGCGTTTAAGCCAACAAGCACCATTGGGAAAAAGCAGACGGCTTTAAACACCAACAACGAAGAGGTGACGCTTGAAGCAGCTGGACGTCACGATCCGTGCGTGCTTCCACGAGCTGTGGCTGTCGTTGAGGCAATGGCTGCAATTACTCTTTTGGATGCGGCATTGCTTTCAAGAAGTAATAAAGTGTAGTTTACTATTCAACAATTAGCTTAATGGTTGAACTGTTGTTTTTGTCTTGTACTTGAACGAAATAAATCCCTGAGGCAATTCCATTCAAATCAATGTCAACACTTCCTGTTTTATCGGTTCTGTTAATACCTTCTTGTTTGCATACTTGACCTTGTGCGTTAAGTAAAGTATAGATCAACCGCTCATCGAATCCATTGGCAATTAATTTCACTTGTTGCTTCGCTGGGTTAGGCATTAAAAACAACTGCGTGTTGCTTGCAAGTTCTTCTTCAACGCCAACGAGATTGGTGTTCCAATAAAAGTATTGTTCTATTTCTGCGCCAAAGTCATTTTCAAATTGTTTGAAGTATGCTCCTGCAACACGATCTAAGTTGCAATAACCGTTGCCATCGTTATTCGCGAAGAACGACAATCCATCACCTCCGTTATCTGTGATTTTAAAGCGGTAGCAACCTGCATTTAACTCAAGTGTGTCGCGATGCGTTGTGTTTGCTTGCGTAAATGTTCTCGTGAAAACAGGGTTGTCATTAATGTCGAAAAGGGTATAAGCGCTTTCCCAATACGCAGCGTTTGTTCTGAAGATGATAATGAGCTTGTTGTTGTCGGTGTTTGGAAGGTATGAATACACCGGCGGACGAATAAACGTAGACTCGGCATGATTGTTAGACGGATTTTCATCTACACCGTTTGCGCTTTCCCCTAAATCAATTACGAATCTGCCTGTTGTAGAAGTAGAATTCCAGAGTATCGGGTCGGAATAAGTAAGTTCAACAACCTCACTTTCCATGAAGCCGAGGTTACCTGTCCAAGTAAATATTTCTGTAGCACCACCCACAACACCGTACGAAATTTTCACTTCAGTTAAGGGTTGAGATCCTTTGTTGCGAAGAACAAATTTTGGATTGTCACAAATTGGATTCCAACGAGAATGGTTCTCCCAATTGCTCGGCGCTAAGACTTGCTCAATTTCAGGATCGTGCGCGTGATTCTTAGGTCCGTAATAAACTATTTGACTCTCTGTTACATAGTTTCCGTAGGGGTCGGTAGTGATGTTGTATTCCGC
Source organism: uncultured Chryseobacterium sp. (assembly GCA_964385405.1). GTDB lineage: Bacteria > Bacteroidota > Bacteroidia > Flavobacteriales_D > Sanyastnellaceae > CAIZGX01. The sequence continues at coordinate 89,354 of CAYLOT010000008.1, read as the reverse complement.
ACTGACTTGGTTGTTTTGAAGGAAAGGAGTGAGTTCAAATTCTTCAGTTCTTCCTTCCATTCCTGGACACCATCCGGCACGTGCATAAATCCATGTTCCACCTTGAGGAAAGAGTGGGTTTTTGTCACAGTCCTGCATGATTTCCCAACTGAAGGTTGGATTGCCATTCACATCTAGCGAATGCGTATTGTAGCAGAATTCTCCGCAATTATTCGCGTCATTTCCAAAGCCATGACCGGTTAATGTTGTTCTGAGTTTTAGTTCACTCTCATTAGGTTGGAGAGTAAATGTCTTTTCATTCACAACATTGTTAAATCCGCTTAACCCCCAATTGCCCTGCCACACGTTTGCTATTCGCTTAACGTCTCGCGCTGGAGTTCCTTCAATAAATACAAACTTTAAGTCTAGAAGTTCTTGCCAATTTCCTGCTTCCAGTTCAACACTGTCGCGAAGTAAATTTGCGAAATCGGTTACATCGTAAATCCATGTCCAACCATCTCCCAAATCCAATTGGATACCGTAAGGAGTAATAAATCGACCTAATTCATAACGATTAATAACTTCAAACGGAGCGCTGTGATAAAACAATGTGTCATTTGTTAAGATTTGATCGGGGCCAGCATAAGTGCTATCTATTTTTGTTCCTGCTGAATCATACGTGTACTGCATACGAGCAAGATAGGTTGTTGCAATGTTTAATATCTGAGGTGCATGATCAACAATCTCATATTCGATTTTAGACACAGGAGCATCGTAAATTTGAACATTCACAGTGTTTGATATTTGCTCGGTAATGAGGTTGTTTCCTTGGGTAAAATAAGTTTTTGGTCTGAAATCCAAAGCCTGTGCTGACTGCGTTAATTCAAAACCATTATAAGAAATGAAATTAGGATTGCCTAGTGTATAACCGTTGAAATTATTTCCAGATATATCAATAACAGTTCCGTTGCTGTCGTTGTTGAAATTATATTTTACCAATAGAGGAGTTGTGGTAGTGCCAGTTGTATATAAATTTTGAATTTCCGCAGCGGAAAGCGCTGACGAGAAAATACAGAAGTCATCCATATCTCCTCGATAGAAATTACTCCAAGTAGCTGCAGCTCCGATACTGAATTGGGTAATATTATTCATAGGGAAAACTTTCCCTGTTCCGCTGTGCCAAAGCACCCCATTGAGATAGGCTTTCATTTCCCCTGTTACACTGTTTTTGGTGAAGACCCAGTGATTCCAAACGCCTTCAAAATCTGCAGGATTAGCCGCTTTGTCAATGCGATCGTAACTGCCTCCAGAATTTCCTGCATCCCAATAAACGCGACTGTTACTCCAGGGAATGTGCGTGTTCAATACACGGTTGTGACTGCTATTTCTAGCCTCGAAACAGGTGCCGTTTTCAGGTTGAGCATTGGCATTTCCTCTCAGCCAAAAGGCAATGGTTACCTCAGTTGATAGCGAGGTAAATGCAGTTCCTGGGATGCGAATCTCATCGTTGCCATCGAATCGAACGAATTTATTATTTCCAATAGCAGCGATAGCATTGATGTTAGAGGCCTCTCCGAGGGCGGCAACACCAACTGCAGATGGACTTCCGTCGTATGAAACTTCAATAAGGATGTTACTTGCTCCATCCCAAGCGAAAGGTGAGTTCAGTGTTAAATAGAAGGTGCCATTCTGATTTACAGTTGTGTTGCTGAGATAATAAGTGCTCATAGCGCCATTGTCAAGAGCAGTAAGTGTGATTGAATTTGTTGGTTTAATTCGAATACGCAAGTTTTGGTAGTTACCAGCATTTCCAGTTAGATCAAATCCGATTTGCCAAATATTTCCAGCTTGCAGTCCTGAAGCAGCAAGTTCTGTGGCAGAATAGATCCATTGCATTCTCGAGCTAGCATCGCTTCCGAAAGGTGAGTTTGATGTCTGGTTGTTGTCTCCCACACTGTATGAAAGTGCTTCACTTGGATTAGTAATAGCAGAAGTTGTTTGCGTAGTTTGAAAAATATCGAATGGAGCAGTTGCTCGAATTGAAGCAGTCGTGAAATTCTGATTATTGATAAGAAAATGCGGATGCTGTTGAAGGGTAGAGTCGAGTACTCCAGTATGTTCGAAGAGGTAGTTGTAAGATAAGTAATCCCATTCTCCGCAGGGGAACCCTAACCCGCCGGCTGTGCCATCGCTAAAGCATTTTAATGTATGGTACATCAATACCTTTTGGTAATTCACTCCATTGTTAGACGCTGGGAATTGAAACCATCTTCTTCCCGGAGAGTCGTAGGCGGTTGCAGGATTGTTTTGGGCTTCAAAAGTATAGGTTTGAACGACGGTTGTGTCGCCTGGTTGTGCTATTGTATGAAGGGAAATTCCGAGAACGAGAAGCAGGTAGAAGTGTTTCATTTGAAAAGTTTATGCGTCCTAAAGATAAGTAAATTCAAGCTTAACGGAGATTTTATCGCATAAGTGTTTCTTGACTTTTAAGAATTCTGTTTTGAATTTCGGTTCATGAAAGAAGAATATTTACACTTCGTGTGGCGAACACAGTCATTTTGTCAATTGCCTTTAAGAACAACTGATGGTAATGTTATACATGTTGAATATCCGGGTTTTTTGAACCGACATGCGGGTCCAGATTTTATGGATGCACGGATTCAAATCGGCGAAGTGCTGTGGTGCGGACCGGTAGAACTTCATTTGAAGTCTTCCGACTGGCTGATTCATGGTCATACCGGAGACCCGCGTTACGACAATGTCATTCTGCACGTGGTCTATGAAATGGATCATCATGTTCCAGCTAGCATTCCAGTGCTTGAGTTAAAAAGTTATATTATTTCCGGACAGTGGGAAACGGTTCAACAATGGAAAAGTATGCGAGATCAAATTCCGTGCGGTGGAAATTTCGGAGATATACGAGGCGTGGTTCGTACCAATTGGATCAATCGCATGGCGGTGGAACGTCTTGAAAGGCGAGTGTCTGAATGGCGAAGTCGATCAGCCGATTTAAATGGTGATCTTTTGCAACTTTTTTACGAAAAGTTTTTTCGAGCATTTGGATTTGGGTTGAACGGCGAACTTTTCGAGCAAGTGGCTTCACGTTTTTCATTTCGAAGTGCATTGCGATTAATGGATGAACCTGAACTCATGAAGTGTGTTCTTCTTCAATTGTTTGGATTTGAAAGGCCAAGAGTCAAGGCTGTCCTCTGGAAACAGGCATCAACACTAATTGAAGCCAATCAATGGTTAATACTCAAGCCGCAAGCACTTAACACAGGTAAAATTCGTCCGCGCAGAAGTAACAGGGTGAGAGTGGAAGAACTTGCCAATGAACTTCCCAACATTTCTAATTGGTGGAATATGATTTTCAATAAAGTGGAAATAAGAGAGTGGAAATCTGAGTTTTATAGACAGGGCAGGGTTAATCCGCTTTTCGCTCATTTAGCTATAAACGTATTTGCACCATTGTTATTTTTTCTTCACGAAAGGAAAATGGACGAATCTTATGCGGAACGAGCATTGGAACTTCTTGAATTTATTCCCCTGGAAGACAATCGCGTGACACGCTTATGGAAAATTCATGATGTGGTTGGAAAGAATGCATTGGAGTCACAAGGGCTGATTCATTTGTACGGAATGTATTGTGAGCCGAGAAAATGCCTAAATTGCGCTTTGGGAGCTGAAAAACTGAAGCGAAATGAATATTATGAAGTCCTTATTTGATTTTTGTGAACTGCGATTCTTCGGAGTTTGCGAAGCGTTGGGTAAGAAACTCGATATGAATTCGAATCGAATTCGACTTTCTTTCGTGTACCTGTCATTTCTAACATTCGGCTCTCCGATAGTTATTTATTTGGTTCTTCATTTTTGGCAAAAGCACTCCCTCTCAGGATTTCGGTTGCGAAAGAAGAACAGAATATGGGAGTTGGATTAACTTTTTTCTAAGCTATTCCGTTGAATGCTTGGAAGTTTGAAAGTTTTTCGTACTTTTGCCGTCCATTTTAAAATAAATATATCATGAATCGTTACGAAACTGTTTTCATTTTGACTCCCGTGCTGTCTGATGATCAGGCGGCGGAAACAGTAGAAAAGTTCAAAAAGTTTCTGAAAGGAAAGGGCGCTTCGATTAAACACGAAGAGAACTGGGGCTTACGCAAATTGGCTTATCCTATTCAGAAAAAATCAACTGGTTTCTACTATCTAATGGAGTTTGAGGCTACTGGAGATGTTATTGGTGTTTTAGAAACCGAATTCCGCCGCGACGAGCGCGTCATTCGCTTCCTTACAACAGTAATGGATAAATTCCACATGGAGTATGCAGAGAGCCGCAGAAACAAATTAAAAGAAAAGAAAGCCGCTTCTAAAGAGGCATAACCTTAAAAAATTGAACAAATGAGCGATAACTCAGAAATCCGCTACCTCAATCCAATTGATATTGAAACTAAGCAAGCGAAATACTGCCGTTTCAAGAAATCAGGTATCAAATATATAGACTACAAAGACGCTGACTTTTTATTGAAGTTGTGTAACGAGCAAGGTAAAATTCTTCCTCGTCGTCTTACAGGAACATCGTTGAAATACCAACGCAAAGTTTCTCAGGCAATTAAGAAAGCGCGTCATTTGGCCTTAATGCCATATGTTGCTGATATGTTGAAATAAATTAAGGAGGACTAGGTCATGCAAATTATATTAAAAGAGAACATAGAAAAATTAGGAGCAAAAGACGAAATCGTGGTTGTAAAGCCAGGTTACGCTCGTAACTACCTAATCCCAAGAGGCTACGCAATTCCTGCAACAGATTCAGCATTGAAGATGCACGCAGAGAACCTGAAGCAACGTGCTCACAAGGAAACTAAAATCCTTGCTGAAGCTCAAGCTATTGCTGAGAAAATTGCTTCTGTAAGCATTAAGTTAACAACAAAGGCTTCTGATACAGGAAAGATTTTTGGTAGCATCAACACGATTCAACTTTCTGAGGCTTTGGCCAAAGAAGGTTATGCAATCGACAGAAAGAGCATTAGCATCTCTGAAGAGCACATTAAGAACCTTGGAACATACGAGGCTCGTGTTAAATTGCACAAAGAGGTTAGCGCTACTTTCAACTTTGAAGTTGTAGGCGAATAAGTAGCATATAAGTTATTCTTGAAAAGGTCCGATTTCGGACCTTTTTTTGTACCTCAGCTTTTCTAATTTAAATTCGCTCGTATGCAATTCAAATTGATAACAGATTTCACTCCAGGGGGAGATCAGCCAACGGCTATTCGTGATCTGGTGAAGGGGGTGAACGATAATGAGAAATATCAAACATTGCTTGGTGTAACGGGAAGTGGTAAAACATTTACGATAGCTAATGTCATTCAGCAAACACAACGCCCAACGCTAATTCTTAGTCACAATAAAACTCTTGCAGCGCAATTGTACTCAGAGTTTAAGCAGTTCTTTCCCGAGAATCTAGTTGAGTATTTTGTAAGTTATTATGATTATTACCAACCGGAAGCCTATTTGCCCGTCACAAATACTTATATCGAAAAGGATTTAAGTATTAACAAGGAGATCGAAAAACTTCGACTCGCTGCTACAAGCGCTCTACTTAGTGGAAGAAGAGATGTTATTGTGGTTGCGAGTATTTCATGCATCTATGGGATAGGTAATCCTCAAGAATTTCATAAAAGTGTTATTCCCATTCATGTGGGAATGAAATTGGGTAGACAGTCATTTTTATACAAGCTGGTAGAGTCGTTGTACAGCAGAACAAACGCAGATTTAGAACGAGGGATGTTCCGAGTGAAAGGCGATACAGTCGATATTTTCCTAGCTTATGCCGATTACGCCTTGCGTGTGGTGTTTTTCGGTAATGAGATAGAGAGCATAAAGATGTTGGATCCATTTTTGGGAAAAACCTCCACGTCATTTGACCAAACCACAATCTTTCCTGCAAACTTGTTTGTAACATCCAAAGAAACACTTCACGATGCTATTTGGCAGATACAACAAGACATGTCTGCGCAGACGGCGAATTTCAATAAAGAAGGAAAAACACTAGAGGCCAAAAGATTGGAGGAGCGCGTGAATTACGATATCGAAATGATGAAGGAGCTTGGATATTGTTCGGGGATTGAGAATTACAGTCGTTATTTCGATCGACGTAAACCGGGCGAACGACCTTTCTGTCTTCTTGACTATTTCCCAAATGACTATTTGATGGTAATTGATGAAAGCCATGTTTCTGTTCCACAGGTTGGCGCAATGTTCGGAGGAGATCGCTCAAGAAAGGTGAATCTAATCGAACACGGATTTCGATTGATTTCGGCAATGGATAACCGCCCTTTAACTTTCGATGAATTTGAATCGATACAAAATCAAGTGATTTTTGTTTCTGCGACACCCGCCGACTTCGAATTGCGTAAAACCGAGGGTGTTGTAATTGAACAAGTCGTCAGACCTACAGGGCTGCTCGATCCTCCGATTGAGGTTCGTCCTTCGTTGAATCAAGTCGATGATTTAATGAATGAAATTCAGAAGACCATTGAAGTTGGAGAACGTGTTTTGGTTACCACCTTAACCAAACGAATGGCTGAAGAGTTGAACAAATATCTCGAGCGCATGAATATCAAATGCAGATATATTCACAGTGATGTAGATACTCTTGAGCGCATAAACATACTCGGTCAGTTGCGCGAAGGAGAGATAGACGTGCTCATAGGTGTGAACCTATTAAGAGAGGGGCTTGATATTCCCGAAGTAAGTTTGGTCGCAATTCTCGATGCTGATAAGGAGGGCTTCTTGAGGAATAGACGGTCTCTTACACAAACTGCGGGAAGGGCTGCGCGGAATGTGCATGGAAAGGTAATTTTCTATGCAGATAAAATAACAGGAAGCATGGCCCAAACTATAGATGAAACTGAACGAAGACGGCGAAAGCAGATGGAGTTTAATGAGAAAAATGGAATTGAACCAACCCAAATAGTGAAACATAGAACATCAATTCTTCGTCAAGCAAGTGAAATTCTGGAAATGAAGCCGCGCGTTTATTCCGAGGGAGATTTCTCAAAACCGTCCATTGCTGCAGATCCTATAATGGCTGGTTGGGGAGAAAAGGAAATTCAAAAGGCTATTTCTTCAGCTCGAAGAAAAATGGAAAAAGCGGCAGAGAATTTGGAGTTCATGGAAGCTGCCGAATACCGGGACGAAATTAAGGCTTTAGAAGAACGATTAGCAGAACTAAATTCAGCCATTTTATGAAAAAATATTTGATTATTTATCTTGTCTCATGTTTAGTGTTGGCTTGCGCCTCGTGCAAGCGAAAGAAGGAAGTTACAGGTTTTCCGGTAAGAGACTTTCCAAGCATCGAGAATATATTACCCTTACAATTGCCAACTGAAATCAATTACAAGGGGCTAGAAGGGAACTTTGAAATATTGGAAGTTCATCAAGACGGGGGCTTCTTAATTGTAAAGGTCGCATATTCTGGCGGATGTAATGAGCATTTCTTTGAGGCCTCGTGGGATGGGAACTTTAAGAAGAGTATGCCTCCAATTGCAAGTATTCGATTAACGCACGTAAACAATGACGATAACTGTCGTGCAAGAATTGAAAAGGAGTTGGCTATTGATTTAAGGAAGTTATTTATCAATTCATCCAATTCTGCTTTGATTGAAATAAATGGAAATTCAGAGCAGAAAATTCTTGTTACCCCAAACGAATAATAAGGATTTAATTTCTGTATTTTTTTAATTTTTAGATTAGAGCGATATGAATTATCTTTCCGCTTGAAACCAAAAATCTATGACTAAAAAAATACTTTTCTTTTTTGCCTTTTCGTTTGCATTTGCAGCAATGGCTCAAGTTTCTTTTGGCGGTTTTCCATACAATTGGGAGGATAAGCACGTAAGTTCACAGATTTCATTCACCACAATGCCAGCTATTGACATTGATGCCTTGGCGGCGGAAGATGCGGTTGTGGATCAATACAAAGAAGCTCCTTACCGCTTTGGGTTTGAGCATGAGACAGCCTTCGGATTGAATGAGGCAAATTGGAGGTCAATTGAAAATGATCGCAGTATTTGGCAGTTCGGAATACAATGTGCTGGTGCCAGAACAATTAATTTAATTTTCGAAGATTTTTATCTCCCGAAAGGTTCAGAGATGTTCATTTGGTCAGCTGATCGCGAAGAGTTTCTTGGCTCCTTCAATCATAAGAATAACCAAGAGTATAGAGTTTTAGCTACATCCATTTTACAGCACGACAAAATTGTTGTGGAAGTGCAAGCAAACAATGCCGTGAAGGAGCAGGTTTCTTTTGTTATTTCTATGGTTGTTCATGGGTATCGCCCGGTACTGATGAACCATTTTGCAGATTTTGATGCCGAGCGCGGACCATACGGTACAAGTGGTGCATGTAATAATAATGTTAATTGTCCTGTAGGAACGGCATGGCAGGTTGAAAAAAGATCAGTTGGACTTATTTTAAGCGGAGGGTCGGCGAGTTGCACTGGGGCTTTGGTTAACAATACGGCCAATGATGGAACACCTTATTTCTTAACTGCAAATCACTGTTATTCTGCGGGTGCTACTCCAAGTTGGGTGTTTGTTTTCAATCATGAAACAACGGGCTGCACAGGAAATACAGGGCCGACGAACCAAACTGTTTCCGGTTGCACATTAAGAGCCAAGAACGCGGGTAGCGACTTTTGCTTAGTTCAATTGAGTTCAACTCCTCCTGCAAGTTACAATGTGCAATATGCAGGTTGGGATGCGAGCGATGCGAATACAGTGACTTCAGCAACGTGTATACACCATCCTTCAGGGGACTTGAAGAAAATATCTTTCGAGAATAATGCTGTTCCTCAGGGTACTTGGTCTGGCGCTCAGACTTGGGATGTACAACAATGGGATGACGGTATAACAGAGCCAGGCTCCTCAGGCTCTCCGTTATTCGATCAAAATCACAGAATTATTGGGCAACTTTATGGAGGAGGATCTGCTTGCAATGGATCCAATGAAAACGGACAAGGCGACTCATATGGCAGATTTGGGGTAAGTTGGGATGCGGGTTCTTCGGCTTCTTCTCGATTAAAAGAATGGTTAGATCCAGGAAATACAGGCATTCAAATTTTAGACGGGTATCCTACAGGTGCAGTTGTTGCCCAGTTAGATGCAAGTGCAGCGAGTATTTCGAATGTTCCCTCGAACATCTGCGGTTCTTCGGTTTCTCCAGTTTTTTCATTGATGAATAACGGCGCAACAACTTTAACATCATGCACAATTCAATACACCGTCAATGGAGGTGCTGCGCAAACTATAAATTGGACAGGGTCAATTGCTCAATATGCTTCAGCAAATGTTAATCTTCCTGCTATCACACTTACCAATGGAACAAATACCATTGTTGTAACGGTATTAAATCCAAACGGATCGACAGATGAAAATGCAAACAACAACTCGGTCTCGGTCAATTGCAATGCTGTGGTGGGGCCGACTGTAACAGTGACAATTGATATCACATTCGATGATTATTCAGAGGAAACTTCTTGGGAAATTCAACAAAACGGTACGGTTGTTTCTTCTTCCAATGGGATGTATCCCGCAGGTGGAACTGCAACGACTGAGGCGGTATGCTTAGCCTCAGGCTGTTATGACTTTGTGATTTTTGACGATTACGGTGATGGACTTTGTTGTGCCTATGGCAATGGAAGTTATGAGGTTTCTGATGCTTCAGGAGTGACCTTAGCAGCAGGCGGGTCATTTACAAATTCTGAAACCACAAATTTCTGTATATCAGGAAACACTGTAGAAAGCGCGATAGAATCAGTAGTTACCCTTTACCCGAATCCAGCTCAGGACGAAATTCAACTTATTGGGGCATTGGCAAACTCCGAGTTCTACATTATTGATGTTGCCGGAAATATAGTTGTTTCTTCAAAGACAAGCAGTGCTAATGTTAAAGTAGACACCTCAAATTTGGCTAACGGATACTATTTCGTGAAGTTGGTTTCTACCGGAAAAGTAGATTCAATTCCGCTTATCATCAAAAAGTAAATGGAAAGTCTTGTATTGTGAATAAAAAGGGTCGGGTTGCCGGCCTTTTTTATTGCTGCAAACCCTTGCTCAGAGTAATTTCGCATCACTCATGGAAAAAATATTTGCAATCTGGATTTGGAATTTCTCTATCATTGAACTGATAATCATTGGTTTTTTTGTCTTCTCATTTATTGTTCAAGTGTATTACAACTTGAAGTATTTTTTATCAGCAACGAAAGGAAAGAATGGGGAAGGCGATAGGCCTGATGGCGTCTCTGTTATCGTTTGCGCAAGAAATGAAGAGGCAAATCTTATGGAGCTTATTCCTATCATAATGGAACAGGAATTTCATAAGTTTCAGCTCATCGTAGTAAACGATAGTAGTTGGGACGATACAGCGGACATTCTTAAGGCCCTTCAGGTTTCATATCCCGAAATGCGTGTCATTGAAATTAATGAAGATAAGCAAATGATGCAAGGGAAGAAGTTTGCTCTTACCCTTGGAATTAAAGCCGCCATGTACGACGTAGTTCTTCTTACAGATGCAGATTGCAGGCCGACTAGCAGTCATTGGATTACTGAAATGACTAAAGGAATTGGAGAACGGAAAGAGATAGGGTTGGGTTTCAGTGGCTACAAGAAGTACCCTGGCTATCTGAACAAACTTATTCGTTTCGATGCGTTCATAACGGGTTTGAATTATCTTGGTTTTGCCAGGACAGGAAGACCATACATGGGTGTAGGAAGAAACCTATGTTACACTAAAACAGCCTTTTTTAGAATAGGTGGATTTCGTACTCACTACAAATTGGCCTCGGGCGATGATGATTTATTTGTGAAAGAGGCGTCTACAGCTCGAAATACTCAAAATGTTTTTCATTTCGAAGCACAAACAATTTCAGAACCTCACAAGTCTTGGGCGAAATGGTCTTTCCAAAAAAAGAGACATTTCACCACAGCTCCCTTCTACAAAGGAAGTATTAAGTTTTCGTTAATGCTTTGGCCATCTACTTATTTTTTGCTTTGGATAGCTGCAATAACTTTATCGATTGTTTATCCAAACCCAATGCTTTGGGGGGTGTTGGGAGCGATGGTTTTTTTAAGATACCTCATACAGTTTATTGTCTTGAACGTCTCATGTAATAAACTAAAAATTTCTAAAGACATCCTTTGGCTATTCCCGTTGTTAGAGAAGCATCTTTTTTTAGTACATTCGATGCTTTACCTGCATAACCTCGTTCGTAAACCACAGAAATGGAATTGACAGATCATTTATCGGACAAAGCCAAAAAGGATTGCCAACTTGTGCTTAGAGCGTTGAACGAGAAAGATGAACGTGCGTACACAGATCTGATGGGAAGATATAAGGACTCTGTGTATATTATGTTGTTAAAAATGGTTAACAATTCCGACGATGCGGAAGACATAACAATTGAAACATTTAGTAAGGCTTTCAAACGATTGGACCAATACTCCCCCCAATTCGCCTTTTCAACTTGGCTGTTTAAAATTGCATCGAATCATTCCATTGATTTCATTCGAAAAAAGCGAATCAAGGCCATCTCTATAGATCAAGGTTTTTCGAATGAAGATGGTGAGTCGTATTTGATTCCCGTTAGAGAAGAGAGCCTTGATCCCGAAGAATCACTGCAGAAAGATGAGCGTGTGCAGCGCATGCGCGATGTAGTAGAGAAGCTGAAGCCGAGGTATAAACGTCTTGTCGAATTGAGATATTTCGAAGAAGAATCCTACGAAGTAATCTCTGAGATTTTAGAGCTCCCCTTAGGGACGGTAAAAGCGCGCTCTTCCGCGCGCGTTATTTCATGTTTGATTTAATGAAAACAACGAAGGGGAATTTTTAATGTCAATTATAGAAAAACTATCGCCATTCTTCACATTCACTGAAGTTCAATGGGATCAATTTAGGAAGTTGGAAGAGGTGATATTGGATTGGAATCAGCGCGTTAACGTTGTTTCAAGAAAAGATACCAGCGACTTTGTAGAGCGACACGTGCTACATAGTCTTAGTATTTATAAATTCCTTCCGTTCTCTCCATCCTCGCAAGTTCTTGATTTAGGGACCGGAGGCGGTTTTCCCGGCCTTCCGTTGGCCATTGCAAACCCTGAAACTGAGTTTCTGCTTGTTGACAGTATAGGTAAGAAAATTATGGTCGTGAACGAAGCCATTGAATATATCGGTCTGAAGAATGTGAAGACACTCCACGGAAGAGTTGAGTCTGTAAAAGGTCAATTCGACTTTGTTGTGAGCCGTGCAGTTGCTCCAGCTGAAGATCTCTTAATGTGGACCAGAGGCAAATACAAAAAAGTCGATCGGAATGGAATTCCGAATGGCTTAATTTGCTTGAAGGGCGGAGATCTTAAGGAAGAGCTTAAGTCTCTCAAGAAGCACGCTGAATTGTTCGAAGTATCGAATTATTTCCCTCAAGAATTCTTCGAAACCAAGAAGCTCGTATACATACCTCAATAAAACAAAAAAGGCTCTCAAAAATTGAAAGCCTTTTTCGTAAACCTGCAAGGGAATTTTGAAACCAACACGCAGCTTGGACTGCGTAACCATGTATAAGACGAAGCATTAAAGCCGGGTTGCCTATTATTTTTAAAGAAATTTATATCCGACACCTCGAATCGACAGGAAACGCTTGTCAGCATTGGGATGCGACTCGAAAATTTTCCTGAAATTCAATATGAAATTATCTATGGTTCGGTTGTGTGTAACGGTATCATACCCCCAAACTTTCTCCAATATTTCCTCACGGCTCACGGCTTCACCTTGTTTGGAAATCAAAAGTCGAAGCAACATGGCTTCTCTTTTTGTTATTGCGTGGTTACCTTCCGGCGTCTCAACTTCGTACTTGTTGAAATGAATGGTACACGGGCCAATAGCAAATGTCTCAAGGTCTTCAATGGTTCGGTGACCATCTGATTTTCGAACAATAAGCTTTTTGCTACGCAGCAGTAGCTCTTCCCATTCAAATGGTTTAGCCAAGTAATCGTCGCCCCCAACCTTTAGCCCTTCAACTTTGTCCTTGCCAGTCCCTTTTGCCGAAAGGAATAGAACAGGAGTGTGATTGCCTCCTAAGCGCAGAGACTCACAAATTGTAATACCATCCATCTCAGGAAGCATGACATCTAAAATAATGAGGTCATAGAATTTTTCTTGAGCGTTTTTCAAGGCTGCTAAACCGTTCGATTCAACATGCACTTCAAAACCTTCCAATTCGAAGTTGAGCTTTAATGTTTTTGCAATGGAATTTTCATCTTCTGCAATCAACAATCGATAAGTCTCTTGGTTATTCTTCACACCGCAAATTTATACTACCTTGCACGCAAATTACAGCTATGGAACATAAATTCCATCCGGAAAATATGATCTCGCATTTGGGGATTGAAATTTTAAAAAATGAACCAGGGCGGGTAGAGGCAAGAATGCCTGTAGACAAGCGAACCATTCAACCATTTGGACTTCTGCACGGAGGAGCAAGTGCTGTTCTTGCCGAAACCATAGGAAGCATTGGTGCATATGAGGCAGTGAAAGAAGAGGGAGGAAGAGCGGTCGGATTGGAATTGAACATTAATCACCTGAAGTCAGCTACAACAGATTTTGTATACGGAATTGGTGAACCCATTCATATGGGAAAAAGAACCCACGTTTGGGACGTGAAAATAAGAGATCACGAGGAAAATCTCATTGCCATTGCGCGCTTAACCGTTATGATTCAACCAGGGAAATGAGTGTTATTCGTCTAAGATTACCTCAAAATGACTTTGAACGAAGTGCAGAGGCTTCCAAGACTTTTATTGTTCCCAGTAATTTCAGGGGTGAAAGAAATAGAGCAAGCTCTGATATCGAATTTGCACATCGAGTAGAAGATGGGATTGATTTCTTAAATCGTGGTTTTGCTCGTAAACTAGTTTTGAGTCGAATCATTACTTTTCCGCAACAGGGCTTAACAGCAGAGGGTGTTTTTAATTCTTTCAACGACAAATTTCCGTACGCTGCGGTTTTCGCGTTTACTGACGAAAACAATTCGCAATGGGTGGGTGCAACTCCAGAGTTGCTCTTTAAAAAACGAGGGCAGGTCTACAAAACGATTAGCTTAGCTGGCACAAGAAGGGCGGGGAGTTCTGAAGAATGGGGAACGAAAGAAATTCAAGAACAAAACGTAGTCACCGAATTCATTCAACAAGAATTAGAAAAACTTGGTTCAGAAAAGATTTTCTGTGGCGAAATTCAAACGCGAAATGCCGGTTCCATCGAACACCTGTGCAACGAGATTTCATTTGAGTATTCTGGTGATTGGAAAAACGTCATGAAGGCTTTGCATCCAACACCTGCCATTTGCGGTATGCCTCGAAAAGAGGCCAAGGATCTTATTCAGCAAATTGAACCACACGACCGAGAGTTTTACACGGGTCTTATTGGCATTGAGCAAGGCGAGAATGTCGATGTCTACGTAATTCTCCGTTGCTTGAAAATAGAAGATTCAAAGTTGCATGTTTATGTTGGTGCGGGAATAACAAAAGACAGTATTCCAGAGCTCGAGGCGCGCGAGACACGATGGAAAGCGGAGTCACTAACTGACGTAATTTTTTAATTTTTGAACGATTCATTCGTCGCGGTGTTTCTATCTTCGTGACCCGCATGAAAATCTCTTCGAAAAAAGTTGTTTCCGACGTTTTAGGTGCGCTGAAAAGCGCAGGCATAACCGATGTTGTGCTTACTCCGGGTTCTCGCAATGCACCATTTAGCATCTCAATCGCGAACATCCCCTTTTTCGAAGCATATTCCATCGTTGACGAAAGATCAGCAGCATTCTTTGCTTTAGGCCTTTCGCAACAATCAAAGAGACCAGCCGCGCTCATTTGTACCAGCGGAACAGCACTTTTGAATTACGCTCCTGCGATTGCAGAAGCCTATTATCAAAGAATTCCATTGTTGGTCATTTCGGCAGATAGACCCGAGGAATGGATAGACAGGGGTGAGGGACAAAGCATAAGACAGAACAATGTTTTTGAGAATTACTCAGACTACTCGTCTAGTCTTGTTGCCGATGAGAAGGAAGGGGCTGTTCGGAACAAAGAAATCATTCAGAAGACTTTTCAGTATCTCCTTTCCAACAGCGGGCCTGTTCATTTAAATGTTCCTTTTCAAGAGCCTTTATACGAATTAATCGATTGCGAAGAACTTCCATCTTTTCAATTTGAATTGAAAGAAAATTTTGTTGATGTGTTGAAGGAAATCGGTCAGAGTTTGGAATTGCTGAGACAAGCCGAGAGAATTATGGTCTTGGTGGGCCAACATGTGTATAATGATTTCTCGGCGCAACTGGAAGAATTCAGTCAGTTGAATCAAGTTGTGGTTCTCACTGAAACACATGCCAATGTGAATGTTGAGAGCGCTTTTCCGTGTATCGATCGATTAATTATGGGGCTAGGTGGAAATGCTCAGCAGATGCTGGCTCCAGATGTTTTGATTACGGTTGGAACGAATATTATTTCCAGAAAAGTTAAAGCAATCCTAAGAAAGGCGAGGCCGAAGCACATTCAGGTTGGATTGAACGAAAAGTCCATGGATACCTTCGATTGCCTGGAGGTTCAATGCAATCTTTCGCCTCAAGATTTTTTCACTTCATTGAAGGAAATAGAAAATAAATCTGATTGGAAGAATGAACTACTTGCCATTCAAGAGAATCAAATAAACCAAGTTGAGACTTGGCTTCCAAGTGCTCCATTTTCCGACTTGACAGTTTTTTCTTCCATTTTGAAGGCTATTCCTAACGGAACCGATCTGCAAATGGGAAACAGTTCCGTGGTTCGTTACATTCAACTTTTCAATCAGAATAAAGAACTAGCTTATTTCGGAAATAGAGGCGTAGCAGGAATAGACGGTTCGACAAGCACGTCCATTGGCGCGGCTTGGAAGACGAAAAAACCAACCTTGCTTATTTCCGGAGACTTGTCGTTTCATTACGATAGCAATGCGTTCTGGAACAACTATCTTTCAAGTCAACTTAAAGTCATTGTGATCAACAATGGCGGCGGAGGAATCTTCAGAATAATTGACGGGTCCAAAGACACGGAGCATTTACAGCAGTTTTTCGAGACGGCGCACAGCAGTAAATCTATAAAAGGAATAGCTGATATGTACCATTTGAATTATTTCAGCGCAACGAATTACGATGAATTGAACCGCGCGCTACCTTTGTTCTTCGAAGAAAATAGCGTTTGCGTTTTAGAAATATTTACACCCAAAGAAGTTAATCCGAAGGCATTGGATGCCTTCTTTCAACATACACAAAGAACATGAGTACACAGTGGACAACTATTAAAGCCTACGAAGATATTCGATTCGAATTCTATGAAGGCATTGCGAAAATCACAATCAACAGACCTCAAGTATACAACGCGTTCAGACCACAAACGAATGTTGAAATGATCGACGCCATGGACATTTGTCGCGAGCGTCAGGACATTGCCGTTGTCATATTAACCGGTGAAGGCGATAAAGCTTTTTGTAGCGGTGGCGATCAGAATGTAAAGGGTGTTGGCGGATACGTTGATGAGCGTGGTGTTCCGCGTTTGAATGTCTTGGATTTACATAAGCGTATTCGAGAACTGCCTAAGCCCGTAATAGCAATGGTGAATGGGTATGCCATTGGTGGCGGACACGTATTACACGTAGTGTGTGATTTAACCATTGCTTCAGATAACGCGCGTTTTGGGCAAACAGGTCCGAAAGTGGGAAGCTTTGATGCTGGATTTGGCTCAAGCTATCTGGCAAGACACGTAGGCCAGAAGAAAGCGCGTGAGATTTGGTTCTTGTGTGAGCAATACACTGCCGCTGAAGCTGAAGCCATGGGTATGGTGAATAAGGTTGTGAAATTGGAAGAACTTGAGGCTACCACCATTCAATGGTGTAAGACTATTATGAAAAGGAGTCCACTTGCCATTCGTATGATTAAGCGAGGCTTGAATGCTGAACTCGACGGACAGCGTGGATTAATGGAATTCGCAGGGGATGCAACCTTGTTGTACTATTTAACCGAGGAGGCCCAAGAAGGTAAGCATGCGTTTTTGGAAAAGCGTGATCCTGATTTTCAGAAATACCCTAAGTTTCCTTGATGATTAAAAATTGGATTGTCGCCATGCGTCTGCGCACGCTCCCATTGGCTGCTGCGGGAATACTGGCGGGAAGCGCGGGTTTAAAGCCTGCTATTGGAAGCTCTTGGATTTTTGTGCTCGCGTTATTGACAGCTATAGCTTTGCAGATTTTCTCAAATTTAGCAAACGATTATGGCGACTTTCAGAATGGCGCAGATGGAAAAGACAGAGTAGGACCTGCGCGCATGGTTCAAAGCGGAAAGATTACTGCAGAGCAAATGAAGCGGGGCCTTTATATTTCAGGGGCTATTGCCTTTGCACTGGGTATTTTATTGCTGAATGAAGTTTTCGTGATGAAGAAAAACTGGTTGGGCTTTGGAGTCTATTTGGGAATTGGAATTGCAGCAATTTGGGCAGCTTTCAAATACACGGCAGGTAAGAACCCTTACGGATACAAAGGACTTGGAGATTTATTCGTCTTCTTGTTTTTTGGAGTAGTGTCTGTGTTGTCCATGTCTTATTTTCTTGTTGGAACAATTGGAGTTGTGTCTGTGTTGAACACAATAATTGTAGGTATGCTCAGCATGGCCGTGCTTCATCTGAATAACCTACGTGATCATGTTTCAGACGCAAAGGCTGGTAAACGAACATTAGTCGTGAAGCTTGGCTTTGAAAACGGAAAACGTTTGCATTTCGTTTGGTTGGGTTCTGCTTTTTTTGCTGCAGTAGCAGAAGCATTTATCACAACGAGCCACTATGCTTTCTACTTGTTGCCTTTTGTAATTCTCGTAGTTCACGCTAAGAAGGTATACACCTGCCCCAATCCTCAGCACCTCGACTCGGAGCTGAAAAAGGTAGCCTTGTCAACATTCGCAATAGCTTTACTCTTGCTTATTTTTTTACCCAACTTGTAAGTTCAAATTGTATATTTGAGCATGTCTTCGAATAGAGAAATTAAAGGGATTGCAGTTTCGTATCTACTTGCTATTGTGGGAACAATTTTAGCAAATGAAACATTTGTGCTGAAAGATATTCTTTACGTTCTTAAGTCATCTCCTCCATACAGAGATTCCCAAGAGGTTTATTTCCTGTGGTTTGGTTTTTGGCCTGCGCTATTTCTTTTTTTAAATGGCTATACCATGACCTTGGCTTTCAAATCGAAAAAGCAGAGTAGAAGCAGGTTAATGGGTCATTACAGCCGAAGAGGAATTGTCTTGTTTGTTCTAGGGTTGTTTTTTATTGGCTTTTGGCCAGCGAATATTTTGGTTATCGCAGGGATTTGCTTTTTTGTTTCACCGTTATTTGTGCGTTGGGACAATTTGTTTCTGCAAATTCTGCTCTTCTCGGTAATTTTATTGTCGACGGTGTTGGGAAATCTTGAAGTCCCTATTTATCCATCGTATTCGGGTATTCATATTGCCGATGTAAACGCGATGAGTATTATAGGATTTTTATTCTTCAACGGATATTATTCCGTATTTCCATGGATTTCATTTTTTATTTTAGGGATTATTTACGGAAAGTCTAATCCTAAAGTAAGAGGTTGGTTACCGCCTGTTGCGGTTTTAGGTTTGGTAGTAATGATAGCGGGAATTGCAGTTCAGCCTTTCATGAATAAACTATGCGGCGAGGTGGTTGAGCTAAATGTTTTTTCATTCAAATTTATTGGTCTTAGATTTCATAGTTTTTCATTTTTGTTGTTTGAATCTGGTGTGATCATAATGATTGTGAGTGCAATCAATTATTTCGCGAAAAAATGGAATGAGACGGAAGTCGGATCCAAGGTTATTCGCTTCGTAGATAAATTCGCCTCTTCGAAATACACATTGTATTTTTTCGTGTGCCTTCAAACAGCTCTATTGTGGGCGCTGGTGAAAGGAGGAAATCAGGCAAGAATATATTGGTTTAAGTCTGTTTATGTATTAATTCCAGCATCCCTAGCGATGTTAGCCGTTTCTTTCCTGCTAATTCTGTGGTGGAAGAAAAAAGTAACAGAGAAGGCACCGGTGGAATGGTTGTTAAAGAATATTTCAGGCTCACGGAAATGAGATGGAAATACGAGCACAAGTCTCTTCAATTTATTAAACCAGCAAAGACAAGTAGAGATACTTTGAATACGCGAGACATTTGGATTTTACAACTGGTAGATTCAAGTGAGGTCGTTCTTGGGGAAGGAGAGGTAGCTCCTCTTTGGGGGTTAAGTCAAGAATCAAAAGAGGATGTTTTATCCGAACTTAATCGTATTACTAACTGCCTCGAATGGGTCGCAGTATCTTCAGTTGTTTCGTCCGTTCAATGCGCCTTAGACGCAGCACTAGCTGGATTTCATTCAGGACAAATAGATTTTCCTTTCCTTCCTAAAAAAGAATTGCACCCGATACCTATCAACGGTCTGATTTGGATGAATGAAATAGAAGCAATGCGGGCTGAAGCGAGAAGAAAGTTTGACGAAGGAAGTCGATGCATCAAACTTAAAATTGGGGCGTTGAATTTCAACGATGAATTGAATTTGATTCGTGAAATTAGATCTTGGGGAAATGAAAACGATTTGACTATTCGTGTTGATGCGAATGGTGCTTTTGGTATTGATGAAGCGTTGGGGAAATTAAAACAACTTACAGAATTCAAATTACACAGCATTGAGCAACCCATTAAAGCAGGACAATTGGAAGCCATGTTTAAGTTGTGCTCTGAATCTCCGGTTCCAATTGCATTCGATGAAGAGTTAATTGGAAACCAACCTTCAAACTTCGAATCGTTCCTGAATCTGGGCAAGCCTGCATACCTGGTTGTTAAACCTGCACTGCACGGAGGTTATACGGCTGCCGAAAATTGGAAGAATTGGGCAGAGAAACATGGTATTGGTTTTTGGATAACTTCTTCCTTGGAGAGTAATGTCGGATTGAATCACCTTGCAAATTGGGTATGTAAGATGAAGTTGGAAGGGGTTCAAGGATTGGGTACTGGAAGTTTATTCAAGAATAACAGTGAGGCAAGATGGAGGGTGGAAGGTGAATTACTTATTCCCGTTGAATCATGATTAAAGAAGCACTTTCAGGAAGCGATATGATTTCGGCTTATGCAGAAATTGAAAAAGAGTGGAACGAATCTGAATTCATATCCTTTCAAACTTCCGGTTCTACAGGAATACCCAAAGTGATTCTATTTTCGAAGGAACAAGTTGTTCGTTCTGCGCAACGAACAGCAACTTTCTTCAACCTAAATAAAAACGCAGAGGTCTTTTGTGCGCTACCGCCTGTTTATGTTGCTGGGAAAATGATGGCTCTGCGCGCCATCATCAACGAATGGAACTTGACTTGGCAAACACCTTCGACACAGCCGAATATTCAAGGTAATTACAATTTTGCGGCTTTTACTTCGCAACAATGCGCGCTATTGATTGAAAATAATCCCGCGTCACTGAATCGAATTCAACACGTTTTGCTCGGTGGTGGTCCCATTTCAGAACGAGTGATTCAATTTTCTCACAACACCGAATCAACTTTTTGGGAAGGATACGGCATGACAGAAACCCTTACGCACATTGCGTTGCGCGAACTGAAGAGAGATACCGGATTTCTCCCGTTGGAAGGTGTGCATGCAAGACAAGGCGAAAAGGGCAACTTAATGGTTGAAGATAAAAAATTGGAGTTGCCTGAATTGGAAACAACAGATGTGGTTGAATTTGTGGATCGTGGTTTTACAGTGAAGGGAAGGTTAGATAACATTATTATTTCTGGGGGAGTGAAAATATTTCCGGAAGAAATTGAGCAACTGCTTTCCAACCTAATTGCACAACCTTATTACATAGGATCGGTTGCAGATGAAGTCTTGGGAAGAAAGCTTGTTTTGTTTGTTGAAGGAGCATCCGACGCATCACTTCAGTATAAAATAGATGAATTGAATTTGGGAGTTCGGAAACCGAGAGAAATCTTTTTCGAAGATTGTTTCAATAGAACCGAAAGTGGTAAAATCATTCGCAAATCATGAAAATAGTTTTTGCATCGGGAAATAAAAATAAGCTACAAGAGATTCAAGCAGCGTTGCCTTTAGGAGTTGAAGTAGTCTCTATGCGGGATGTTGGTGTGACGGAAGAGATTCCAGAAACAACTGGCACTTTGGAGGGTAATGCTGAACAAAAGGCGCGATTCGTTTTTGAAAAAACGGGAATGGCTTGTTTTTCTGACGATACAGGTTTGGAAATAGAGGCGCTGAACGGCAGGCCAGGGGTAGATTCGGCAATTTATGCGGGAGAACCTCGCTCAAACGAGCGGAATATTGAAAAGGTGTTGAAGGAAATGGAAGGTCAGACCAATCGGAATGCGCAATTCAGATCGGTCTTCTGCTATTGCTCAGTAGAGGGTACTTTTTATTTCGAAGGAATTGTTAAAGGCAAATTGGGCGTGGTTATTCGCGGAGCAGACGGGTTTGGATACGACGGAATCTTTCATCCAGAGGGCAATTCGCGCACCTTTGCTCAGATGAGTTTAGAAGAAAAGAAATTGTTGAGTCATCGGGCAAAAGCCTTGAAAAAGTTCCTCGAATTTATCAAGCACAACTCTTGATACTTATGTGTATTTTTGCCCTTCCAAACTGAAATTATGGAAATTTATTTAGAATTTGAATCCCCAATAAAAGAGCTTCGTCAACAAATTGAGAAGTTAAGAGAGAGTGAAAAGAAGAATGGGGTAGATGTGCACGCAGCAATCGAGGACCTTGAGCGTGCTGTTGTTGAAAAGACCACGGAAATATACTCGAACCTTACTCCATGGCAACGAGTGTTGGTGAGTCGTCACCCTGAAAGACCCTATACTCTTCAATACATTGAAACGATGACGGAGGGAACTTGGGTGGAGCAACATGGAGATCGCACAGTGAAAGACGACAAAGCTATGGTTGGCGGATTTGGTTCGATCGATGGAAGAAGCATCATGTTTATTGGTCAACAAAAAGGAGCGAATACCAAAATGCGTTCTTACCGCAATTTCGGTATGGCGAATCCTGAGGGATACCGCAAAGCGCTTCGCTTGATGAAGTTGGCCGAGAAATTCAACAAGCCCATTGTAACGCTTATCGACACTCCGGGTGCATTCCCAGGGTTAGAAGCAGAGGAGCGCGGACAAGGGGAGGCAATCGCAAGAAATTTGTTCGAGATGATGCGCTTAAAAGTTCCTGTAATCTGTATTATTATCGGAGAAGGTGCTTCTGGAGGTGCTTTGGGAATTGGAATTGGTGATCGCGTGCTTATGTTAGAGAATACGTGGTATTCTGTTATCTCTCCTGAGTCTTGTTCTACTATTTTGTGGAGAAACACAGACCATAAAATGGAAGCTGCTTCAGCGCTGAAACTCACGGCTGATGACATGTTCGCGAATAAGCTCGTAGATGGAATCATACGCGAGCCGCTGGGTGGAGCCCACAACAATCCAGATGCTGCCACGCAGAATTTGAAGGAAGCAATTATCACTGCTTTGAATGATTTGGAAAAATTAGGAGTTGAAGAACGGACCCAGCAACGAATAGAAAAGTTCTGTGCAATGGGTGTAGTTCAACAATAATTTGAAATCTAGTATTGTAGACTCAATAATTGATTGTAAATTTGTGCCCATTATATAATTAAGCTGAAAAAATGAAAAAAGGATTTTCGTCGGTAGTAGTTGCGTTAACAGCAGTTACTCTTCTTTTTCAAGGTTGTGCCGGTCTTGGCTCAATGCAAAAACACATGGATGAATTAAACTTCAAAGTGGAGCCAAGTCCATTGGAAGTGCATGGTGATTCTGTGAAAGTGACCATTACAGGTAAATTCCCTGAAAAGTATTTCGCAAAATCGGTTTCTGCGCAAGCTACTCC
Organism: uncultured Chryseobacterium sp.; assembly: GCA_964385405.1. GTDB lineage: Bacteria > Bacteroidota > Bacteroidia > Flavobacteriales_D > Sanyastnellaceae > CAIZGX01. Next base: position 66,380 of record CAYLOT010000008.1, on the reverse strand, counting down.
AGCTATTGTTTGGAATGGTGGTGAGGCAACTTACAAAGTGCAAGAATTCAAAGGAGAAAAAGCAACAGGAAACGGCGATGTAATTCCTTTTAAGACAGGAAAGAGCTTCAAGTACACTGCTACTTTACCTTACTCTGCAGAAATGGAGTCTTCTAAATTGGAATTACGTATCAAAGGTTCAAAAGGAAGCAAGACTGCCTCGTTCCCAGCAATTGAAATTGCAAAAGGTGTAATTACAACTCCTTACTTAATGAAGAGCGATGATAAAGTTATCACGTCAAAAGATGCGTTGGTTCGCTCAACAGATAAAACTTTCGAAGCGGTGGTTAACTTCGATTTGAATTCATCTGTATTGAAGCCAGCTGAAATGAAAGATGCTGATATCACTGAACTTCAAACATTGTTGACTTCAATCAGCACAAATCCTAAGATGGTTGTAACTCAAATCGAATTACAATCATACGCTTCTCCAGAAGGAGAAATCTTATTAAACGATGGTCTTGCTGTTGAGCGTGCGAAAGCAGGCAACAAAGTAATGACTGCAGTCTTAAAGAACGCTAAATTGGATGTTCTATACGGTGCCTTAGTAAAGGAAAATCCTAAAGGTGAAGACTGGGATGGTTTCAAAGCGGCAATGGACAAATCAGCTATTGCTGACAGAGACATTATCGTTCGCATTCTTCAAAGAACTACTGATCTTAATGAGAGAGAAACTGAGATTAAGAACATTTCGAAGACGTACACAGAGATCAAAGATTTGATCTTCCCATCTCTTCGTCGTTGCGTAATTCGTGTTCACTATACTGAAAACGGATATACAGATGCTGAATTGATCTCTTTGGGTAAGACAAACGCTTCAGTTTTAAACTACGAAGAATTATTGAAGGCAGCATCTTTAATTGAAGACGCTAACGTGAGAGCAGCTATTTACAAACAAGCTGAAGGTAAAGCAAACGGAGATTACCGCGCTTCAAACAACTTAGGTGTTGTTTATTATGGAATGAATAAGTCTTCAGAAGCTGCGAAACAATTCGAGAAGGCATACGGTATGAAGAAAAATGCTGAGACAGCCAACAACCATGGTGTTGCGGTTCGTTTGAGTGGAGATCGTAAAGGTGCTATGAAGTTGTTTAACGAGAGTGGTTCAACTGAAAGCAAATACAACAAAGGATTAATTCTTATTGCTAACGGCGACTATGCTGGTGCTGTTTCAACTATGAAAGAGGTAAAGTCATTCAACACTGCATTAGCCAAAATGTTGAGTGGGGACAACGCAGGAGCCAAGGCTGACATAGATGCAAGCGGCGACAAATCAGCTTTAGCGGATTACCTCCGCGCTATCATCTGTGCTCGTTCTAACGACGCTGCAGGACAAGCTTCAAACCTAAATTCAGCCATTGCTAAAGATGCTACTTTAGGAGAGAAGTCTAAAACAGATTTAGAATTCGCGAAGTAATTCGAAAAGACATTGAAAATGAAAAGGGACTTCGGTCCCTTTTTTATTTCCTTACTTGGTGTTGAAGGTGTATGTGAATCCGATGGCCATAAGCTCTTTGAATTGCAGCCCTGGGCCAATATCTGCCGGATGATAAACACCATTTTCATCGGTTCGTTCGGGTGATTTAATTATGCGAATGTCATCATCATAGATCATTTGTGCCGTAACGGTTACCGAGAGGTATTTGTTAACCTTCATGTTGAAGTTGTTCTCCCAGTTGATGTCAACATTCTCAGGGTTTTTAGTGTAGTTAGAGAAAAGCTCCAACTTGCTTGACCAGTTGACATTTTCAAGAATTACGTTGGTGTAGTTCAAACGAATGTACCCCCCAATTTCATTCCTTCTCTTTTTCCCCGGAGTTATTATATTTCCATTCGCATCTCGCACAGCAGGTGTTACACCATATTGCCCTGCGTTAGCTAGGTCTGAATTCATCACAAATGTCGCGCGATATGTAAGGGGTGCGAAAAAGGCCGAAACTCCTTTTTTGGGCTTGTAATCCATGCCTAATGCACCAACAGCATAAGCAGGAGCAAATAGGTCACTGACTTTTCCTTTAGTGTAATCTGGAAGACCTGATGGAAGTGTGATATATCCCGGAGCAACTTGACTTCGAACAGATAGTAGAAAAGAATAATACCAATTTTTTGAAGCTTGCTGTCCGTACTTACTCGAGAAATCAAATCGGTCTTCCGTTTTTATAGATGGAATAGAAAAGTCCACAATGCTTCTGCCGTATGACAAGTTTACGGAATTGTCCCAAGCACGCTTGTCTTTTCGATACAATACTACCGAGTTGAAAATACCCGTTACGTTGAATGAACTGTTGCCTCCTGCAGCCCAATTCTTCAAGTAAGTCTGCGTAGTATTTATGCTCGAAGACATCTTAAAATACCAACCACTGTCCTGAATCGGATGTAGCGTTCGCATAGACCCTTCTTCCTGAGAAATTGGATTTAGTCCAGGCTGAGCGAAAGCAATGAATGGAGAAAACAACAATATGATAAGAACAAACCTGCGCATATAATGCGAAACTACTTTTTCTTTAATCTCATTATTGAATCAATCTCAAACTTATTTAACATTGCACTATGAATACTGAAGGATATCCATCAAAGGTTATTGTTGCATGGGGCGAAGCTATTTCAGGAAATGCCGCAATTCGCGAATGGCTTATGACCAATGGCTACCCCGAGCTCGGAGTTTTCGTTCATGCGTTGAATAATCAAGACGAGGCACGGACTTGGCTGATGGAAAACAAATTTCCTCACCTCATGGCTTTAATTAACGGAGCTGAGGGGAATCCAAATGCGCTGCTGTGGTTGCGTAACAACAAATACGATGTTTTGGAAAAAATGGCTCGCGTGGCAGATAATCATGAAGAGTCTCTCATGTGGTTGTTGGAAAAAGGGTTTGCAGATATGGCTGCAATAGCTCAGCGAATGTGTTTGGTGAAAAACGAGATTGAACGCCGAAACAACGACATTCATTCTATCTCTCCTTTTTAATTTTTCTTTGGAACGTAAGCCAATACATTCATTTTTTCAAATTGAAATGTATCCATTGCAGCTTGTTGAATTTGCTCCGCGGTAATCTCTTCCAATCTTCTGAAAACCTCTTGCATGGTATCTATTCGATTGAATAAGTAAAGACTTTTTCCCAAGTTAAACATAAGCGCGCCGCCACTGTCTTGCGAGAGAGCCATTTGACCAATGATCTGTTTCTTCGCTTCATTCAATTGACGGCTAGTCATTTTATTTTCCTTGTAGTAACCCAAAGTATTTTTAGCAAGTTGAATGGCTTTGTTTAAATTCTCTTTGTCAGTTCCCAAATACAAGCTGAATATTCCGCAATCTGTAAAGGGTGCGTATGTACTCTCAACGTGGTAAGCCAAACCATGTTTTTCACGAATAGACATACTAAGCTTATTGTTCAAAGCGGGACCGCCAAGAACATTGGTAAGAAGAGTAAGGGCAGGACGCAGTTTATGCGGATACGCATATGCTTTTCCACCCATGAGATAATTCACTTGATGAATTTCTTTTTCTACAAATATTTTCTTTCCAGACTTGAGAACAGGCTTCACTCTTTTTTGCGTGAAAGGCGATAGCTTTTCTTTTCCGAAATATTTTTCTAGCAGGAGTTCGAGTTTTTCAATTTGAATATTTCCAGCCGAAGAAAAGACCAATTGCTCCGCGGTTAAATTGCGTTTTCGGAAACGTTCAAGCGTTGAACGCTTTACGCTATTAATGCTCTCTTTCGTTCCGAGAATGCTGCGGCCAATAGCGTGATTACCGAACAATTGCTGATCGAATTCTTCGAAAATCATTTCGCTTGGACTATCGAAATAACTGTTCAGTTCATCGATAATGACTTCTTTTTCTTTTTGAATTTCTTCAGCTGGAAAAGAGGGGTGAAAGGTAATGTCTGCAATTAATTCAATGGCTCGCTCGTAGTGCTCTTTGAGCATAGATGCGTGAATCCATGTTTCTTCTTTTGCCGTGAAAGCATTCAATTCACCACCAACAGCATCGAGTCTTGACAGAATGTGGTGATTCTTTCGGGTTTTAGTTCCTTTGAAAAAGCAGTGCTCTAGAAAATGTGCAAGGCCATGCTCGTCATCTTCTTCATCGCGACTTCCTGCAGCGATGAGCAATCCGCAATGCGCAACATCGCGATCCATGGGCTGGTGTACCACACGGATTCCGTTAGATAATACAAATACTATTGGGTTCGGAAGTAAACTCAATGCGCGCAATTTTCGCCTTTATGAGTTTTCTTTCCACCTTTTCCACCTTCTACAATCTGCACGCCGCTTGCGTTGAATACGAGTTGTTTTTGAGGCTCAGTGATCTTAGCAATTTCTTCTTTCGATTTTCCTGCATCTTCAGCCAAGTGCTGCAAATATGCAACAGACAATTCTTTGAAGTAGGCCTCACCTTTAACGAATGTTTTCTTTCCTTCACACTTTTCCAATGGAACTGCAAAGGCATGGTCTTTCATGAATACAGTCATTCCATCACCAACAGGCATGGCCACTTCCATCCAACATCCAGCCTTTTGGCAAGTCTGAACAATACTTCCTTCAAACACACACGCAAAACGCGTTTCAGTTTTCATTTTCTCTTGTAGTTCGGTTAGCGTAATTACGTTTTCGACTGTGAATGCCTCACCGTACGATTTTACGTTGCTTATTTTTGATTTCTGGGCTGATGCTGTTCCAACGAAAAAGCTAAGAGCTATAAATAAAGAGGCTATTTTTTTCATGTCGAATATTTCTTGCAAAAGTAAGTGAGATTAATGAAGTTCAAGCGTTAATCCGTCGTAGGCCAAATGCACATTGTGAGGAAGTTCTTGCGTAACTTCTCCATGAGTGCCCAACTGGTGACTGATGTGCGTTAAATAAGCCGATTTGGGGTTTATTCTTGCAATGAGGGCTAAAGCTTCATCGAAAGTAAAATGAGAAGGATGCGGTTCTCTTCGAAGTCCGTTCAGTACTAAAATTTCGCTCCCCATAATCTTTTCAATTTCTTCTTCCGAAATGAAATTGGCATCGGTGATGTACGTGAAATTCCCGATGCGATAACCGAAAACTTTCATCTTGAAATGCAAAACTTCAATGGGAGTGAAGTTCGTTCCATTTATGTTGAAAGGGGAATTCGTTATACGATTCAAAACAATTTCGGGAACGCCAGGATATTTTTTTTCACTGAAAGCATAATGAAATTCTCGGCGTAAAGCTTCTTCAACTTGCTCGGTGCAATAGATTTGGGCAGCTTTGCCGGTGGTGAAGTTAAACGCACGCACATCGTCTAATCCTGCAATGTGGTCTTTGTGCTCATGCGTAAAAACAATAGCATCCAAGTGAGTGGCTCCATCGCGAAGCATTTGCTGTCTGAAGTCGGGACCCGCGTCAATCACGATGTACTGCCCGTCAATTCGCAATGAAATGGAACTGCGCAACCGCTGGTCTCTTGAATCTTTTGAAGTGCAAACGTGACATTTACACGAGATTAGAGGCACACCTTGACTGGTTCCAGTTCCTAAAAATGTTATACGCATATTTCACGAAGATAGAATGTACTTTTGCAACATGAAAAAATCTATTCATCCGAAGGAAGTTCCTTTCATGGTTTATGCAGATGCAGATGGAAATATTTTTGAAGATACGAACTATGAAGTAGTCGGAAGGTCGGGTTACAATGTTTATCCGCTCACTCCGGAGGATTTTATTGAGCTTCCTTTTGGAAGCGATTTGTTCACGCTTCCTGGCCGTCGTCCTTACGGTATGAGCGTTGAAACAGGTGAAATAGAATGTCACGAAGATGTACAGGCCGTTGCTAGCTTGAATGCTCCAGCTTATACGCAATTGTATTCAGCGGCTTTTGGAACAGACGAGCAAGATGCGCCTACACTTCCGCTATACGCCTACACAGCAGTGGGTTGGTACGACGGGAAGTTTTATACTACAGCTGTGCGAATTGATGCCGATGAGCGCCAGGATTTAGAAAATTTCGATCGCGAGCACATCTGGGATGTTACCCGCAAGCGTTTGGAAGACCATCCGAACAACAGACTTGTGCAGCATTTAGGAAACAATTGTAGCTTGAAATACTGTTGTCCTGCTGCGCGTAATTTCTTTATGGGAAGATGGGAAGCGCCCATTCCTGTTAGTCCTGCGTGCAACAGCAATTGCCTAGGGTGTATTTCTTTTCAGCCGGAAGAACATGAGTTAACATCACCACAAGACCGCTTAGATTTCATTCCAACCGTAGCGGAAATTGTTGAATATACCCTTCCACATTTGATGAATGCCGAGCGTCCAATTGTGAGCTTCGGTCAAGGGTGTGAAGGCGAACCGCTGTTGGTTTGGCAGACCATTCGCGATGTTATCATTGAGTTGCGCAAGCATACTTCGCGCGGTATCATTAACCTGAACACCAACGGCAGTAAGCCAAAGGCGGTTGAAGAGTTAATGAAAGTCGGATTGGATAGCATTCGTGTGAGCACGAATTCGCTTCGTAAAAACATTTACGAAGCTTATTATTTGCCGAACAATTATAAGTTTGAAGATATTGTTGAGTCAGCACGAATTGTTCGTCAATACGGCGGATGGGCAAGTATCAACTACTTCACATTCCCGGGAATGACCGACCATCCGGAAGAGTTTGAGGCACTTCGCAACTTCATTAAGCATACCGACATTAGCATGATTCAATGGCGTAATTTCAACATTGATCCCGATTGGTATTTAGGAAAAATTGGTATGACCGAATTGCCAGAGGGCATGGGTATTCGAAATGTGTTAGAGAAAATCAGAGAAGAGTTCCCGCATTTGGCTTATGGGTATTTCAACCCGCCACAAGAGATTCAAGTGGAATACAACAAACTGAGAAAAGCCTAAAGGGTTTAGCGAGCGGCAACACCACACATGTGGTAAAGCAAGCGCGCGCCTACGTTGCCGTTCCAGTCGTCTTCGCCTGGAGCAACTTCGACTAAGTCGAAGCCAATGATGTTCTTCTTTGCTTTCAGCTGACTCAATAAATAAGTTGCTTGTTGAAACGAAAGACCTCCTGGCACTGGCGTACCTGTATTAGGACAAAGCGTTGGGTCCAATCCGTCGATGTCGAAGCTTATGTACACGTCGTTCGGAAGTGCATCAATAATCGCATTGCAGCGGTCTTTCCACAACTCACCTTCGAACGCTTCACGCTGAATTTCAGCATCGGTATGTACGACAATTCTTCCATTTGAATTCACGACACGGTCGTTTTCTTCTTTACAAAAATCGCGAATTCCCACTTGAACCAATTTGGTTATTTGTGGAAGTTGAAGCGCATTGTACATGATAGATGCGTGCGAGTAGGTGAAGCCTTCATAAGCCTCACGCAAATCCATGTGTGCATCTACGTGAAGTATTCCGAAGTTCTTGTAACGTTCAGAAAGTGCTTGAAGAAAACCAAGCGGTGTGCTGTGGTCACCACCGATAAGACCAACTGTTTTTCCAGCATCGAGCCATTTCTTTGTCTGATCAGCAACATACTGAACCATATCGGCGCAGCCTTCATTTATTTCCTGTAGAAGATCTTGAAGCTCGTCATTTTCTTCTAATTTTTCACCTTCTTCCCAAGCAGAAATAATTTCTTCTGCTTTTTCTTTCAATGAATTGCTTCTTGAATGAAGGGCACCATTCTGCTCGAGCATGGCAATGCCTTTTTTCCACAACTCAGGGAATTCAGGGTGGTGAAGATCTACCTGAAGACTCGATTCAAAAATATGCTCAGGACCTTCAGAAGCGCCGCCGCCGTAGCTCACGGTTACTTCCCACGGAACTGGTAGAAGAACAACATCACTTTCGTCAATGGTGAAGGGTAATCCAAACATTTGACTATCCGCCACGCCCGCGCTGTTGGGGTTGAAGGAGTTTATTTTTTCTTCTTTGCTCAACATATTGAATTAGGCGTTCAATACAGCTTTCACTTTGTCTGCGGCTTCCTGTAAGGTGATTGCAGAGTGAACAGCTAGACCAGAATCGTCAATTAGTTTCTTTGCTTCTTCAGCGTTGGTTCCTTGAAGACGCACAATGATCGGAACTTGAATGTCACCAATGTTTTTGTAAGCATCTACAACACCTTGCGCAACACGGTCGCAACGAACAATTCCACCGAAAATATTTACTAGAATAGCTTTAACAGTGGTGTCGCGAAGAATCATACGGAAGGCTGTTTCTACACGCTTTGCATCGGCAGTTCCTCCAACATCTAAGAAGTTTGCAGGATCTCCGCCGCTCAATTTAATAATGTCCATGGTTGCCATTGCCAATCCGGCTCCGTTCACCATACAGCCCACATTTCCTTCCAACTTCACGTAGTTCAAACCAGCTTCGCCAGCTTCAACTTCAATTGGATCTTCTTCAGTGGTGTCGCGCATAGCAGCGTAGTCGGGGTGACGCACCAATCCGTTTCCGTCTAAAGTTACTTTTGCATCTACAGCAAGAATGCGGTCGTCAGAAGTTTTTAGAACAGGATTAATTTCAAACATAGATGCGTCGCAACCTACGTATGCATTGTATAATTTTTTTGTGAATGCAATCATTTCTTTGAAAGCAGCACCTGAAAGTCCTAGGTTGAAAGCGATGTTTCTTCCTTGGAAATCGGTAACCCCTGTCATTGGATCAATGGCTTCTTTGAAAATACGCTCGGGCGTTTTCTCGGCAACTTCTTCAATGTTCATTCCTCCGTCTGGAGAATATACGATTACGTTTCTGCCAGCAGCGCGATCCAATAGAATGCTCATGTAAAATTCACGAGGCTCAGTTGCACCTGGTGCATATACGTCTTCAGCAACATATACTTTTTGCACCAATTTTCCTTCAGCTTTGGTTTGAAGGGTAACAAGGTGTCCACCTAAAATTCCTTTTGCTTTATCAGCTACTTCACCAAGACCTTTCGCAAGAACAACTCCACGAGATCCTGTTTCTTTCACTTCTCCCTTCCCGCGTCCACCCGCGTGAATTTGCGCTTTTACAACGAACCATCCGGTTCCTGTTTCCGCTTGCAATTTTTCAGCAACCGCAGTTGCTTCTTCAGGGGTAGAGGCTACATAACCGCGTTGCACAGTTACACCAAATTGTTGAAGGATACTTTTTCCTTGGTATTCGTGAATGTTCATAGTTCAATATTTGCGACGCGAATGTACTAAATAATGACGAAGTTTTTGTTCATCTTTGTACTATGATTCAAGCGTCAGGAATTTTTAAAGGTTACGGAAAGGTTCAAGTGTTGAATAACGTTTCGTTAGACATTGAAAAAAGTGAAATAGTTTCCATTGTTGGCGCCAGTGGCGCCGGGAAAACAACGCTTTTGCAAATTTTAGGAACGTTAGACAATCCAGATAAAGGAACGGTTACCATTAACGGCGTGAATCCCTTTCAACTCAGACAAAAAGAATTGGCGAGATTTAGAAATTTACACCTAGGTTTTGTCTTTCAGTTTCACAATTTGCTGGCTGAATTTAATGCAACTGAAAATGTTTGCATTCCTGCGCTTATAGCGGGTGTAGAGAAAAAAGAAGCTGAGAAAAAAGCTTCGTTTTGGTTGGAAAGATTGGGCCTTTCTCACCGAGCTCTTCACAAACCATCTGAATTGTCAGGAGGTGAGCAGCAGCGTGTGGCTGTTGCAAGAGCTTTAATGAATAACCCACAGGTGGTTTTTGCCGATGAGCCTTCAGGAAACTTAGACAAAGCAAATGCAGTTGCATTACACAATTTGTTTTTCGAATTGCGAAACGAATTTCATCACAGTTTCGTCATCGTAACACACAACGAAGAACTAGCCGCTCAGGCCGATCGTAAAATAGTAATGAGCGACGGACAGATTATTTAATGAACATGAGCGCCCAAATAGCGCGCGAAAGTTTAAATAAATAAGGGAAGAGAACGATTGTAAATCCTATTCCAGTGAGAAGAAAAGTCTTCGGATGAGTTAAAAATCCGAACTCCATTATACCCATGGCATCGAATACTTTTAATGCAACAAGTATCGCAACCCACATGGCAACAGTGAGTGCCCAACTCACATAAGCTGCTCCGAAATAAAATCCAGGTTCTGGATTGAAATTGGTCCCGCATTCAGTACACTCAGATTTTACTTGTCCAAGCTTATTGAAAGAGAGGATTGATTCGTTAACGAATAAATGGCCCTTGCCACAATGCGGACATTTCATTTTAACGACTTTGCCCAATGCTGTTTTTACTTCTTTTGCCATGGGGCGAAGATAGTAGGTCTGAGAACTTTTAAATTGTGACCGCTATCACCTTATTCACACACCAGGGTGTCGTAATAAGCTCCGTATCCGGCCCAAACACCAAGTCCACCCTCAACATTTGATTTGACATTGTTCGGTGATGCGAATGGTGAACCTTGGTTCGCAAGCTGATCCTCGTATGACTTATAGAATTTGTAAACGTTCATGTCGATACTGCATCCGCGCACAACGACTGTATCACCTCGTTTGTAATATCCTCCTTCAATTCCACGGTCATCGAATTTATCGCTGAAAGGAATTCTTCCGCGATAATAAGCAAATTCAAATGTTAGTCCATTAAAGAACTCGTCATCAAAAACGCTTGGTGTAGGGCTTATGAATATCAGGTCTTTTTGCTGTCCGCGTAAATAAGTATCAGTAGTAATCCATTGAGGGTAATGACTGATGCGTTTTGCAGACCAGCGGTATGCATTGCCTAATGTATCGGGATCGGTCATATTTCCGTAAATGAAGCCCAAAGAGTCAAGAGGGTTTCCTGAGGGAGATTCAAACCAAAGACTGTCCAAAGGAATTGGGAAATTTACTTTAGTAACGGCATGAAGGTGGTGATTGTCTTTGTCAACGAGAAGTGTGTAGGTTTCTCCTGCTACACCTAAGGCCAGAGGCGATGTTGAGGTGTAAACGCAAATTCCTAAGCCGAATACAGCTTCAGGAGGAAGGCCAACGGTTTGTGATGTTAGTAGGAGTTGATCCAATGTCATGTCTGAGGTGCAGTGCATTTCTAATGGAATCGTATCCATTCCATGAACCATTTTCACTTGTGCATTTTGAATGTAAGAATTAACGAGAGCATTCGCATCTGCAGGGTCAAAGTAACCTGAAGAATAGCTCAGAATAACAATAGGTGGTTTCCCCGGTTCGATGCTGCCTTGTACCACAATTTTAGTTTCAGCCTGCGGAAGGTCTACGGTAATGTCTTTCTCACAACCAACAAATAGAATTAGGCTCGCTACAACTGCTCCAAGAATCCCTACCTGATTTTTCATGTGTGTAAAATTACAATCAATTCAATCCGACAATAAAAATATTTTGGTGTCGTTTTTGTTCGAAAGGGAATCAAATTATTTTCGCAAAATCAAAATAAAAAGTATGAAAAAGAGTCTAGTCACTTTTGCTGCAGCCTTCGCTGGCGGTCTTATTGCCATGGCTGCATACCATTTTGTAGTTAAACCTAACACCTCTGATTTTTCATGGAACTCTAATGTTCCAGGGGCTTTCGCGAATTATTCGGGAATGCCAGGAGCTGGCGGAGATTTCGTAGTGGCCGCGGAGCGCACCGTGAACTCTGTTGTTCACGTGAAGACTGAAATTAAAACAACGACGTATGATCCTTGGGGTGGATTCTTCGGGTACCAACAGCAACCTCAAACCCAAATGGCAACCGGTTCAGGTGTCATTATCTCAGGAGATGGATATATCATTACGAACAATCATGTCATAGATGGCGCTGAAAAAGTGACAGTAACACTGAATAACAATAAAAATTATGAAGCTACCGTGGTTGGCAAAGATCCGAGCTCTGACATCGCAGTCTTAAAAATTGACGAGTCGAATTTGCCTGCAATCGCCTGGGGAAACAGTGATGCCGTGCACATTGGACAGTGGGTTTTGGCAGTTGGAAACCCATTTGAACTAACATCAACAGTAACTGCAGGAATTGTAAGCGCGAAGGGAAGAAACATAAACATTATTGGTGAGGGTAGAGGCGCGGAAGTCTTACCTGTGGAATCGTTTATTCAAACAGATGCAGCCGTTAACCCCGGTAACAGCGGTGGAGCTTTGGTTAATACCAACGGAGAGTTAATTGGAATAAATACCGCTATCGCATCACGCACCGGTTCATACGCCGGTTATTCATTTGCAATTCCTGCTTCTATTGCTAAAAAAGTAGCTGAAGATATTATCGAATTCGGAAATGTTCAACGCGGATTTTTGGGTGTTCAAATTTCCGCAGTAACAGAACAGCAAGCGAAAGATGCTGATTTGCCGGTGGTTTCTGGAGTTTACATTAACAATATTACTGCAGGAGGCGCAGCGGAATCTGCAGGTTTAGAGGCAGGAGATATTATTTTGAAAGTTGCCAATTATCCAGTGTCTACGGTTCCGCAATTGCAAGAGCAGATTAGCAAATTTAGACCCGGAAACAAAGTGAATTTAGTGGTTTGGAGAAATGGAAAAGAAAAGAGTTTTGAGGTGGAACTGAAGAACAAGTCAGGTAAGGCAGAGCTCGAGAATTTCGAAGAAATTGCGGCTGAGAACATTTCTTCATTAGGAGCTGAATTTACGGCCCCAACAGAAAGCGAATGCAAAGCATTGCGCATTCAAGGTGGTGCAAAAGTGGGAACGTTGTCTACCGGAAAACTGCGAAGCGCCGGAGTAAAAACCGGATTCATCGTAACCAAAATAGACGGCGTTCAAGTGACTTCACCCGAGCAATTGCAGACCTTGCTCAAATCAAAATCAGGTGGAATTCTTTTAGAAGGTGTCTATCCGAATGGAACACGCGCTTATTATGGATTTGGGATTTAATATCAGTTTTTATTGATGGAAATCAGCCCTGTTTCATTCGAGCAGGGCTGTTTTTTTTATATTAAGTTCATTTGCTTCAACTATCTTTGCGCCGTCTTGATAAAATGATTTTCAGGACAAAATATTCAACCATTTAAATTAATTTTTTATGTCAAACAAACCCTTGTCAAACGACACTTACAGCAATGAACTGGCAGTGTATGTGAACCAAGAAAAGGCAGCAGTAGACCTTGCTCATATGGTCGGGAAGTTGCTTTTCGAAAAGTCAATTGAATTGGTGCTTTTCCGCAATCACCTTGCAGATACACGCATCACCGAAATTCTTCGTCTCCACAAGTATGCGGCTGAAGTAGTGGGTAAACCAATTAGCGTTTTTCACACGGCTGAATTGGCTACGGAATTGTATAATATGGACATTGCTCCAGCGAAAATAGATATCGGGAAATTAGCGAGCGAGTGGTCTGCAGCACGCGAGCACTTCAACTCTCAGAGAGAGTTCTTAGAGGAAAAGCTTCAGAATTTTACGGAAGAAGGAAAAGACATTGAGCCCAGAGACGTTGTCTTATTTGGTTTCGGTCGTATTGGTCGCCTTGCTGCACGCGAATTGGTGCGTCAAGCAGGTAGCGGTCAGCAACTTCGTCTTCGTGCCATCGTTACTCGTGAGGACGATGACTTGTCAATAAAAAAACGTGCTGCTCTTTTCGAGAACGATTCGGTTCACGGAAGATTCAAAGGAACAGTAGACGTTGATTACGAAAACAAATGTTTAATCGTAAACGGTCAACGCATTTACATGATTGCTGCGAAAGATCCAAGTGCTGTAGATTATACTGCTTACGGAATCAAAGATGCGCTGCTAATCGATAACACCGGTGTTTTTAAAGATCGCGAAGCATTAAGCATTCACCTGAAAGCGAATGGAATCAGCAAAGTTCTTTTGACTGCCCCAGGTAAAGAAGTTCCGAACATCGTCTACGGAATCAATCACCGCGATTTAGACATTGAAAGTGAAACAATTTTCTCTGCAGCGAGTTGTACAACCAACGCAATCTCTCCAATTTTAAAGACCATTTTCGATTCTTTTGGAATTGAAAAGGGACACATTGAAACGGTTCATGCATACACGAACGACCAAAACTTGTTAGATAACATGCACAAGAAAAGTCGTCGTGGAAGAAGTGCTGCTGTGAACATGGTAATTACCGAGACAGGCGCTGGTAAGGCGGTTACAAAGGTTATTCCTGCATTAGCAAATAAGCTTACTTCGAACGCGGTGCGCGTACCAACTCCAAACGGATCGTTGGCAATCATTCACGTTTATACCGATAAGGCAACTTCCGTTGAAGAAGTAAACGCAGTTGTGCGCAAGGCGGCATTGGAAGGTGATTTGGTAAATCAAATTTTCTACAGCATTAGCGAGGAGTTGGTTTCTAGCGATATCGTTGGAAACGATTGCTGCAGTGTATACGACAGCCAAGCTACAATTGTATCGAACGATGGAAAAGGTATTGTTCTTTACGTGTGGTATGACAATGAATTCGGATATACCAAGCAAGTAATTCGTCTTGCGAAGTATGTTGCGAAGGTTCGTCGTAGTATGTACTATTAATATTTTATGTTGAAGAAAAAAGGGCGACCATCGGTCGCCCTTTTTTGTGTCTTATTTTTTAGTTCGCTTTCGAGAAATAAAAAGAACCAGTCCTACCACAGACCCAAGAAAGATAGGCACTTCCCATGGTTTTTTTCTATTTTCAGATTCTTTGTTTTGCAGGTAAGCTTCGTTCGGTTCCATGTCTGAATTTATATAGGATTCGTCTACTTGAATCTCACTCGGATCCATTGGAGAGTTGCCTGAAGGCAATGCCTCACCTTTTAGCATGGTATCGTAAGGTTTTTCTTTCATGAATGAAACGAATTCATTGATGTACTTGTCGCTTCTTTCATTGGGTTTAATACCTGAAAGCGCATAGAGTTCATCCACTTCAACTTTTCTTCTTGCGCGAAGAGACTCTAAATATTGTTGCGCTTCGTCGCAGTCGAACGGACCTCTAGCAGGATGTGTAAGGATATATCTCGCTTGAAAATTCTCGGTGTTTGGTGTAATCTGGAACGTTAAATCCGCAGGGAATTTCGCATTGCTGTAGCGCACATGTAAGCGCGTGAAGAATACGGGTGAAGCAGAATTCCAACCGGCCCACCAAACGCCAGCTTCTGCGAAGTCATTGTATATAGGCGGATTCCCAACACATGGATCGCATTTCATTCCACCCCAACTTGGAGTCACGTTCCAAGCGTATTCCAACATCACAGCATTCTTTCCTTCGCGTGAATAAGCACGAGTAAATAGGTTTTTATAAAATTCCCCAAAGATGTCTTTCGTGTACAATGGAATGTTGCGATCTGTAGGAACTTTAACCGTTCTGTAGTTGGTGCATTCGACACGCCCCGTCTTCGTAAAAGCATACACAATCATGTCCTGCTCGCCAGTGCTATTTGCCATTCCGAGACGAATAGGCAACATGAATTTCGGATGGTCGAAGTTGATTTGAATGGGACGCAAATAATCGAATCCAGTGCTCTTCTGATTGTCGAGGTTTACTTTTACAACAAAAAATTTCATATTGCTTTTAATGTATGGCTCCAAAACACTTTCCGCAGTAGCGGGTATCTTGTAACCTTCTTGAAGCAAGTAGTTCTTCAATCCCGTGCTTTCTTTGGCTGAAAGTAGCGCTATATCATATTCGCCAACAGTATATTCGGCTTCAATGGTCACATTGAATTTTTCTTCAACCATGTCGTACATCATTCGACTGTCGACATTTGTGGAGGTTACAACAGTGCTCCAGTTCGCCTCAGAGACTTCTGGTATGTATTGTTGACAAGGATTTGTGTCGTAATACTCTACCAATCTTGGAGAGGAATAAGCATCGAGTGTTTCGAAAATTCTGCGGTCAACCACCTTAATGTCGCCTTCCTGAAGCACAACAGGAACTGGCACAACCATGGCGAAATCGCGCACGTCGCCTTTGAAATCGTTCGACATTGTAATCGAGGTGCGCGTTCCGTCGCGAACCAGAATGATTTCACTTTTGTTGTTGAAGAGTGTGGCGTCGGCTTTCGCGACATAAAATCCACAGAAGGAATAAGCGTTCAAGCTAGATAGAAGCACCAACAGTGCCGCTGCCTTAGTAAGCAATCTTTGTGTCATGGTTGAATTGTTTTTGAGATGAATGAATCCAGTTAAATGTTTTGCTAGGGAAAAACTTATTGAGTAATGGTGTAAGCGGTGTGAAGCAAACCAAGGCCCAGAGCGGCGCTCCTGTAACGAAGTAAAAATTTGTAAGGTAGAATGAAGTGAAGGCAACAGCCATCGTCCAAATGATTCGAACCAATCGATTCGTTGGAATGGTCATGGGGTCGGTAATCATGAAAAGAGCAAACAACCAAATGCTTCCAGAAGACAATTTGTGGAAAAGCACTTCCCAGTTCCAACCTAAATAAACGATCGTTCGCATGTATTCCAACGTGAAAAGGGTGGCAATAAAAATGAGTCCAGTGTCTATGCGTTTTACACGTGAAAGCACTGCCAATCCTGCCGTTCCAATAACAAACACAATAAGCGTGCTGTTGCCCCATTGGGCTGGAGAGATCCATGCTTTTTGTGTAAAAAGAATCACTGCTATAATTCCAACGTTAGCTGGATTGAAAAGATGTTGTCCGCGAATCTTTAAGATGAGTTTTTGTCCAATGGCAATGGCAGCGGCTAAAGCATAGAGCAGCGGTTCGTTGCTTTTGAATAGCAAGGTTAATCCGAATGCTGTAATGAGTGCACTCTTGATGGAATGCATCGGAAGTTTCAAGAAATAAATACCGATGAGCTGCGTGGAAAGTGCAACACCAAAGGTGAGCAACATAGAAGTGAACGAATAATCCCAACGCAGGAAGAGGATACCGATGCAAACGAAAATAGTTTGCGAGACAATTTGAAAGTGTCTTCCGTCGCTTTGAAAGAATTGAAGAAAAGAAGTCAGCATAACTTGAATTTTTCATGCTGTACAGGGAAGAAACTGAATGGTTCATCAACGGAGAAAATGGCGAATAATTTCTTGGTGCTTCACTTTCATTTGCCCGCACGTGCATGCGTCTTTCGAATAGTTCAATGTCATAACCGGCGAACAGACCTCAACACAGCCGCTCGTGTTCCTCGTGTAAGTATAATATTGTTATAATTTGAAATAAAACTTGGTGTTTTGCGACGATGCATTGTAAATTCGAGGCTTCAATTCCCTGACCAAGTGACCAATAAAATTAACATTGCCATTGACGGCTATTCTTCTTGTGGAAAAAGTACCTTAGCAAGAGCTATAGCGAAAAACTTGAATTACATCTACATAGATTCAGGAGCAATGTACAGAGCGGTTACTTATTACGCCTTGGAACATGGCTATATTCAAAGCAAGGGCGAAATAGATGAAAAGATGTTGGTCGAATCACTTCACCTTATTCTGATTCAGTTCAAGTACAATTCAGATACTCAGGAAATTGAAACATATTTAAATGGAACCTGTGTAGATAAGGAAATTCGTAGCATGCAAGTAAGTGCACATGTGTCATCAATTAGTGCAATTAAAGAAGTTCGCGAAAAATTGGTGCGTATTCAGCAGCGTATGGCCGAGAATGGTGGGGTTGTTATGGATGGCAGAGACATTGGTACTGTGGTTCTTCCAAATGCCGAATTGAAAGTTTTTATGACGGCAGATGCTGAGGTTCGCGCTCAAAGAAGATTTCTTCAACTGAAAAATAACGGCGTAAACATTTCAATGGAAGATGTACGTGAGAACATTGCGCAACGCGATCTTCAAGATACTACGCGCTCTGCAGATCCTCTGCGCCAAGCCGCAGATGCAATTGTTTTAGACAATTCTCATCTAACAGAAGAAGAACAATTTACTTTTTTAATGGTTCAAGCCAGAAAGGCTATTGAGCTAAAGTTGGTGTAACGCTCATTCACATTTCAATGTTGTAAAATAGCCTGGCACAGTTTCAGTTCTATTCTTCGTGGGAATAAATTTAACTCATGAAGAAATTTTTGAAATGGCCTGTTCTCGCGTTAGTGATTTTACTTTTCGCATTTCGTCCAATCTTTAAAACTTGCGAAGCATCTTTCGAAGCATCTTTCGAAGAATTTCGCGCAGCGTCTTGCGAAGCATCTTTCGAAGAATCTCGCACAGCGACTTTCAAAGAATCCTGGTCCGATAGCCTAATCAAAACCCTCACCCTCGATCAAAAAATTGGACAGCTCTTTATGGTGGCGGCATGGAGCGACGAGAAGAAAGAATCATATAATCCCACGCAGATTGAGACGCTTATCAAAAACAATGGAATTGGCGGAGTAATTTTCTTTCAAGGAGGTCCTGTTCGACAAGCAAAATTGACGAATCGGTTTCAATCGAAATCTAGAATACCCCTGCTTATTGGCATTGATGCGGAGTGGGGGTTGGGCATGCGTTTAGACAGTACCATATCATTCCCTCGTGCCATGACATTGGGTGCTTCCATGGATGAAAAACTCATTTACGAATTTGGAAAAGAAGTCGCCCGCCAGTGCAAACGCATAGGTGTGCATATGAACTTCGCACCGGTTGTTGACGTGAATTCAAATCCGAAGAATCCCGTTATTTCAAATCGCTCATTCGGCGAAAATCCAGATCGTGTTACCGCATGCGGAATGGCCTACATGAAAGGCATGCAGGAAAATGGTGTGTTGGCGAACGCAAAACATTTCCCCGGACACGGAGACACAGATGCCGATTCGCACAAGGAACTTCCAGTTGTAAATAAAAATTACGCTCAGCTTTCTTCCAATGAATTCAAGCCTTACAGAACTATGTTTGAAAACGGATTGGCAAGTGTTATGGTCGCGCATCTTTCGCTTCCTGAATTCGAGAAAGAAGCACACGTGCCAAGTACACTTTCGAAAAATATTATCACCGGATTGCTGCGCGATAGCTTGAAGTTTGAAGGCCTGGTGTTAACAGATGCTATGAATATGGATGGTGTAGCGAAGTATTTTCCATCTGGCGAGGCTGACGTGCGCGCACTGATAGCCGGTAATGATGTAGTGCTGTTTCCTCTGAATGTGCCTTTGGCTATTCAAAAAGTGAAAGAAGCAATTCAGCAAGGACGAATTACCGAAGAAGAAATTACAGCGAAAGCGCTTAAGGTTTTGAAAGCGAAAGAGCGTGTGGGTGCTCATAAGTTTAAGCCAATTCCGATCAAGGGTATTTCAAATGATTTGAATTTACCATACGCTACAGCTTTACGCAGACGGTGCATTGAGAGTTCAATTACAGTGATCTCAGAAAGTAAAATCCCATACGAAGACACTGACAAATGGCAGAGGCCATTGGGCGTTGTAATTATCGGCGATGATGTAAATTGTGCCTTTGCGAAGAGCATCGATCAGTACAAAGCGGCAGAGATTCATTCTTTAGGAAAGGAATGCACCGACGCTGAAATACAATCGGTCATTTCAAAAATGAAAGAAAATTGCACCGATGTGTTGGTTGCATTTTTAGGAACTACCAATAAGGCAAACACAAATTTTGGTATCACAACACAAGGCACGCGTGCTACGGAGAAAATTGCTGAGCACTTCACGACAACAGTAGTCATGTTCGCATGTCCTTATGCCCTTGAAAAATCGGATTGGAATGGAGTAAATTCATTCGTGGTCGCTTATCAGCCAGACGATTTAACCCAACAGGTAACCGCTGACGCTATTTGTGGAATTATTCCATTTCAAGGAAAACTTCCGGTGTCTGTTGGAACGAAATTCAAAGAGGGACAAGGTAAAGTATTTCACACTGCCGGAAGGATGCGCTACTTAAAACCTTCTCAAACAGGTTGGTTCAATTTTGTTTCGAGTATTTCTCAGACGAATGGAAACAGCAGTGTCTATGTGGAAGACATGATGGCCAATGCTCCAACCGAAGTAGCCGGAAGTGAAACAAATTTATTTTCGAAGGTCGATGAGATCGTGAAGGAAGGGTTGGATCAAGGTGCTTACCCCGGATGCCGTGTTTTAATCGCGAAGGACGGCGTTATTCTTTACAACAAGAGTTTTGGATACCTAGACAAGGCAAAGACACAGAAAGTGTCTGAAAGCTCGATTTATGACCTTGCGTCTGTGACAAAAATGCTTTCAACGACTTTGGCGTTAATGAAATTAGTAGATGAAGGAAAGATAGACGTAGAGAAGACCATAGGCGAATACATTGATTTTCCTGAAGGACATTCGCATGCGAAGATGCAGTTAAAGCGTATGTTGTCGCATACTGCTGGACTGCCAGCTTGGAAAGATTTTACCAATTTAACCGTGAATGGCGGAGAGTGGGATGGCAATTGCTTATCGAAAGAACATACCGATAAATGCAATAATCCGGTTTGTGCAGATATGTGGACCACGAAGGAAATGACCGATTCCATTTACAAGGAAATCTTAGACGTAAGGTTGAATCCAGATCAGGGTTATTTGTACAGTGATTTAGGGTATTACTACTACAAAAAGGTGATAGAGAAAATTACTGGAATGTCTCTTGATGCATACGTTTATGAGTCCTTTTACAAGCCTATGGGCTTGCGTTCTATGGGATACAATCCTCAAGCGAATTGGCCTGTCAGAATGATAGCTGAAACCGAAACAGATACGAAATGGAGACGTCAGGCTGTTCGCGGATATGTTCACGACCAGGGTGCGGCTTTAATGGGGGGAGTTGCTGGACATGCGGGATTGTTCGGTAATGCGAATGATTGTGCTGCGCTTATGCAGATGTGCTTGAACGACGGAACGTACGGAACGCATGAGTTTTTCCATCATGAAACCATGGATTTGTTTACTGCTCGTCATTTCAAAGACAACAGAAGAGGGCTCGGATTCGATAAGCCAGGGTTCACGAAATGGAGCGGTGCAACGGGGCCCTCTGCAAGCGATGAAAGTTTTGGACATTCCGGATTCACCGGAACGCTTTGTTGGGCAGACCCCGCAAACGGAACAGTTTTCGTTTTCTTAAGCAATCGGAATTGTCCAAGTTCTGAAAATTGGAAAATCAACGACTTACGCATTCGCCCTCGAATACAAGAAGAAATTTACAAGCTGTTTCCTGTTAAACCGTAGTACTTTTGTAACGGAGTTCGGCTCCCTTGCACTATGGAAAAAAAATTGAAGATTGGTATTGTGTGCTACCCAACTTTTGGGGGTAGTGGTGTGGTTGCAACCGAGTTGGGAAAGGCACTTGCAGAGAAGGGACATGAAATTCATTTCATTACTTATTCGCAGCCCGTTCGTCTTGGATCTTTGAGAAAAAATGTGCGTTATCACGAAGTAAACGTAAGTGATTATCCGTTGTTTTTATACCCTCCCTATGAGCTTGTTTTGGCAAGTAAAATGGTTGATGTTGCAAAGCACGAAGGATTGGATCTCTTGCATGTGCATTACGCTATTCCGCATGCAAGTGCAGCATACATGGCGAAACAAATCTTAAAGAGGGAGGGACTTCATTTGCCGGTTATTACCACGCTTCACGGCACCGATATTACATTGTTGGGAAGGGACGCTTCTTTCGAGCCTGTAATCTCTTTCGCTATTAATGAAAGCGATGCCGTCACCGCTGTTTCGCAAAGTTTGCGCACAGATACTTACAAGCTTTTTGGAATTAATGTTGACATTGAAGTCATTCCGAATTTCTTAAATCCAACTCCAATAAACGATAGCATCGTTAGGGAGATTCGCGATGAATATGCCCCCGATGGAACTCCAATGCTCATTCATATTTCCAACTTCAGACCGGTGAAGCGCGTCATGGATGTGATGGAAATATACAAACGCGTGAACGAGTTGAAGCCTTCAATTTTAGTGATGGTTGGCGATGGTCCAGACCGATCGAAGGCAGAACAATTCGCGCGCGAGAATCAATTGTGCAATGTTGTTTTTGTTGGAAACGTGAAGAACCCAATGGAGCTTTTATCGGCCGCAGATGTCATGCTTCTACCTTCTGAATCAGAGAGTTTTGGTTTGGCTGCATTAGAGGCAATGGCAAGCGGAGTGCCTGTTGTCTCTAGCAACGCAGGAGGTTTGCCAGAGTTGAATAGACATGGGGTTTCTGGATTGATGAGTAACGTCGGCGATGTAGATGAAATGGCGAAACAAGTTTTTTATCTCATTGAAAAAGAAGAGCGTTTGTTGAAATTTAAAGTTCAGGCGAGGGAAAGAGCCCACGCATTCTCATTGGAAGAAGTTCTTCCTTTGTACGAAGAATTATACGATAAAGTGTTGAAGTCATGAATAAAACTGCCCCACAATTCATAGGAAAGCGCATTCAGGTGGTGCGTGAAAAAGATCAGTTAACCATAACCATTAGCCAGAATGTAGAACGTTGGCAAGAAGCTTTGCTTTACGCGTGGCTTATGGCTTGGACGTTTTGCGGTGGTGTTTTTATTTATTCGCTTTTGACTTCGAAAGATGGCGGAGAACAAATCTTTTTTTTGATCTCAACTGCGCTCTGGTCATTCTTTTTCTACAGAACTCTGAAGGTGCTCATGTGGAGAAAATCAGGGAAGGAAATTTTAGTCTTTAAGAAAGGCGAAATGACACTTCAAAATGCTTTTGGAACCCGAGGGAAAAAAGAGAAGTTTGAGTTGGAAAAAATCAAACAACTAGGAATAGTTAAACAAGATGAAAATTCATTCTTTTATTTTCTCGACGACAGCTTCTGGATCATGGGCGGAGAACGCCTAGGCTTCGTATACAATCGCTCGAAAATTCGCTTCGGAAAACAATTGAATCCGCGAGATGCACAAACGCTACTTCGTAGCGTGGACAGTGCTGTTAAGGGTTATTCGGTTTAAACTTAAGCGCTCCCGAATTAATGCAATAACGCAGGCCAGTAGGAGGTGGCCCGTCAGGGAAAACATGACCTAAATGTCCACCACATTTGCTGCACATAACCTCTGTTCGAATCATGCCGTATGAGGTATCTTTTTCTTCAGAAATTACCAAATCGTTAATGGGTTTGAAATAACTTGGCCAACCGCATCCACTGTCGAATTTCGAGTTAGATTGAAACAGTTCTTGTCCGCACGCGGCACAGCTATAAGTTCCAATTTCATGATGGTCCCAGAACTCGCCGGTAAACGCTCGTTCCGTGCCTTTTTCGCGAAGAATTCTGAACTGTTCGGGAGTTAATTCTTTCTTCCATTCTTCATCCGATTTTACAACTTGTGGTACCATGTTACTTGGGGTGCTTTGATTTTGTTTTTGTTGTGAACAGCTAGCCAAACTTATAACCGCTGCGACGCCGAACGAAACTAGTTTTCTCATGATTGAACAACACGTTTTTTCTAAAATTGTTTTCTCGTTCATCAAGAATTTAGGGCATCTGCGGTATATGACTTTGTATTTAAAAACGCGTCGAAGGGTCCGCAATACAAGATGTTTCCTCCTTTTTCTCCGCCTTCAGGACCAATGTCAACAATCCAATCGGCGCAACGCATAACATCTGTGTGATGCTCAATTGCAATGACGGTGTGACCTTGTGCCAGCAAGGCTTGAAAGGTAATCATCAGTTTCTGCACATCGTGAAAATGCAATCCTGTTGTAGGCTCATCAAAGATGAATAAGGTATGCGGTTGATTCGGTCCTTTTATCAAGAAAGACGCGAGCTTAATACGCTGCGCCTCACCACCAGACAAGGTGCTGTTGCTTTGTCCTAGCTTCACGTAATCGAGCCCTACACCCTTAAGGGGTGTTAGTTTTTGCACAATGTGTTTAGCAGAAGTTGAAGTGTCTTCTCCGAAAAATCCAAGGGCTTCATCAACTGTTAAATCCAATACATCGGCTATGTTTTTACCACGGTATTGAACCTCTAAAACTTCTTCCTTAAACCGTTTGCCTTTACATGTTTCGCAGACCAATTCAACATCGGCCATGAATTGCATCTCAATGGTCTGAATTCCTTCGCCCTCGCAGGTTTCGCATCTTCCTCCTGTAACGTTGAAAGAAAAAAATGCTGGCTTCATGTTGCGCTGTTTTGCCAACGGTTGTGAAGTAAACAACGCGCGAATGTCGTCGTAAATTTTCAAGTATGTGGCAGGGTTCGAGCGACTACTTTTTCCAATCGGATTTTGATCTACAAATTCCAATGCTTTAATGAGAGAAATACTTCCTGAAAGCTCGCTGTAATTGGAACTGTTTTCTGCAATTCCATTCAACGAATTTTGGAGAGCAGGGTAGAGTACACTTTTGATTAAGGTACTTTTTCCTGATCCACTAACACCTGTAATTACGCAGAAAGTGTGAAGGGGGATCTCTATACTTACATTCAACAGGTTATGGAGATTTACGTCTTTCAATCGAATGAAATCGTTAAGTTTTTTCTTTGTTTTTTCAATGTGAATTTTCTTATCTCCTCGTAAATAATCTGCGGTTAGCGTTTTGCCTTTTTTCTCAAGTTCTTTGGCCATTCCTTCGAATACGATTTCACCTCCTTTGGCACCTGCTTCAGGGCCAATGTCTATGATGTAATCTGCATTTCGAATAATTTCTTCTTCGTGTTCAACCACAATGACGGTGTTTCCTTGATCGCGTAAATTCTTTAATACACCAAGCAATCTTTTGCTGTCGCGCGGATGCAAGCCTATGCTAGGTTCATCTAAAATATGCATAGAGCCAACCAACGAACTTCCTAGACTGGTTGCGAGATGTATGCGCTGTGCTTCACCTCCGCTAAGTGTGTTTGAAAGACGATTCAAAGTGAGATATTCCAACCCGACTTCACACAAAAATCGAAGGCGGTTTTTTATCTCGAGTAATATTCTTTTCGCAACTGATTCTTCGTGCTTGCTCAATGATAGCGTTTCGAAAAATTGCAACGATTTATGCAAGGGAAGTAGCATTAATTCAGAAACTGAAGTGTTGGCAATTTTTACATAGTTCGCTTCTTTTTTCAAGCGAGTCCCGAGACATTCTGGACAAGCTGTTCTTCCGCGATAGCGCGAAAGCAAAACGCGATTTTGAATCTTGTATGTCTCTGCTTCAAGGAATTTAAAAAAAGTGTTTATGCCATGAAAATGGGTGCATCCTTCCCAAATCGTTTTCTTCTGAATAGCGCTTAATTCGCGGTATGGCGTGTGAATTGGAATGTCGGCTTTCTTCGCATTACGAATTAAATCATCTTTCCAACCGCTCAATTTTTCACCCTTCCAACAAGCAATGCAATCTTGGTAAATGGAAAGGTTTTCATTCGGAATAACCAGCCTTGAATCTATGCCTATAATGCTGCCAAATCCTTCGCACGTTTTGCATGCACCCACAGGATTGTTGAAGGAAAATAAATTCAACGAGGGCTCTTCGAAAACAACGCCATCTTCTTCGAGTTGATTGGCGAAGAATTCGAATTTCTTTTTGTCAGGAAAGAAAAGTGCGCAGTGTCCGTGCCCTAAAGAGAATGCAAGATCTACGCTGTCTGCTAAACGCGAAGCTTCAAGTTCGTCGTCTTTAGACATACGGTCTATAAGCAAGTAATATGTATGTTTGGTAGAGAACTCTGCTTCTTGTATTTCAATGAACTCATTGTTGCAAACAAGTCTGCTAAATCCTTGCGCCAACAACGTTTCTTTTCCGATTTGAAAAGAAGATTCAGACTCTATTTTAAGCGGACAAACAATGGCGAAGCGCGTTTCATTTTTCAACTTGAAAATGGCATTGACAACATCAGAGGTATTGTTCTTCGTTATTGCTTTTCCGGTAGTAGGCGAGTAGGTTATGCCTATTCGTGCATAGAGAAGTTTTATATAATCGTAAATCTCAGTTGAAGTTCCTACAGTAGATCGCGAGCTTCTTCCGGTTACTTTTTGTTCAATGGCAACAGCCGGGCTAATGCCGATGATTGAATCGACATCGGGTTTATCGAAACGCCCTAAAAACTGACGTGCGTAGGAAGAAAGACTCTCAACATATCTACGTTGTCCTTCAGCGAAAAGTGTATTGAATGCTAAACTACTTTTTCCAGAACCACTGAGTCCTGTAAGCACAACCAGTTTGTTTCTTGGTATTGAAACAGAAACGTTTTTCAGGTTGTGCACGCGCGCACCGTTAATGATAATGTGTGATTTGTGGTTCTCGTTCTTCACGTCGTTCATGTTGAAGTGTCAAAGGTATTACCTCTTAAAGAACATTATTGTTCATGCGTAGAAAAGAAAAAAAAAGAAAAAAAAGTTTGCAATTGGAAGAATAATTTTCTATATTCGTTTTCAAGATGTCGAAGGAAAGACATTAAAACAATAAATCACATTAAGCGCCTATAGATTATAACACTACTTTTTTTCAGTTCTAAATTTAAGTTGAACCAAATAAAAAAGGAGGTCGTTATGCGCTTATCACTCGAATCAGATCGTCAATTGGTAACCTTGTATATGCAAGGAAACGAACCCGCATTTCGTGAGTTAATGTCTCGCTACAAGTCGAAAGTGTTTGGTAAAATTTATATGTTCGTCCGCGACCGCGAATTGGCGAACGATTTGTTCCAAGATACTTTTTGTAAAGCAGTTCAAGCCCTGAAAGAAGGACAATACAATGAAGAAGGAAAGTTCTCTGCGTGGATCATGCGCATTGCGCACAACTTATGCATTGACCATTTCCGCAACAACAAAAAGATGCCTATTCAACGTGCTACCGATAAGTACGATCCGCTAGATTTCGTTCAGGAGTCTGCTAAAAACGTTGAAAAGCAGGTGATGCAAAAGGAAGTAACCAAAGAAGTTCGTCAGTTAATTGCTCTGCTTCCTTCTGAGCAACGCGAAATTGTAATGATGAGAATTGTTTACGACATGAGCTTCAAGGAAATTGCAGACCACTTGGAAATTAGCATCAATACAGCGTTAGGAAGAATGCGCTATGCATTAATTAACCTTCGAAAGCACATTGAAAAACATAATATTAAACTGGTGATATAAAAAAGTTTAGTACGAGGGCAATATCCAAAACAAAGGTTGCGTTAAGCCAAAAACAAAACGCGCCTATGCAAGATTTTACCCTTCAAGATTTAGTAGCTTTTATGGAGTCGGAAGAGATTATTCTTTCAGCATACGAACAGCTGCAACCGGTTACCAAAAGTTATATTTGGAACTAATGAAAAGCCACTCGGGAGAGTGGCTTTTTTCTTGTTTACTTTTGCCGCATGAAACTGCAACGCCTCTTACTCATTTTGTTCATTAGCGCTGCCCTTCTCAATGCCTGTTCGAATGGAAATGTTTCAGCCGACGTAACTGTTCTTTTCCAACCCAAATACGCCAGAGGTTTTCGTGTCGTGAAGAGTGGAAACGACACGCTCATTCAATTTCTCTCTCATTCTGATTCTCCTACTGATTCTTATTCCGTTTCTCTTTCGACCATAAATCCGGAAAGAATCGCCCTTCTAAGCACCACACATTCTTATTTTGTGAATGCCTTAGATGGAATGGGAAACGTATGCGGTGTGACCTATGCCGACCGCATTCAGCTTGAAAATCTTCAAGCACAACTTGCAAGCGGGAAGACACAAAACCTCACATCGAACGGTGATGTGAATCTCGAGGATTTGCTTTTGTTGAATCCGTCTGTTTTGTTTAGTGTTCCCTTTGAATCCACGCCCTATCAATCGAAACTACCTCAGTCCACAGTCATTCCGACAACTGAATACTTGGAAGAACATCCGCTTGGAAAGGCCGAATGGTTATATGTTTTTGGATATGTCCTGAGGAAGGATGTTTTAGCAAGAGAGTTGTTTTTAGAAATTGAAAGCGCATACATAGGTGCTGCGCAAGGACCTTCGGTAGACCTTCCGTCAGGACCTTCTGTACGACCTAGAATTTTCTTTGCCACTAACAACGGCAGCGATTGGACGGTAGCAAACAACCAATCCTATTGGGCTATATTGTTGAAAGATGCGGGTACTGAATATGTTGGGGCATCGGACGAAAAGGGGAATTTGAATTTCGATAAAGAACGCATGTTGTTTGCATTGAACAATGCCGATGCCTATGGCGAGTTGGTGTATTTTCCGAATACACCAAACGTTTCACTTTCACAGCTGCATCCAGAATTCACGCAGAGCGGTCCCTTTCAACATAAAAAATTATTTCTCTGCAATGCTGCAGACAATGGCTTCTTCGACAGAGCATTGTTGGAGCCACACATACTGCTTCAAGAATTGAAAAAAGTGTTGATCGACTCAACTTTTTCAGGAAACTATTTTCAACGAACACAATAGGAACACGCAATACTTAACTTTGTCGCATGGACTCGAAAGAATTGGAATTCAACAAGAACGAAGATAAAATGCTTCAGCGCATTGCAGAACTTCAACGCAGACTAAAAAAAATCTACGAAGGAGGAGGCAAGAAGCGCATAGAAAAGGAGCACGAGAAAGGGAAGATGACTGCTCGTGAGCGGATCGATTATCTTTTGGACAAAGACACCGAGCGCATTGAAGTAGGAGCTTTCGCTGGCGATGGTATGTATGAAGAACATGGCGGTTGCCCAGCTGGAGGTGTTGTCGTTATTATGGGATATGTTTCGAAGAAACTTTGCCTTGTTGTCGCTAACGATGCTACAGTGAAGGCAGGTGCATGGTTTCCGATTACAGGAAAGAAGAACCTTCGAGCGCAAGAGATTGCCATGGAGAATCATATTCCAATTATCTACTTAGTGGACAGCGCTGGAGTGTATTTGCCTATGCAAGACGAAATCTTTCCTGACAAAGAACACTTCGGAAGAATTTTCAGAAACAATGCGCGCATGAGCAGCATGGGTATTCCACAATACGCCGCCGTTATGGGCAGTTGCGTTGCGGGTGGAGCGTACTTGCCGATCATGAGCGACGAAGCTTTAATTGTAGACAAGACCGGAAGCATCTTCCTAGCCGGATCATACCTTGTGAAAGCGGCTATTGGCGAGGAAGTCGACAACGAAACACTTGGCGGTGCTACAACGCATTGTGAGATAAGTGGAGTGACAGACTACAAGGCTTTGAACGACAAAGATGCCCTGGACACCTTGAAGAAATTATTGAGTCAGCAAGGAAAGACCAGCAAAGACGCGGGTTTCGATCGCATAACTCCAGCTTTACCGAAGCGTAAAGTAGAGGACATGTTGGGTATTCTTCCTACCGACAGAACCACTTCTTATGAAGTGCGTGAGATGATTGAGTGCCTCGTAGACAACAGTGAATACACCGAATACAAGGCAGAGTATGGGAAGAGCATAGTCTGTGCCTACGCTCGCATAAACGGTTGGTCTGTTGGAATTGTAGCCAACCAACGTGAAGTAATCAAAAGTAAGAAAGACGGTATTCAGTTCGGTGGGGTTATCTACAGCGACAGTGCCGACAAGGCAGCGCGTTTCATCATGAACTGCAATCAGAAGAATATTCCGTTGGTCTTCCTGCAAGACGTTACAGGCTTTATGGTTGGAAGTAAGAGTGAACACGGCGGAATTATTAAAGACGGCGCGAAGTTGGTGAACGCACAAGCCAATAGTGTTGTGCCGAAGTTCACCATTGTCATGGGAAACAGCTACGGTGCTGGCAATTACGCCATGTGCGGAAAGGCTTACGACCCGCGATTGATTGTGGGGTGGCCAACAGCCCAAGTAGCCGTAATGGGCGGTGCACAAGCGGCCAAGGTGTTGCTTCAGATTGAAGTGGCATCGTTGAAAGCGAAAGGCGAAACTATAACTCCCGAACGAGAAGCTGAAATGTTCAATCGCATTAAATCGAAATACGACGATCAAACTTCGCCGTATTATGCCGCTTCTCGCTTGTGGTTAGACGCTGTTATTGATCCGGTGGATACGCGCAAGTGGATAAGCCTAGGCTTGGAAGCCGCATCGAATGCGCCTGCTGAGCGTGCTTATTCGGTTGGAGTTCTTCAAACATGAAAGGAACGTTAGCTTATTTTTTTTCGGGTGAAGGGAATTGGCTTCGCCGCGTTCTGCTTGCAGCAGCCCTTGTGCGCCTCATTGCCGCAATTTTTTCGGAAGGGTATATCATGTCCGACGATCATTTTTTGGCTGTCGAACCTGTATCTTCTTGGGTGCACGGAGAAAATTATCACAACTGGTATCCGAATGCCTACAACGGAACCGATCATGCCCAGCCGTTCAGCTATGCTTATTATTTTTTGAATTTTATTATTTTGAAGCTCTGCGCCGTAATCGGAATTCTGAATCCATTTATCCAGGCCTTTGTTCTGCGATTTGCCCATGGTGCCTTGAGTTTATGGGGTGTTTATTTGTTCGTGAAAATCGCTGAAAAACTCATTTCATGGGTCACCTGGCGTATGTATGCCATCTGGTTTTGGGTCTTTGGCGGAGTGGTCACGGTATTCAGTGTTCATCAATTGGTTGAAACCGCTTGTATTCCCTTCGTGATGTTTGCCTATTTGTTTGTGTTGAAGTACCTCGAAGATGAGCGTCTTGGCGCACTTATAATATCTGCCTTAGCGTTTTCTATTTCGGTTGGAATGCGCTACCAATTGGTGTTTTTTCCATTAACTCTTGGAATGTATTTGTTGTGGAAACGAAAGTGGAGTGGGGCAGCGCTTTTCGGAATCTTCTTCACCCTTGGTTTCGCTCTCACACAAATCGACAACTTGTTGTTCTGGCACAAACCCATTTATCAGCATTTACTCGACTACCAAGCATACAACGCCACGCACTTCGCCGACTATCCGAGTAATGTTTTTTCATACCTGGCTTTAATCACGTATTACATCTTTCCAGTTGTAACAATTGTTTTCCTCATCTCCCTCCGCCGAGGGCAATCGTCCTCTGGACATTCGTCTCCGACATTCGTTGCTTCGCAACATTCGTCCATTGGACATTCGTCAACGACATTCGTTGCTTCGCAACATTTGAACACACTTCCAATTTTCATCGGAGTAGCAATCTTCATCGTGTTCCACTTGGTTTTCCCGAATCGACAAGAACGTTTTTTGTTACCGGCTGTTCCATTTGTTCTGTTGTTAATGTTGAGATATATCTCGAAGCAATACCCTTTCAGAGAGTCTTGTGAAACATCTTGCGTAGCATCTTGTGCAACATCTTTCGAAGAATCTTGGCTTCACAGAGCCATGCGCTGGTCCATCTTCCTCTCCGCCATTTACACCGTTAGTTATTCCTGCTACATTCCCAAAACAAAATACCTTGAAGCCTCTCGCGCGCTTTATGAACGGGGAGATTTTCAGAATGTGGTGATTGACAATTGGAAAGGGGAGGAGTCGGTTTGGTTGCCGATGCATTACGTCGGAAAATTCGTTCATCCGTTTTCTATGACGAGTAAAAAGTCGTTGGATCAACTGAAGCAGCAAATCACCCATCAACCTCTTTATGATTCGAAACGACTTCCAGCACCAGCTCCAAATTATTTGATCATCTGGGGCAGGGAAGAGGCTTACCCACGCGCAAAGGCCTACGAAGAAGCGGGCTTCCAACACCACCGTCTCTCTCCCGCCAACAGTGAATCTGAAAAAGGCTTTGCATTGTACTCTATTACCCTTTCTTCCCCTCTCTAACGTCCAACGGGCAACCGTCAATGACATTAGTGGCTTTGCCACATTCGTCCTTTGGACTTTATAAAATCCTTCAGTTTTTTTACCCCTTAAGAGACTGATTAACAGTTGTTTTTTATTGAGACATGTTAATTTTCAAAAAAAATAATTAACATAAGGGTCTTAATAAGATAATTTCGTCTTATTATTGCTATCGCTGTTTTTTAGCGAAAACCTAATCAAATTATTAACTAATCTAAACTTATGAATCGTATTTTACGTTCTCAGTTGCCGCCAAATCCGAGGGATTTAGCGGTGTTCGACACAACCACGGGCTCGTTCTCAGGACGAACGCGATGGAGTAATTGTTTCAACCTATGGGTTGTTTCAATTACGATGACCATTGGTCTGCTATTTCAGAGCTCAGTTGTTTTTGCAACAACATGTCCGGATGCTACAAACATTAGTGCAGCCTCTTTGCCAGTAGTTAACCAATCCATTATATGCGGTGCTGGTAACGACATTACTTCAGCAAACGTGGCGGCTTCTGTTCTTACAGGTGGCTGTAACAATGCAAACTATTATGGTGGAAATGAAGCTGTCTACACCTTTACTCCAACTTCTAGTGGACTATACGATATTAGTCTTACCGGTCAGACTTGGACTTCAATATTTGTATTTAGTGGATGTCCTACTACAGCAGGTACTACTTGTATTGGTGGAATTGCTAATTCAAGCGGTTCAAAGAACGTTACAGTGACTTTGACAGCGGGGGTAACTTATTATATTATGTTTGATACCTATCCAGCGCCACAGAGTCCATGTCCAGGAACTTTTTCTCTAAGCTTTTTGCCTCCAAACACCGCAACTGCAACAGCTTTTGGAGGTCTATGGAATAACGCTGCCACTTGGGTAAGCGGAGTAGTTCCAAACGCCGCGAGTTCGGTAGTTATTCCTGCGGGGGCTGTCGTAACTGTAGATGTAGCAACAACTGTTGTTAACCTTGAGGTTAGCGGTGTTCTTCAATGGAATGGAACAGCCAATGCCATGACAGTAGGTGGAAATCTTACAGTTAACGCAGGTGGATCTTTTTTACCTTATACTACTGCTGGTACAACAGGGATCAGTTTGAATATCGCTGGTAATTTGACCAACAATGGTTATATAAATATGGCAGCTGGAGCAACCACTGCCGGTACAATCAATTTTAACGGTTCGGGGTCTACCATTTCTGGTACAGGTAACTTCCAAGGTGATGGTACCAATGGAGTTATTCGTATTCTTCAATTTGCCAATAACGGTTCAAACGTGATCAGCACGTCTCAAAACTTGATTACTTACGATTTACGTCTCGACGGAGGAACGTTGAATACCAACGGAAAACTTACTTTGGATAACACAGATTTTGTATACAACTTACCCTTCAATACAAGTGTTGCGAGTATCGCAGTGACTAACATGGGTGCGGGATATACAGCTCAACCTATGATAGGTCCAGCTTCAACAACTCTTTGGGCTGCAACGACTGCTTTAACGGCTAACTCAGTTCGAGCTTGGGGTGGTAATATTTATGTAGTTACCACAGCCGGGACTTCTGCCGCATCTGGTCCCTCGCATACTACTGGCACTGCTGCAGACGGCACAGCCACTTTGTTGTGGGTAGGAACTGCAGGTTGTTTAGGAAATGCTTTCATGTCAACTGCTAACCATACTGTTGGTACTCAATACTTCTACGGGGAAAACCTCTACTTGTGTACCACAGCAGGAGCTGGATCTGCAGCAGCTCCACCAACACATACATCAGGAACTGTAGTATCAGGAACTGCCGCTTTCCGATATGTAGGAACTGTTGCGAAGGCCTCTGCCAATTTTGATGCCGTTACAGGTACCGTGCGTTCTATTTCTTTGACTCAGGTTGGAAGTGGCTATTTCAACGCTTCTGCACCAACCCTTGTAATTGTTGCGAATCAAAGCACTGCTCCAACCACATCAGCAGCTGCTACTGTGGTTGTATTCCAGTCGATTGCATCTCCAACAAACAGTGTTGCGCGTCGCTCTCCTGGTACGACCATTACAGGTGGTCTTACTATTAATAGCAATGGTAGTGCGTCTACTACAAGCTCGAACAATATTCAAGCATTGTCAGGTGTTGAGGGATTGTACATTGCAGGTAATCCTGGTAACTATGCTAATACCACTGCTCCAAATGTGGGGTTCACACTTCCAAACAACTTAAATCTTGTTACCGCGGGTGGCAGTGGTTGTACTACTCCAACCGTAGTGGTATCAGGAGGAACAATTGTTGGAACTGGTACTCAATTAGCAGCATCTGCTTTCGCGCTTACATGGGCCAATGGTTCTGTAACCTCTGTCTATTGTGCCACTCCTGGAACAACCACTTTTTACTCAGTTCCACCAACAATAACTGTTACGGGTTGTACTACACCTCCAACGTTAGCATGGCCTTCTAACTGTTTGCCAACAGCTACAGCGGTGTTGGATGTAAACGGTATGATTAAGAGTTTCAACATTACCAATAAAGGATTTGGCTATAACACTGCTCCTACAGTTGGTTTGTCTACCCCAACTCCTGGTCCAACTGCAACTGCAACAGCGCCAACAGCGCGTTTGGGCTTGTACAACTACACTATTGCTGTAAACTCACCAACCACAACTGCTTCGTCACCAGTAACAGAAGATGCTTTTATTCCTTCAAACAGAATCATCAACACGTTGACTCTAGGTGCTAACGCAGCTGGATTGAATATTTCAGGTGGTAACCTCACGCTTATCGGTACTTCTCCATTGAGTTTAACTGCTACAACTGTAGGTAACATACTTGATTTGGGTGGAAATACCCTTACTTTCCCTTGGAATCAATACGGTGGTGTAAATGGTACATATAATGTGGGTGGAACTCGTACCTTTGTAAGAAACGGTTCTATCTCAATGCACGGTCGTGGAACAAACACTTGGGTTTACCCATTTGCAGGTTCAGGAACAACTTCTGTGCAAGTATTTACTGGTGCTGCGAATGCTGCGACTTTGGCAACTAACATTACAGTTGGAACTGTTTCAGACTTGGGTTCACCAAGCAACACCACTGCTGGAGGATCAGGTTTTGCTATGGGTAACAGAAGTTTCAGATTCAATTCATCTACCGTGGGTGGTGGAGCTGGACTTGCTGGTTCAACCGCAACTATTCGTCTTCCTTGGAATGATTTAGATGGTTTGACAACTGCTCAAAACATGACGTTCGTTGCTGAAGCTCCGACTTCAACAGGTGCTTGGACTATCCGCTCAAGTGCTGCCGGTGCATCAGGTGCATTAGCTGCGAATGGTACAATAACAACTGTAACTACAGTTCCAGGTCCTGCTGCACTTGCCAATGGCAACGTTTATGCATTTGCTACGCTGGTGCCGTCAGTAACCGATATTAACGTAACAAGCTTGTGTGCGAATTCTTCTGGATTTACAATCACTGGAACAAACTTTACAGGAGTTACTTCTGTTAAAATTGGAGGAGTTAATGTTGGCTCCTTCACAGTAGTGAACGCAACAACGATCACTGGTTTCGCAGGTGCAGTTGCTACGGGTGTGGTAACAGTAACGAACAGCGCTGGAGCCTCTGCTTCAGGAACACAGACTGTAACTGTTGCTGCCTCTCCGAATGCTCCAACAGTTTCTGCAACGACCCAAACTATTCAGTTAGGAAACGCAGCGAACATTTCAGCTTCCGGTAATGGCGGTACCTTTAATTGGTATACCCAAGCAAACGGTGGCACATCGGTATTGACCGGAGCAACATTGAACTTGGTTCCATGTGCTACAACAACTTATTATGTTGCAGAGAGCGATGGAACTTGTGAAGGTTTGAGAACCGCGGTAACAATTACTGTAACAACACCAACGATTACCGCTTCTACACCCACTTTTTGTGGGACGGGTGGTACTACAACTTTAACTGCAAGTAATATATTTCCTTCGGCTACTACTTTATGGTCAGCATTAACTGCAGGAGCAACTTTGTCAACCACAACAGGTATTACAACAGACGTTACTATTTCTGTTACTTCTGACTTCCAATTGTCAGTTACAGTTCCTGGTTGTACAGCGTTCAATACCTTTTACTCTGTAGGTGTTTATCCGCTTCCTACAGCAACAGTTACTACTTCAGCATCTGGTGTTTGTCCAGGAACTTCTGCTACAATCAACTCTGGATTGAGCGCAGGTAACTTTACTGTTAGCTCTATCCCTCACGTTGAATTTACTGCTCCAGTTTCAGCTGGCGTTTTAATGAACAATGGTGTTGCTGTTACCCCACTTAGTGGTGGATCTATGGACGATGGTGGTTGGGGTGGAATTCCAATTGGATTCAACTTTAACTTCTTCGGAAATAGCTTCAACACCCTTGGTGCAGGTACGAACGGAGTATTGATGTTTGGAACTATTCCAGGTTATGGAACAGGTGCAGGTCAATTAGGTCAGTACGCTTTCACGGGCCCTCCTTTCTTCCCGAATGCAGCGAATCCCGGTAACGTAATTGCATTACTAGCTTCTGATATGCAAATGGCTAATTCTGTGAACGGTTCTATCAGATACTGGACAGAAGGCTATGCTCCAAACAGAAAATTTGTTATCAAGTACAGCAGAGTTCACGGTTGGTCGAACAACCCTGAGGCTACTGTAACCTGTGTTCTTTATGAAACATTGGGAATGGTAGATGTTTATGTCACTAACAAAACGTTTGGAAATGCAGCTATCATTGGATTGCAAGATCAAACTAAAACAATTGGTGCTGTTGCACCAGGTCGCGCGGGTGGCACCTGGACAGTTACAACTCCTGAAGGATGGCGTTTCTCTCCACCGGCTAACTACTTAACCGTATGGAATGCGACTCCAGCTGGCGGATCGACTGTTGGGTTAACCAACAACGTTGACGGTTCAACAATCAACACAATTAACGGTTTCACAGCTACTGTTGCGCCTTTAGTGACAACTACTTATTCAATTTTGTATACCAACGCAACTACTCTCTGTTCAAATGCGGCGAGCCCTGCACAAGTAACAATGGTGGTATTGGGTACAGCTGCGCCATCGGGAGTAACTGCTACTTCCACTGTTACAACGGCTTGCGCTGGTGCGAACATTCCACTTTCTATCGATTATACTGGTATTACAGACGGTTTGACTTACCAATGGCAAGTTTCAACGGATGGTGGACTTAACTGGACCAACATTAGCGGAGCTACAGCAACTACATACACTGCAACGCAAACAGTAGCTTCTTCATACAGATTGGGCATTGCATCTTGCGGTGGAACGGTAGGTTACACGGCTCCAGTTGCAATTGCTTTGAGCAGCTTCTTAGATTGCTATTGTAGTTCAATCCCTTCAAGCGCTTTGGATGAGGAGATTACTAATTTTACCCTTGGAACGTTCAGCAATGCGTCTACTTGTGCAACTGTTGCTCCGGGCACAGGCTCTATAGCTAGCAGATACGGAAATTATGCATCTGCAGTAGGAGCGCCTGCGCCTATTAATTTGATTCAAAATGCAGATGTATCCGGATCAATTACAGTGGGATCTTGTGGAACATTCAACTACACTTCAGGTGCTGCAATTTTCATTGACTACAACCAAAATGGAGTGTTTACAGATGCCGGCGAAAAAGTTTGGGACAACGGTCCAACCGCGAACATCAACTGTGTTCCGGCTTCGAATGTTGCATTCTCATTTACTGTTCCAGCAACTGCCACTCCGGGTATCACCCGCATGAGAATAATCAATGCCGAGACTTTTGCAGGTACTGCAATTACTCCGTGTTTAACTTATTTTTATGGTGAAACGGAGGATTACCGCGTAAATATACTTGGTCCTTGCGCTCCGGGTTCATTTAATATGCCACTTGCATCGGCCGATGATCCTTCATTGTGCGGAAATCAAACAACTCTTTTAACGGCATTTGATTTAAACCCAAGTGTAACAAATCCGACTTATATGTGGTACAGTGCTCCTATTGGAGGTACTTTGTTGCAGAACTCAACGAGTAACTTCTTCAATCCAGGCCCGATTACAGCATCTGTTACTTATTATGTAGCAACTAACACGGGATCTTGTATCACTGACAGATTCCCGGTTGCTTTAAGTTGGACTGCAGCTCCAACGATTACTGCGTCTAACAGTAATCCTACTTTCTGCGGTGAAGTTGGCTCTCCGACTAACTTGTCAGTTACGAGTTCTAATGCAGGATATGCATACACATGGTCTGCTTCTCCTTCTGCGGGTTCTGGACTTACGGTTGGTACCACAGGTGCAACTGTTAACGCGGTGACTCCTACAGTAAACGGCATTTATACATATACAGTTACAGCAAATGACGCTACTACTGGTTGTACCGCTTCAGCAGCTACAACCGTTGGTTTCTATGCGCCACTTTCTGGTACAGCTACAGTATCACAACCAACAGTTTGTGGTGGTGCCGGTTCTGTGAACTTTGCTGTTAATGGATCTGGAACTGTATTTACTTCAGATTTCTCTAGCTCCACTTTGCCTACTAATGTGGCCTTGTCTGGAAACAGTGCTGCAATTACAGGTGGAGTGCTTCGTATCAATTCATCGGCTGTGAGCCAAAACGGTGGTGTATTGGTTACCAATACAACGGGAATTGCAGCCAATGATTTTCAAATCGATTTTGACTACATTGCAACTGCAGGTTCAAACTCTCCGGCCGATGGATTCAGTTACAGCTATGGTGCCGATGTTGTTGGTCTGCCAACAGGACTAGGTTCTACAGTAGTCGGAACAACGGTAGCTCCTGGAGCTACTCAACCAGAGAACGGAAGCGGTACTGGATTAAAGTTGTCTTTTGACGCTTATACCAATGGTGCGAACACGAATGGTGTATACTTAATGTACAATTCACCAGTTTGGAATCAAACGCCTTCAAGCACTGGGGTAATCGGATACGTAAACAATGTTACTTGGCGCGCTACTACTGGAACAGGAACAACACCAGCGACTGGATTAGTGACCCACGTGACTATTAAAATCTCTAGTACTGGTTTAGTTGAGTTATTCCTAAACAATGGATCAACTCCAGTTATTTCAGGAACCCTACCGGCGTCATACTTGACTGCAGACAAGAGTACTTGGAAGCATGCATTTGCAGGTCGAACTGGAGGTGAGTATCAAGGACAATTTGTAGACAATTTGATTATTCAATACAATAACTTTTACGAGTACTCTGTAAACAACGGTGCAACTTGGACAACAACAACTCCGGTTGCTGTTTCTTCTCCTGCTACCGTTCAAAATCTTGCTCGTTACATCAGTGTTCCTGCATGTTCTGTAGATTTAGGTTCGGCTACTGTGGCATTCCCTGTAGCGGCGCCAACTGCAGTAACTGGTGGATCAGTTTGTTTGAATGGAACAACGTTGAACGTTACGGCAAATGGAGCTCCAATAGGAGGTACACAAACATCAACTATTAACCTGGGTAGTGCGCTTACTTTAGCTGGTAACGGTACTCTTTCAGTTACAGGTGCAGTGAGTATTCCTGCTGGTGCAACAATAACCGGTGCAGTTCTTGCTATCACGGGTGCCTCTACAACTGGAGGAACATGGGCATCTGAGGTGCTTTTCAACATGACTGGTGTGTCTTCTTTGTCACAACAACCTTTAGCAGCTCAAAACATCGGTATTACCAATGTGAACTATTCGTACAATGCAACCATTCCATCTGGAAATGGAAACGTAACTTTAAATTTCACAAATACCTATCTCGGTGCAGCAACGTTTAGTAGTGTTGACTTTATTGTTTCATATACTTTGCCTTCGCTACCAGTATGGTTCGATGCAGCTACAGGTGGAAACCAATTGGGTACAGGAAGTCCATTTAACGTAATTGGTACTTCTTATTTGCCAAACGCAGCTACTCCATTCAGTGGTAACGTATACGCAGCTTCTGTTGTAACAAACGGAGCTTCAACTTGTTACTCTTCAAGAGTTGTTGCTCCTGTTACTGTTGGTCAACCATTGACAGTGTCAATTGCACCAACTTCTTCAGTGTCACAAATCTACACGTTGGCTAGTGGCTACAGTGTTGCGGCTGGCACTACTCAAACGCTGAATGGAACAATAAATATCCCAGCGGGTGCTGTTGTAACTAACACTGTTCTGCAATTAGTTGGTACCAGCACAACCGGTGGCACTTGGGGCAACGAAGTGAACGTATCTATGTCAGGTGCGTCAACAGTGGGCAGCCAAGTTGTTGCTAACGTGAATGCAGGAATTACGAACCAAACGTATAACTATACAGCTACGAACATTGCGCCTCCAGGTGGAGATGTGTCGGTTACGTTCGTTCATACCTACAGTTTTGGAGGCCCGTTAACTGTAGGAAGTGTAAATCTTGTGGTGACTTATACAGCACCAGTTACGGGAAGTGTTTGCCCTGGTGCTCCTGTAACTTTAACTGCAACAACCAATGGTGGTGGTGGAACACCATCTTACCAATGGAACTTGAACGGATCACCTGTTTCTGGTGCTACGGCTTCAAGTTACACAACTAGTCCTTCATTAGCTACTGATGTTTATACAGTGACTGTGGTAGATGCTTGTAACCCAAGTGGAGTGTCTTCTGCGGGTTATTCTCAACCATTCTATACAGTTACCGCGGGAACCATTGCAGGACCATCTTCAATCCTTGTTAATGACTTTACTGCTCCAATTCCTGGTGCAGGAACATGGACAATTGCAGGTCAGAATGCGGGCTCAACGATTCAGTGGTCCTCGAGTGCATCTCCAACTGGACCATTCACAGCTATTGGTGGTGCTACAGGAAGTTCACAAACTTTGTATGCAACAGGTGCAGCTGGTACAGTTTATTTAACTGCAACAACTACAACTCCAAACGGATGTAGCATTCAGGCTAACGTGGTTACTGTCGTTCTCGGAAACGCCTACGATACGCCATGTACAGCAGGTGTGGTTACCGTTGGTAACCAAACAGGTTTGTCTTTCTCTACCGCAGCTTCTACAGTTGATCCAGGCGAAGTTGCACCACCTGCTAGTGGTTGTACCGTTCAAACAGGATGGTGTAACAGCACATTGAATGGAACTATTTGGTTCCGCTTTGTAGCACCTGCCTCTGGGCACGTGAGCATTGCGGCTCCAGGTTGGGACAATCAAATTGCTCTTTATGGTGCAACAAGTTGCTCAAGCTACGGTACTTTCACACTTATCAACGCAAACGATGATGGAGCTGGGGTGAGTGCTATCCTTTCAGATGTTAAGTGCCTTACACCTGGCGCTACATACTACATTCAATTGGATGGGTATAGTGGTGTAGGTGCTACGACAATTGTAATCACTGATCTTGGAAACACGGCGCCAGTAATTACTGGGACGCTTCCAAACCTTACAGCAAATACAGGAACAAGTACATGTTCAGCTTCGGCATCATGGTCTATTCCAACTGCTTCAGATGATCAGGGTTGTGTGAATATGACTTCGAACTTCAGCCCTGGGGCACTCTTCCCAGTTGGAGTAACAACTGTAACTTATACTGCGACAGATGCTCAAGGTTTGGTGACAACTTCTTCTTTCACAGTTACTGTGACAGATGCTCAGATGCCAACTATTATTGCACCTGCTGCTGTTCAAGTAACTGCCGCGTTGAACTCATGCACTGCTACTGCAACACTTGGTTCTGCAACAACCGCAGACAATTGTGGTGTGGCTTCGGTAACGAATAACGCACCTGCATCATTCCCTGTCGGAAGTACTACTGTTGTTTGGACTGTAACAGATGTTAACGGAAACATTTCTTCAGCCAACCAAATCGTAACTGTAGTGCCAAACCCTGCAAACGTTTGGTATGCAGACACAGATGGTGACGGTTTTGGAAATCTTCAATCCCCAACAGTAGCATGTAGCCAACCTGTTGGGTATGTCTTGAACAATACAGATTGTAACGACTCCAATGCGAATGTTAATCCAGAAGAAA
The DNA here is from genome assembly GCA_964385405.1 of uncultured Chryseobacterium sp. GTDB lineage: Bacteria > Bacteroidota > Bacteroidia > Flavobacteriales_D > Sanyastnellaceae > CAIZGX01. The sequence goes on along the minus strand of CAYLOT010000008.1, from coordinate 24,936 downwards.
TAGAGGTTTGTCAGAATAATATTGATGACAACTGTAATGGATTATCGGAAGAAGGTTGTGAGATAGCAGGAGAAAATCCAGGAAATGCTTTGCCAATGTCAATAAGCAATTGGCCTAGTTGTAGTTCTGTGTCAGGAACATTAGTTAATGCTAATGTTTCAGGAACAGCTCAAACGCTATGCTTGACGGGTGAAGATAAATGGTACTCTTTCTATGCATCCTCTGAAGCTGTAAGTATTGTTGTAAATTCAACTGCAAACAATATTGTGATTGAGTTACAAGATGTTTCAGGTAATATGATAGCTCAAGAAAATGCGGTTTCAACTCCAGGAAATGAAGTGTTGAATTTCTATGGTCTAACTGCTGGTCAAGAGTATAAAGTAGGAGTTAGAAACTACAATAGTGCACAAGGAATCGGAACATTCTCTATTTGTGTTCGAATGTTAAGACGAGGAGGTTGTGCCTACGGTCCTGGTCCATACACGTTGTGTCAATACTTCAAGGCGGCTTGGGCTGGTTCAGCTGGAACAAGTTACACATTCACTTACACTGGTTTAACTGGTCCCGCTGCTGGTAATGTTTACACGCGAACTCAAAACTCAGATATCTGTGTATTGAGCAGCGTATTGCCAACATTACCTTACGGATCTACATACAGTGTGTTGATCACAAACACCTACACAATCAACAATGGAGCTGGTGTTGCTGAAACCGTAGTGGTACCTGCCCTTGCTCCATGTACCATGAGTACAGTTGCTCAGCCGCAAACGTCTCTGCGTTCTACTGATAGATGTACAAATGGACCTCGTTTCAGAGGGGCTGTTGTTGCATCATTACCATGGGTATGTGGAGCCACGAATTGGCGATGGGAGTTTACTGAGATTAACGCAGTTACTGGAGTAGCAATTGGAATTCCTTTTGCTGTCAATCGTGGAGCTGCTTCGAATTTCATTAATCTTGGAACTATTCAAGCACTGCAATATGGTAAAACATATTCGGTTCGAACCGCTCCAATTATGCCTTACACTGGTACGAACTATCAATGGGGAGCACCATTCTGTATGAGCATCGTTGGATCTGCAGGTATGATTGCTGACGGAAGTCAAGCAGACAACCATACTGTGAGAGTGGAAACAGCAAATGAAGTAAACATGAGCTTGTATCCAAACCCAACTCACGGAACAGATGTGAACATTAACCTTTCTGGTATTGATTCAGAAAATGTACAAATCCGCATCGTAGATGCTATGGGTCGTCAAGTATGGAACAACCGTTACTCAGTAAGCGGTGTATTGAATACAAACATCACTTTCGAGCGTCCACTTGCAAATGGATTATACATGGTTGAAGCAATTTTCAATGGTGAAGTTCATACTCAACGCATGATGGTTCAGAAATAGAATAGCCTAGCTAGTTCTAAGAACTAAAACAGCTAGAAAGCCCCCTTCGAAAGAAGGGGGCTTTTTATTTGAAAGATAAGAAGCAACTGATTTTTTTTTTATCGTCTTATAGTCACCTTAACTTGAGACAACATGCTTCGTAATCTAATTGCGACTTTAGTTTGCTGTTCGTATAGTCTTATTTGTTTGCCTCAACTGTTTCAAGATGTAACCGATTCTTGGGGCGTTGCTGCATTGAATGCCTCTTCCATGTATGGGAATGGAGCGAGCGCCTATGATGTAAATGAAGATGGGTGGGATGATTTAACCGTCTGTATAGCCGGTGCGCCCACTAGATTGTACATGAACATTGGCGGAACATTTGTACTTCATACAACATTTGCAAACATCTACGATTCAAAGACATGTCTTTGGGGTGATTATGATGAAGATGGTGACAATGATTTATTCATAATCAAAAGAGACGGTCCTTCTCAGCTATTCATTCAGACAGATAGCTTAATTTTTGTCGATCAGTCGCAATTACTCAATTTTCCATTTTTCTCCATCTTTACATCATTCGGGGCTTCAATCGGTGATTTTAATCGAGATGCTTACCTCGATTTAGTTATTGCCAACTATGGGACTCCAACTTCAGGAGGAGTAAAGAATTCGCTTTTGCAAAACAATCAAAGCGGGAGTTTTTTGACGAGTACACTTGGATACGAAAGAAGTTCCTTTCAACCCGTTTTTATAGATTTAACGCGAGATTTAAATCAAGACATATTTATAATAAATGACTTTCGTACCGGGAACGAACTTTTTGAATATACATTGACAGGCGCAACAGTAGATCATACATTAACAGGGGCTTGGGGTTTAAGTGGGTTCGGATTGCTCGACGCGATGTCGAATTCGTGGTGTGATTTCGATAATGACGCAGATTTAGATTTGTATGTAACAAATACTCCATTTCACGGTAATTTCCTGTACAAAAATAATGGGTTGAATCAATTCACAAATGTTGCGTCTTCACATGGAGTTAGTTTGAACAAATGGAGTTGGAGCGCCCTTTGGCTAGATATTGAAAACGATGGGTGGAGTGACCTAATAGTCTCTGAAAGACATGTTAGTTCCATTTTTCAAGCTGATTTCGGTAATTATGTTTTTGGGAATAGTCAAGGACAATTCCTGCCTGTGACTAATTCGGGGTTGTCGAGTGCACCGTATGGATTTTTCACTTCTGCTAAAGGCGATTTTAATAACGATGGGTTATATGATGTTTACCTTGGAGCCGAGTCTGCACAAGTTTCGAAAGTTTATAAAAACAATTCAAATACAACCAATAACTACGTTAAATGCAGATTGAAAGGAAGATTTAGTAATAGAAATGGGGTGGGTACGCATATCGACTATTACATGAATGGCAATCATCGCATTCACTACACACAGTCGGGAGAAAATTATTTGAATCAGAATTCTCAGAACTTAATTTTTGGAATAGCCGAGGCAAATCAAATAGATTCATTAAAGCTCACATGGATAAGCGGAGTTGTGGACACATATTACAATATTCCTGCTAACTCTACTCATGTATTTGTCGAAGGAGAGACCCTTCCTGGTATTCAAGCGTCTAAAGATTACTTGTGTCCAGAAACTGAGGATAGCCTCATGCTTTCAATTGAAAATTGGTCTTACCACGTTTGGGAAAATGGCAGTACAGAAAATTCAATTTGGGTAAATAGTCCAGGAGTATACCAACTAGAGGTAGGCACCGGATTTGGTCATACAATTGTTTTGTCATACGAAGTGACACTTTTAAATAATGAGGATATCGTTATTGCTGTCACCGATGTTCCCTGCTTTGGGGAGAGTTCTGGATCTTATGAAGTATTTAACGCGTACTCGGGAGAGGTCTTAATTAGTGAGAATAATTTGCATGCTGGTGTTTATGAAGTTTTAGCTCCATTGACGGCCACTTGCGTTGTGCCAATGCAAGTAATCGTGCACGAGCCCATTGCGCTTTCGGTTGTAATTGATTCAATTCAAAATGCTTGCGCTCATGATGCAAATGGGGGAGTTCTTCTTGATGTTCAAGGGGGTGTTTTACCATACTCAGGTGCAGAGCAAAACGCAACACAAATTTCAATTGCAGGCCTTGAGCCTGGTGCTTACAATTACACAGTGATCGACGCGAACCTCTGCCAGGCTTCTGTTTCATTTGTCATAGAGGAAATTCAGGATCCTTCAATTACCGCAAATATCTCCTCAGAGAGTGTTTTTGGTTTAGGAAGTATAGTTCTTCAGGTAACGGGAAACTATTCTCCATATAGTGCCACTTGGGAATCTGGATTTATTGGATTCAGTTATTCCGGATTGCCACAAGGAAGCTATCATGTTTCTATCTCCGATGCAATGGGGTGCACTGTAGATTCTTCGTTTGCAGTGTTATTCAATTTTATTGAAGAAAAAATCACGTCGACAGATTTTATTGTTGATTGGAAGGAGGGAGTGTTATACAACAGCGGTTCCGAAATGATTTTTGATGTTGAAGTATTCAATAGCATTGGACAATTGATTTGTTCGAAATCTGTCTGGGGTGCAAATGAGGCGATACGCCTCAATGTTTTTGAGCAAACGCTGTACGTAACTTCTTCGAAGGGAAATTCGCGGACGAAGGTTTTGCTCCGCTAAGGCAACCATTTATTCCTGCCCCGTCTTTCTAATACCTTAACTAAAACCTAAATTTATGTTGAATCCAGCATTTTGCTCTATTTCATCATAGTATAAAGAGCATTTCAGGTGTTACTTGGAATGCTCTTTTTTTCTAGGATTAACGAACTCCCTAAATCTAAATACAATGAATTGGATACTGCAAAAAGATGGTCTTCATTACGACGGCACAGAAACACTTCATGATGTATTTGTTTATGATTCGGTTGGAAAACTGTTGCATCGAGAGCAGATTTTAGCAGCGCACACGTGTCTGCCCGTTGAATCGAACGGGCCTGTCTTTATCCTTTCTCATGAAGGCAATTGGAAGTCTTCGATCTCTTTAGAGTAATCCTTCGAAGAAGGTCATCACGACGTGTCGTGTCATCCACGAAGTGGTGAGGTTAAGTGGTAGAGCGCAATGCCTCCACTGACTGCTACATTTAAGCTGTGCTTGGTGCCGTGTTGTTCAATTTCAAGCGAGCCAGTAACGAGCTTGAGCACTTCTTCATCTACACCATTCACTTCATTGCCCAACACCAAAGCCATAGGCTGCTGCGAGTGAAAGGTGTGAAGAGCAACACTGTTATGCGTTTGCTCTAACGCCCACACTTCGTGTGAATCGCGAATCTCTAAAATCGCCTCAACAGTGTTGCTGAAATGCTTCCAGCTAACCGATTCCGTTGAACCCAACGCTGTCTTTAAGATCTCTCGGTGTGGAGGAATCGGAGTAATTCCGCAGCAATATATAGCTTCAATGCGAAACGCATCGGCACTGCGGAATAGACTTCCGACATTCAAAGCGCTACGGAAATTATCTAAGATTAAAACAATCGGAAATTTTTCAGCTTGCTGAAATTCTTCAGCGTTTAAACGCTGAAGCTCATCCATACTTTTCTTCTCGAAGCTCATTCTACTGTTATGTAAAATGGAAGACGCGTCTGAACCTTACCGCCTTTACTTAACGAACGTATATCCTGATAATTCTTGAATCTGCTGCCAAGCAAGCGAGACAGAATTGCATCTTCCGATTTTCCAGAAATGTCGTTAATCAATTCTTCCAATGGATCTAACATCTCGGGCAATTCAAGAATTGAATTCGAAGGAACACCTGCTTTCGATGCAGCATAGGCAATTGCTTCACGCAATCCGCCAAGTTCATCAACTAAGCCAATAACCAAAGCGTCTTCACCACTCCAAACTCTTCCCTGACCAATGCTGTCAACATATACCTGCGAAATGTTTCGTCCTTTCGCTACCTTACTCGTGAAGTCGTTGTAAATATTACTCACCATGTCCTGCATGGCGCGCTTCTGAACCGTGTCTAACGGAGAAGTCAACGTCATCATGTTCGCATGTTCATGCGTCTTGTACGCGTCGAAGGTGATTCCCAACTTGTGATCTAAAAAGTTCTGAAGGTTCGGAATAATCCCAAAGACACCAATAGATCCAGTTATCGTATTCGGCTGTGCGAAAATGCGATCTGCTCCGCAAGCAATATAGTATCCGCCCGAAGCCGCATAATCACCCATGCTCACCACGAACACCTTTCCACTTTGCTTAATCAATTCCGCTTCTCTCCAAATGACATCGCTCGCCAATGCACTTCCCCCAGGAGAATTCACACGTAACACCACCGCCTTAATTCCTTCATCCAAACGCGCGTCGCGCAAGGCTTTTGCAATGCGATCACTGCCAATCGTTTCATCGTCGCCCTTTCCACTTTCAATACCGCCAATAGCATATACAACCGCCACTTGGGCAACATCAGATACCAAATCCTCCATCTTCACCACATCTAAATACCTGTCGAAAGAAATAACTTCTTCATCGAGCTTCTTGTCGTTTTCCAATTTGCCTTTGTCTTTCAAACGAGTCGACATTTTAGCTGCCAACTCATCGGGATAAATCAATCCGTCTAATAACTTCGATTCCAATAATGCATTGTTGTTAATGAATCGTAACGACGTGGCGGCGGCATTCAATTCATCAACAGAAACGCCGCGCTGAGCAGAAATTTTTTCGCACATCACCTTCCAAATGTCATCGATAAACGTTGCCATTTGCAAACGGTTTTCGTCTGACATGTGATCATATATGAATGGCTCTACAGCACTTTTAAATTTGTTGTTCGGTCCACGAATGACTTGCGCTTCAATTTCCAACTGATCCAATAACTTTTTATAGAACATCACCTCCGCATTCAATCCGTGCCAATCGAAAGTTCCTGTTGGATACATGTACACTTCATTCGCGGCACTGGCAATGAAATAGCCAGCTTGAGAATAACTTTCGCTGTAGGCGATAACCCATTTGCCAGATGTCTTGAAGTCGAGAATGGCGTTGTGAATTTCCAGCAACATAGCAGGTGCAGCTTGAATAGCACCAATGTTTAAATAAACGCCTTCAATGCGCTCATCGGTTTTCGCAAAACGCAACACACGCTCTAAATCGCGCAAGGCAATGCGATCTTCAGCGCGATCGAGGTTAAACGAAGGAGCGTCGAGTCCTCTTTCCGTGAAGGAATTTTCCAATTTAATTTTCAAGATAGACTGATCTTCCATTCCAACTTCATCGGAAGATGCGAGCGCGCCAATGATAATGGCAATGATTGCTACAGTGAATATTGTTCCAAGAATTGAGGCAATGATGTTACCCACCAATGTTGCCCAAACGGTTTTCCAAAATGTCATAGTCGATTGTTTGAATTAAGACGCTAAAGCGCTGTCAAAGTTACGGAGTCGAGTTGTATTTTCGCTCTATGGAAAAAATGAATCGGGTTCTGTTAAGCATAGGGGGGAACGAGGGCGATCGAGAAGCGAATTTGGAAGAGGCGCGCATGTTCATTTCTTTCAATATGGGCGACGTGGTAAAGGTTTCGAATGTTATTGAAACAGCAGCGTGGGGAATGCCCGAAGGAACGGAGCCATTTCTGAACCAATTGATTGAAATTGAAACGCCACTTACGCCCGAAAAACTTCATGCTGAAATAGTTGAACTGGAAGAGTATTACGGAAGAACACGCAAAGAGGGTGTCTACCTGGATCGCGAAATGGATGTGGATGTGATTTTTTTCAACGATGAAATTATTCGTGAAGGGAAAATTCAAGTGCCCCACGCGCGCATGCATCTGCGTGAATTTATTCTGAAACCACTTGCTGAATCTTGGCCCGACTGGATTCATCCGGAATTGAAAATGAATGCTGCGCAATTGCTCGCTGAATTGAATAAGAAGGAAGATTGAATAATTACACCGTCATAGAGGGCATCATTGGCGCGGGAAAGACAACCCTAGCCACGCTATTGTCTCAGCAGCACAACACGCAATTGGTGTTGGAAGAGTTTGCAGACAATGCCTTCCTTCCGAAATTTTACGAAGAGCCGAAGCGATATGCTTTTCCTTTGGAATTGAGTTTTCTTTCTGAACGTTTTGCTCAATTGAAAGATGTATTTCAATCGCCCGACTTATTTCAACCCAAAGTAGTTGCCGATTATTTTTTACCGAAATGTCAAGTATTTGCAAAGAATAATTTGGAAGAGGATGAGTATAAATTGTTTCTCCGTTTGTATGAAATTATGGAAAACACAGTTCCTCAACCCGATCTCTTGGTTTATCTGTATCTCTCGCCAGATCAGGCTTTGAAGAACATTAAGAAACGCGGAAGGTCATTCGAACAAAACATTACATCGGAGTATTTAGAAAATATTCAACAACAATATTTGTCTTTCATTCAACAACATCCGGAGTTAACGGTGCTCATGATTTCAAGCCATAAACTCGATTTTGTAGAACGCAAGGAAGATTTGTTATTCTTGAATGAAGCCATTGCCAAGAGCTATACTACTGGTATTCACAGAGTAGAGCCGTAAGTATTACTTCTTAAGAACCTCGGCCATTTTAGCGCCAATCTCAGCAGGAGAATCTACTACATGAATGCCGCATTCACGCATGATGCGCTTTTTTGCAGAAGCACTTTCGTTTTCTCCAGATACAATTGCACCAGCGTGACCCATGGTTCTTCCTTTCGGAGCGGTTTCACCAGCAATGAATCCAACAACTGGCTTCGTGCCGTGTTCTTTAATCCACATGGCAGCCTTCGGCTCTAGTTCACCTCCGATTTCACCAATCATAATGATACCGTGCGTTTCAGGGTCGTTCATTAACAATTGAACGGCTTCTAGAGTGGTTGTTCCAATGATTGGGTCACCGCCAATTCCGATAGCTGTAGTTACACCTAAGCCAGCTTTCGCAACTTGGTCAGCAGCTTCGTATGTTAAGGTTCCTGATTTAGAAACGATACCTACATTTCCTTTTTTGAAAACGAAACCAGGCATGATACCCACTTTCGCTTCGCCAGCGGTAATGATACCTGGGCAGTTAGGGCCTATTAAAGTCGCACCGCGATCGGTAGCGTAGATCTTTGCTTTCACCATGTCTGCAACTGGAATACCTTCCGTAATTGTAACAATTACTTTAATACCTGCAGCAGCAGCTTCCATGATAGCGTCAGCAGCAAATGCTGGCGGAACGAAAATAATGGTCACATCTGCACCTGTTGCTGTTACTGCATCGGCCACTGTGTTGAACACTGGACGGTCGAGGTGCATTTGTCCACCTTTGTTCGGTGTAACACCACCAACAACGTTGGTTCCGTATTCAATCATTTGTGTTGCGTGGAATGTTCCTTCACTACCAGTGAATCCTTGAACAATTACTTTCGAATCTTTGCTTACTAAAACGCCCATGAGGTTTAATTTTTTGCTCGGGCGAAATTAGTCATAATTTGGAAAGTTTAGTCGTTCTATTGCGGATTGTTTCTCATTTTTGCAGAACATGAATGCAATTTCAAGAGAAGAGACAATCTGTGCCCTTTCTACACCGCAAGGAGTAGGCGGTATTGCGGTTGTTCGCGTAAGCGGAAAGGCGGCCTGGGAAATAGTTGGAAAACTCTTCTCGAAGCCGTTACAACCCGAACAAAAACGCAAGGCATTATTCGGATGCATTTTCGATGGGAAGGAAATATTGGATGAAGTGGTGGTGACCTTGTTTCAAGGTCCGCATAGCTTCACGGGGGAAGATGTGGTTGAAATTGCTTGTCACGGATCGCGTTACATTCAACAGCGCATCTTGCAATTGCTGCAAGAAAACGGATGTCGCATGGCTACTCCCGGAGAGTATACCATGCGTGCATACTTGAATGGAAGAATGGATTTGAGTAGGGCAGAAGCGGTTGGAGATGTGATAGCCTCTGAGAGTGCAGCGGCGCATAAACAAGCGGTTCATCAGATGCGCGGAGGATTTTCGAAAGAGATTGAGAACTTGCGCGAGCGCTTGATTCACTTCGCCTCGTTGTTGGAATTGGAATTGGATTTTTCAGAAGAAGATGTCGAGTTCGCCGATCGCACGCAGTTGTTGAATTTGTTGAATGAGATTTTGAAAGTGGTGGTTCAGTTGCGCAACAGTTTTCAGTTGGGCAATGCCATTAAGAATGGTGTTCCGGTTGCCATTGTTGGCGCACCGAATGCGGGGAAGTCAACCTTGTTGAATGCCTTGTTGAATGAGGAGCGCGCGATTGTGAGCGACATAGCGGGAACCACGCGTGATACGGTGGAAGAAGTGTTGAATGTGGAAGGCATTCAGTTTCGATTTATAGATACGGCTGGTATTCGCGAGACGTCGGATACCATAGAGCAGATGGGCATAGCGCGCAGTATGGAGAAGGTGTCGCATGCGCAGTTGGTTTTGTTGTTGGTAGATGTGGTGAATACATCTCAAACGCAGATAGACGAGATGTTGGAATCTATTCGATCGCATGCACGCGAGCAAGCGAGAGTGTTGGTGGTCTTCAACAAGATTGATTCGAATCCGAATTTTGAATTGAAGGTGGAAGGCGCGAATGCCTTGCGCATTTCTGCGAAGGAAGGTTCGGGTATATTGGAGTTACGCAGTTGGTTGGTTGAAAGCTTCGCACCACAATTGAACGAAAGCGACACGGTGGTCACGAATGCGCGTCACCATGAATCGTTGCGTCTTGCGGCAACAGCGTTGGAAGAAGTTTTAATAGGCATGCAGCATGGCATTCCTGCCGACTTGCTCACGGTCGACATCCGCAAGACCTTGTATCATCTTTCTGAGATCACCGGCAACATCTCGGCAGATGATATTTTGCATTCGATCTTTGGTAAGTTTTGTATTGGGAAGTAATGTTCCGATAAATTCTCATTACATTTAGAAATGAGATATTTATTCCTTTTCCTTCTATTGCCGTTTGTATCATTCGCACAGCAAACGATTAACGAAACCATGCAGCATGATGGTATTACACGTAGTTATACCATTTACGTTCCTGCCAGTTATAGCCCAGGTACACCAGCGCCAATGGTGTTGAATTTTCATGGATATTCGAGCTCTGCGTTTGAACAATTGTACTACGGCGATTTCCGCGCAATTGCCGATACAGCAGGATTTCTGCTTGTGGTTCCAAACGGAACGCTCGATGCAACAGGTACAACCTATTGGAATTCGGGTTGGGGAGGAACAGTCGATGATATCGGATTTACAAGCGCTTTAATCGACGAAATAGCCACAACCTATTCGGTGAATCTCGATCGTGTGTACAGCACCGGTATGTCCAATGGTGGTTTCATGAGCTACACCCTTGCTTGCTCGTTAAGCAATCGCATTGCAGCCATTGCTTCCGTTACCGGCTCTATGAATGTAGGTCAAGACCAATCCTGCAATGCCGTTCACCCAACACCAGTTATGGAAATACATGGAACCGCAGATGCTACCGTTCCTTACGATGGACAAACCTTCATGGAAGCCATTCCAAACGTTTTGTCATACTGGGTGAACTTCAACAATTGCGATCCAACGCCGATAGTTACCGATGTGCCAAATACGAATCTAACAGATGGATGCACTGCAGTTCACTACTTCTACGATGGTGGCGCAAACGGTGTAGATGTTGAGCATTACAAAATCATCGATGGCGGACATACGTGGCCCGGTTCGGTATTCACTATTGGGGTTACCAACAACGATTTCATTGCTTCAAAAAAAATATGGCAGTTCTTCTTGCAATACGACATTAACGGAAGAATACAATCCAACTCAGTCGCAGACGTGAATGTTGAAGACATTTCGATTTACCCGAATCCAACAACCGATAAAATAGCCATTCAAGGATTTTCTAGAAAGCTAACCGCTTCAAATTGTAGCTTGTTCTCTGTTGAAGGAAAACAGTTCAACATTGATTTGCTTGAGAACAACACAATTGATACAAGCAAACTTGAAAGTGGAGTGTATTTCGTACGTGTCACAACCCCAGCGGGCACTGCCGCTGTTCAATTTGTGAAAATGTAATTCGCTTCGTTAACGAAACAAGGTAACTTGTCCCATTCGTTTCCTTTCAATGATTCCATCGGAAGGAGAGGAGATTTGCGCTTTTAGAATCCAGGTATAAGCGCCATCTTGCGCAGCATAGGTCGAATTATCCTTCGCAACGCCTGTCCACTTTTCATAAGGATTGGTGGTGCTGAAAATCTCTACACCCCAACGATTGAAAATACGGAATTCATAAGAGGTTATTTCACATTCGAAAACTGGCGAGAAATAATCGTTGGTTCCGTCGTTATTCGGACTGAAACTATTAGGAACATAAATGTCGCAGAAGTACTGAATGGAATCTGTTGGTTCAACAGGAGGGTCAACCGGCGGATCAATAGGACATTCAAAAACAGTAACGCTATCACTTACAACTCCGCATGCCCATTCAACATCTACGAAATACTGACCTGGACTTGAAACATTCAATGTGTTGGCAGAACTTCCATTGCTCCATGTATAGGACAACGCGCCAGTGCTGGTTGCATCAAGAATAGCAGGACTGGAGCACAATTCGAAATCAGGTCCAAGCTCAACAGTTGGCGCCGCTGTTGTGCTTCCTTCCAAAATGAAATTATCTATGAACACGTACGAAAGCGAAACGAAATCCTGCACGCCAAACATGATTCGTGTTTGATTTGCGTCTGAAAGAAAATTCCCGAAAGTCAATTGACTGTATGGCTGATCGGCAATAAATGTGAATGAATAGGTTTGCCAATCTTGAGCAGTAAACACTCCAGGTACTGAGAAAAGATTGCCTGTCGGAGCAATGAGCCCGTTCGTTCCCACAGGCTGAAGCACAACGCCTGTTGAAAGCAATACACCCCATCCGTCGGTATACATGCCCCCAACTTGTGGAACTCCATTATTCATGGAAAAGGAAAGTGAGTATTCATTCCCAACAACCAATGGACTCGTTAGTCCAATGGAGATGTATTCACGCGCATTCGGAAGGAAAGATAAATTTCCGCCAATACCCATCACCGCATTTCCCTCAAAGGGAAGCAATTCAGCAAAATAATTTACAGGCAAAGAAGAGAGGGAGCCCACTCCTTGAAGATGAAAATAATCTGGAGTTCCATTGTTTGAATTACAGTCGCTACTCGTGGCAGCATTCGTCCAACCATTGGCTAACGCCCAAGAACAGTCGTCTGTTGGAATTCCAGCGTTTTCTTCGAAGCCTCCGTTCGGAACAAGCGATGGACATTGAGCAAAACAATTAGTTTTAAACTGAAGTATTAAAGCGAATGCCAAAAGGAAGTTCCGCACGTGCATGACGAAAATTGTAATATGTTTTCATTAACATCTTCCTCTTATTTTTGTTCTAATTTCCCCAAATAAATTTCATTCTAACGCAACGCTTATTCGCGCATTGCTGTATTTACGCTGGTTCAGGCGATGCAGGGGAGATCTCTGTTTGGGAAATAACGCTGCGCGTTTCCGAACTTTTAGAATGCTCAATTGTTCATTGGAAAAGATGAAGAACTTGTGCAAGAAATAAATGTGGTTTGGTTGAAGCGCGATTTGAGGTTTGTAGATCATGAACCTCTTTTTCATGCACAACAAGAACCCCTTCCATTTATAATTCTTTACATCTTCGAGCCTTCGGTTATGAGTCACCACGACTCCGATGTCCGCCATTGGCGATTCATTCACGAGTCGTTGAAAGACTTGAATAGTCAGCTGGCTCCCTTCAACAAACACATTGAAATCTTTCACAACGAGGCAATGGTTGTGTTTGAGGCACTCGCTTCTTCCTTCCACATAAATACCATTTTTTCTTCTGAAGAAATAGGGAATCTTTTAACCTTCGAACGCGACTTAAACATGCAGGTTTTCTTCCATTCGAAAAACATTCAATGGCGAGAATTTCAAACGAACGGGGTGGTGCGTCGATTGAAGAATCGTCAGGAATGGCCGAAGCTCTGGGAGACAACCATGCGAAGCCCCACAAGAAAAGTTGAACTCGATGCGTTAAATATTTTTCAATTGAAGGAAGAAGAGTTTTCTTCACTTCGTGGTGAAGAATTGCCTGTTGAAATAACTCAGCGCAATCTGAATTTTCAGGAAGGAGGCGAGACGCTGGCTTGGCGTTATTTGAAGAATTTCATTGCCGAGCGAAGTGTCAATTACAGCAAACACATCAGCAGTCCTTCGCTCAGCAGAAGAGGCTGCAGCAGGCTTTCGCCTTACCTCGCTTACGGTAACATAAGCATGCGCGCGGTGCATCAATATACAGCGCAGCATTATTCCTCTTCAACAAACAAACGTGCGCTTTCGAATTTCATTTCGCGTTTACATTGGCATTGTCACTTCATTCAAAAATTTGAATCGGAATGTCGCTATGAAGTGGAAAATATCAATCGCGCCTACAACGCGCTGGTGAAGGAAAGAAACGAAGCATACATTCTAGCGTGGCAAGAGGGAAGAACAGGTGTGCCACTCGTAGACGCTTGCATGCGCTGTGTAACGGCAACTGGATACATCAACTTCCGCATGCGAGCCATGGTGGTTTCATTTTCCGTTTTCAATTTGTGGCAAGATTGGCGCGACTTACATTTCTTGGCGCGTATGTTCCTCGATTACGAGCCAGGTATTCACTATCCGCAATTGCAAATGCAAAGTGGCACTACAGGCGTAAATACCATTCGCATTTACAACCCGATAACCAATTCGGAAAAACACGATGCGGAAGGTGTTTTTATTAAACAATGGATTCCTGAATTGAAAAACATTCCAGCTTCTCTGATTCACGAACCGCACAAACTATCGGCTATTGAGCAAGAGCTATACGGATGTGTCATTGGGAAAGACTATCCATTTCCAATTGTAGATGTGGAAGCCACTCGCAAGAAAGCGAGCGACATAGTTTGGAGTTTCAGAAAGAACGATGATGTAAAGGAAGAAGGAAAACGCATCTTGAAAAAGCACGTGAGTCGAAGAAAATAGTTCTTGTAGTGGAATTGATTTTCCGAGGATTTTCAATTTACTTAACATTTCTTTGCAAAAATCATAGATTATGAGTCTTGAGCAGAAATTGAATAGTCTGTTGGCCGTTTCTCCGTTTTGGGTTGCGTTCTTATTTATGGCATTTGTTAGTATGCCGATGTCTTATGTTATTTTGCCAATAGGAGCTGCTCATCTGGGAATTTTCCCTTCAATTGCCATGGTACTCTTTGTGACAATAATGATGATGCTTTGCACGGCTGCAATAGCAGAAGGAATTGTAAATCTTCCATCTGATTTGTCTATAAATGGGTTAGGAGATTTGTTTTCTCACTACTTAGGAAGGCGAATTAGATTTGTTTCGGTGGTTGCAATTACAGCTGTTTTTTTCTTGGTAGTCATTGCAGCGTCATTGTCTGTAGTAGGAACTCTAGCTGCCTACACAAACACATCTGAATATCTATGGTTGTCAATTTTAGGAGCAATTGTTATTTATGTCGTACTTTTCGGCTCTATTGCATATAGTCTATCTCTACTAATTGGATTAGTCTCGTTTGTGTTTGTATTGGCAATAATTATTTCTCTATCTCCTTTTTTGGAAATTGAGAGATTTAATTTTATTCAACTTCCGTTTACAAACAATCTTGGACTTGCTCCAGGTTTATGGTCGAGTTTTCTTGGAGTGATTTTATATTCTTTTATTGGCCCGTTATTACTTGTGCCATCTTCGCAATACGCTGTTCGAAAAAGAGAAGATTCGAGTGCATACATAAAGGGTAGCCTAACAGGAATTCTATTTCAAGGATTGTTCATGATCTTGTATATTATTTTCGTTGAGCTTTCTGAGATTCCATCTCATTTGGTGGGATTGCATGGAGCAATATTTATGCAATTGGGAGAAGACACGAGCAGTTTTATTGAGTTAATGGGTGGTGTATTGGTTATTTTACTTCCAGGTCTGGCTCTGGTTCGGGCGGCAGTTCAATTAAAGGTTCAAATGAATTTGATATTCAATAAGTTTATCGGATGTGAGAGCGCAAATGTCTTGCTTAAGAGAATTATTCAAATATCACCATCCGTTTTAGCTTTTTTTATTGTTGCGTTAATGCTCGAGTGGCATTTGGCTGACGTTTCGAAATTCCTGTCAATGGCTGGTGTTTTAGGGTCTTCGGTCGCAATTGGAGTGATACCTTTGATTATGTATCGAAAGCTTCAAGCGGAAGTGAGATTACCTAGATTAGATTATCTGTTTTTTTTTCGAAGTAAGGTTGCAATTCTTTTTTTTACTTTTTTTTATTCGTTGATGCTCTTGCTGTATGGATTATTTATTTGGGATTTTATCGTTGTTCAGGTTATCACAATTATAATTGCGGTATTGAATTTAGGACAGGCTTTTTATTTCATTTCTTGGAAAAAGGCTATTTAAAAAACTTTGACCGTGCCTATTCCTTCTATTTTAGCGTTCAGAATTTGAACCATGAAATACATCTTCTCTTTTTTGATTTTCATAAGCTTGAATCAAGTTTTTGCAATAGATACTTATCAAGCGAATGAGACTTTGAATGTCCTCACATTATCTGGCATTAAGCTTCGCGATAAACCCGGCGGAACTGTTCTTCAATCGATACCGTATGCCTCAAAAGTTGTTACACTTGAGCCCAAGAACAATATTTTTCCTGTCACAGTAGAAGGAATAAAGGGCTCTTGGGTGAAGGTGAATTTCAACGAAAAAATCGGATATGTATTCGATGGTTTTTTGTCGCGTCTTCCAGCGCCAAGTTTAACCGACGCGAATCTTCGGGCCTATGTGAAGCGTGAATTCAAGGTGTTAAGTAATGACCTTCCACTTTCTTATTGGGCCGATAGCGATCTTGGGGCTTCAGGAAATACTGTTTTATTTCTTGAATGGAACGGTGAAAAGTGCGCCTATGAAAATCATTTTTATTACGAAGGTGGCGGTGAGAACCTCAGTCTTCCAGGTGTTTCATTGGAAGAAGCCTATCTTTTGGTGCGTGTAATCGAACGCGATGCCTATGAATATGTCTTAAAGGAAGCCGTGCATCCCGAAGATTTTGACCGCCGTCCGTATACAGAATTTATTTTAAACGGTACTTCTTTCGAAGTTGCAGATGACGGCACAGTAACGGAGAAAAATGATTTTTACAGGTGCGATTTAACTTCGGGATGTGACTACCAAGTGACCATAAATAAATACGAGAATTTCGTGCTCATTAACATCGGCGGAGGCTGTTAATTTTATTTAGATGGAAGATATCAGTTGGTTGTCGCGAACAAGTTTGTTAATTGGTGAAGAGACGCTTCGCAAATTAACCACGAAGCATGTGATGGTAGTTGGAATGGGAGGTGTAGGCTCGTTTGCTGCGGAATTCATTGCACGCTCGGGGATAGGTAAAATGACGATTATTGACGGAGATGTGGTTGACCCTACGAATCGGAATCGTCAACTTCCTGCTTTAGCGACCAATCATGGCGAGTCGAAAGTTGAAATTATGGCTGAACGCATTCGCGCAATTAATCCTGAAATAGAATTAAAGGTGGTGAAAGAATTTGTGAATCCGACCATGGTTGAAGAGCAACTGAAAAATCGCCCAGATTATATTATCGATGCAATAGACAGTATCACACCGAAGCTTACGTTTATTCGCATGGCTTATGAAAGTAAAATTCCTTTGGTGAGCAGTATGGGTGCAGGTGCGAAGTTGGATCCAACCAAACTTCAAGTCGTTGACATTTCCAAGACGTACAATTGTCCGTTCGCCCAACAGATAAGAAAAAATTTAAAATCGAGTGGTATTCGCAAAGGAGTGAAAGTGGCTTTTAGCCCCGAACTTCCAATTAAAGAAAGCTTAATGCTTACCGATGGAAAGAATTATAAGAAGTCGGCATATGGAACAATATCCTACATGCCGGCTACTTTTGGAAGCGTAGTTGCTTCAGTTGCTATCAGAGATTTAATGAAAGCTTAGTCGTACTTCGGCTTCTTATCGCGTTTTTCAGCTTTCTTTTCTTTTGCAGTTTTAGTTGCAACTTTTTTCACTTCCTTTTTAACGTCTTTTCCTTTTCCCATGGTGTGTTAGTTTAAGTGTTAACGAACCGAATTTAAGGTGAAATTTTTACTTCAACTCAAAATCTTTGAAATCGAAACCAGGACTTACTTGACATCCGACTAAACAAAAATCTGATTCAGGAGCCAACCTCGCTCCGAACCAGGTATTAGCGGGAACGACATGCTGAAGCACTTCTCCGTTTAAAAGATCTTTTCCTAAGGGAGTAATCCTTTCTTTTCCGTTTGAATCGAGTTCAATAATTTCCAAGGTTTGTCCATCGTGGAAATACCAGATCTCGTCACTCTTAATTCGATGTAATGCTGAAATCTGTCCTTTTTCAAGTAGAAAATAAATACTGGTACAAATCGATCGTTCTCCTTCGAATCCTTCGAATTGAAAAGAAGATTCACTTCGAAAATTTTCTTTGTAATAGCCACCTTCGGGATGAGGAAGCATGTTTAGTTTATCTATGTATGTTTTTGCATTCATTGCCTAAAAGTATGAATAAAAAAAGGGAGTCCGAAGACTCCCAATTTTCTACCTATAACTAAACTTAAACTATTCCTTTATGAAATTCACGCGCGCGCCATTGTCTAACACTATTGAATAAACTCCGCTTGCGAAGTCAGAGGTGTTAACGAGCGTTTGCTTTCCGTTTAATTTTCCTTGAGCCACCAATTGTCCAGCAGTATTCACCACTTGGAATAATGCGAAATTGTTTTCAGAGGACTGAACAACAATGTTGTTAGAGCAAGGGTTCGGGAATGCACTCACGTTTAAAGCTTGAAGGTTTTCTACAGAAGCAGGAGGAAGAAGAACTGCGTCGATAACGTGAACAACTCCATTCCATGCATTCAAGTCTGCAGCAATAATGTTTGCATTGTTAATCATAGCACCACCCATAGGCAATGTAATTGTAGCATCATCTCCTTGCAACATGGTCACAACTTGACCATCTACAAGGTCTGAAGAAGCTACGATTTGTCCAACCGCGTGGTACAATAAAACGTTTGTTAACGCTGTAGGGTTTGCCAACAATGATGGAACAGTTCCAGCAGGAAGAGCAGAGAAGGCATTGTCAACCGGAGCAAAAACAGTGAAGAAATATTCATCTTCTAAAGTGGTCTGTAAACCAGCAGCACCAATAGCAGTTTCGAGGATAGTGTGTGATGGAGAACCAGCGATGATTTCCATTACGTTATTCGCAATGATACCAGGTGCGATAACAGCATCAATTACGTGTACAACGCCGTTGTCTGTTAATATATCTGCAACTGTTACTTGCGCGTGGTTAATGAATACGCTTCCGTTAGAAATGGTAACGGTAACCTCATCACCAGATAAAGTTGTAACAGTCATACCATCAGACAAGTCAGTAGACAAAGCTTCAGAAGGAAGAACGTGGTATGTAAGAATGTAAGTTAGTGCACCGCTTGGGTCTGCGATTAGAGCATCGATAATTGGTTGTGGCACTAATGCGAAAGCAGCATCGGTTGGAGCAAATACTGTGAATGATCCAGGACCGTCAAGCGCTCCATCTAAACCTGCTAATCCAATAACGGCTTCTAAAGTCCCATGATCAGGAGAGTTTACGATAATATCCCATACAGAAGTTTGAACCTCAGGTGCTTGTGGCAACAATACACCATTCGTAACGTGCAATACGCCGTTGCTAGCCAAAATATCTGCAACGATTACTTGGTTTGTTCCGTTGATGAAAACACCGTTGTTGATGGTTACTGTAATGTCTGAACCGTTTGCCATGGTAGCAATTTGACCATCTGTTAACTGTGTAGAAAGAACTGCCGCCCCGTCTAGAACATGGTACAATAGAATATCGGTTAAAGCTGGGATGTCCGCCAATAATGCGTCAACAGTTCCTGCTGGAAGAGCGGCAAAGGCCTCATCTGTTGGTGCAAAAACGGTAATTGGGTCAAGGGTGTTAAGCGCTCCGTCTAATCCTGCTGCAAGAACAGCTGCCTCTAAGGTGTTGTGATTAGGTGAGTTCTGAATGATTTCAAATGCAGTCTGAGATTTCGCTGCAAAGAATCCCAAAGACAAGCTGAGGGTAAATAGAATTTTCTTCATTTGTTTAATGTTTTGTTATAATCCTTAAACACAATATGAAAGGTTTTGTTCAGTCAAATTGAAAAAAAATGATATTCGACATGCTTAGTTCTTGTTAGCAGTGAAATTTATCTGGACCAGATGTGGCGTTTCAACCCGAAAGAATGGACTTAGATAAAATAAATTAGGCGGAACCTTGGTCTTCTCGATTTTTTTCTGATTAACTTTCGAAATAATTATTTGCACACAAATTAGTAAGATGAAAACATCTGTAAAAAAAGGACTCATCATTGGCGGAGCCTCTCTTGTAATTGGCTTAGCAGCACTCTTTTGGTATTTGGGTATGTCGAATAACAATCGACTTATAGCTAAAATTCCAAAAGACGCAGCCCTAGTTTTCAAAGCTGACTTAAAGAGTCTCTCAGATAAAGCCGAATTTAAAAAATGGAAGGAATTATCCATGTTTGATGAGATGCGCAAGGAGGAGAGTGTATTTGATAAAATCTTAGACAACCCGAAAAAATCCGGAGTTAATTTCATGCAGAATGCATACGGTTACGTTAGCACAGGTGAGGAATTATACGGGGGGATTGTTTTCGGAATTAAAGATTCAAAGGATTTCGAAGAAATAGTGAAAGGCATTGACGGCGATATAGAGGTTCAAAAAGTAGATGGATTGTATTCCGCCGAAGTTGACAAGAACGATGTTGCTTTGGTTTGGGACAAGAACGTTGCGTTGATGTATTTCAGAGATGATGAACAGGTCCTAGAAAAAGCGAAGCAAGCTTTCGCTCAAGATGAAGACATGAGCATGCTTGAAATGGATACATACATGGAGTATGAGTCTATCGATGCTGATTTAGGTATGTACATGAACATGAAGCGCTTTCAAGAATTGGCCAGTGAAATGGGTGGTCTCATGCAAAATCAGTTCAAGTCAATGGAAAAGGCTGAAAGTATTGGTATGACCGTGTTGTTTGAAGATCAACAGATGCTTGTAGATGCAACCTACTATCCTGTGGAAGGCGCAACTCCAGAAGAAATATCCATGATGAAAGAAGAAGGGATTTCGGCTGATTTGATGAAGTTAATTTCACCTACAACGCCCAAAGGATTCTATGCAGCAAACATGGATTTAGATAAAATCCTAAGCCTTTATCCGCAGATAAATGAAGAGATGAAGAAGGACGGATTTTCTTTGGATGAGTTCAAGAACAGTCTAAACGGGGAAATGACAATTTCTTTGATCGACGTTAAGAATGTTCAGAAAATCCGCGAAGTAGCAGATTACGACAATTGGGAACCCTATGGTTTTTATAATTCACCGGTTCCGATGAAGATGGATACAACTTTTGAATTGTCTCCAATTTATAAAATCAACCTAGGAGTTAAGGATCGTGGAATTCTAGACAACATCATTGCAAAATTCGTTGCGAAAATGAACGAGCCAGTTGTGACCGAAGAAATGATTGATATGGCTGATTTAATGAAGTCGAGCTTTGACTCCTACATGACTCCGTATGACGATTTTACGGAAGAAATCGAAGAGCCGCAGGTGAAGCGTTACCAATACAATGGATTGGAAGTCTTTGAAACTGAAGATGTGAAGTTGTTTTATAAGTATGAAGGAAACTACATTTCAATCTCCAACGATGAATCGGCTTTCGCCTCACAAAATTTTTCTTGGGACGATGAACTTGAAGACATGTTAACCGAAAAGGCTGGCGTAGGATATTTGGATTTGAATTACAAGAACTATCCAGATATCGAAAGAGAAAATGCAGACTATGTTCAAGAGGTAAAAAGCTTCTTGGAGATGCTCGATAATATTAAGTTTTCTTCAGACGGTATGACGGTTCATTTTGAAATGAATTTCACAGACAGTCCTGATCACATTCTATGGCGAATGATGAAAACGTTAGATGCCCAAGTCTCAAAAGACAGAAGAGGCTACAATTAATTCGTGGAATAATTCACTACATCGATTTGTAAATTCCCATTAAGAGCTACAGTAATTTGTAGCTCTTTTTGTGTGGGATAAAATCCAGTGATGCTCAGATTATTCAAAGTACCTTTTAGATTTACCCCTGGCATTAATTCCGTGTTGAGTTGTTTTTCAATTTCTGTTTTTGCAGATTGAAGAGTTGGGGTTAAGTCGTAATTGCATGCATTTTGAATAGTCTCGGCAAGTTTGGTTTGAAATACATCGACTCCTGCATTCATGAGTAGATGTTTCGACTTACTGTCGACTTCAATGGCACTTACGCTCATTTTGTTTGCTGAAGGATCAATGCTCGGAGTAAGGGTTAAAAAGAATTTGCAATTTTTATATTTCTTGAATCCCACTTTCATATCGCAAAGCACTTCCACTTGAATTTTCTGATTTCCAAGTCCAGCCAAGTTGAGGTGCTTAACTGTTATACTTTTCTTTTTGTCATCATTTGCGAAGGAAGTTCCAGCAGTCATTTCATTTACCTTGGCTGAAAGACTTTCGTAACTGGTTCGAATGGGCATTTGAATCGTGAATCCAGATGTCATTTCATTTTGAATTTCCAACGGGGGAATTTCAGCTATGTTTTCATTTTCTTTTTTGTCAAGACTCATCACAGGCATTGCATCAATTCCAAGATTCACTTGAAGAATGTTGCCATATCCATACATAGGCCCCAATTTGAATTTACTTGCGTTGAAGGTTAAATAACCGTAGCCAGGAATTTCCATTTGGCTATTCAATTGTTTCCACGCTTCATTCGCGTAATTTTTGAAATCGAGCTGCAAGCATTGCGCATCAATATATTTGCACACATCAAGCAATGCAGGGCGCATGGCCTTCATGATTTCGCCCGTCATGTCAATCTTCAAAAATGTCAGTTCGCAAGGGTCGATCGGATTAAGCTTTGAAAGTGAGGTAGAAGTAATCAATTGGTATTTTTCATTCATGGAAAGGAAAGAAGTGAATTCAATTTCAACTCTTCTTTTCGATTCATTACCACTTCCACACGAAAACGGAATACGCGGATGCACGCAAGTTCCCCAAACGCAATTCGTGCAATAGTTTCCTTCAATGCCATACCACGCTTTGGTGCCAACAACGAATTTATTTCCGGTAACATATCCATTTAAATTTTCCCGAAAAACATCGTATTTGGCCTGTGGGCCATCGCATGCCCCGAAAGAGGCGTAGTTCGGCCATTCCGGATTTCGAATGGTTTGTGAAGAAGACTCGTTAGCGAATTTTAATATGGGATCAATGGAAATGTTAACGGGTATATTGATGTGTGAAATCGATGTCGGAGGAACTGATTCAATCTCTACGTTTTCCATCTCAGGGATGGGCGCAGAAATTTTGCATTGTGTAAAAAAAAGTACTACGAAAAGTAGTCCGAGAATATGTAAAAATTTAGGTTTCATGGTGTGGATAAAAATCTATGCGAAAATACAAGCAACAATTTGTTATTTTTGGGACAAATATTTAAATATGAAATCACTTCGACTTTTTCTTGTTTTATCGTTGTTTGCATTCTCGGGAAAGATCTTCTCTCAAGGAATGCCTATTTCAGTAATTGTGTCCAATTCAGATTGTGCAGTTACAGTTACCGGAACGTATGTAGATTCTCTTTCTGGCAATGCGGGAACATTTCAACTGTTTGCAGTTGATCCAGCAGGAACTTCCTTCATGGGTGCAGTTTCAATCAATGCCCTTGGTGCAAATTACATTATCACAGTTTGTGCAACTGATTGCAATGGGGTGACGGACTGCGCAACTGGTCCAATGGTTCTTGGTGCAGTAACAACTTTCAATATTGACATGAGTAATGGAGGTGGTGTGACTGATAATGACGGAGACGGGTTCAACAGTTTCGCTGATTGTAACGATAACGACTCTAATATCAATCCGAACGCAACTGAATTATGCGATGGTGTTGACAATAACTGCGATGGAGTTGTTGATGAAGGTTGCAACACAGGTGGATGTTCTTTGGATATTGTCCTGGTACCAGATTCTTTGGATAGTAACCCTTTTGTAGTTTATATCTATTTGGCTGGACTTCCTATGGGTGGATCTATCGTTTGGGATTTCGGTGATGGTGGAGTTGCAACTTCCATGTATCCAACTTGGGTTTATTCGAACATTGGAACCTATACGGTTTGTGCAACTTATGCAGATGCTAGTGGATGTACAGCAACTGATTGTGTAACATTCACGGTGAATGCAGACGGTTCAACAACACCAGGAGGAATTAACATGCAAGGTTTCACACTCAATGTTGTGAATACAATGCCAAGTCCAAACTCGGTAGCTGAGATTTCTTCAGCAGGCGACTTTGTTATCTATCCGAATCCGGTTTCAGAATCTGCAGCCCTTCAGTGGAATGTTACGGCGACAGAGCAAGGTACATTAGACGTATTCAATGCACAAGGACAATTGATTTCTACAGAGCGTTATACAGTATCTGCAGGAGCCCAACAAGTTCAATTGAACACGCAATCACTTTCAGCAGGAATGTACATTGTTCGCAGTGTTTCGAATGCCGGTGTAGTTCGTCAGACTACATTCATGAAGTAATCATACACATTCAGTTTATGGAAAAGGTCGACCGTTGGTTGGCCTTTTTTGTTGGTCAAGATTTTTTATATGTTTGGAAATGAAAAGAGCCGCATAAGCGGCTCTTTTGAGTTTTTGAGTAGGGAAGGTGTTATGCTTCTTCTACAGAGGCATTGCGTTTCGCCATGATATTTACCAGGTCTTCGCTGTTGCCTACTAACATTTTTTGGAATCGACGGCTTCCAGATCCAGCAGGGATTGGGTGACCAACGATAACGTTTTCTTTTAGTCCGTTTAGGAAATCTGTTTTCCCTTGAACAGCTGCTTCGTTCAATACTTTCGTCGTCTCTTGGAACGATGCTGCAGAGATCCATGAATCTGTTTGCAACGACGCTCTTGTGATACCTTGAAGGATAGGACGCGCAGTAGCTGTTACAGCTTCACGAGATTCCATTACTGCTCTGTCTTTACGCTTCAACTCAGAGTTTTCTGTTCTGAATTGCAATGCAGTAATTACTTGTCCAGGTAGGAACTTCTCAGAGTCTCCAGCTTCTGTAACAACAACCTTATCGAACAACAAGTCATTTTCATCAATGAACTCGGCTTTATCCACAGTGCTTCCTTGTAAGAAACGTGTATCACCAGCGTCAAGAATTTCAACTTTGCGCATCATTTGACGAACAATAACTTCGAAATGCTTGTCATTGATTTTCACACCTTGCAGACGGTATACCTCTTGAATTTCATTCACCAAGTATTCTTGAACTGCAGTTGGACCTTGAATGTCTAGGATATCTCCAGGAGAGATAGCTCCGTCAGACAATTGCATAC
>CAYLOT010000007.1:0-108424 GCA_964385405.1 uncultured Chryseobacterium sp. | reverse complement strand
AGAGAATCATACTGTGGCTAATGTCGATCATGAGCACCGTGCTCATCTGCGATTTATGATGGGTGTCTTCCACCACCAAATCTTGTTCGGTTAGTTTGAAGTCTCCGACACCGTTATTGATTTGGGCGTTCTTCAAACTTTCGGTTACTGAAATATTTTCGAATGAATCTCCAAATTGAAAACTTCTAAACTCCCCTGTTGCTTCATCGCCTTGACCGCTTTTCTTACTCTTGTGATTCCCCACCCCGCTCTTCCGAATCTTACCGAAGATTTGATCCATGGCATTCTTCCGAAGCACACGTTCCGTCTTGGCAGTAATGGACATTTGTCCGTTTCCATCGGGTTGAATTTCTTCTCTTAAATACCCCTTCTTCTTCAGGTCTTCGACGAAATCTTCCATGGTATATTCGTCAGTAGTCAAGGAATATTCCCTATCTATTTCTCGCAACCATTCCAGTGCTTCATCTACATCTCCGGAGGTATGTGTAATGAGTTCACTGAACACATCGAACAACCGTTCGAACGGAGTAAGATTGGGTTCTTCAAACGGCTTAAAAACATAACCAGACTTTTGCATGCAAAAGGAATTTAAGGAATAACATTGATTGCGAGGAAAGGTTCAAAGTTAATACACCTTCGGTGACGACGCTATGCGATGACACCTTCGGTGATGACCGTACCGGATGACACTGCGTGAAGACGCTTCGCGAAGCGGTCATCGAACTTGTTCGTCATCAATCGTAGATTGTCATCACATGAAATGTGTCATCGGCCTCGCCGTTATCGCAACTCCGTTGCGTTAAGAAATCCCACTCCAATCACTCTTTTTCTTCTTCAACCTCAACAACTCTTCGCGAATAGGTGTGCTTGCTTCACTCGATAATTGTGGATCTTCAGCGAGCCATTCGTTAGCAATGTTGCGCGCAGCTGCCATCATCTGCTGGTCCTTCACCATGTCTGCGATACGCAGTTGCAATACACCACTCTGCGCTGTGCCGGCCAAATCGCCTGGACCACGCAAACGCAAATCTACTTCTGCTATTTCAAATCCGTCGGTCGTGCGAACCATCGTCTCCATACGCAACTTCGTGTCGTCACTGAGCTTATGTCCCGTCATGAGTATACAATAACTCTGATCGGCCCCACGTCCAACCCTGCCGCGCAACTGGTGCAATTGCGACAAGCCAAATCGCTCGGCACTTTCTATCACCATCACACTCGCATTCGGAACATTCACGCCTACTTCAATTACCGTAGTAGCGACCATGATCTGCGTCTTCTTCTCCATGAACTGCTTCATCTCGAAATCGCGATCTTCTGCCTTCATTCTTCCATGAACAATGGAAATAAAATATTGCGGCGATGGAAACGCACGCGACATGCTCTCGTATCCGTCGAACAAATCTTTGTAGTCCATCTTCTCGCTTTCTTCAATCATCGGGTAAACAACATAGACCTGACGACCCAACGCAATTTCCTGACGAATAAATTCAAACAACATCAACCGATAAGCATCGGTGTGCCACTGCGTATTCACTGGCTTTCTTCCAGGAGGAAGCTCATCGATAATACTCACATCTAAATCGCCATAAACCGTCATGGCCAACGTACGCGGAATAGGCGTTGCAGTCATGACCAAGATATGCGGAGGCAAAGCCGCTTTCTTCCACAAGGCAGCACGTTGCGCAACACCAAACCTGTGTTGCTCATCGATCACCACCAAGCCTAAATTCGCAAATTCAACAACAGGTTCTATCAACGCATGCGTTCCAATAATGAACTTCAATTCACCACTCTTCAAATCTTCCAACAACCGAACACGATCTTTCTTCTTCACCGATCCCGTTAACAATTCAACACGAACACCCAACGGCTCGAGCAATTGCGAAATGCCTTCGTAATGCTGATTCGCTAAAATCTCTGTAGGCGCCATAAGACATGCCTGATAGCCATTGTCAATGGCCAACAATACCGACATTAACGCTACTATGGTTTTACCACTTCCCACATCGCCCTGAACCAAACGGTTCATGTGAAAACCCTTCATCACATCGGTGCGAATCTCTTTCATAACACGTTTCTGCGCTCCAGTTAATTCAAACGGCAAATGCTTTTTATAAAACGAATTGAATAACTCTCCAACCTTCTCGAAGACCACACCCCGCTGTTCCACCGTGCCCGCCAACTTCGTTTGCAACAATTGCAACTGAAGGAAAAACAATTCTTCAAACTTTAATCGTCTGCGCGCTTGCTCCAACTTCTCGGCATTCGCAGGCGCATGCAGTTGCACCAACGCTTCCGCGCGAGAAATTAATTTGTATTGCTGAATCAATTCCTGCGGCAACACTTCCGGAATTTCATGACGGACCTCTTCACACAACTGAAGCGTTAATTTTCCAATAACGTTGCTGTTCAAACCTCTGTTCGACATCTTCTCTGTGGTGCTGTACACAGGCTTCAAACCCACGCCAGCAGCCATGCGCGAAGATTCAATCTCTTCCACTTCCGGATGAGCAATATTGAATTTCCCTTTGAACTCAGTAGGTTTTCCATACACCAAACAAGGCTTGTTCAGAGGCAAACTGCTTTTCAGCCAACGCCCGCCCTTGAACCACACCAACTCCATGGTACCGGTTTCGTCTTGAAAGATTCCAACCAAACGTTTCGCGCGCGCTTCGCCCACTTCCGTTAAACGAACGATTGTCCCTTGCAGCTGCACAGCAACAGCATCTGACTTCACGTCGCGCACTTTCTGAACTTGACTCTTGTCGACATACCGAAAAGGATAATGCATGAGCAAATCTTCCCACGTGCAAATGCCCAATTCCATGCGAAACTGATCGGCACGCGCAGGACCTACACCCTTCAAAAATGAAATATCGTTTTCCAGTTTAGACATTCCTCACGAAAATATAATAACTTGTGCAAGTCTTCATCCTTTGTGGACATTTAACCATGAACCAGCAGCAATACAACAGACTCTTTTACGTGCTCTCAGCTTTCATACTTGTTGAAAAAATGCTGGTGTATTTCTTCTTTTCCATTCAATACACAGACAGCGATCAAACGCTTTTGTGGCAAGTGGCCACCGACCTTTCGAACGGTGTTTTTCACGGACCATGCTTTTACGGACAAAGCTACGGTCCTAACATAGAACCCTTGCTGGCCGTACCTTTCATGAAAATCGGATTTCCTGTTTACGCAGCACTTCCGCTCGCAACACTCATCCTTTCAACCACTCCGTTTTTTCTTTTAGCGTTTTATTTCAAACAAAAATTATCGGCCCAATCTGCCCTCATTCCTCTGATCGTTTGCCTCTTACTTCCACTCGAATACAGCCTACTCACAGCCATTCCTCGTGGATTCGTTGGCGGAATCTTTTTTGTAAGTCTTGGATTATTCTGTTGGAAATATTTCCGAACGAACCTCTCTTTGGTGTTCGCTGGACTTTTTATTGGACTGGGACTTTACGGAAATTTGAACAGCGCCTTGCTTCTTCCACTTATTATTCCCAGCATTCATTGGAACAAGAAATTCATTTTACGTGCAGCACTTTTCTTCGGTTCTGGTTTTATCCTCGGAATACTTCCCTTCTACTTCAACTTTCTATATTACCACACGCATCCGGAATTGCTTATTCACGTAGCACCCAGCGTGAAACTCAGTTGGACCAGCTTCCTTGAGACCATATACCGTTTCAACAATTATTTCGATCAGGTTTCACCGCTGTTTTGGCGCTTCGGATTTATAAGCGTGCTCTTACTTCCAGCTGCAATAATTTTATTGTGGAAGAAAAACAAACGCCTCGAAGCGTGGACCATTGCCTTCGTTCTGTTGGCTATTCTCGGTTCGCTCTTCATGGAAAAAACAAAGGAAAGTGGCTATTCACTTTTCTTTTCAGGTGGAAGATTTTTCCTCGCCCTTCCGTTCGTGTTCATCTTCCTTTCACTCTACTTCTACGCCTTTCTTTCCACAAAAAATAAATTGAAATTCAATCGCATTGCGCTGTTGCTTGTTGTTGTTTCGTTCGGTATAAAAGTTTTTTTCTTTTCGCCGCTTCTCGAGAACGCCCTTGATAAAGAGAAAGCCTGGTACGTGCATGTTGAACGAATTGACACCCTGAAAAAGCAATGCAAGGAAATGATTGAATTCGGAAATCATCCTGCCCTGTTTGTTGCTGTAACCGGAGACACCCCTGAACAGCCCATAACCTATGGTTGTCAGTGCTTGCAGTCTGATTTTCCTTCCACCTACATTCCACATTACGAAAGAAGGAGATGGCTTATTTCAGAATACAACAAGACTGTTTTTCCAACCATTCTTTTGCATGGAAAAGACACCACGCGTTGGGACAGAAGTAAGTTTCAACATTTGAATATTTTGAAGCACAACAAAGAAAAGGGTTGGATGCTTGTTCAGAATTCTGAACCCACCGATGTCTTTCTTTTTGAAAGCGGCATTGTAAAACCTCAATAAATTCATTCATGAAAATTGTTCTTCAACGCGTATCGAGCGCCTCTGTAAAAGTAGATTCCAAGATAGTTGGAAGCATTGAGCAAGGGCTCCTGTTGCTCATTGGATTTTCTTCCACAGACACCGAAGAAAGCATTATTCCAACCCTTGAAAAAATTGTGAAGTTGCGCATTTTTTCAGACGAAGAAGGAAAGATGAACAAGAGCGTTTTAGATGTATATGGAAGTGTGCTGATTGTAAGTCAATTCACCTTGTACGCGGACACAAAGAAAGGAAATCGTCCGAGTTTTATTGAAGCCGCTCGCCCTGAACAAGCCATTCCACTTTATGAATTTTTTATTGCTGAAATGCGCAATCGAATTTCAAAAGTTGAAACAGGAATTTTCGGTGCCGATATGAAAGTTGAATTGGTAAACGACGGACCGGTAACGATTGTCTTCGACTAGTTCAAATGCTGAACAGATTCGCCCTTCTTCATTTTGTTGTATTGAAGCGCTAATAGAGCCATTACATCTGAAAATGTCTTCATTGCGTCTTGCGTTTCTTCAGAGATTTCTTGTTTTCGAAGTCGAAGCATTAGCAAACCGTACAAGGCCGTAAGATAGGCCTCTACATCGCTCAATGCTTTTCCGTTCGTCCTTTCACGATACGCATCAAGATTCTCTTTCGCTCGTTCATTCGCTGCAATGTATTCATCGTCCCGAAGCAATGTTGTAAGCGTTGTGTGAAGCAAATTCAATTCTGAAATTACTTCTTGTAGTTCTTCAACATTTCCTTTTTCTTCTGCACTGCTACGCTTCATACTTTTCGCCAAATTAGCGAACCATATTTTTTCTTCCTGAATTTTTTCTTCGGTTGGAAGGAAGGAACGCAAGAAACCATCGAGTGCTTCAGCATCGAGGTTTACCGCACGCAGCAAGTCTTGCATTTGCCACATATAGATAACATATTCCGAGATGTTCTCTGCGTATTTACGTTCAGCAATGGTCATTACTTTCCTTGTTTTTCAGTTTCATATTCTGCGTTCAATCCCTTCACGATCTCACCAGTCAAATCGTAAATTGGATTAGCGAAAAGAATAAGTGGCGCGGTACTTTGGTAAGAGAAAATATAATCCCATCCGTTAGCCTTTGCGTAGTTGGCAGTATACACTTCCAACTTCTTTCTTAAATCTTCTTGAAGGGCAGCTTCGCTTTGCATAAGCATCTCTTCTTCTCTTTGTTGAATTTGAGCCAATTCATTTTGCAACTGTCCCAATCTGTTTTGAACGGTAGCTTGCTCATCTGCAGGAAGATTTCCTTTCTGAGCGTATGCAATCAATTCATCTACTTCTTTCTGACGCATAGCTGCCTCGTTCTTCACTTTTGTTTCTGCAGCGGTTGCGTTTTTCTCAAGTTCAGCAGATTTTTCTGTAATAAATAAATAATTAGCATTCAAAGAGTCTAGATTCACATAGGCAATCTTCATTTGTCCTGGGCTAATGGTGTCAACCACCTTCGACTTCTCTGCCAACTCCATAGCAGTGTTCAACTTGCTCCACATAACCATTAGGGCTACGAATGTTCCGGCAAAAAGAATGACCAATATTAAATTGAACGCAAATGGTTTCTTCACAGGTTTGTTTTCTGAAAATTGAGGCTCCATGCTTTGTGTAAATTTTGAAATTGATTTTCAATTTCGGTAATGAATTCTGTATTGATTAACGCCCTAACTTTTTCAATTGAAGGAACGGCTTCTTGATCGATTTTTATAGCTTGACGATACGCCGCAGCCTCAAATTCAACAATCCATTTACCGTTGTACGCGTGAACGGCTATTCGAATTTTCGGATGCGGAATTGTTTCTATCAATCTCATGCTTGCGAATTTAATTGTTTTCTTGAACTTTTTTCGCCAAGTTTTTCAAACGAAGCATAATGAAGAAAGCCATGAGCGTGAAGCACATGGCCACGTATCCAACAATATGATAATTCTCTAAAGGTTCGTTGGTGTTTGATTGGGTAATGATGCTTCCTGCCAGGGCCGCACTAATTCCAGAAGCAGTACTTTGTGCCGCTGAATTCAAACTCATAAAACCTGCGCGGTGCTTGGGGTTCACCACACCGCTAATAATGGTATTCGCCGGAATCATTCTTCCAGTTACCATAACGAAGAAAAATCCGGCTATGGTTAAAACAATCCACAAATCGGTTTCAGGCAAATTTGTGTTAATGAAAATAGGAATGAGCGAAAGCAAAGCAAAGAATCCGAATACCTTGAATCTTCCAATTTTATCTACAGCTCTTCCAATTAAAATGCTACTGATTACCGTGCAGAATCCGCCAACCAAATAGATGTACTTCACTTCGTGTTGTTCCAATTTCACGTTGGAAATCATATATGGAGTTAGGAATGAAATAATGGTGAACTGTCCAAGTACCAGCAACACGGTGAAGAGTAACGCATTGCGCTGCGCCACATTTGAGAAGGAAGCCTTGAAGGTTTCCATGGGTTGGAACTTGTGCGTTCTGCGTTCCAAGTGATCGCGCAACGGCGGAAGTGTTTTCCATGCCATGAACCAGAAAGGAAGACTCAACGCACTAACCATGTAAAACGGTACATGCCAGTTTCCATCAAAAAAATCTACCATTGTTAGGGCCATAGGAACACCCAAAATAGACGCCAACGAAAAGGCAAGAGTAACTGCCGCAACCGCTTTCCCTCTTCTTTCCATTGGGAAAACATCGGCTACAATAGACATGACTAATCCGCCTAAAAGTCCCCCAGTAATTCCTGTTAAAATTCGTGTTCCGACAAAGAGATAATAATTCAATTCATTGTTATCTGTGGTTGGAACCAACGCGCTACTTACTGTTCCCAGCATAAATCCCAAGTATGCAAAAAGCAGTGCTTTCTTTCGCGGAAGATTATCGAGGTAAAACACACCCAAGAAAGAAGTCACTCCTGCTGCCAATCCATAAGAACTCACCAACCAACCAAATCCAGCCGGACCAATTTCCAAATCGCGCTTCAAGATATCGCCCATAGGCATCATGATCATGAAGTCTACAATGTTCGTGAACTGAATGGCTGCCAATGCAACAAGTATCCAGCGCTCTTTTTTAGTTGAATTAGCCATGTTCTTGGGAATTCCATTCCCTCTGTTTAATATCTAATACACTTTGCCATTCTTGTTTGAATGGAAAACGTTGCGGCTCACTTCCTGGATGAACTTTCGTAAAGAATAATTTCAATAATGCGTTTCTCAATTTTCCTGGATGACGCAGTGCGATGCGCATTTCAACCGGAACAGCACCAAAAGTGGACTTAATTTCTCCTGCTGTTCTTCCAAATGCAATTTCTTCACATTGCTCTTCAATGGCCCACTTCACAAATGAAAGAAGCATGTTGGAATAAAGACCATACGAGGCGTTTGCATCGTAATCGACTCCAACCAAAAACGCTTCTAATTCTTTGTTGTTGATGAGTGCGATCTGATATCCGACAATTTCATTCGCTACATAGAACGCCTGAATAAGCATTTTCTCTTGAAGTGCTCTTTTCAATTCAACCAAGAATTCGGTTGTTAAAGGCTCCATGGCGAACTCTGCGCGATCATATACATTTCTATACAATGCCTGAACCAAAGTTGCATTTGCTTCCAAGTCTTCGGCACTCCAGCTGCGGGTTTCAACGCCCTCGCATTTTTTCAATGCGGCTTTCGCTTTCGTCCTGAACTTCGTATTTAATGCATTCAAATAATCGTCGAAGGTCTTCCAATTTTTATCGAAAGGCATCTTCAAATGATGATCTACTGCGAATGTATGAAAACCACATCCTTTCAGTTCATACAATGCATCGTAATCTTTCGGGTAAAAATCTTTCACCACAACCGCCTGTGTATCTCTGTTACTCTTCCGTAAAAAATGAATAACATCGGTGAGGGCATAGCACAACGCCGTTGTGGCTTCTTCCACCTCAATTTCCTTTTGAAAAATATATCCGTGCGGTCCAGTACAAAACGGACTTCCACACACCACCAGTGGATATTGACGCGACTGTCTTCCAAAAACACGAGCAACAAAACCTGCTCCGCCTTCAACGTCTACGTGCGATTTCAATTCTCCTGAAACAAAATAGGTATATTGCAAAACCGCAATACCAATTGGCATTTCATCCTTGAAAAACAAAATGTAAAACAGGTTTCCTTCCCAACATTTCGAAAGAGCCGATAAGTAGTTTGAGGAAAGAAAAACGTTCTGCTCATGGTTCAAAATATCCCACATTTCTGTTGGGATATCGGCAAACTTATCGGTCATGGTATAACTAAGCTCGGAAGAGCCCAGTGACCATCGCACCTTCTTTCGTTCACCAAACACACAACAGTTTACCATAATTCGCTACAGATTTGCAAAGGTAAAGACACTTCAAGGTTAACTTTGTTTATTCCTTCAGAATGTTAAACTCCAAAAAGATACTTTTTTTCGACAGCGATTGTCTCTTCTGCAACCGTTGGGTGCAACGTATTCACTGCCATGCGCTTCACTCTGATTTGTATTTTTCTGGATTGAAGGGAAAAGAGGCTGAACACCATCTTTGTCATGAAGAACGTACTTCACTTGCTGGAATTATTTTGGTAGTAAATGGAAAAAAATACCACAAAGGACTGGCGCTTCGTCGGTTGTTTCGTGAAGTGAATGCACCCCTCTCGCTATTGTTAATGCTGACTTTCATTTGTCCGCTTTTTTTAGTGAATGCGATTTATAATTTTATTGCGAGAAACAGACATCGTATAAACGGAAATAACACTTGTGAATTTGACCCTACCTTGCAATCGAAAATACTTCCATAGACATGATTGAAAACCTTCCCTTTTCGCTAATTGTAGTGACCTGTATTATCACCGTACTTGCAGGCATGATGATGACTTACGCTCTTGTTCGTGGACACCACAGAGCTCAGCAGCGCGCGCATGTGTTCGCTCTCGCTTTGTTGGGATGGTCAATTTTTCAAGCTACACTGGCACTCAATCGTTGGTATATGGACAAGAAAACGGGAACGGGACATTTACTGTTCCCAATTGTTTTCACATCGGTATTAATTCTGTTATTAGTCTTCACACCTCGCGGAGCAAGGTTTTTAAGGGCACTTCGTCCTTCTTGGTTGTATAGCTTGCAGTATCTGAGAATTCCTATTGCATCTATGTTCTACATTTTAGCTACATGGAGACAAACACCGTGGGAAATGACCTTTTACGGAATGAATTTCGACATTGCCTTTGGGGTTCTTGCCTTAGTTTGCATGCCTATTTTCCCCAAGAAAAAAAGCAAGTATAAACTTGCTTTTTCAATTTTTAATGTTGTCGGAATTGCCTCTATTGTTTGGCAGTACATTCTTGTGTTAGGAAGCGTACCGAGTGATTCGCAATGGCTTGGACTAACGCAACCGAACTATGCAGCGACTCACTTTCCATACGGATGGTTTGTGACTGTAATCTTCCCACTCATTCTGGCTTCCAATGCCGCGTTGTTGGTTCAAAACCTCACGCATCACGAGAAGCCCGTTTTGTAATTACGCTTTCTTCTCTTCGCGGTAAACCATGAATCCAGCAAAGGCTAGCAATGCGAAAAGCAATGCCGATCCTGCGTAAGATATGGTTGTTCCTTTCTCCCAAACCTTTGGTTCGAAAGACCATTCAACAGTGTGCGTTCCCGCAGGAATCATTGCTCCGCGAAGAATATAGTTGACACGTGCTGCTTCCACTTCGTTGCCATCGATTCTGCAAATCCAGCCTTCCGGATAATAGATTTCACTGAATACAACAGGCTGTGCTTCTGCTGAAGTGTTATTCACTTCGTAGCGCAACACTTTGGTTTCGTAGGCCAACATGCGCACTGAAGCCGTGCTGTTCACTGCAACTTGTGGTGCATGAAACTGTGAAGAGAAAGCCGCTTGCGTTGTGGCTTCAATCTTCGCATCTATTTCACCCAACGCAACCATTTCTTCATCGCTGTTGTTGGTCGTCTTCACTTTGGAAACAAACCAAGCATTGCCCATGGCGAATTTGTTTGGAATAGCCGGCTGCTCTGGATTACCGATGTAGTATTTGGTATTCAGCATGTTCAACACAGAAAGACTACCTCCCAATGAATCATAAGTACCCGCTTGCAAATACGCTAATGCGCTATCTAACTCTTCAGCCAAATGGAAATCGATTACTTCCTGAATGCGCTTCAACTTCGCACCGTGATAACCGCCTATACTCTTGTGGAAGAATGAAGTCTCAGCATCGTTGAACGGATTGCCTAGACGAGCCACACGGAAATCAGAGTTCAGTTGAAGCGCCCCGAAGTTGGCAACTTCCTTCAAAGCTCCCTTTGTTTTCACGTGATCGTAAATACCTGAATTCGTTAAGGCTTGCTCTAAAGCATTTGACTTATTGTCGAAATCTGCAATTGATGGTTTCTCCAAGTCGAGAATTGAGAAGTCTGCTGCGCTCGGCTTCACCGGAATCTCTTTTTCTTCAAGGGTTACAAACTTCTTGTACGCCCCCTTCTCTTTGTCTAGATTCAAATAACGTCTTGAAACGCTGAATCCATCGAACAAAACGATTACCCCTACAATTGGAAGAATAGCCATTTTCAAAGTCTTGTTGTTCACGTATACAAGCGAGAGCACTCCACCGGAAATAAGTAACACCAAGAACAACGTGCGCTTCGCATCTGCCTTGAAAATTTCAGCACGAACATCTTGCAATGCGCTGCTGTATTCATCGACCATGGCCACTTGTTCCTTGGGAGCATTCTTCGACAACTGATCGAATTGCTCTTGCTCTTGTGGGCTAATCATGGTTCCTGTTGAACTTGGACTTACATTTAAATACATGATTACAATTGCAAAAACAGCAACTGCTCCTGTAAGTATTTTCTTCCCGTTCTTTCCCCAAGCTACTTCGCCTTCAACCAATTTCTTCAAGAACATCATACCCATAGCAGCAGCCATGACTTGAATGAGAACCAGAATCATTTTTGAATCGCGGAACTTATTGTACATCGGAATTTTTTCAATGAACAAGGAATTCAATCCAGTCATCTCCTTCAAACACAATCCGAGTGCAAGCAGCGTAATAACCAAGAATGGCCATTTGATTCCGTCTTTCAATCCGACAAATGCCAAGATGAATAACGTCATAATCGCAGCACCGAAATAGAACGCACCACCGGTAAAGCGTTGTGCTCCCCAATAGCTATTGGTTCCTTTCAAATCATCTTTGAACTTGTTGACACTCTTGTTGCCTTTAGCAGCATTCGGAATAGCTTCCTTGTTTTTATCTCCAATTGCAGCAGAGGCACCACCCTTAGCATTCGGGATTAACAAAGACCATTGCTCACCTGAAGCGAAGTTGTAGTCTAGAATGTATGAACCACTCAAACCCTCTTGTTCAATGTTAGAACTTTCTTTCGGTTTAAGGGTAAGGTCTGAACTACCACGCGTGGTGTATTTGCTGTACTCGTAGGTTGTCATTAAGTTACTCGCGCTTGGAAGTACAGCAACTACGCTTGCCACAGCCAACACAGCCAAAGACATTCCCAATGCTTTGAATTGTTTTGCAATCACCAAACGAATAGACTCTCCAATTGCTACAGCTACAAGCAAGAATGCCAAATAGTAAGTCATTTGAAGGTGATTCGCAGCAATGTTCAATCCCAAGAAAAGCATAAAGATGGCACCACCTAAATAAGCTCTTCCTCTAAAAGCGAGAATGAATCCACCGAGCGCAGGTGCCAAGAATGCGATTGAAGTAACCTTTCCTGTATGTCCAGCACCGAGATATAAAATATTTATGGTTGCGAATCCGAATGCCACGGCACCAACGAGGCTATACCATGGGCCTAGACGAAGGCACAAACCAAGGATATAATACCCCAAGAAGCACAAAAACAAAGTTCCAATTGCACCTGGCAAACCTAGACGAAGAGTGAGTAAAATCGGACGAAGTAAATTCGCGTTGTGCTCCGTTGAAACCTGATAGGCTGGCATTCCACCAAACATCGAATTCGACCAAAGGGCCTCTTCGTTGTGTAGTTCGCGGTAATTCGAAAGCTCTTGAGACATGCCTCTCCATTGCACAATATCGGGTTGATTCAAATCGTACCCTTGCCAAAGCGGAGAAAAATATACACTCGCTAAAATCACAAGTGAAAGAATTGCCACTGCGTGTGGCCAAGACAATTTCAAAAACTTATTCATTTTATTCCTGATCTTTTATTTCTACAAAATCTACATATTCGCTATCAGGAGTTTTATTTCCCGAAGCTTGTTTTTTACCTGCACTTTGCGATTGGCTATTCGCACGCTGATTGTTCTTCACCTCTTCGTTTACTTTTTGCACGGCATATTTGGCCGTAAATCTCACAAGAAACTGAATTATTCCGGATATAATAAAAATCCAAAGTATGGTTCTTAAAACTCCGCCTACTGTAGCAACCATTATCATTTCGTCGTCAACTCTTTAAATACTTGTTCCAATTTCTGATCTGAAGCTGTGAGTTCATTCACTGGCGCATTTGCTACCACATTTCCCTTACTAATAATGACTACACGCGAACACATGGCTTCTACTTCTTGCATAATGTGTGTTGATAGCAAGACCGTTTTCTCTTTGCCCATTTGAATAATAATTTCACGAATATCCGCTATCTGATTCGGATCTAACCCACTTGTTGGCTCATCGAGAATTAACACTTCCGGATCGTGAATAATGGCTTGAGCCAAACCAACACGTTGACGGTATCCTTTCGACAATTGTTGAATGGGTTTGTGCGCTTCAGGAGTTAAGCCCACCAAAGCAATCACTTCCTCCACTCTACTCTTCAAATTCTTTACTCCGTGCAGACTACCAACAAAAGTTAAGTACTCCCGCACGTACATGTCTGTGTACAATGGATTGTGCTCTGGCAAATAACCCACACGACTTTTCACCTCAAGTGGCTTTTCATTTACGTCAAATCCACAAACTGACACTTTTCCAGACATAGACGGAATGTAACCTGTAATAATCTTCATCATTGTACTCTTTCCCGCACCATTCGGGCCTAAGAAGCCAATAACTTCTCCTTTTTTCGCTTCGAAGGACACTCCATTCAAAGCGGTTTGTGCTCCGAACATTTTAACAACCTGACTAACTGAAATTGACATAATTGAATAACCCGATTGGTTTCTAATAATTCGAGTGTAAAGATAGCAGAAATCGCTTGTCAGTTCCGCTACTGACCTAAGTCAAATAAACACCTGAATGATAATTCGTATCTTCGAAGACAATTATTCAATACACAGTTATAGTGAGCACAAACAGCAAAACAACAGGTTTACTTGAAAGAATTGAACAAAAAGGCCAAAAACCTCAATCGCAAAGAACTGCACACAGAACTTCAAGTAATTCTTAGTATGCCACCTCGCCTAACTTTTCTCGTCCAAAAAGAACTGAACCAACTTATTGCATCCAATACAAATTCATGAACATTGCCATCTTAGCTTCTGGTGCGGGCAGCAACGCCGCTAACATCATTCAACATTTCAAAAACACTTCTGTACGAATTTCACTTGTTGCTTGCAATAATGCAAAGGCCGGTGTCTTTAAAATTGCTCAAGACAATAACATTGATTCCATACTCTTAACCAAAGAGAACTTTAAAACATCAGATGAATTCGTTCATGAACTTCGAGTTAGAAAAATTGATTTAGTCATACTGGCTGGATTTCTCTGGCTTGTTCCATCGAACCTTGTTCAAGCATTCGAAAATAGAATAATTAATATTCACCCAGCCCTTTTGCCAAAATTCGGAGGAAAAGGCATGTACGGTCATTTCGTTCATGAAGCGGTACACGCGGCAAAGGAGAAAGAGAGTGGAATAACAGTTCACCTCGTAAATGAAGAGTTCGACAAAGGGAAAATCATTTTCCAAGCTTCATGCAATGTAGAAGAATGCTCTGCCGCTGAAATTGAATCAAAAGTGCGTGCTCTTGAGATAACACACTTTCCAAAAGCCATTGAAAACTTTATTTTCAATTTGTAATTTATAACTCCCTTACGCGATGTAATTTCGCTGCATGAATTGGGTAGAAATTGGTTCTTGCTTTATGGTTTTATTCGCTGTCATTGACATTGTAGGCAGCATTCCAATTATTCTCGATACTCAAAAGAAAACGGGTAAGATCCAACCATTATTAATTACCACCGTTTCGTTAGTGCTTATGCTTTTGTTCCTGTTTGCAGGAGAATCTATCTTAAGCATTTTTGGGGTAGACGTTTACTCTTTCGCTGTTGCTGGCGCTTTCATCTTGTTCTTTATTGCCATGGAAATGATATTAGGCATTCAAATATTCAAACAAAAAGAAACGTCTTCGAAAGTTGCTGCAGTAATGCCTCTTGCCTTTCCAACCATTGCCGGAGCTGGAACTATCTCAACGCTCATTGCGCTTCGGGCCGAATACCAAAGCATAAACATTGTGATAGCTGTTCTGTTGAATATGCCAATAATTTTTCTTGTCTTGAAGTTAACCAATCGCATTGAACGTCTTTTAGGCCCGAACGGACTCGCCATTCTTGAGAAAATGTTCGGAATTATTCTTCTTGCTATTGCTCTAAAACTATTCAGTAAAAACATTGCTTTTCTATTCCCTCATTAATATTTCAACATGAAAAAAATATACCATCTTGCTAATTGCGGCACTTGTCAAAACATCATTAACGAATTAAGTCCACTTCCAAAAGGAACTGAACTTCAAGACATCAAAACCGTCGCAATAACGGAAGAACAACTTTCTGAGATGCACGCGCTTGCAGGCAGTTACGAAGCACTGTTTAGCCGCAGAGCTCTCAAGTATCGTGAATTAGGATTGAATGAGAAAAAACTTACCGAAAAGGATTACAAGAAATACATTTTAAAAGAGTATACCTTCTTGAAACGTCCCGTTTTAATCTTCAACGATCAAATTTTTATTGGAAACGCTCCAAAGGTTGTAGCCGCTGCTAAAGCCTTTTTGCAAAAGAAATAAATTTGCCCGGTGGCAAAACAAAACCATTTTGGTGCACATTTAGCCTTGATAGGAGTTGCGCTGATATACAGCGCGAATTACCTCGTTGCCAAATGGGTAATGCCTAATCCTATTGGGCCGAATGCATTTATTGTTCTTCGTGTTTCTGGGGCATTAACGCTTTTTTTACTCGTATCAATGAAGTTTCTCGAACTACCTCAGTTGCGAGACCTTCCGTTATTTCTCTTTTGCGGATTAACAGGCGTAGCCACCAATCAATTGTTTTTCTTCAATGGTCTTTCTTTAACCACACCGGTAAACGCTTCCATTATCATGTGCACGAATCCAATACTGGTGGCCCTACTCTATTTTATTGGGAAAAGAAAATGGCCTTCAATCATGACCGCCTCGGGAATTATTCTTGGTTCCGTTGGCGCTCTTGGTATTATACTTTTACGCGCACCATTCGAAACAAGTGCGGATTATTTGAAAGGAGATCTCTACATCTTAATTAATTCGCTGTCTTACGGATTTTATTTAACCACTGCACCAAGGCTCATGAAAAAATACAAACCCATTACAGCCATTACCTGGGTTTTCGCTTGCGGATTAATTTTCATCTTACCCATTGGGTATTCAGACGCAAGTTCTATTGCTTGGGGAACACTCAATTCATTACATTGGATGAGTTTAGCCTTTATCATTGTCGCAGTAACATTCCTCACCTATCTATTGAACATTTATGCTCTCAGCAAAGTGTCGCCTACAGTGACGAGTGCATACATTTATCTTCAACCATTATTAGCCGGAGTTTTTGCATTCTTGTTTGCTGGTATAGGCAATCAGGATCACACCGCTAGCATTACGGCTGAGAAAATTCTCTTTGCCCTGCTCATTTTCGCAGGTGTTTATTTGGTTGGAAAACGTAACGATTAAAACGACATCTCAAGACCAATAGACGGAAGCATCGGCAGTTGATCTACTCGCTTCGAAGTTACACGATCTATGTAAAAGACATTCGCTCTGTTATATGCATTTGTTAAACCGAAGTTCAACTCCAAAGTAGACTTTTCCCACTTGTAGGTTTTACGAATATTCGCATCCAATCTATGATACCAAGGAAGTCTTCCCTCATTCAATGGGGCATATTGAATACCCAACACATTGGAGTTTGTGTAGATGTAATCTGTTGAAATACCTCCGCTTAAAGTTGGAGGCTCATAACCACCCTGTGTTTGTGTAAATGGCAGGCCGCTTCCTAAATTCCATCTTGCGCTTACTTCCCAACTATCATTTTTCCCCCAAGAATGCGATGCAACGACGTTTACGTTATGTCTGCGGTCGAATACAGGATCATACCAACGTAATCCATCCCAACGATCGACATTCATAATCGAATAAACCACATTAATGTTTGAATGCTTGGTGGCATACTTCAATACAACGTCTATACCTTTTGCAAATCCACTTTCCAAAATAAAATCCTTCCGCAACAACTCTGGTTTGTCCTGGTTGTCTGCGTCGTCTGGGAAAATTTTATTTCTGTTTGTATTGGTCACCTGTTTGAAGTTGCGGTAGTAACCTTCAACGTTCAGATTCAACTCTTCTGTTATATCGAATTCAAATCCAGCAACAACATGTGAGGCCTTTTGAAGGGAGTTTGATATATCTCGCGTTTCACCATTGGGCATTGTCATCGTGTTCTGAATTTCATCAGGACTCGCCAAGAAACCGTAGAACAAATTCACCACATCTCTATCGCTGTTAGTTGCCATTAGATTTTGAGAATACAAACCGGCTGCAGTCTTCAAACGCAGCCTCTCAGACATCTTGTACTTCATACCAATACGCGGCTCTGGAGAGACAGCCGAAAGTGAACTGTAATATTGAACACGGAATCCAGGTTCAATAATTATCTTCTTTCTATTGATTTTATAAGAGATAAAACCATTCAACTCTGTCGTATTCTGCTCGACATCTATTCGCACTCCAAGAGGATTGAACGTGTTGAAATTGGTAGAAAAACCAACAACTTCTACTCCATACTTTATCGCATCCTTACCAACACTGTAATTGAAATCTAATCCGAAATTAAAAGATGTAATTCCGCTCTTACGATCAGGAACGGTCTCTTCTTGCAAAAGAATATTATACTTGCTCCAAGCAAAATTTCCGTTGATTAAGACTGGAGAACTTGTGGGCACTACGACAAAATTTCCACCTGCACCCACATTCTTCCAATTTAAATTAGAAAGCGCCTGGTACTTGGTAACCTTATCGTCAAAAGAGAATCCGAACAAATTGAACTTACTGCCGTTCGAACCACCAAAGGACAATTTCCCATACAAATCTGTGTAAGCAAATGGCAATCCGTTACCATTATTCACAAAAGGATATACCCTGGGAGAGGTCCTATCCAAATAACTATTCTTTGCGCTTAGAATGTATGATATTCCACTCCCATTTTTGGTAAGCTTCTTCAAAGGACCTTCCAACTGAATTTTACCTCCGAAAGGACTAAAACCAATCTTTCCGTCGTGTCCTTTTTTATTTCCATCACGAGTAGTAATGTCTATCACCGATGAAATTCTGCCTCCGAACTGAGCCCCAAAACCTCCCGTGTACACATCGGCATTTGAAATAATATCGGTGTCAAATACAGAAAATAAACCAATACTGTGAAACGGATTGTATACAATCATTCCGTCAAGTACCACCTTGTTTTGAACTGGGCTTCCTCCGCGCACAAAGACTTGTCCCCCTTGGTCTCCTGTGGAAATGAAACCTGGAAGTGTGGTTAAAACTTGAACTATGTCCGTTTGTCCACCAAATGAAGGAACACGCTTAAAATCTTTCGGACGTAAAGTTTCAGAAGAGATATTTACGTTATTTATTTGCTCCGAACGTTGATCGCTAATCTCTAAAACCCCCATCATATTCGAGCCCGACTCCAGCAATATATTGGTAGAAACAAGCTGGCCTGGCTTTACCGTTATGGTATCGCGGTATTCGTTGAAGTTTATGACCTTTACGAAGACAAAGTACGTCCCTGGCTGTAACTTTGTAAAGCTGAAGTACCCGTTTTCGTCGGTATTTGTTCCAACAGTTGTTCCCTCCAAAGCCACTAACGCCATTAGAATAGGCTCTCCCTTATCCTTGCTCTTAACAAATCCACGAATGGTACAATCTTGCGCTTGAGCAGCAAAACCAACAAAACAAGCCAACACAAAAATGATATTCTTCAACTTCATGATTTTCAATTCGAATAGCCGCGAAGATAAGATAGTTCAAGGCTTTAATTCACAAGGTTTCTCTATAAATTTCATTCATACATAGATTGAATTCCAGAAGGAATTTGGCTTGAATGAATTCTGTTCTTACCTTAGGCATTGTATTTGGCTATGTCCAAAAAATTACTTCTATGAAAAAACTACTGTTATTCGTCTTTTTTCTCGGCTCTTTGAAGAGCTTAGCTCAGACTGACTACCCCGACTTATTAGCCATGTTTGTAGATGAAAAATACGAGAAATGCTTATATAAAGCAGAAAAATACACGTTAAACGAAAAGACTAAAAAAGACCCTCTGCCTTACCTTTTCATGAGTCGTTGCTATTATGAAATGTCCAAGCGCGACGAGTTCAAAGAGAAGTTTCCTACTGCTGGAAAGGACTGCTACAAGTACGCTTCGAAGTATTCTTCGAAAGACAAAAACAAAACATTCTACGCGGAGCACGAAGATTACTTCACAGAGTTACGTAACACCGCAATTAGTGAAGCTGAAGTTATGTTAGACGCAATGAAGTACACCAAAAGCAAAACACTTTACGACAACTTAATAGACTGGGATGCGAATGATGCCGGTGCTTGGATAATGCTTGGAGTTTCCTTTCAAGGCGCAAAGCAAAAGAAGGAAGCCGAAAATGCGTACAATACCGCGAAAAAATTATTGACTGACAAAACCTGTTCTGTCGAAGTAAAAGGTCAAAAAGACTTATTAAAAAATGCAATCATCTACTATTCTGAAAAACTGTATACCGATGGAAATACAGACGAAGCTAAAGCTTGGTTGGATTTAGGAAAAGAGTGGTTTGCTGACGATAAAGAATATCAAGTGACTTACTCGCAATATGCGAATTAATATTTTTCAAGATGAAAGAAAAGCCA
Organism: uncultured Chryseobacterium sp.; assembly: GCA_964385405.1. Lineage (GTDB taxonomy): Bacteria > Bacteroidota > Bacteroidia > Flavobacteriales_D > Sanyastnellaceae > CAIZGX01. Next base: position 88,772 of record CAYLOT010000007.1, on the reverse strand, counting down.
TCTTCAGATGGCTTTTTTATTTGATTATTTTCCGAAGGAAATAGGCTATTCCTCTTCCTCCTTCAATTGAAAAATAAGGAAGCAAGTCGCCACCAAAAGATCTGAAAAAAACTTCAATTTCTGGAATCATAGATCCTTCGAAATCGAAAGAAGAACACCCTCTACGAATACCTTCTTCAATACAAAACTTTACCCCACACGCCGAAAGCGCATTCTCGTTCTTGGCGTTACTAGAAACCAAATAATAACAGACATCGTCTACAATTGCACAGAACGCCTGAAACTGCCCACCTTCCGCAATAACCGTGAAGGCAGAGGCTGAGTTCAATGAATTAAACTTCGAAAGCAATTGTTCATGAGCCACTCCTTTCACTGCACTTGAAGCCATGAACAACTTCATTTCATCCTCACCGAAAGGTCTTACTTCATATATAAAATCTGAAAAGCGCTTCAACTTATTTCGAAGCTTTGAATCGATCTTCTCCTCCCAATTCCGCAATTCTAAAATGCGATACGTGTATTTCGTTTTTGGAAGGGTACCTTTCCATATGGCTTCCTGAAAATCGGTAAACTCAACCGGAAAATCAAACTTCCAATAACCCCACTTTCCATTTCCAACAAAAGCAAGCAAAGCCTTTTGAACTTCTTTCTCTTTCGCGCGCTTGGTAGCAGGCTTGTCGTAATCGGTCAAAAATGTGAGCCAACAATTCGGAGAGAAGGGCGGTGTAATGAGACTGTTCATCAACTTCTTTCCAGATTCCCACGCCCACATCACTGCAATCACCTGTGCATCTTCCACGAACTTCAATAGGAGCAATTCCGAGCCGTATGCCTCACGCAAGAAAACAGGAAACCCCTTTTTCTCCCATTGGGCCAATGCTGCTGAAGAAGACTCAACGACTACTTGCATTCGGAATTGATTTATATGCTGAAATTAAAACTTGTTCTTCAACTTCCCAATTCAAAATTTTCTTCGCCGATTTCAAATGAGATTGATAGACGTTTAAATCTTCCTTCAACACTTCATTTATAACCTTATCAATCGCGTCTACATTCCAGGCTGGAATTACTTTTCCAACTTTATATTCACTCACAATCGCTGCACAATCGGGCAACGGATTCGTAAGAACAGGAATTTCAGATTGTATGTACTCGAACAATTTATTGGGAAGTGAATACTTATAACTTAAGCAAGTAGGCTCAACTGAATTCACCCCAACATCGGCACTGCCTGTGTATATTGGTATTTCAGAGTAAGAAACAGCAGGAACAAAAAATATATTTTCATTACGTGAAGCATATGCTTCTATCTCATCCTTTAATGCACCAAATCCCATAAATACGATTACGGCATCTGTAGTTTTCCTTGACTCAAAAGCGTTTAACAAAACTTCAATGCCTCTGCCCTTACCTAACATACCTTGATAGAGAAATACTCTTTGTTCATTCTTTAAACCAAGTATTTCGCGCAAGGTGTTCGAATGTGAAATTTGCATTTCATTCGGAAGATTTCTAACCAAAGCAACAAATGGCAAATTGTACTTCCTTTTATAAAATTCTTGGATGGAAGGACTAACCGTAATAACCAATTCGGTCCATGGAATAAATAACTTCTCGAGCGTTCGAATGGTGAAGCGCATGAACGCACCCTTTCCGTTTCGGTGCGACTCGAGCTCATGACAGTCGTAAATTAATTTCAATCTCGGGCGAGTGATTTTTGCCAAAACACCAATAACAAAAGCTTCGTAATCGTTACAATGCCACGCATCAACTTTTCGGTATCTAGATGTTACACGAAACGCAAATTCAAAATATTGAATAGCCCCAATGATTAAATTCAACCGCTTCCACTTATCGGAAGAAACCACTACACGTTCAACTTCAACACCGTTAAAATTCTCTTTCTCGGCTACGTCTACCTTCTTCCAAGCGATTACAGTAGTTGGAAAGCCATGTTTTGAAAGACTTTTCGCCATGCGATAAACACGGTTGTCGTTTTTAAAATTGGTCACGAGTAGCGAAATTACCTTCATGCGTGCTCGAGATTCTTTCGTGTGTACCGTTCCAAATAAAACAGAACCACGAGTATGTTGAATGAAAAATAAATCACCTTCGAAATAACCAAAAACTTTGTAGCTTCCAATTCATTCATTCCCCAACTATGGGCGAGGTATACCGCCACAATAGCCAATACAAAGTGTAGTGCATCTAAAAATAATCCCACACGTTGCATGTTAATTCTGTAGGTGATGAAAGCCAATGAAGATGTGACAAAATTCAAAGCAAACCAGTATATGAGATACTTCAAATACATAAATGAATTTCCCCAAGCCTCACCGAAAATAAATCCCATGGTGTTTCCAGGAAGCATTTGCACAATGAAAATCATTCCTGCAGCTGCAATTAAAAACCGGAAAAGCACTTTGTAATACAGTGTTCGCAATTCTCTTGGATTTTCAATCTCAGAAATACGTTGAAAGAAAACTTGAGAATATGAATTACTCACCACATTTAAAGGCGCCATGAAGATTCTTCTGCATAAGGCCATGAAACCAACCGCAAGGAGGCCGTAGTACAGCGTGAATATGCCCACGTGAGCCCATTGCGCCAAACGGTTCAGTACACTTCCCCAGATGCTAAATAAAGGATAATCCTTGTGCAATGCCGCCAGCGCTTTCATACGCTCATTTGATAGGTTCTTCAGTCCTTGTGGCTCCGATTTCAAAAATTTCCAAAAGGCATATGTACCCGCGGCAATTGACCCTAATACTGTCGAAAAAATTAACCCTGAGGCATTCCATCCACCGAAACCTGTCGCAATTTTAATGGGTTCTGAAGACACTGCCGAAATAACTTTAGAATTTGCTGCAACCTTGTATTGCTTCAAACGAGAGAACCAATAATTAAAAACGTTGAATACTGCGGTAAAGAACAACACAATTGGTATGGTCCATAGGTAAATAGCAATGGGTTCATTCACTAACCAATAAGACACATAACGGGCAAAAAACAAGATAAAAACAGAGAGCAAAACACATGAATAGAAAGCCACTTTCAAAGCCAGCCCTGCAATATGTCGAGCATCGTTCTGATCTCTTGGATGCATGATTGCGAACTCATATTTTCCAGTAACCACAACAGAAAGCACAGTCACGATCATGGTGTACTGTTCAAGAAGTGTGAAATCTTCCGGAGTAAACAGACGAGTAACAAACGGAGCTAGAACAAAAACTAAAGCTTGACCAATTACGGTGCCTGCCATGAGCGTAAATACATTTCGAATGTATTCAACGCGCATAAACTTCGTGAAAGACTCTGTTAATCTATCCTTCATGAAATGAACTAGCTGTTGTTTTTCGCTGCTGAATAAATACGCTCTATTATCTCAACCACTTTCAAGCCCTCTAAAGCATTGGTGGTAATATTCGAAACTCCACTAATTGCCTCTACAACATTTTGAATAATGTAGACGTGATTGGCAGCACTTCCTTTGTAATGTCCGTAATCATTTGCCGGATTGCCTTCAGGAAGGACTGGCATGGTATAATTTTCAATTTGACAGTATGCCACTTCATTCATGTATTGTCCGCCAATTTTCACTGTACCCTTCTCTGCAACCACAGTCAAACTGCTTTCATAATTGACGCTGCTCACTGAAGTAGAAAAGTTAATTGACCCCATTCCGCCTTCAACCAAATCAAACATAACTATTCCAGAGTCCTCGAACTCGGTTGAATGTCCATGATTGAAATCATGAAGTCTTGCCTGAATGTTATCGATATCTCCGAACAACCAATACATGATATCAATGAAATGGGAAAACTGAGTGAAAAGCGTTCCTCCATCTAGATCTTTCGTTCCTTTCCACCCACCCTTTTTGTAATAACGATCATCGCGGTTCCAAAACAAATCGATGTTGACCATGTAAATTTTTCCAAGAACACCCGACTGAATCAATTCCTTCATCCAAACACTAGGCGGACTGTATCTGTTTTGCATGACGCAGAATACCTGCTTGTTTGCACGTAGAGCTTCGAAAATAATTTTCTCTCCATCAGCCTTATTCAAGGCCATTGGCTTTTCGACAACAACGTGCTTTCCTGCCTTCAAGGCAAGAAGTGCGTGCTGTGCGTGAAGACCATTCGGCGTGCAGATACAAACAACATCAACCTCTTCATTTTGCAACATTTCTTCCGGAGAGTGATAAAATTGAATGTCCTCCGAAACACCGCATTCCTCGCGTGAACGAACGTCGCACATTGCCGACAATTCCGTTTGTTCGTTACGTTGAACCATTTCAGCATGACGCTTACCAATGTGCCCCGCACCTATAACCGCAAATTTAATTTTACTCATAAAGCTATATCAGATACAAAAGTACGGAGAACCAATGGAATTAATCCCTTGGTGAGGGATTCGATATGATAAAACCAAGGTTGAAAAGTATACTCCAAGGCTTTTCCTTTTGCTCATAATAATTAGCAGATAAACTCACAGGACCAATTGGAGAATGATAAACCAAGGTTCCACTTCCCAGGGTATATGTTCGGTAGATATCTGAAGAAGGCACCGCCGTGGCCTGAAACGGCTGATATCCGTATACATCAGCTCTCAAATCCAAATTCTTCGTCAGGTGAAGAACGGGCGAAACTCCAAATGTAAAGAATGACGTACCCCTGTAAACGGGCAAATAAAAAGTCCTGAACTCAGGGAAGAAACTAGGTGTTGGACTCATGATTGAAGTAGCCGTGGCGTTCTGAAAATCTTTTTGACTAGACCACAAAACTTCTGCTTTTACGCCAAAAGAAAAACGTAGCTCATCTACAATATAATTCTCGTAATACACGCGCATTTGCAGCCAAGAATGACTGTTTGAAAGTGTATCTCGATTGCTGCTCGTGCTCCCTGGTATTGTGTATTCTGTGCCACTCACCCCTTTAGCCAACAGTCTTATTTGTGAACCTGATGAGGCATACTGAACTCGATTTAAAGTACTTCTGACATAATTGAAACGGACCATCCTCGCATTGAACTCGGTTAAATCTGCTGTGTCAACACTTAAAAAATTCTTTGTCTGGTAGTAGTTGTCGTATTGGTGGGTATAGATTGCATCGATTTTGAACTTCGCTTTTCTTCCTGCAGGAAGAATCCATGACGCCTCTCCAAACCTTTCATTTAACAAGACATATGAAGGCTTAACATCTTCAAAAAAAGTGGTTAAACTCTTATAATAGTCCCATCTGTTTTGTGTGAATGACAACTCGAAAGCAATTGGATAATTGAAGAGCATTATCTTCGACCTCGACTTTACTTGAACAGACCCGTAATATCTCCCAAAATAACTATTTGCCTCAACAACCGTGTTCACCCGTCCAAATAAATTGTAGCGCAATCCTACATAACCCGTGTTAATGGAACGCGAACTGAAATTACCTCCAAATGAAAGAATCAAGTCCTTTTCTCTTTGAACATTTAAATCCAGAATATACTTCCCATCAGTCGACTTGTAGTACATTTTGGGATACATTGATTTAATACTGCCATCTGCCAAGACTCGGAAATAAGTTCGTTGCAATTCACTCAAGGGCAGCGCACTCTCTCTTCTACCCAAAAGCTCTCGAACATATTGCGTCTGCCCTTTTGGCAATCCTTCCAAACGCACTTCATCCACTACAATGGGAACGCATTTCAATTGAAATTTATCTCTCTTCATTTTCAATTCTCTGTAGGGAACTTCACGTCCAACCATTCGCTTTATTTCAGCCATTGACTTTACTGTTGCAAAATATCCCGAATCAATTGCTGCCATTGCATTTGAAAATTCGAATGTGCTCGTATTTGCACTATTAGGCTCAACAATAAACACCTCTTCACAAGGGAGAAAAACTTCCTTTTGAGATACAATCATAGCTTCTAGCTGAGACATAAGATTGTTTTCTTTTGGATCTGCAGGCACGCTTGAAACATTGCATCCGAGTATAACATCCGGATGAAAATCGTGGTACATCACATCAATTGGAAAGTTGTTGTAGATACCACCGTCATATAGCAGCTTACCATTCACTCTTCTCGGTGGTATATAAAAGGGATATGTGCAAGAGGCCCGAATTGCTTCGTTCAAAGATCCAGATTTAAAAATCACTTCTCGCTTGTCTTTCACATCTGCGGCTACACATCTAAACGGAACAAATAAACTATCAAAATTCTGTCGAGCCGCTTCGCTTGCAGCACTGAGCAGTTTCATGTGCACCCAATCCATCAAGGCTGGGTTAATTAAATTCGTTGGCAGTGTATTGGAAATATTATCTCCACCAGAATATTTTAAGCTTACCATTGATGCAGTAGGCTCTGATTTCAAATAATAAAATTGCAAATCAATGGGTAATTCCTCTCCTTCGGAAAGCATCGTGAACTCTGGGGTGCGACACAAGGAGTCCATCTGATGAGTGGAATACCCTGCTGCATAAAATGACGCAATTACTGCACCCATGCTTGTTCCGCAGATATAATCAATGGGAACATTGTTCTCTTCTAAGGCTTTCAAAAATCCAATGTGAGCCATAGCCGTTGCACCTCCACCACTCAACACCACGCCAACACGCTGCGCGTTAGATTCATGCCTTTGCACAAAAACAATCAAAATGACCAAAGCGAAGCGCGCAAATCTCATGGTACAAATTTGCACCGAGATTGCCAATGAACGACTATATAAAAGTTAAATTTCAAACATCATTTGTTTCTCAATTGTATTAGCATTAGCACCTTACTTTTGCAGTATGAAGTCATTACGAAATAAACGCAGGTTACTGGGAGTACTTTATCTTCTTGCGGCTTATCTCGTATTCCAATTGGTTTGGTGGGGCTGGCAGTTGTACCGATTGCAACGCGCATATTTGCAACATCTTCAATCCGAAGGGAACACACTGCCGGAAAACGCACTCCGAAATAAAATATTCATGATTATTGGTGAGGGTGGCGTTTTCTTGATTCTCTTATTCGTAGGTATTTGGTGGATCAAGAAAAATGTTTGGCAAGATTTAAAGCGTGCGCAGAAAGAAAAGAACTTTTTGCTTGCAGTAACACACGAACTGAAAACGCCCATTGCGGCAATTCGTCTGAATTCGCAAACATTAAAAAACCGCAAACTCACAGAAGAACAATCGCAAGATTTGTGTGCAGATATTATCACAGAATCGAATCGACTTGAAACACTCGTGAATAACATTTTGCTCGCAACCCAATTCGAACAAAACACTACATTGGGCAATTGGCAAACGACTGATTTGTCTATGCTCGTTGAAGCACAAATCAAACGTTTTCAGCAACTCTTCCCTGAACGAAATGTGAATTCAAACATTCAATCGAACATTCAGTTGGAAGTAGAAGAAACAATGATCGTAAGTTTGCTTTTCAACCTACTTGAAAACGCGAATAAATACTCCCCAATCTCAGAATCGATTTCCGTTATGTTGAAAGGCAGTGAACATTTGGTTCTTCTTGAAATTGCTGACCACGGTGTGGGAATACCCCTCGAAGAACGCAAATCCGTTTTCGAAAAATTTCATCGCGTCGGAAATGAACAAACCCGTTCACAAAAGGGAACAGGACTTGGTCTATACATCGTAAAGGAAATATGCAAAGCGCATCGTGCAGAAATTAATATCAACGACAACACGCCAGCTGGCAGTCGTTTTCAAATAACATTTTCAAAATGACAAAAAAAGTAGGACTTATTATTTTAGATGGTTGGGGAATTGGTAAGAACGATCATTCCAACGCTATACTTAGCGCTCAAACTCCGTTTACACATCATCTGAACAATACTGCGGCTCACGCAACACTTCGCACCGACGGTGAATATGTTGGACTTCCGGAAGGTCAAATGGGAAACAGTGAAGTCGGACACATGAATATTGGCGCAGGACGTGTGGTTTATCAAGACCTTGTGAAAATTCATTTGAGTATTCGAAACAACGAATTGCACAAGAATGACGTTCTATTAAATGCACTTCATCATGCAAAAAACGAAAATAAAAATGTGCATTTCATTGGACTTGTCTCAGACGGAGGCGTGCATTCACACATCAATCACCTGAAGGCGCTCGTTGACATATGTGAAGAGCAGGAACTTTCGAAAGTCTTCATTCATGCGATAACAGATGGAAGAGATTGCGACCCGAAAAGCGGTGAAGGATTTATTCTTGATTTGGAAAATCATCTCGAAGGAAAGCAAGCGAAAATTGCAAGTGTTATTGGAAGGTATTTCGCCATGGACCGCGACAAACGGTGGGAACGTGTAAAGAAAGCCTATGACCTCTTCGTAACCGGCTCGGAAAACAAAAGCCCTTCGGCGCATTTGGCGGTAGCTCAATCCTATGTAAACGGGATAACCGATGAGTTTATTGAACCCATTCAAATTGAAGGAAACTACCAAGGCATTGAAGAAGGCGATGTTGTTATTTGCTTCAACTTCAGAACCGACCGCTGTCGTGAAATTACCATGGCCCTTCATCAACAAGACTTTCCAGATTTCGGAATGAAAAAACTTCCGTTGTACTATGTAACCATGACGCGATACGACGATTCGTTTCAAAACGTGCATATTCTTTTTGAAAAAGACAACCTCATGCACACCTTAGGCGAAACGCTTTCAGCGGCAAACAGGAGACAACTTCGCATTGCTGAAACAGAAAAATATCCACACGTAACTTTCTTTTTTAACGGCGGAAGAGAAGAGCCTTTTCAAGGCGAAAGTAGATTAATGGTTCCTTCACCTAAAGTTGCTACATACGATCTTCAACCAGAAATGAGTGCTAATGAAATTGCTTCTTCCTGCATACAATTCTTACACGATCAAACACCCGATTTTTTCTGTTTGAATTTCGCTAATCCAGATATGGTTGGCCACACCGGTGTATACGAAGCCATTGTTAAAGCCATTGAGACAACCGATGCATGCTTGAAGAAGGTTGCTGAAACAGCTTTAGACTTGGGCTATTCGCTAATTGTTATTGCCGACCACGGGAACGCAGACTGCGCCGTAAACGAAGACGGTTCCCCAAATACAGCACACACAACGAATCCCGTTCCCGTATGGATTGTAGACAAAGAAATCACAAAAGTGAATGATGGAAAACTTGCAGATGTTGCTCCAACCGTTTTAAAACTTATGGGCATAGAAAAACCCCAAACCATGTCTGGGGTTTCGCTAATTTAATTTCTCGCCAATTAAGGTTTCTTGTGCATGACGTGAACATAGCCTTCACGACTAACGCCGTCTGAACGATTGAATATCCAATAATAAACTCCGTCTTCAACGTCGGTGCCATTCCATGGGTTGTCGTTGCTGTAATTCAACGATTCATACATCAATCCGCCCCAACGATTGAATATTCTCAATTGACTATTTGGGAAACTTTCTAATCCCTTAATGACAAAACTCTCGTTGTTGTAATCGTCTGCATTAATCAATAAAATGTTGGGTTCTTCGGTATCGCAAACGGTAAGAATGAAAGGTACTACACCAACTTGATTACAAGCATCGGTTATGGTAACATCGTATGTACCGCCGGCGAATCCAATAAGCGAATTTGTAACACCATTGACATAAAACGCAGATGCCAAAGAAGGTGATATCACGTAAGGTTCCAATCCTCCCGTCACTAAAACCTCAGACTCAATACCCGTGCACAAATCTTGAAGGTCCTCAAATACAATTGCTGGAGGCTCTGTCACAATGAAAAGCGTAGAATCAGCATTTCCGCAATAGTCTGTTACAGTCAACTCATAACTACCCGCACTTCCCAATCCAAATGATTGAACCGCATTGGTTCCAATAGTCGCCCCAGCACCATCTTGCCAATTGAATGTATAATTTGGAACACCGTTCGAAATTAAAGGAACTGCATTTACAGGAACATTCGCATTCGGACATAAATTCAAAACATCCGTTACAGGAGCCAATTCAGTTGGAACATAATCAACAATGTTCAACACGGCATTCGCTGTATCCATAGCCTGAATCGACGGATTGAAAAAGACAAATCCTATCTCAATCGTTTCATATCCGGCAGTAATGTTTCCAAAAGTTACAGTCTGTGTTCCTTCAGTCACGTTATCAATCATTCCATTAACAAATAGTGTATCCGCAACCCCCGGTAGCAAAATGATTTCGGAAACACCCCCGGTGTTGTAATCTTCACCGAGTGTTGCCGTCCCTGAAAAAATTAATTGAATGGTATCGTTCTCTAACAAGCAAGGTGGCGGAGTAATCACGAATTGACCATTATAACACCCGTCTCCTTCAAGGATAGAATTCGCTGGAAACCCTGGAATTGGACTTACGCCTGGATTAGTCACAGCAACAGACTCGATCAAACTTCCTCCGACGTTGAAACTACCTTCCTTCAAAAATACCGCTGAATCAAATGCTGTATCGGAAACATCGGCAATGGCCAACTTAATGTGATACGTTTGTCCGCATTCCAAGTTCTCATAAGTAGCGGTTAAAACAACCGTCATTCCATCGTATTCAATATAGTTTGCGTTTGTGTTGTACGGTGCGTCTAATCCTGTCCCATTATAAACATAATACTCGCAGTAATTACAATTTAGCCCACCTGGAACCGCTAATCCATCACAACCCGCGTTCAAATTATTGATTGAAACAAATTCTGTTGTTCCGGGTATAAGTGCAATGTTCACAGAAGCATTGCTGAAAGTTCCTAATATTCCAGGCCCCGACAAAAAGAAACCAAAGACATCACTCACATCTCCGCAAGAACCAGCTCCAGTATACTCCGGGTACTCTTCTGAAGCAAAAACATAGTCGAAAGATATCGATGTCCCCGTGGCAACAAAATCGAATTCAAGAATTGCAGCATCATTATGGGTTAGGCCATCAAGGGCATTTAGATCATTATCCGTTGCACCAAAATTCCCACCTGTTACACTGCTGCTCCCAGAATTATTAGGACCAATAGCATTGGAAATTCCTCCCGTACCCATAATTACACCCGTTGGAAAAGGTAGATTACTTGTTGTGGAATTGAATAGTCCTATTTGATCGGCATCACCAGAAAAAGTAACATTACTGAATTGAACATTTGGACCCAATAAATTCTGAATTACCGTATTTAAAGGCTGCGTTGCATCTACAGTCAATTGAGCATAAGCGGGATTCGAAAACAATGCGCTTACACATAATAACAAAACAAAACTCTTTTTCATAAATGTCATTTTGGTTTAACTACGACTTCCGTCGACAACAAAAAGTTGTACAAAGAAACATATAGAAAAAAGAAAACCTCAAATTTCTTTGAGGTTTTCCATTTCAATCTGAATCAATTAAGGTTTCTTGTGCATAACGTGGAAGTATCCCTCGCGATTAATTCCATCGGAACGGTTGAATATCCAAAAGTAAACTCCATCTTCTGCGTTTGTTGCATCCCATGCATTGAGGTTGCTATAGTTCAAAGACTCATAAATCATTGTACCCCAACGATTGTATATACGCACTTGACTATTAGGAAAACTCTCCAGTCCTTGTATTCTGAAAAACTCATTATTGTAATCATCTGCATTAACCAACAAGAGATTCGGCTCGTGGGTATCGCAAACAGTGATTATGAAAGGAATAACGGCTTGTTGGTTACACCCATCGGTAATTACGACATCAGAGGCGTTATTTGTAATTCCCGTAATGGTATTTGTGATCGGGTTCAATAACATTGCCAACGGATCGTATTGATACACGTATGGTACTAATCCTCCATAAACCAAAATTTCCGATTCAATTCCTGCGCACAAATCCTGAGCAGTAGCATAGCCAAACAAAGGTGGCTCAGTAATCACGAAATCATCGGTAAAGGTCGCACCACAATAATCCGAAAAAGTATAAGAATAAGGACCCGCTGAACCTTGAGAGAATGTCTGTGTTGGTCCGGTTTGTCCGTTCGACCAAGAATAAACATACGGAGGCCAACCACCTGATGCACCCGGATTAACAGTCTGAGATGTTCCTGGACAAATCAGGAAATCTTCTGTTGGAGAAACTCCAAATCCAACATAATCCAACAAATCCAAAGTAGCACTAATGGCAACCGAATCGCACGCCCCTTCGCACAAATAGCTACAGCTAATGATAATCGTTTCTGTTCCCTCGGTAATGTTATCCAAGATTGGAATAATATCAATTACGAAAGCAGTGTCAGCTACCACAAACTGCGTAACTCCGTTCGTATGGTAGTCCTCGAGATAAGTTGCTGTTCCTCCGAAAATCAAATTCACCGTATCTCCCAAAGCCAAACAATCTGGGAAGTTGAAGGTCACTTGCCCGTTTACGCATCCTTCCAAAACAGAGTTCGGTGGAATATTCGGAGCAGGGTTCACAACGCTTGAAGAAATTCCTGCGTTATCTGTACCTGTCGTGAATGAACCCGCTTCAATAATTACATCAGACTTAAGCGCTTGGTCCGATCCATTTGCAATTGCCAAACGAATGTGATACGTCTCGCCGCATTCCAAATCGTATTGAGCGGCAAGTTTCACGGTAAATCCATTCAAATTTACTGGGATAACACCTGGTCCATTGTCTACGTAATAAGGAGCATTCAAAACATTATTCACAGAACTAATAGTAATCGGAAGTGGGGGTACCGATTGAGGAACAATGGCAATGTTTACAGACCCACCTGGAAAAGCTGCAGGACTCGCATAAGGACCTGTAATTCCAGGGCCACTCAAGAAGAATGCAAATACGTCGTTGTACTGACTGTTCACCCAAGTTAAATACTCATCAGAACCGAAAATGTAATTGAAATTCAGACTATCACCTATGGCAACGAAATCAAATTCGAGTGATGCAATGTTGTTTACAGAACCTACTGTGAATCCCTGTCCGATTAAAGGAGGAACAGAATTCGCTACCGCCAATAAATCAGGATCGCCTGAAATATTGGGAGTGATGGCTGTTCCGAAAAAATTAGGAACTATTTCCTGCGCATCAGAACAACCAATTACAATTCCCTCGGCAATTTGAAAGTTCGGATCGGTATTTCCCGTCATTTGACCAAGTTGCTGAGCAATACCATTAAAAACGGGGTTTGCATAGGTTACACCAGGTCCCAATAGCGCCTGAACCGCTTGGTCCGCTGTTACATAGGCAACAGCAATCTGACCATTTACAGCATGCGCAGCGAGAAGCGCGAAAAAGAATACTATTTTTTTCATTCGAAAAGGTTTCTTCCAAACTGACAACTCTTGCTATCCTAAAGTTGCCTTGGCAGGTTTATTCTTCAAATATAACAAATCCGAATTAGTTTTGCTTCATGCACGAAGTCATTCGAATTGAAAACCTAACACGCTTCTACACCATTGGTGAAGAAACAGTTCGTGCGCTAAACGGGATCAATCTGTCTATTCGGAAGAATGAATATGTTGCATTAATGGGCCCATCAGGGTCTGGAAAATCGACACTCATGAACATCATTGGGTGCCTCGATACACCTACATCTGGAGAATATTTTTTGAATGGCCCCAATGTTGCCCAGTTATCCGATTCAGAATTAGCCGCTATTCGAAACAAAGAAATTGGATTCGTCTTTCAAACTTTTAATCTACTCCCAAGACTAACCGCCCTTCAGAATGTGGCTCTACCTCTCGTATATGCGGGTATCCCTGAAGCCGAGCGGTTGAAAAAAGCGAAAGAGGTTTTAGAACAGGTCGGTCTTGGAAATCGCATGACCCACAAACCGAATGAACTTTCGGGCGGACAACGTCAGCGTGTGGCAGTTGCCCGGGCCCTCGTCAATCACCCTTCCATTATTCTGGCCGACGAGCCTACGGGGAACCTAGACACCAAAACCAGCGAAGAAATTATGCAGCTCTTCGACATTATTCATCAGGCCGGAAACACCATTGTTCTCGTAACTCATGAAGAAGACATTGCACTTCGCGCCAGACGAGTGGTTCGTATGAGAGACGGAATTGTTGAAAGCGATCAAGCCCAAGTATAACCCCTCGTGGCTTATATTTGCCACTCATTTTTTCACCATGAACATCAAAGAAATACTTTCTTCACTTCCAATTGGAACTTCGATTCAATTAAACGGTTGGGTACGAACTTTCCGAAACGAGCAATTCATTGCACTGAACGACGGTTCATGCATTTCCAATTTGCAAGTGGTTGTGAATGGCGATTCTCTTTCTGAAGAAGACAGCAAACGCATTCATACAGGTGCATGTATTTCTGTTCATGGAACACTCACTGAAAGTTTAGGAAAAGGGCAAGCTATTGAACTAACTGCTTCCAAAGTTGAAATTCTCGGCGAAAGCAACCCAATGGAATTCCCTATTCAAATGAAAAAACATTCGTTGGAATTCCTTCGTGAAAAGGCTCACTTGCGTTTCCGCACTTCCACCTTCAGCGCAGTATTCAGACTTCGTCATCAATTATCTTTCGCAATACACAATTATTTCAATCAAAACGGATTCGTAAACATTCATGCTCCAATTATTACCGGAAGCGATGCTGAAGGTGCTGGAGAAATGTTTACCGTTTCAAACTTCGACTTAGAAAATCCTCCTAGAAAAGAAGATGGAACCATAGACTTCGGAGAAGACTTTTTCGGAAAGCACACACACCTTACAGTAAGCGGACAGCTTGAAGCTGAATTAGCTGCACTTGCACTTGGAAAAGTATACACCTTCGGCCCCACGTTCCGCGCTGAAAACAGCAACACCAGCAGACACCTTGCTGAGTTCTGGATGATCGAACCGGAAGTTGCTTTCAACGACCTTGCAGCCAATGCAGATTTAGCAGAAGATTTTTTGAAGTATTGCATTCGCTATGTTTTGGAAAATGGAAAAGAAGATTTGCTTTTCCTTCAAGAACGTGAAGCTACCGAAGACAAACAAAAACCAACAGAGGAGCGACAAACCACACCACTTATTGAGCGTTTGGAGTTCGTTGCGAACAACACCTTCGAGCGTATCACCTACACCGAAGCTATAGACATTCTCTTGAATTCAAACCACTATAAAAAGAAGAAATTCAAATATCCTGTTGAATGGGGAATTGATCTTCAAAGTGAACACGAGAGATATTTGGTTGAAAAGCATTTCCAAAAACCTGTCATTCTTACCAACTACCCTGCGGCCATCAAAGCATTTTATATGCGTTTGAATGAAGACAAAAAAACCGTAGCAGCTATGGACATTTTAGTACCTGGCATTGGTGAAATTATTGGAGGAAGTCAGCGTGAAGAACGCTACGAGGTGCTTCTCCAAAAATGCAAGCAGTTCAATATTCCGGAAGAAAGCATGTGGTGGTATTTGGAAACACGCAAGTTCGGAACATGTCAGCACGCCGGGTTCGGATTGGGCTTCGAGAGATTGGTAATGTATGTAACTGGAATGACCAACATTCGCGACGTTATACCATTCCCTCGCACTCCGAAGAACGCAGAATTCTAAATTGAAATTTTACTTCTGAATCAACGCTACCCAGACCGATGTCTTGTAGTTATCGATGCGCGTCCAAATAGGCCGAACCACGCCATTCACCGCGGAGATATTGTTGTAATCTCCTAAGAAAACAGACGAACTTGTTTCAAATGGTTTCTCGCTAACTCGCTCATTCTCCCAAGTCTTCCCTCCGTCTTTCGACGAGGCCAAATAGACATCTGTCTTGTAATCGCTGTAATTTCTTCTGTCATAAAAAACTGCATACAAATTTCCTGTCACTACGTCCACCGTCATCCAAGGAAAAAACTGATGAGCGTGGGTATCGTCGTTATTTACGCGAACGGCATCTGTCCAATGGTCTCCTCCATCCGATGAAGAAGAAACAAAAACATCTACATCGCCGTTGCGCTCATCGCTCCAACATAAATAAAGATTCCCTCTGTTAGGTCCATTGCTCAAATCACTCAAAAGAATGGGCATACCATTCGCGCGATAAACTCCGGGAATTTCCTGATTCCATCCACCCGGAATAGTCATAACTACCTTCGATTTTGGCATCCATGTAGCTCCGCCATCCAAGGACTTATTAAAGTATATAAATTCTCTATGCGCCCAAGCAACATAGACTTCGTTGTTCAACCCTGCGGCAGGAACGGCACCTTCCACGGTGTTATCATCATCTAGACATCCGCCTTCAACATCGCTTATTATAATTGGTTTGGAAAAATTAGGCTCTCCCTTTTTCCCTTTCGAAAAAAGAATTCTCGAATGATCATTCGGTTCGGTGCTTTCGTATTTATCGAACTCGGTCCAACTCACATAAATTTCATTCCCATCCTTAGAGGTCGTCGCCCACTGTTTGTCTTGATCCTTCGGCGCATTTGTCCCTATGGCTATTCCATCTGTCCAACAATTCTTCTTACATGCAAACTTGCTGTCACGCATTTGCTGAATGACAATTGATTCGAGTAATCTCGGGCTACTCCAACCTTTGTTTTCAGGATCTCCTAAATGCAAAAAGTAAAAATCTCCCTTCGGGGAAGCAACAATTGTAGGATCTCCGTATACACCGTGAGAAGATTTCATTACATCGTGATCCCACGTAATTCCGCCATCACAACTCTTGTAAACGTTATTCAATATAGAACCAGCAACCATTCGTTGCGGATTAGTGGGGTCAATAGCTATGCTCGGCTCACAAGGATCGTAGGAAGAGAATTTTCCTTTTCCAGAAACGAGTTCAACATTCTTATAGTTACTCTGTGCATTCGCACAAAGCACAAGAACACAATTAAAACTTAGGATGAAATTTCTGAGCATATTCTTTGGCGAAATAAGTTAGAATAACACTTGCGCCAGAACGAGCAATGCTTGTAAGCATTTCAGGCATGGCCTTGTTGTAATCGATCCAACCTCTCTCTGCTGCTGCCTTCAGCATTGCGTATTCGCCGCTCACGTTGTAGGCTGCAATGGGTAAGGAAGAATAATTACTCAAATCGCGAATCACATCTAAATAACACAAAGCTGGTTTCACCATTAAATAATCAGCTCCTTCCTCTTCATCCAATTCAGCTTCGCGTAAAGCTTCTTTTCTATTGGCATAATCCATCTGATAGGTCTTCTTATCACCACTTTTCGGTGCACTATCCAAAGCCTCTCTGAAAGGTCCATAAAAAGCGCTTGCATATTTCGCAGTGTAAGACATGATTCCTACGTTGGTGAAACCATGTTCATCTAAGGCATCACGAATCTCTCCTACTCTTCCGTCCATCATATCGCTTGGACCAATGATATCGAATCCTGCTTCCGCTTGGGCCAATGCCATGGCCGAAAGTATCGGAAGTGTTTCGTCGTTCACAATTTGTCCGTCTATCACCAACCCATCGTGCCCATCTGAACTGTATGGATCCATGGCAACGTCTGAAATAAAAACGGCTTCAGGAAAGCGCTTCTTCAACTCACGAATAGCAATCAGATAAAAGTTTGATGCATCTAAAGAGTACGTGGCGTATTTGTCTTTGTATTTTTCTTCAACAGCAGGAAACAAAATAAAATTTGTCACTCCTGCATTCATGCATTCATCGACTTCCACCATAAGTTTTTCCAAACCAAATCTGGAAATTCCAGGCATGCTTGAAATGGGTTGCACTGCATTTTTGTCTTCCAACAAAAACAGTGGATATACCAATTGCTCCAACGATAACCGTGTTTCGCGCACCATTCCGCGAATGGATGCATTGGCTCTATTTCTTCTTGGACGAATACGCATTATAACAATTCAGATTCAACTTGAGACTTTAAGATATTAAACAAGGAATCTTGCTCTTTTGCTAACTTTAAAACTTGCTCGTCCTTCATGTCTTTAAAAAACGCATCATCCTTAATGGCAGCTCCTTCTGGAATCTCTTTCAGATTCAATTTGTAATTTACCACTTCATCTTTCAATGAGTTAATCATAGAAACACGTTCAGAAAGCTCATTCACACGAATTACTCCTGCGCTGTCCAATGGATTTTGAGTTAATGAAGAAATCTCTTTCTCGGCCGCAGCTATCTCTTTATCCAAATCGGCAACCAATGCATTTTGTTTTGAAAGAACACCCTGCTGAGTTGTGCGTGCTTGCTTTAAAATTTCTGTTTCCGAATCGAAACAAGCTGTTAAACCTATTGTCAGAGCCACTCCTAAAACCACTGCTAACTTTTTCATATTACACTATTTAATTTTTCCATTTACATCCGTTTTTCTTGGCACCGGATCATAGCCACTTTTTCCCCAAGGATGACAACTTAATATGCGCTTTCCTCCTAAATATATTCCTTTAACTACTCCCCATTCTTGAATAGCCTCAGCTGTGTATGCACTGCATGTTGGCTGATACCTGCAATTCGAACCTAACCAAGGAGAAATAAAACCCTGATAGAAGCGAATTGGCAAAATGAAAAGCCATCTTAAAAACTTAGACAAAGTTACTCGTATTTAGTTCAATGGAAAATTAATGTAGGACAAGAAAACTGCATATATAATTACAGGAACCAACAAAATTCGAGTGACCATATGCGTGTGTATCCGAAGAAGTTTATTCAGAGTTATAGAAATAACCAATATCACAGCTATGCAAATCAACTGACCCAACTCAACACCTATGTTAAAACCTATTAGCTTTCCCGCCAAACTATCATCTTTCATCAATGTCATTTTCAACTCGGTTGAAATAGCAGAGCCGTGAATAAATCCAAACAAGGCAATTACAGAAACAGTTTTCCATGGTAAGGTTGAGGTTTCCGACGGAGAAATCAATCGCTGAACACCTCGAATGAAAATAGTAAGAGGAATGGCAAATTCAACCCAGTTCAAAGAAAGCATTGGCAAAGAAAAAACAACAGCAACAGCAGCCAGCGCATGCCCTAACGTAAAACCGGTAACCGACCACAACAACATCCTTCGGTCGTTAAAGGTGAGTCCAATTGCGAGCACCCACAAAAACAAGATGTGATCTACCGCACTCTTGTTTATGATATGAAAAATTCCATGCTGTATGTCTTCAAGAAGCGTCATCTAGAATACACCGTCTTAGTATTTTTTCTTGAATTTTTTCTTCTTGTTGTTGTTACGCTTCTTGTTGTTTCGAAAACCGTCTTCAATGAAGTCGTTGTATTTCGATCCTTGAATTGTTTTCACTGCATGAATCTCTTGAATATTCTCTACAGATAGTTTTCCACCGCTCAAGTACTTCAAGTCTTCAAGAATTACATCATCTGTAATAGTAGCTCGATTCCAGTTTAATGCGTTTTGTTTCATGAGCGTTGCAATGGATTTGGTGAAATTCATTTTTTCTTCACCGTCTTCCATTCCAACACATTTGTCAATCATCTTCTCTACATACCTTCCGTAGTGTCCAAACTTTACTGCTCCTTGCGGATAGCTCACGCGCTCTGGTTTGACAGCAAACTGGGCCGGTTCTGGCTTTGGATACGGAGAGTCTACATCTAACTGGAATCCGCTCATGATGTGTAAATGATCCCAAAGTTTATGATTGAAATCTTCCATATCACGCAAATAGGGAAACAACTGACCCATTACAGAAATAATGGCTTTACAACAACGGGCGCGCTCATCGCGATCTTCAAGCGTAAGCGCGTACTGCACCATCTTCTGAATATTTCTTCCATATTCCGGGAGCGTAATTTCAGGGCGCGCACTATTCATCTCTAACGGCACAACAACATCTGGCTTCTGAAAGCGGTGGGGATTCATAATAAATTTAAATGAGGTCTAACAAATATACACTACAATTAAGCGCCTACAATTTTCAGTTTGGCGAATTTCAACAACAATTGCTTTTGCCCTTCTGACGGAAAGAACACTGTTGCCTTTTCATTCGGGCTCTCTCCTTCCACCTTGACAACTTTTCCTTTTCCGAATTTCTCATGTTGAACCTCTACACCAACCTGTATTTCATGAGGCAAAGCCCAATCTCCTTCGGGTAGCGGAACAGGAGCACTCATGTCAACCTTCTTCAATTTACTGGTGTCTATTGGTGGAGGTGTCGGGGGCACTGGAGAAGATGAAGGCGGAGGAAAAGAAGATTTCGGCTTTTCTTGAAGCGGCAATTGGTTTATACCTCCGCTGAACTTTTTTCTTTCAGCACCAAAATCGAACGACTTCGTCTGGGGTGAAGATTTCTTGCCAGAGGTGGTTTCTAGAAACTTTTCGTCTATCTCTTCTATAAATCGCGACGGTTCGCAGTAGGTGAACTGCCCCCATTTGAATCTTGAGTTAGCATATGTAAGGAAGGCTCTCTTTTCGGCGCGAGTAAGTGCAACATAAAGGAGTCTTCGCTCTTCCTCGAGGTCTTCACGGGCGTTGAGCGACATTTGTGATGGAAAGAGATTTTCTTCCATGCCAACAATGAATACATTTGGAAACTCTAGACCTTTCGCAGAGTGAATGGTCATAAGCGAAACGCTCTTCGATTCATCCACATCTGTGCTTTCCGTGTCTGTGAGCAGGGCCACATCTATTAGGAAGTCAGAGAGCGAAGGCATGGATCCATCTTCAGTTTCTCTTTCAGAGAATTCTTTTAATCCGGCGAGTAACTCTTGAATGTTCTCTACGCGTGCTACTCCTTCGGGCGTGCGGTCTGCATTCACTTCTACCAACAAGCCAGAAGCTGCAGCAATGTGCATACCGAGATCGTAAGCAGGCTTGGTGGTAAGCTCTGTTGCGAAGCTTTGAATCATGGTTACAAACTCGTTGAGTTTATTCGCAACAGCGCCTGAAATTCCAACTTCAAAACAACGTGCAATCATTTCCCAAATACTTATTTCACGTTCGGAAGCTCCAACGATCAATTTCTCTAACGTTGTTTTTCCTATTCCACGAGCAGGATAATTAATTACCCGTTTCAGAGCTTCTTCGTCTTTATGGTTCGCAGTTAAACGGAAATAAGCCAACAAATCTTTGATCTCTTTGCGCTGATAGAAACTTAAGCCTCCGTAAATTTTATAGGGAATGTTCAACTTCCTTAACGCTTCTTCCATGGCACGAGATTGCGCATTGGTGCGGTAAAGAACTGCAAAGTCGTGGTAAGTTCCCCCTTCTTCTTTCTGTAATTTGAAAATGGTGTTCGCTACGAACATACCTTCTTCATTGTCTGTTGGCGCTTGATGCAAACGTATTTTATTTCCTTCTACATTCGCTGTCCAAACGTTCTTCTTAATCTGATTCTTGTTGTTTCCGATGATGGAATTCGCCGCCTCTACAATGACCTTCGTCGAACGATAGTTCTGTTCCAGTTTGTACAACGAATAGTCGGGATAATCCTTTCTGAAGTTCAGAATATTCTGAATGTTCGCACCGCGGAACGCATAGATACTCTGAGCGTCGTCACCAACAACACATAGATTTTCATGCACAGCAGCCAATTGCTTTACAATAAGGTATTGCGAGAAGTTAGTGTCTTGATACTCATCTACCATGATGAACTGAAACTTATGCTGATACCTGTGAAGTACATCGGCATGATCACGAAACAAGACATTCGTCTTGAAAAGTAAATCATCGAAATCCATTGCACCTGCCTGAAATAAGCGCTGATCATACTTTCTGAAAATCTCTGCCATCATTGGGCGCTTTGCAGCATGGTCATCTGAAACCAATTCAATTTGTTCAGGATAATCTGCCGCACCAATTAAGTTATTCTTGCAGGAAGAAATGCGACTCTGAACCATTCCTGGTTTATAGATTTTATCGTCGAGCGACATCTCTTTCAAAATATCTTTAATGAGCCCTTTGCTGTCTGCTGTGTCGTAAATGCTAAAATTTCTTGGGTAACCAATTCGATCAGCCTCTGAACGAAGAATGCGCGCGAATACGCTGTGAAAAGTACCCATCCATATGTTCCGCGCATTGTCTTCACCCATTAGATGAGCAATACGCTCTTTCATCTCGCGTGCTGCCTTATTGGTAAAGGTTAAAGACAGAATACTGAATGGATCTACCCCATTCTGAATCATGTGTGCAATGCGGTAAGTTAAGACACGGGTCTTTCCCGAACCCGCTCCTGCAATTACCATTAATGGACCTGAAATGTGACGAGCTGCTGCACGCTGAGCGTCGTTCAACTCACTTAAAAAATCTCTTTGACTCACCTCGCAAAGATACTTTTCCAAGATTGAACACCCCGCCAAAACTTGCACTTTCCCGAAGAAACTTATCAACGCTTTGCGCTACTTTTGCGAAAAGCCTTTAACATGTCAAAAATTCTAATTGTCGACGACGAAGCTGCCATTCGCAGCGCACTGAAAGAAGTACTCGAATACGAAGGATTCACTATTTCCGAAGCGCCTGATGGAGAAACCGCTTTGAAAATGGTTCTCAAAGAATCTTTCGATTTAATCTTTTGCGACATTAAAATGCCCAAGCTCGATGGGCTCGATTTTTTATCTGAATTGAAAAAGGAGGAAATTCAAGTTCCTGTAGTCATGATTACCGGACATGGCACCATTGATACTGCGGTGGAAGCCATTAAACGCGGGGCGTATGACTTCATTCAGAAACCACTGGATTTAAATCGTGTTTTAGTTTCAACCAGAAACGCCAACAAACACGACGCGCTTGTTAAAGAAACCAAAACACTTAAAAAGAAACTGAACAAAGTCTTTGGCTCGAACATCATTGGTGAAAGTAAATCAATTCTTGAAATTATCAAGATGATTGATACAGTTGCTCCAACCGACGCGCGCGTTCTAATAACGGGTGGAAACGGATGTGGAAAGGAATTGGTCGCTCGTCAACTTCACGAAAAGAGCAACAGATCATCTCAGGCTTTTGTTGAAGTAAACTGCGCAGCTATTCCGTCAGAATTGATTGAAAGCGAATTGTTCGGTCACGAAAAAGGAGCCTTCACCTCTGCTGTAAAAACAAAACCTGGAAAGTTTGAGTTAGCAGACAACGGCACGTTGTTTCTCGATGAAATTGGAGACATGTCACTCTCTGCACAAGCCAAAGTTTTACGCGCACTTCAAGAAAATAAAATTACTCGAGTTGGTGGCGAAAAAGACATGAAGGTAAATGTTCGAATTCTTGCAGCAACAAACAAAGATTTGAAAAAAGAAATTGCTGCAGGCAATTTCCGAGAAGACTTATATCACAGACTTTCAGTAATCGTAATCAAGGTACCTTCATTAAACGAACGAAAAGACGATCTTCCTTTATTGGCCGAACATTTCCTTCAACAAATTGCAGACGAATACGGACAACCTAAAAAGAGTATCAATGCTGCTGCATTGAAAGCGCTTCAACAACATGATTGGACCGGAAATATTCGTGAATTCAGAAATGTGATTGAACGATTAATTATTCTTTCCGGAAATACAATAGATGAGAAGGCTGTAAAGCAGTATGCTACTCCTTATTTCAGTTGATTTTTCTTGGGAATCAAAAAAGGCACATTGGCTAAAACTATGGCTATACTTCCAACCGCCAAAAACGAAATGTTCGGTGTTTGCGGAGGCATAAGAAAAGTTGTTCCGATAATTAGCAAGGTGTATGCATAAAGTACAAATGACACCTGATAATGCTTCAGACCTAAGGCCAATAATCGATGGTGTATATGGTTTTTATCGGCCAGAAAAGGTGATTTTCCATTTAAAATGCGAATGGTAAAAACGCGCAATGTATCAATTAGTGGATAGGCTAGAATAGCCATTGCGAAAATTGGCTTCGATACAATCTGCATCACAACAGATAATTTCGAAGGTGGAAATTCAATCAATTTCATGGCTAAAACATACATACAAATCCCAATAATCAAGGATCCCGAATCACCCATAAAAATTCGAGCCGGCTGGAAATTAAATATTAAAAAACCAAACAGCGAACCGGCTAATCCAACGGCCAACAAAGCAAGCGGCATATCGCCAGTTTTATAAAACCAAAGTGTGAAAGTCACACTTCCAATTAGACCAATACCTCCGGCGAGTCCGTCCACACCATCAATGAGGTTTATGGCATTCACTATAACTATATAAATGAAAATGGAAAGAATTACACTCAACCCGTAAGGAAGTTTATCTACTTCGAACAACCCCCAGAATTCTGTTAATCGAATATCTGCAAGCACTACCAATGTGAGCCCTACTAAAACGTGAACTGCCATTTTTTTCAAGGGATCCACTCCAACAATATCGTCCTTTAAGCCAATAAAAAATAGTGCAAACATTGATGCCAAGATATATTTGAATTCATTCAATGCCTGAAGTGGATTGTAGTTAGCTCCCAATTCCCATGCGTCACGTGATGGGAACCACAAGCAATAAGAAATAATTGTAGCCGCAAAAATTAGAATTCCTCCCAGGGTAGGAATGCTCTTGCGATGGAGCTTTCTCTCGTTGCTTGGCTCATCTACCAAATGTTTCATCTTCGCCACTTTAATAAGAGGCGGGGTTGCCAATAAGACAATGACAAAAGCGCTTAGAAATGCGAAGACGATATCTTTCAATTCAGTGCCGGTTAGGTTGAATCAAATGTATTCAAAAATCGCGATACACCGCATGCAATCCCGTACGAATTCCGAACATGAGAATTGTTGCATGTTGCTTCACCAAATCATTCGATTTGTCATCTATTCTATCAGAATAAGAAATTATAAACTCAGAGTTTGTTTTGGGATTAATCCAATATCCCAATTCTACATCCCACTGCTTTAAATTTCGATTGATCCACATCGGCTCTTCGTTGCGTTCTTCCAATCTATTCTGAACAATGTAGTTCCATTTAACACCTGCGAAATATCTTCCGTAACGGTAGCGTGATCGCAAAACATATTCATACATGTTGTTCAGCGGATGTCCAACTGTCTGGTTCATATGCGTGGCATCGGTGTAAAGCGCAGCAAATGAATAAACGTCGCTTTGAACACGATTGTATTCAAATCCCAAATCGAAATTTTTCACTCCTAAATTATAAGACTGTATACCCAGTTGTAGTGCTCCATTCTTCTTGTAATCCCCTAAAGCATCGGCATAAGCTTGAGCATAAAATTCAACGGTCTTTGACAATTTCACACTCGCATCAACGCCCACATTAAAATTGTTTCTTGTTGAATTCGCTTGAGTAAAACCTGTTCCAATCAAAGGAGAGTAAAAATTTACAGGCAGGGCTTGTGGCAAAAGACTTGAATCATACCTATTCCAAATTACAGATTCAAAGAGTGAAAGTTCTACCTTCGATGTTGGCTTCCAACTCAAGTATGAAAAACTACCTGCTTTCCTTCTAAAAGTAGATTCCGGAGTATCTCCCAAAGGCAAGCGCTCTAAGCTTTGCATCACATTCCAAACATGCGAATACCTCAATTTTCCTTTTGTAATATCAAACTGAACATAGGGGTAATTATACATTCCATCTGACCACAATAAGGACCGATAACCGTTTCCAATCTTATGCTTTCCATACCCCATGTGAAATCTCATCGCCTTTATCGGTTGAACGGTGATTCTTGAGAAGGACGATGAATAATCGACTACGTCGCGAATAATTGTGAAATCCTTATCTCGGCCAAACCCCGGAATCACTCCTAAACTGTCAACATAATTCTTCAAATACTTTGGCATATACTCTTGACTTTCGTAGAATCCAGTTTCAACTGAGACCTTTTCTCCAAAATCTGCCTGAACCCACAACCCCCGTGTATTGGTAATTATCCTTTTCGAACGCGGATAATTCAATGTGTCTGTAAAATCTTTACCGCCACCTATGTTGTATAGAAAATTCATATGAATGTGAACATCACCTTCATTGTACTCAAAGATGTGCTTTCTCAATGCTATAGCGGCTACATCATGATAAATTTTAACACTGTCTTTCAACTCTCCCTCCATCTTCGACAGAGGTAAATCACTTCGCATGTAAGGTTGCATGGAAAGAAAAATTGTGGAATCTGTCTTCATTGCTGCTTCCCTTGCAGAACGCGTGAATCCAAAGCCAGTTGGATAAGCTGTCGGTTGACCAAAAGCAACCAGGACTGAAGTAAACAGAAGAAAAAACAACAAGGACTTCAATTTCATTTTCATCAATTTTCAATTGTCACGAACATCTAAAGCATCGCGCAAACCATTTCCAACCATCATAAACGATAGTACTAAAAGCATGATACACATTCCGGGTAAGAATGCTAAATAAGCCATATCGGTAGTCAAATAAGAGTAACTCTCTCGAATCATATTTCCCCAGCTCGGAGTTGGAATTTGGGCTCCCAATCCTAAAAAACTCAGTCCTGCTTCCATGAGAATAGCCGAGGCAAAATTGGCTGCTGACATAACTATAATCGGCGAAAGAACATTCGGCAGAATGTGTCGGAAAATAATTCTTGAGGAAGAATTACCAATGGCTTTAGCGGCTTCAATGTATTCTTTCTCACGAATGCTTAAAACCTGACCTCGAGTGATTCTTGCAACTTCTACCCACATGGTTAAACCAACAGCAACGAACACTTTCCAAAAGCCTGTTCCAAAAGCAAAACAAATAGCCATTACCAAAAGCAACGTGGGAATAGCCCAAACTACCTGAATAAAATAAGAGATCACCGCATCTACCCATCCTTTGAAATAACCTGCCCACAAACCAAGAGTAACTCCGAGAAATAGAGAAATAAACACTGCAATGGTACCAACTAATAAAGAAACAGAGGTTCCCGCCATCAAACGGGAAAGAACATCGCGTCCGTATTTATCCGTACCTAACCAAAATTTCTTATTGGAGATAACCTCTCCGTTCGAGTCCCTTTTTAAATCGTTCAGGGCAAGCGTCACTAATTCCCCTCTTCCATTTTTCTCAAACAATTCAATTCGAATGGAATCGCCAATTATTTCGTTTTTGGAAATCGGAATCCATTCGTTTTCATCGAATTTCTTCGAGACAAAATTCACTGAAAATCCAGGTTTACAAAGAGCCAAGCTCAACTTTTGATCGTTCGCATTTTCAGTTTTATCCAAACGAATAAGCGTCCCTAGCAATGAAACCAAAACCATGAGAAAAATAAATATCAAACCCGACATTGCCAGTTTGTTCTTAACGAATCTATGAAGCGCAGAATTGGGTTCCAT
The DNA here is from genome assembly GCA_964385405.1 of uncultured Chryseobacterium sp. Classification (GTDB taxonomy): domain Bacteria; phylum Bacteroidota; class Bacteroidia; order Flavobacteriales_D; family Sanyastnellaceae; genus CAIZGX01. The sequence continues at coordinate 61,704 of CAYLOT010000007.1, read as the reverse complement.
GGTTACTTCAAACTTACTCTTCTCTCTTTCCATTTCGGAACGAAAAACAAACTACTTATAAAGATTGCAAGACTGAAAAAAGGATAGAAAAGCAGCTGAGGTATGAGCACCAATACATCTAAAAGTTTTAACCTGTTTGAAAAAACGAACAGAACCCCGAGAACTTCAAGATTCAATTTAATCAACAGAAAAGCCCCACTGAAATCCTTCAAAGAATTCACAAAAATTCCGAACAACGCAAAAATGTGAGCTACACTCATCAACGCAAAGAAAAAATGTAGAATGCTCGCTCTTGTTCGTGGAAGCTTAACGGTTTTACCTGCCCAACGAATTCTCTGGCTTACAGCCCCGAACACGGTATTTTCAGGTAAAATAGAAATCACTGCAAATCCTTTCCATTGCACACCAATTTCACCATTACCTTTCAAGATTTGAGACAATAAAAAATGATCATCTCCACTAGAAATGGAACGATGAAAATCTATTGCATCAAGAAAAACAGAACGTTTAAAAATTAAATTCGCTCCATTGCACATCATTGGCATTCTTAGACGAGCACTCGCCCAAGTTAAGAATTGCATATACCGCCATTCTATGCCTTGAAGTGTTTCGAGCAAAGTACTTCCCGAACTCATTCTAACTGGAAGAATAACCATATCTTCCTTTAAATTTTCCATGAACTCAGAAAAGCGCATTGGGTCAAAACCTATAATTTGGACATCCGAATCAAGTGTCCAGATGTATTCCGAACGAGCTTCGCGAATGCCCAATTCTAACGCTGCCTTTTTCCCATTCGAAAGGGAATTCAAAGAGAGTACTTTCCAATTAGCCTCTTTGAGAGATGAAACTTGTTCAATAGAATTATCCCTTGAGTGATCATTCACTAAAATAACTTCCTCTACAAATTCAGACACAGATTTTAGCGATTCTAAAAAAAGATAGAATGCTGAATCTTCCCTTGCAATCTCGGACTGTATATTCCGAAAGGGCACTACAATGGATATTTTAGGACAGGTGTCTTTCACGAAACAGATTACCTTTGAACTTCAAAGTAAATTCATTTGAGCACAAAAGAACGAATCATTTTAGGAATTGATCCAGGCACTAGTATTTTGGGGTATGGTGTTATTCGTATCGAAGACAAAAAAATGACATTGTTGGCGATGGACGTAGTTCGCATGGACAAGATTTCAGATCATGCATTGAAATTGGAAAAAATATTTTCCCGATGCATCGAAATTATCAACGAATTCCATCCGGATGAGCTCGCTATTGAGGCACCTTTTTTCGGTAAGAACGTGCAATCCATGTTAAAATTAGGACGAGCTCAGGGCGTTGCAATTGCCGCTGCTCTCAGCCACAAACTTTCTGTTGTCGAGTATGCTCCTCGAAAGATAAAACAAAGCATTACCGGAAATGGCAATGCTTCAAAAGAGCAGGTCGCTGCTATGCTTCAGCAGATTTTGAAAATAAACCAATCAGACATGCCAAAGAAAATGGATGCAACAGACGGAGTTGCAGCTGCCGTTTGCCATTATTTCCAAACCAGTTCACCTCTTGCAGCCAAGGGGAATTATAAAAGCTGGGACTCGTTTTTGAAGAACAATCCTGACAGAATTCGATAGATTCATTAGAATTTCCAGCTTCAATTTTTCTAAATTATTAATCTTGTTTGTTCAAGGGGTATGTCCTATTTTTGAACATATGCTTCACCGAGCCTTACTTACGCTGTGCCTCTTTTTCGCTTCGCAACTGCATTTGTTTGCACAAGTGTTGGGAGTACCTCTGTACACGTGGGATTTCGCAGGAGGGCTTCCGGCAACTTGGTCCAATGGAAGCACTTCCAACATCGGTGTTTGGGAATACAGAGGGCCGAACACTATTCCAAGTAATGCCATCACATCAAGAGGATCCTGTGCAGGTGGAAGTTCAGCATTCAATTCATTAACTCAAAGCAATGGGTTTATGATTTTCGATTCGAATTATTGGGACGACAACGACAATCAATGTGGTGGATTTGGAACCGGTCCAGATCCAGGACCGCATACAGCTTGGCTAATATCGAATTCATTTTCACTTGCTGGGGTTACAGGTGCCGTGGTAACTTACCAGCAGCAATTCCGAAATTACAGTTCTACCATCAAGGTTCAGTATTCAATTAACAGCGGAACAACTTGGGTAGATATGATTACTCAATCCGATTTTCCCGGCGCTACTGCCGAATGGAAATCTGCGACCTTTCCTGCAGGAGCAATTGGACAGACGAACGTAAGGCTCAGATTTCTTTATTCTGGGAGTTATTATCATTGGGCTATAGATGATATCACCGTATTCAAACCAAGCATAAACAACCTCTCAATAAACAACACCAGATACACCACCTTTGGCAATACCACCCCTGTTCCACCGAATGATTTTCATGATTTACCTTATGACCGCTATCCGAAAACTATGCTTGTCCCTTTCAGATTCAACGCCAAAGCAACAAACATCGGAAGTGCTACCCAAACAGCAACTAACCTTAATGTTAGGGTTCTAAATTCGGCAAACACTGCCCTATACAATCAAACCACATCAAACATCAATGTTGCGGCAGGGGCCACTGGAAACTACACCCTAACAACTGCCTTCACGCCAAGCGTAACGACTGGTTATTTCAGAATCGCATACCAAATAAATCAGTCACAAACGGACGAAGCACCTTCAAATAACAGAGACACCCTAGATTATTTTGTTACCGACTATCAGTATGCTCGTGACGAAGGACCTATGGAAGACGAGTTTACACCGAGCCCGCTATACGCCAATCAAATATATCAGGTAGGAAATATTTTTCAAGGAAGATCAAACACTGTCAAGTGCAGTTCTATAGCTGTGGCTGTGGGCCCAGGAACAGCTGTTGGCACTACTATTCAAGCGAAAATATATAGAACCGACTTTAGTAATCTACAAGCAACATCAGTCGCCTATGCAGTAAACGCCTGGGATATAAATTCCATTGGTCAACAAAAGCTCATTACACTTCAACTACCTACACCTTTGCAATTGACAGCTGATAGCATATACATTGTCATGGTCGAAAACACTGTTGGTTCGCAAACATTTAAAGTGTGCAGAAGTGGAACGGCTATTGATCAAACCAGCTTTGTCCGATATCCCGAAAACAACGCCTTATTTTTTATGGCAAAAATGCCTGTGGTAAGAATGAACCTGTTCACCTTGACGCAGACTTCCGGTTGCATGAATCCTTTTGCCAATAATTTTTCTCCAACTGCAACAGTAGATGACGGATCATGCGATATTCCTGGTTGCATCTATCCTGGATCTTCAAACTTCAACCCGAATGCAACTTGGTATGACGGTTCTTGTGTAGTTAACGGATGTACCATTGTGACTGCATGTAACTATTCGCCAGTTGCAACTGTAAACGATGGATCGTGTGTTCTTCCTACAACCTATTTCGCTGATTCCGACGCGGACACTTTTGGAAGTTTAAACTCTACCCTTTCCGCTTGCACTCAACCTTCAGGTTATGTAACCAACTCCAACGATTGCAACGACAGCAATAGTTCAATTAATCCAAATGCATCAGAAGTTTGCAACACATTCGATGACGATTGTGATGGACTCACAAATGAGGGAATCACCTTCATAACATACTTTGCAGATAACGACGGCGATGGATTTGGAAACCCGAATTCGAGCTTGAGTGCCTGCATACCTCCGGCAGGGTATGTTACGAACAGCTCTGATTGCAACGATGCAAATGCGTCTATAAAACCGGGCACCGTCGAATTGTGTAATATTGTCGACGACAATTGTAACGGCCAGGTGAATGAAGGCCTTGTATTCGCCAATTACTATTTAGACACTGACCAAGATGGATTTGGAGCAGGAGCAGCAATCAGTTCGTGCACACCCATATTTGGTAACTACGTCACAAACAACTTAGACTGCAACAATAATAACGCAAACATTCGACCCAACGCTACTGAAATTTGTAATTCAATTGACGACAATTGCAACAATCTCATAGATGATGGGCTAACTTTTTTGAATTATTTCATAGATGGAGATGGTGACGGTTTCGGTGCTGGAACCGCTACAAGCAGTTGTTCAAATTTAGGCCCAGGGTATTCTACGAACAGTACTGATTGCAATGATTCCAACATTGCTATTCGTCCAAATGCCATAGAAACTTGTAATGGCATCGATGACAACTGTAACAATGCTATTGATGATGGAATTCAATTTTTAAATTACTACCTCGACTTCGATCAAGATGGTTACTACCTTTCTACTTTAATCGCGTGTGCTTCCCCAGGGAATAATTACGCCACTTCGGGAATTGCACTTGGTGACTGTAATGACAATAACTTCAATATCAATGCAGGTGTTGCTGAAATTTGTGGAAACCTAATTGATGATAACTGCGACGGTATGGATGAAGTATGTATTATCAATGGATGTACAAATCCGATAGCTATTAATTACAACGCCGTTGCAAACCAAGATGACGGCAGTTGTCTAATTGTAGGGTGCACTGACCCCAATGCCGATAACTTTAATCCAGAAGCTAATAGTAACAACAACTCCTGTATATACTTCGGATGTGTTGACCCAAATGCGAACAATTTCGACCCCTCTGCCAATACAAATGATTTCAGCTGTGAATACAATGCTGCAGCAATATCTGTTTCAGATGTTTCACCGTGCCAATATGAATCAATCACTGTTTACAATCAAACATTATTTTCCCCTCTTGATTCGTGTATAATTAACTTCGGAGACGGAACTGTATTAAACACATGTAATGCCAATTACACCCACACCTATGTTGATCCAGGAGAATATGTGATTGAATTTGTCTATTTCCAAGAAGACACGTATTCTTTTGCCTCATCTGATTTAATTACCGTTAACCAACTCCCTGATACCGCCAATATCGCACTAAACTTTCCTGAGTTGTCTTTAAACTTCAATGAAATCGATACGTTTGAATGGATTTTCAATGGAGCTGTCACAAATATCTCTGATCCTACCTTTAATGCAGCCTCAAACTATTACACCGATGGATTCTTTCAAGTTAAGCTTAGAAACCAATTCAATTGTGCAACATACACAGATTCAATCTATTTCGTTCTTCCTACCTATTCCATCAATCAAGTGAATCCTTGTGGACCAAATGATGTCACTTTCGAAAATACCACTACTGCAAGCCAAACACTCGATTGCCATTTTGAAAACTCGAATCTTCCAGGAAATAGTTATACGTCTCCATACATCTATTCCATGGGTGCCCCGGAAAGCTTCACTGTTTCTCAGGTCTGTTATGCTTTCGGAAATACGTACTATTCAATAAATAATCCTCTTATAGAATCTCATCAAATTCCAGCCGCTCCCGCCTTATCCTATTCTACTAACACAGTTCAGACAACGAACAACAGTGGATATCAAGTGCAATGGTTTCTGAATAGCACTCCACTTGAAATACCACCTTCAAACCAAAGTATAAGTACTTATTTCAACAATAATTTCCAAAATGGAAACTACGCTGCAGTCTATACCAATGAATTCGGTTGCACCTCTGACACGGGTTATTATTTCGTAATTGAAATAAATGCCACCGCTACAGTCGATGCCGGCTGCTACCCACTGAGCACAACTATCGAAAATATCACATCAACAAATGCGGGTATTCAATGTGAAATTTTAATTCCTGGAATGGATTACACCCCTATCGTCGGAAGTTTCTATTACACTTTTCTTAACCCTGGCATATACGAACCAACAATCTATTGTTATTCTGGAGCTTTTTCAAATACCTATACACTTCCTCCAATCACCGTATTTGACCATCCGGTTGAACCGCAGCTTTCATCAGTGTACGGACAAGTTTTCTTGTTGAATAATACCGAAGATTATTCGGTGGAATGGAAACTAGACGGAAATGTTTTAAACGGGTCGGCTGATTCCGTTTCAACCTACATCAATGGAATTTATGAAAACGGATATTATTCAGCAACCTTTACCGATTCGAATGAATGTTCCACAACGAGCGAGACAATGTTAGTAATCCAACCGAGATACGAGTTGATTTCAGGAGCGGGATGCAGTCCATTAACAGTAGCACTTTCAAACACCACAGATCCTGTTGATGGAATAACATGTGTGATTAACGATGGATTAGGCGGGCAAAATATACCATTCAATTTTTCCATTGATTTCACTTATTTCAACGAAGGTAGTTTTGCTCCTGAGATGACTTGCTCTGTAGAAAGTTATTTCGGTATATACTCAGATACGCTTATCCAAGTTTACCCAGACCCTAACCCACCAACGTTAAGTTACAATCTTGGTTTTATTTCAGCCGTTGACCTTCCATCTTCTAGCTCAATTGAATGGTCTCTAAATGGCAGCAGTATAAATGAAAACTCCAACCCGCTAAATATTTGGGAAAACCAATTGAGTGGCTACTATTACGGAACTGTTACCAATGAATTTGGATGCACGGCTGAAACAGACAGCCTGCTTCAAATATTCCCAACTTTCAACTTAAGTCAGACCCAAGGCTGCGGACCTTTAACTATTCAAGCAAACAACACGACTCCTGCCTTCAATGGAATGAATTGTGTGCTTCAATCCAATGGAGTTGATTACCCAATTGACAACTTCATCACTTTAAACTATTCAACCGAAGGTGCTTATAACACTTCATTAACATGCTCTCTTGACGGTTCTATTTATACAGCATCAGGGCCAACGGTGACTGTATTTGCTAACACGCCTACACCTTCACTATCGTGGGCTTACGGAGCCGTGTTGTGCTCGAATTGCAGTGGCCTTTCAACCCAATATTTCCTTGACGACATTGCTTTCGCACAAGGTTCAACAGCTGTGAGCACGCTTCAAAACGGTGTTTACCAAAATGGGTATTATACCGCACAGTCCACTTCAAGCCAAGGCTGTCTGTCTTCTGTTTCAGCCCCAATTGTGGTAGTTCAGCCAGCATTAACTTTCACTCCAAGTGAGGGATGCGCTCCTTTACAAACAACGTTTGTAAACAACACCGATTACATCAATGGACTTTCCTGCGAACTCTTTTTGGGTAACGGAAACGGTAACATTCCTCTGTCCTATTTAGAAGCATACAATTACAGTTATGCCAATCCGAATACCTACTCTCCATATCTTTCTTGCACCATTGAAAACACTGTTGCTAATAGCCCAGCAACTTCTTTAATCGTAAATGGAGGAACCGTTCCCGACCTAATTTTCGACGCAGGATTTGTCTCTTGTACGAATTGCGCTAATCAAGACAATATTACTTGGATTATTGATGGAACATTAACTATCGATTCAATTTCAAGTGTATCCGATTCCTTGGGCTCTTTTTACTCTTGTGACTACATAAATCAATTCGGTTGTTCAGCAAACGCATTTATTGTATCGATCATTGAAGAAACTTCTTCATCCTTCAATTTGTTTCCGAACCCAGCGAGAGATCAACTAAGCATATCAGGACTTGCACAAACGAGTACCATAGAAATTCGGGACACCCAAGGCAGTTTGATATATAAAGAGCTTGGAACAGGGACCACTCGAACAATCAACACTTCAAGATTCTCAAACGGATTCTATACAATTACAGAAACTTCCTCAAATATATACCGAAGTGGCACGCTTTTGGTAAACCATTAGCGACTTTAAAAATTCTTACCGATATTTGGAAACTAACAATCAATAATATGAAAATCAATTTTACCCTTTTTGCTGCAGTGGCCTTTTTCTTAGGTCTTGCTGGATGTGCCGAAGCGCAGCCTGGAAAAATCACAACTTTCGGAGCTCCAATGTTGACTCCAAATGAAACGGAACACAATTACGGTCAAGTAAAAAAAGGTTCTGATGGAAATTGTACTTTCGAATTATCAAATACTGGTGATCAAAATCTAATCATTAGCTCTTGCCAAGGTTCTTGCGGATGCACCACACCTAAATGTGATCCTAACACCACCATCGAGCCAGGAAAAAGTGTTTCTATAACCGTTCACTACGACACCAACAGAATGGGTCCTTTCACGAAGACTGTTATGGTTAATTGGAATAATCCTGAGGCAAAACCTACTGTTTTAACCATCAAAGGCGAAGTCATCGAATAATCTTTAATAATACGAAAACATGAAAAAAGTAATTTTCTCTCTTGCAATTGCAATCGGATTTGGAATCGCTGCGAACGCTCAAACGCAATTAGTAACTGGACCAGCTATTACCGTTGACAAAGAAGTTCACGATTATGGAACCGTAGCTTTTGGCGGTAATGGTGCATGTGAGTTTAAAGTAACCAACTCTGGAACAGAGCCATTGACTTTAAGTAAGTGCAAAGGATCTTGCGGATGTACAGTTCCAACTTGCGACACCACTCCAATTTTACCCGGTGGATCTTCAATTATTCAAGTAAAATACGACACGAAACGTCCTGGTCCTATCAACAAATCAGTTACCATTAACTCGAATGCGGTTAACGAACCAGTTAAAGTTGTACGTATTAAAGGAAACGTTGAGCCAGATCCAAACGCTCCCGCTCCAGGTACACCAGGTGGTGCTCCAGTGAAAGAACAAGGCGGTGCTCCGAACAACTAAAAAAAAATAATCAACAAAAAAAAGGTCTGAACATTCAGACCTTTTTTTTATTCTAACATTCCAATTATTTCCAGCGAGCTATCACTGTTTCGTTGCCTTTCGTCACGTCTTTGATATTTGCTACAATTTCAGTTCCCAATGGGAAATACAAATCGACGCGACTTCCAAATTTGATAAATCCGAATTGCTCATCTGTATTCAACTTATCACCTTCATTCACATACCAAACAATTCGTCGAGCTACAGCTCCTGCTACCTGACGAAGAAGAACATCTTTTCCAGGAGCATGCTCAACCACAACAGTGGTACGCTCATTCTCTGTGCTGCTCTTCGGATGCCAAGCTACCAAAAACAAACCTGGATGGTACTTGAAGTATTTTACTATCCCTGAGCACGGTGTCCAGTTGGCATGTACGTTTAGTGGCGACATAAATATCGAAACTTGAATGCGCTTACCTTTGAAATACTCAGGTTCTTCAACCTCTTCAATTACCACAACCCGCCCATCACATGGTGCTACTAATTCATTTTCACTTGCTCTATTCTTACGAAAAGGCAAACGGAAAAATTGAAGAAACAGCAAGAAAACAATGCCGCAAGCAACCGCAGTTAATATCCAAACCAATGATGAACTGAACAGCAGAAAAGCTCCACCAACAAGTACGGTCGAAATCAATAATGTCCCACCTAAAATTTTAAATCCTTCCTTATGTATCGTCATATTAAAACAAAATCAAATAAATAATAACCAACGGCAAAGCTATGAGTAATCCGTCGAATCTATCCAATACGCCTCCGTGTCCTGGCAACAATTTCCCTGAATCCTTCACTCCCTTTATCCGCTTTATTTGCGATTCAATTAAATCACCAACATTAGCAAAAACAGCAACGATAGAAGCTATAGCTATCCATTCCACTTGAGTAAATGAATTGGGCATAAGCGAAAAAAGGAAATAGCCCGAGAGAATTGCACTTAACATACCTCCAAACAATCCTTCCCATGTTTTCTTTGGCGATACAGCCTCTAGTAATTTATGCATTCCGAAAAATTTACCCACCATGTAAGCGCCCGTATCGTTAGCCCAAAGAATGAGAAAAAAACCAAAGGGCAATCGTGCATCAAACTCTCCATTTACTTTCCCCAAAAAAACCAACAAAGCAAAAGGAACAATGGTATAAATAAATCCCATCAAAATAGTAGAAGTATCGATAATGAAAGATGTACTCACCTTCATCATTTCAACCGATAAAAACAATAACCAAAGAACAGGAACAACTAGCATCCAACGCCAATCTGTACCATAAACCATGGTTGATGCAGCAGTTAGATAAAGCAGTATTGCCAAAGCCAAACCAACTCTTCTTTGGAATCGCTTCATCTGCGGATTTACCAAACGAACAAATTCCTGAAATCCTTTTGCGGCGAAAAATCCAAATAACAAGGTAAATGGCAAAAGCCCTGCGAATGCAGAGCCCACCACAACTGAACTAAATATCAGCCCAACTAAAGACCGTAACAATAAATTATTCACTACTCACTTTGATTCATTTCAGTTGAAGATTCCTCCGATTCTGTACTCGAATTGCTCTCATTCATTCCGGCATTCTCAGAATCCGCATTAGACTCCGCTACTTCAACATTCGCACTCTCAGAGATAGCTGCTTTTGCTGTCTGCTCCTCACTTTCTGCTAAATCAATCTGAGTTTGGCGATCTACATAAGGTCTAGCACCTAAGACTCTTTCCAAATCTTCTTTGAAAATCACTTCCTTATCTAAAAGTAATTGTGCCAACTCTTCTAACTTTTCTCTGTTCTCTGTTAATATGTGCAGTGCTCTTTGATAGGCTGCTTCAACCAACTTACTTACCTCCTCATCCATGGTGCGAGCAGTCTCATCGCTATAAGGCTTGGTGAATTGATTATCTCCTGAAGAATCGTAATAACTCAAATTCCCAATGCGATCATTCAATCCGTAAATCCCAACCATAGCATACGCCTGCTTCGTTACTTTCTCCAAATCGGAAAGAGCTCCTGTAGAGATTTTTCCAAAGATGACTTGCTCCGCTGCACGTCCACCAAGGGTTGCGCACATTTCATCTAGAATCTGATCCGTTGTCGTGATTTGTCTCTCTTCCGGTAAATACCAGGCGGCTCCTAATGATCTTCCTCTAGGTACAATGGTCACCTTCACTAAGGGTGAAGCAAACTCCAATAGCCAAGATGTAACTGCGTGACCCGCTTCATGGAATGCGATGGCGCGCTTTTCATTCGGAGTAATAATCTTGTTCTTCTTTTCAAGTCCACCAATAATTCGGTCTACAGCAGATAAGAAATCTTTCTGAACTACGGTTGCCGCTCCATGACGAGCTGCAATAAGTGCTGCTTCGTTGCAGATATTCGCAATGTCAGCTCCTGAGAAACCAGGGGTTTGTCGAGCTAAGAAATCCACGTCAACAGTTGGATCTGTCTTCACATTTTTCAAGTGAACATTGAAAATTTGAACACGCTCCTTCATGTCAGGCATGTCTACGTATATCTGACGATCGAAACGACCTGCTCTCATCAATGCCTTGTCTAGAATATCTGCACGATTCGTTGCCGCAAGAATAATAATTCCTGAGTTCGTACCGAAACCATCCATTTCAGTTAACAACTGATTCAACGTATTCTCACGCTCATCGTTGCTTCCGAAATTTACGTTTTTACTTCTGGCTCGTCCAATGGCGTCAATCTCGTCAATGAAGATAATCGCAGGGGCTTTCTCTTTAGCCTGACGGAACAAATCCCGCACACGACTCGCACCAACACCCACAAACATCTCAACGAAATCTGAACCAGACAAAGAGAAGAATGGAACTTGCGCTTCTCCGGCAACAGCCTTCGCCAACAAAGTCTTTCCGGTTCCCGGAGGACCGACAAGCAACGCTCCTTTCGGAATCTTTGCTCCCAACTCGGTATATTTTTTCGGATGCTTCAAGAAATCAACAATTTCTTCAACCTCCTCTTTAGCTCCTTCCAAACCTGCTACATCAGCGAAAGTCACATTCGTTCCCTTCCCTTTTTCAAATAACTGAGCTTTACTTTTTCCAATATTGAAAATCTGACCACCGCCGCCACCGGCACCTCCGCCCATGCGACGCATAATGAATGTCCACGCAGCAATCATAACTCCTAAGGCAATTAACCACCACAACAAACTCTGCGCAGTTTCATTCGGTGGCTGAAATTTCACTTCGAAATTGTGAACAGGACCCAATTCGTGCAGCTCATCTATAAAATGCTCACTCGGCGGAATGTTGAACCAAAAATCGCTTCCCTGGCGTGTACCCATCATTCCACGTTGCTCAGGATACTGACCTTTCAAATTAGCTTTTCCAAGCGAATCCAAGTAGACTTTTCCTGTAGAACCGTTGTACTCTATTCGGGCAATGTAATTACTCTCTGCCCATGATTTAACCTGAGCATAATTAGCTTCAGTTCCATCGGAACTTCCGTTAAAAATCATTAGGCCAATCAATACAACAGCTATAATCGCGTAAATCCAGTAAAAACTGAAACCTCCCTTCATCGGATTATTTGAACCGGCTGGCTTTTTATTATTCTGATCACTCATCTTTTGACTTTGCTTTTTTTGTAGTTACTGCTTTCGGCTTTGCTGCAGCTTTTGTTTTTGTAGCCGTCTTTGTTTTTACCTCTTTCGTTTTTACTGGCGCCTTTTCTTTCTTTGGAAGCGCAAGTTCACCAGCGTCGGCCCACAACCCCTCTATGTCATAATGCTCACGCATGGGCTCGTAAAATACATGAACAATGATAGAAAAATAATCCATCAACACCCATTGTGCATTGCGCAAACCTTCAACTCTTCTCGGTTTTTCATCCAACTCTTTACGCGTGAAATTTTCTGTACTGCGCGCAATCGCCTCCACCTGAGTAGTGCTTGTTCCCGTGCATACAACGAAATAATCAGCAATTGCCGATTCAATATTCCGTAAATCTAGAATTTTAATATCGTGTCCCTTTACTTCTTCAATTCCTTCAATAATCGAGAGGAGCAATGCATCCTCGTTACTTTGGCTCTTGGCTTTTTTCTTCATTTTTTATTCTTCTGTAGCAAAGGTATTCCGCTACGGCGTAATTTCGTTGTAATCTTTAAGTTTTCTGCATTGAAAAAGTCTATGTTAGAGCATTCTCCACATTTCCATTTCGAACAGCTCGACAGCACAAACAACTATGCATCCACAATTGCAAAACTGCCAGAAACCATATCGGGCACTGCCATAACTGCCGATTTTCAATCGGAAGGAAGAGGACAGCGCGACAACAAATGGTTTGCAGAAACAGGAAGTTCGTTCCTCGGAACACTGATTATTAAAGTTCAATTGAATCCGGAAGATATCTTTTTTTTTAGCAAATGGTCGGCACTTCAAGTGGCAAAAACGCTCATTCAACAAAATATTCAGCACGTTTCCATCAAATGGCCCAACGATATTTTTGTTGAAGGAAAAAAAATCGGAGGAATTCTTATTGAAAATTCTTGGAACGATCAAAAGCTCCACCATTCACTTATAGGTATAGGCCTCAATCTTTCAGCAAGTCCAATCGAAAACGCCACAAACTTCTCGGAGCATTCGCATGAAGTGCCTTCAATTCACGATTTTCTTCAGGCCCTCCGCAAGCAAATGGATACCGATTATTTCCTGTTGGAAGGAAATAACTGGACGGAATTAGACCATCAATACCACAGCCTTCTTTTTCAAAAAGAAGAATGGAAAGAATACCGAATCCCAAAAGACGATTCAACATTCAAAGGGAAAATTATTCGAGTGGAAGCCGATGGACAATTGATCATTCAAACAGAAGAGCAATCTTTGTTAGGTTTCTACATGAAAGAAATCACATTCATATAATTCAAGTTGAAGGAAAGAAAGCTTACCTTCATTCTGATAATCCATTTACATGAAAACGATAAAGAGAATTGCCGTTTTAGGTTCCGGAATCATGGGATCGCGCATTGCTTGTCACTTCGCACAATGCGGAATACCCGTGCTCCTCTTAGACCGCGCTGCTGAAGACCAACAAGACAAAAACAAGATTGTAAATGAATCGCTGAAAAATGCATTGCAATCTTCGCCGTCGCCTATCTATTCAAAAAAATTCGCTTCGCGCATTACCACAGGAAATTTTGATGACAACCTGAAAGACATTGCAAATTGCGATTGGGTAATGGAAGTCATCATTGAAAAGCTCGAACCCAAACAAACGCTCTTCGAAAAGGTAGAACAATTCAGAAAGCCAGGAAGTATTGTTTCAACCAATACCAGCGGTATTCCCATTCATCTCATTGCCGAAGGAAGAAGCGAAGATTTCAAGAAGAATTTTATTGGAACCCACTTCTTCAATCCACCACGTTATTTGCGCTTGTTGGAAATTATTCCGATCAAAGAAACCAATCCCGACCTCATTTCATTCTTGAAAGAATTCGGAAGTCTTAAACTCGGAAAAGAAGTGGTGCTGTGCAAAGACACTCCTGCCTTCATTGCCAACCGCATTGGAGTATTCAGCATTCAAGCTTTGCTGCACAGCATGAAGGATTTGGACCTCACTGTTGAGGAAGTTGATAAACTTAGCGGAACCATCATGGGCAGACCGAAGTCTGCAACTTTTCGTACCTGCGACGTTGTTGGATTAGACACTTTAGTTCACGTTGCGAATGGACTTTTCGCTGTTGCGAAATCAGATGAACAACATGCCTTGTTCGCTTTACCCGATTTCATTCAAACCATGATTACCAATCAATGGTTAGGAGACAAAACCAAGCAAGGATTCTATAAAAAAACGAAAGGAGAAAATGAAGAGAAAGAAATACTGGTTCTCGATTTAAACACGCTCGAATACCGCAAACAAAACAAAGTCAAGTTCGCTTCGTACGAAGCAGCTAAACTCATCGATGATCTTCCTACAAGGTTGAAACACCTTTACAATTCAAACGACAAGGCAGGGAAATTTTACAAAAAAATGTTTCATTCACTCTTCGCCTATGTAAGCTTTAGAATGAATGAAATAGCAGATGAGTTGAAAGACGTAGATGCTGCATTGCGAGCTGGATTCGGATGGGAATTAGGACCATTCGAATTGTGGGATACACTTGGCTTTCAATCATGTTACAATAACCTCGTTGAAGAAGGGTATGAATTAGCACCGTGGATTCATGAGATGAATAAATCTGGATTCACTTCCTTCTACAAAAATTCAGAAATCACTGAGCAATTCCTTCCAACAGAAAATAAATACGGTGTTATTGTACGCAGCGAACATGCACGTTCGTTGGATTCGTTCCAAGAAATTATTTGGACCAATAGTGCATGCACGATACGTGATATTGGTGATGGCATTTTAGCACTCTCTTGGAAAACCAAAATGAATACCTTTGGCGGAGAAGTGCTTGCCGGAATAAACAAGGCCATTGATCTTGCGGAAGAAAAATACAACGGACTTGTGGTATACAATCAAGGAGATAACTTCTCTGCCGGTGCAAACGTTGGAATGATATTCATGTTTGCTGTTGAGCAGGAATATGAAGAACTGGACATGGCAGTTCGCTATTTCCAAAAGACTGTTATGCGACTGCGTTATTCCAACATTCCTGTGGTCCTTGCGCCACACGGACTAACCTTAGGTGGCGCATGTGAAATGTCTATGCATGCAGACGCAACCGTTGCGCATGCGGAAACCTACATGGGATTGGTTGAAATGGGTGTGGGTGTAATTCCGGGTGGCGCAGGCACAAAAGAATTTGCACTTCGCGCTTCAGACGAAATGAAAGAAGGCGACATCCGTTTGAATGTTCTTCGAAATAGATTTTTAACGGTAGGCCAAGCGAAGGTGGCAACCTCTGCAGAGGAAGCATTTGAATTGGGTTACTTAAGCAGAGAGAAAGATGAGGTTTGCGTAAGCCGTGCCCATCAACTTATGCGAGCGAAAGAAGTTTGTTTAAACCTTCATCATGCCGGATACTCGGCGCCACAAGAACGTAAGGACATTACCGTTTTAGGAAATGAAGGATTAGGTATTGTTTACGCCGGAGCTTCATCCATGAAATCTGGAAATTACATTTCGGAACACGACCAACTCATTAGCGAAAAATTGGGATACGTGATGTGCGGCGGAGATCTTTCATCGCCTACAAAAGTGAGTGAACAATATTTACTCGATTTAGAACGTAAAGCATTTCTCGAATTGTGCATGCAGCGCAAATCGTTGGAACGCATGCAGAGTTTAATTAAGTCTGGAAAAATTTTAAGAAACTAAAGTCATGAACGCATACATAGTCGGAGGGTACAGATCTGCTGTTGGAAAAGCACAAAAAGGTGTGTTCAAATCCATGCGTGCAGACGAGCTCGCAGCGCAAGTCATTCAACATTTAATGAAAGACTTTCCGCAAATAGATAATGATGAAATTAACGATGTTATCGTAGGAAACGCCACACCTGAAGCCGAGCAAGGGCTTAACATTGGCCGCATGATTTCGTTGATGGGATTGAATACCGAGAAAGTTCCGGGCATGACCGTGAACAGATATTGTTCAAGCGGACTTGAAACCATTGCATTGGCATGCTCAAAAATTCATTCAGGCATGGCAGATTGCATTATCGCAGGAGGTGTTGAAACCATGTCGCCCATTCCCTTCGGAGGATGGCGAATTGTTCCGCATCCGAAAGTTGCAAAAGAACATCCCGATTGGTATTGGGGAATGGGATTAACCGCTGAAGCAGTAGCCAAAGAATACAAAGTCTCGCGCGAGCAGCAAGACGAATTTGCTTTTCATTCACACCGAAAAGCGTTGGAAGCCATTGCAAACGGATATTTCATAAATGGCATTGCACCCATTGAAGTGGAAGAAATTTTTCTCGATGAAAAAGAGAAAAGACAAGTGAGAAAAACAACCGTAACAACAGATGAGGGTCCTCGGTTAGGAACAACTGTTGAAGCACTTTCCAAATTGAAACCTGTCTTTGCATCCGATGGAACTGTAACCGCAGGAAATGCTTCTCAAACCTCTGATGGTGCGGCTTTCGTAATGGTGTGCTCAGAGGACTTCATGAAGAAACACAACATAACTCCCATTGCGCAATTGAAAAGTTATTCCGTTGCTGCGCTCGCTCCAAGAATTATGGGTGTAGGTCCAATCTTCGCGGTTCCAAAAGCACTTCAAGCGGCTGGACTAAAGCATAGCGACATTCATTTATTCGAATTGAATGAAGCCTTTGCTTCACAAAGCGTTGCTGTAATCAATCACTTAGAACTAGACCCTTCTCGAACCAACATTAACGGGGGCGCCATTGCATTAGGTCATCCCCTTGGTTGCACAGGAGGAAAATTGACTGTTCAATTATTGAACGACTTAAAAAGACGAAATGAAAAATATGGCGTTGTAACCATGTGCGTAGGAACAGGTCAGGGCGCTGCCGGAGTATTTGAAAGATTTTAATACAACAACACATTATGAAACCAATAACAGGTGGAGAATTTTTAATTCGCAAGTCTGCATCATCCGAAATTTTCATTCCCGAAGAATGGAATGAAGAACAGCACATGATGAAAAAAATGTGTGACGACTTCGTGAACAATGAAATTATTCCATATCTCGATCGAATCGATGAGCAGGAAGAGGGCCTCATGCAGGAAATCATGCGCAAGGCGGGTGAACTCGGACTTCTTGGAATTTCTGTTCCGGAAGAATTGAACGGAATGGGTATGGATTTTAAAACAACCATGTTATGCACTGAAACGCTCGGTGCTGGTCATTCGTTCTCCGTGGCTTACGGCGCGCATACGGGGATTGGAACCTTACCAGCGTTGTATTACGGAAATGAAGAACAAAAGAAAACGTTCGTTTCGAAACTATCAACTGGAGAGTGGTTCGCTTGTTATTGCCTTACAGAACCGAACTCGGGAAGTGATGCTAACTCTGGTAAAACAAAAGCAACACTAGCAGAGGACGGAAAGCATTATAAAATTTCAGGACAAAAGATGTGGATCACGAATGCAGGCTTCGCCGATGTGTTCACGGTATTCGCAAAGATTGAAGACGACGAAAATCTTACGGCTTTTCTTCTTCACAAAGACATGCCCGGTATTTCCTTGAATCCGGAAGAAAAGAAAATGGGAATCAAAGGTTCTTCAACACGTCAAGTCTTTTTTAATGATGTGTTAGTTCCCATTGAAAACATGCTCAGTGAACGTCAGAATGGATTTAAAATCGCTGTAAACATTTTGAATATCGGCCGTATCAAATTAGCGGGTGCGGTCATGGGTGGTGCAAAAGCAACAGTTACAGATGCATTGGAATATGCAATTGCGCGAGAACAATTCGGCAGATCTATTTCAAAATACGGAGCTATCCGTCACAAGTTGGCTGAAATGGCTATACGTTGTTACGCAACAGAATCTGCGCTGTATCGCGCAACGCAAAATATCGATGACGCCATTGCTGGTTTGATTGAATCTGGAATGGAAAAAGGCACAGCAGTATTAAAAGGAATCGCCGCATTTGCACCAGAATGTGCAATACTTAAGGTTTACGGAAGTGAAACCCTTGACTATGTAGTGGACGAAGCTGTGCAGGTATATGGCGGAATGGGATACAGCGCTGAATCGCGCGTTGAACGCGCATATCGCGACTCTCGTATCAACAGAATTTTCGAAGGAACAAATGAAATCAATCGCATGCTCATCGTGGATATGCTTCTGAAAAAAGCCATGAAAGGTGAATTGGATCTGATGACGCCTGCCATGAATGTCGCAAATGAACTCATGTCGATTCCAGATTTTTCTGAACCAAGCGAAGACATCTTTGAGCGTTACTTGGGGTACATTGAAAACTTCAAAAAAGTAGTTCTAATGATTGCAGGAAGTGCGGCGCAGAAACTCATGATGCAATTGGCGAAAGAACAAGAGATTCTCATGAACATTGCAGACATGGCCATTTGGACATACGTTGCGGAGAGCTCTGTTCTTCGAACACAAAAAAGGGTTCAACTGAAAGGAATGGAAGCTTCAATTAGCCAACTTGCGATAATGCAAACGCTGGTTACCGATCTTTCTGACAACATTAATAAAGCAGGAAAAGACGCGTTGAATTCCTTCGTTGAAGGAGATGAGCAACGGATGATGATGATGGGCTTGCGACGTTTTACGAAAACAGAACCATACAATACCAAGGAAGGCCGACGCACTATTGCGGCAGAATTAATTTTATCTGGAAAATATTGTTTCTGACAGAAAAGGAAATAGGGAATTAATTCCCTATTTCTGAATGAAATTTAATTCGCATTAGGCGAAGAATTTCTTCTTCGTAGTCACCATCGAAATAATCTTCTGCTTCGAGAATATCATCTGTTTCAGACTGCATGAAATACTCCATGATTTCATCTTGCGCATCTTCGTCTATTTCATCATCTATGAAATACTGAATATCTAAGCGAGTTCCAGCATGAACGATTGTTTCTATTTCATCGATCAATTCAGAATAAGTCTTTCCTATTCCTTTCGCAATATCAAATAACGGAATACGCTTATCTACGTTTTGAATTATTTTAATCTTGTGACTGCTCTTAGCGTGTGCACTCTTCAATACAAAATCCTCAGGACGTTCAATATCATTATCTTCTACATACTTTTTAATCAGCGCCAAGAAAACACCACCAAACTTCATGGCCTTGCCCTTACCCACTCCACCAATATGTGAAAGTTCATCAAATGTTATCGGATACTGGGTTGCCATTTCTTCCAATGAAGGTTCAGAAAAAATAACATATGGCGGAAGACCTTTCTCTTTCGAAACTTTTTGACGCAGTTCTTTCAACATTAGAAACAATGTTTCATCTGCTGCTCCTCCACCAGAAGCTTTCACTGCATGGATCAACTCGCCGTCATCATCTGTCTCTCCAATTTCTTCCTCTTTCACCAATTCTATTTTGAATGGGGACTTCAAAAATTCCAAGCCTTCCGCAGTTAACTTAAGAGTTCCGTATGTTTCAATTTCCTTTCGAATTAAATTCTTCACCAACAATTGGCGCATAATGGCGTTCCAATGTTTGTCGGTCTCTTCTTTACCCGTACCGAACAGTTTGTGCTTATCGGCCTTGTATGTTGAAACTTCTGCATTGTTCACGCCACATAAAACATTGGCTATAAATTTCGCTTTGTGAGTTTCTTTGAATGCTTTAATGCATTCGAGTATCAATTTCACATCACCCGTTGCGTCAAAAATTTCTTTCGGCTTCCGAGAGTTGTCATCCATTCCCGCACCTTCGCCA
This sequence comes from uncultured Chryseobacterium sp., assembly GCA_964385405.1. GTDB lineage: Bacteria > Bacteroidota > Bacteroidia > Flavobacteriales_D > Sanyastnellaceae > CAIZGX01. The sequence continues at coordinate 41,746 of CAYLOT010000007.1, read as the reverse complement.
TTCACCTCATCCCACTCTTCGCCAAAATAGTGCAGTAAATATTTTCTTCTGCTCATTGCCGTTTCTGCATAAGCCATTACTTCTTGAAGAAGTAACATTCCAATCTCTTGCTCAGCAACGGGCTTTCCATGCAAGAACTTCTCTAATTTTTCTACATCCTTCGGAGAGTAAAAGGCTAAACAATGTCCCTCACCCCCATCTCTTCCTGCTCTTCCCGTTTCTTGATAATAACTTTCTAAACTCTTTGGAATGTCGTGGTGAATTACGAAGCGAACATCTGGTTTGTCGATCCCCATTCCGAATGCAATGGTTGCAACAATAACATCCACATCTTGCATCAGGAATTTGTCTTGCACATCGTTGCGCTGGTGGCTATCCATTCCTGCATGATATGGCAGTGCCTTTATTCCATTCGCTACAAGAAGTTCTGCAATCTCCTCTGTCTTCTTGCGTGATAAGCAATAGACAATTCCACTTTTGCCACCATTGGCTTTAATGAATTGGATTATCTGTTTACCCACGTTAACCTTTGGACGAACTTCATAGTAAAGATTTTCGCGATTGAACGAAGATTTAAACACCTTGGCGTCTACCATGCCAAGGTTTTTTTGAATATCTAATTGAACTTTCGGGGTTGCGGTAGCTGTTAACGCCATAACAGGCAAGTCAGCGATTTGCTGAATGATATTTTTAATTCTTCTGTATTCAGGGCGAAAATCATGTCCCCATTCGGATATACAGTGCGCTTCATCAATGGCAACAAACGAAATTTTACAAGTGCGAAGAAATTCAATGTTCTCGTCTTTCGTAAGAGATTCGGGGGCAACGTAAAGGAGTTTCGTTTTCCCGCTGAGCATATCCTTCTTCACTTGTGCAATCTCTCCTTTATTAAGCGATGAGTTAATTACATGCGCTATCCCTTCTTCGTTCGAAAAACCCCGCATGGCATCTACCTGATTTTTCATAAGTGCAATCAGTGGTGAAACAACTATTGCGGTTCCTTCTAACATTAGTGCAGGGAGCTGATAGCACAAAGACTTACCACCACCCGTTGGCATGATGACAAAAGTGTCGTTCCCAGCCAGCACGTTGTTAACCACATCTTGCTGAAGACCTTTAAAATTTGAAAAACCAAAAAAATATTTCAAGGCTTCTTTCGGAGCCATTTCTGTCGATGTAATCATTTTCTGCAGTAATATTTACGTTAAGAAACAATAACGTTGCGATTAAGTTCGCTAAACGAATGTAAGCACAAAACCAAATGCACACCAAACAATTTCCACCTAAAAAAAAGGCCTAAAAAACTCCTGATTCTTCGCATCTTTGCAAAGTGAAATCGACCAAAAACAACACTATACTAGGTTCTGCCAAAGAAGCGATTCAACTAGAATCTGACGCACTTACTGGATTGGGTCTATCATTGGGTGACACGTTTGTCTCAGCCGTGAACAAAGTTCTTGAAACAAAACAACCCGTTATAATTACGGGCATAGGAAAGAGCGGAATCATTGCACAAAAATGGGTTGCCACCTTCAACAGTACGGGTCAGCCCTCACAATTTTTACATGCCTCGGAAGCTATTCATGGTGATTTAGGCATGGTTCAAAATAATAGTGTCGTTTTCTGTCTTTCCAAAAGCGGAGATTCACCTGAGATTCAATATTTGGTTTCTCTCTTAAAATCTATGAACGTGATTTTAATTGGAGTTGGAGCAAATACCTCGAGCTATTTAGCGACTGAGTCGAATTTCTTCATTCACACCCCAATGAATGGCGAGGCTTGTCCAAACAATCTTGCCCCAACTGTAAGTACGACACTTCAACTTGCCGTTGGTGACGCGATAGCAGTTTCATTGATGACTGAGCGTGGGTTTGGCAAACTTGACTTTGCAAAATTCCATCCGGGTGGTGCGCTTGGGAAAAAGTTATTTACAACGATTGGTCAAATTATGAGGGCCGAGGCTACGCCTCAGGTTGAACCCAATTGCAATTTTCGAGATTTACTCATAGAAATTTCATCAAAAAGGACCGGAGCAACCGCAGTCATTGAAAACAATCAATTAGTTGGAATAGTAACAGATGGTGATATTCGCCGAGCGATAGAACGAAGCCTTGATCTTGACACATTAACGGCTGCGGACCTCATGAATAGCTCAGCAAAGAGAATCCAATTTTCAGCTTTGGCCGTTGAAGGTTTTCAATTGATGGAAAGTAACAAGATTAGTCAATTACTTGTTATTAATGAGGAGGGAAAATATTGCGGGATAATACATTTGCATGATTTACTGAGCGCAGGAATTAATTAGGTAGTATGGCGGAAGAAAAAAACATGAGTTTCCTTGAGCATTTGGAAGAGTTACGCAAAAGGTTATTCCGTGCAGTTCTATTTGCCGTTGCGGGGGTTGTGGTTGTATTCATCTTTGACACCTTCATCATTGAGAACATTATTATGGCTCCCAGAAGAGCCGACTTCCCTACCTATCGCTTCTTCTGTTGGCTTGGTCACAACCTTGGATTAGAGGAACAGCTCTGTTTTTCAGACGCTAATTTCACGTTACAAAGCACCACCATGGGCGGAAATTTTTCTGCATACATGACTGTGGTATTAATTGGAGGAGTAATCCTCGCATTTCCAGCAATTTTTTATCAACTGTGGGCATTTATCAAACCCGGTCTCCGGAAATCCGAATTAAAATCGGTCCGAGGCATTGGATTTTACGTCTCGCTTCTTTTCTTTTTAGGAATTCTCTTTGGCTATTACGTTTTGACCCCACTGTCTATTCAGTTTCTTGGAAACTTTGCCTTTGCAGATGTTGAGGTGAATGCAACCATCCTTTCCTACCTCAAGCTTTGCTCGTCGTTAATACTGGGAACAGGTTTGGTATTTCAAATGCCCGTTGTCATTTATTTTTTGGCGAAAATCGGATTGGTTACTTCTGAATTTCTGAAGAAGTACAGAAGGCACGCTTTTGTGGTTAATCTGATCGTAAGTGCAATCATTACCCCACCAGACGTTACAAGTCAAATGCTTGTTTCTTTGCCCTTGTTGTTACTATACGAAATAAGCATTCGCGTGGCGCAACGCGTTGAAAAAAATAAGGCGGAAATGTAAATTACCCTTGAATTTCGTTGGAGAGTTCACCAAGAATTTCATTATATTCGTAACCGCAAAAGTTAACTTAAATTTAATCAAATGAAGAAAATCTACTTATTAGGTTTGTTCACAGCAGTAGCGAGTGTATCATTCGCTCAATGGTCAGTGCAACAATCACCTGCTCGCAGAACTTTCACAAGAAGCGAAATTTCCCCAAGAGCTAGCATTCGTCAAGAAATGGCTCCATCTATCGACTGGAGTAACCGTGTAGTACTTCTTACCGAAGACTTCCAAGGAGTTTCTGGAACTTTACCTGCGGGTTTACCTGCTGGATGGTCTACAAACCAAGTTGTTCAAGCAGACCAATCTATGGGTAATGCTTTCAAAACGCACAACAGCACAACTGCTAATGGTGGTGGCTACTGGCCAGTTCCTCAAGTAGGTACTGGAAACAAATTTGCCGGTGCAAATGATGATAACACACCATGCGACTGTGCAATGGATGATGTATACCTTCAATCTCCTACTTTAGATTTCTCAGCAGCTTCTAACATTGCTATTTCTTTCGATATTTTCCACGATGGAAATTTCGGTGGTGGTGATGCTACGCTTCAAGTTTCTACCGATGGTGGAACCACTTTCAATATCGTTCCAATCGGTGTTGACGAAACAGGAGCAAACATTGATGTATTTCCATTAGATCAAGACTATTGGCAGTCAATTATTGTTCCTTTGTACAGCATTAGCTCTTCAACCGTAATCATTCGTTTCCAATGGACCGACGCTGGTTCTTGGGCATCTGGATTCGCAGTTGACAACGTAGTTGTGGGTGAACTTCCTGCTAATGACATTCGTGTTGTAAAGACAAAAGTTGGAGACTGGAATCAAGCGAACTTCGGTTTAGGATTCTGGGATTACAACCGAGTTCCGGTTACTCAAGTTAGCCCCGTTCACGCTACATCTGTAATCTTCAACGGAGGTACTAACAATCAGGTTGATGCTACCATGAACTACGAAGTTACTTTCAACGGAACTCCTGTTGCTGGTTCTCCTTTCGCAGCGGATCAAACCTCTGCAAACTTCCTTTCACTTGACAAGGATACCATTTCAGTTGCAACAACTTGGACTCCAAGTGCTGTTGGAACTGTTCAAATCACCGGTACAACGACTTCAGCTACTGGCGACGATGTTGCTTCAAACAACACAGGAACCGCTTCTATAGAAATTACTCAATTCACCTACGGTCGCGATGCTGATGCTGCACAAGCATTCATGGGACCAGATTCAGACTTTGAAGTAGGTAACTTGTTTGATATTTACGCTGACGACCAATTCGGTGGTATTGATGTTGCCATTGGAGCTGGATCAGCTGCCGGCGACCCAATCATCGGTAGAATCTACCTTTGGGAAGGTTTCGACGCTGCAGGAGATCCTATCTTCACTGATATTGGAGTTGAAACTTTGGAGTACATCTTCACAGGAAACGAATTCAATAGCGTAGGTGAAAACACTTTTGTAACTCTTCCTTTCTCTTCTCCGGTTACATTAAACGCTGACAATGTTTACCTTGCTGTTGTTTCTTGTGTTTCAGGAACTCGCATTCCTGTATCAGGAAGCAATGAATGGGTGGTTTCTTGGTTGTACGACGGTACTTCATGGGGCGCTACTGGTTCTGTTCCAATGGTTCGTTTGAATTCAGATGAAACTGCTTCTGTTGCTTCTGTTAACGGAACTAACTCGTTCGAATTAGGTCAGAACATGCCTAACCCATCTAACGGAAACACTACCATTGTTTACAGCCTTCCAAGCAACGAGCGCGTTACTTTAACTGTTCGTGACATGACTGGACGTATTGTAGCTTTATCTAACGAAGGTGTTAAACCAGCTGGTAAAAACATGATCACCTTGAATACTGAAGCTTTCGGTGCAGGTGTTTATACATACACGATCACCGCAGGTTCTTCAAGCTTGACTAAAGAAATGATGGTGAAATAATTCGCTACTTTCCTTGAAAGGAAAAAGTCCCGCATTTGCGGGACTTTTTTTTTTAACCAAGAGATTTGCATATTGAAAGATTTCTTACCTTCCCATCCTAAAATTAAACCTGTTAAGATGAAAAAACTTTTTACTCTTTGCGGTGCTATAGGTTTAGCTATTTCCTCATCGGCTCAAGTAACACCGATGACCGACATTAAAGCTGCTCCAAAAGCGCCCTCAAACACCGAATTGGAACGTTCTGCACACGCTAGCACAACTTATCCCACAAACTCAACCGATCGCGTTGTTGTCTACAGCCAAGATTTCTCGTCTGGTTTTGGAGATATGACTCCTGAAGACAGCAGCCCAGCAGGTACAATTTGGATGGTAGCCAACGCAAGCTCACCTGCAGGTGAGTTCTCCTCTTCCCTTCCAGCTCTTGCATCTCCGACTGCCGCGAACGGATGGGTGATTTTTGATTGCGATTTATACAATACCCCGGTTTCCAACGGAGTTGAAGATGTTACAGGAAGCCTTTCTACCCCGAGTATAGATTGCAGCGCAATGACTTCTGTTATTGTTGAATGGTCTCAGTACTTCCGTTATTGCTGCTTCTCTGCGTCTCCTTTGACGTTAGAAGTTTCTACAGACGGTGGAAACAACTGGGTGGTATTCCCTGCAAATGGCAGCTTCACTCCAAGTGCAAACTCACTTTCTGCTAATCCATTGAATACACGTGTTGACATCTCATGTGCTGCTGCAGGACAATCCAATGTATTGGTTCGTTGGGGTTATAACACTGCAGCTGCGGCGGGTTACAGCCACTACTTCTGGGGAATCGATGACATTGAAATTTTCGACAACTCTGTTGTCAACGATCTAGAAATCCTTCAAGTAACGAACGGAGATGTATTCAACATTTGGGAATACCGCGTAACTCCTTTCGAGCAACGCACATACGCTGCTGATGGAGGTCTTTTAGTGGGTGTAATTTACCGCAACAACGGAAGCGCTGATCAAACAAACACATCAATTAACGTAGACATCCTTGACGGTACTGGAACGGTAGTAGGTAACGCAGTTTCAGCTCCTTTCACCATGGAAGCGTTCGGTAATACCGCAGAATGTCCTTCTTTCTTGAGCGATACTTTGTACATTCAAACCGGATGGGAACCAACTGCTGAAGGTACATATACTATCCGTGCTAGTATCACAAGCCTCGACGCAACAGATGAAACTTCCGCAAACAACGCGAAAGATAAAATCATTGTATATTCTTCAGATGAATACGGCCATGAGGACGAAGCCAACCTCGATATCGAATTAACTCCACGTGACAGCGATTCTAGCCCAGGTGAATTTGACCCAACTGGATACGGCGCATTCTACACTTGTCCAAATGCAGGTTCAATGGCCTACGGTTTAACAGTGGTTTTTGGTCCTACCTCCGATGCAGACGTTGAATATTCTGCTGTTTTATTTGAAGGAAGTCCAAACGACGCAGCCGTTCTTGCATCACAAGATTACACCCTAAATGCAGGATGGATCGACAATGGATATCAATATTTCCCATTTGACGCTCCTGTTGACCTTCAGCCGGGTACTGTATACTTCAACGGTGTATTAAATGAAAACACAAGCGCATTAGAATTAACCGTTGCTGCTGAAGATAACAGCGATACTGACAACTCAACGGCGGTATATGAGATGGCTGGAAGTGGCGAATTCGTATGGTTCGGAAGTCAGAGCTTTTCACCTGCTGTTCGATTGATTCTCTCTGAGCGTGTTTCGGTTGATGAAATTAACTCTGACAACTTAACTTTCTTCCAATTCGCTCCAAACCCAGCTGTAAATTCAACTCGCGTTAATTTCGAGTTAACTTCGGCTGCAAACGTTGCTTACGAAGTACGTGACATCACTGGTAAATTAATCGAGTTCAAGAACTTGGGTAAATACACTCCAGGAATGAACAACTTCGAATTGAATGTTGCTGGTTTGAATGCTGGTAACTACGAAGTTTCACTTGTAATCGGTGGAGCTAGAATGTTTACTAAAACTCTCGTAGTTAAGAAATAAATATTTTCTTTCTGCAATGAAAAGGCCATCCTCGGGTGGCCTTTTTTTATTCGTATCGAAGTGCCTCTATTGGATCAAGCTTTGATGCTTTTTTCGCTGGATAATATCCGGAAGCCACCGAAACTATAAAGGAAATTGTTGCCCCTAGAAGAAGCCACATCCAAGGAATAGTGAATCCCACTCCAATAACCACAGACACCACATTCCCAACTAAAACTCCTAAAACTATTCCAATTAAACCACCAATTTGACCAATTAAGACAGCTTCAATTAAAAACTGTTGACGAATAATTTTTGCGCTTGCTCCAATTGACTTTCGAACTCCTATTTCTCGGGTACGTTCAGTTACCGAAACAAGCATGATATTCATAAGCCCAATACCCGCGCTAATGAGCGTAATAATTCCAATACAAATTCCACCAAGAGTAATTCCTGAAATCAATCCCATTAGCTGTTCAACGAGACCATTACTCATATTCACTTCAAACGAGTTGTCTTCGCCTGGACCATCTGCACGCGCAACGCGCATTGCCTCAACAGCACTTTGAGTTGCCGACTCTAATTGTCTTGCCGTTTTCACTGCAACACTAATTTGATACTCGGAATTTTCATCTCCGAAAGTTTTGCGAACATTGGTCAGGGGAATCAAGCATTGATTATCACCGGCGAAACCAAACGTATTCCCTTTCGCCTTTAATACTCCAACAATCACGTATGACCTTCCGCCCACATCTACCGTCTGCCCTATCGGAGAAACACCACCTTTGAACAACTCCTTGGCAATATCGGCACCACATACCATAACATTAGAACCGCCTTTCAATTCAAAAGAAGAGAAGTTTCGTCCATCGCTTAAAACATAAGAGGAGAGATCGAAATAGTTTTCATCACAACCCAAAACTGTAACATTTGGATTAGTCTTTAATCCGTTTCTTGAAACTGTGGCAGTTGCCGTAGCGAACACGCTCAAAGAGACTGTTGCATCTTCTTTGAATAACTCTTGAAACTTCTTGGCTTCGTCGTATGAAATAATTTCAACTTGCTTGCTACTCTGACCTCTTCGCATTCCTTGGCGGGCATTATTACCCGAACGAATGGAAAAAGTGTTTGACCCCAACCTCGAAAACTCTTCACTCAACTTCCGCTCAATGCACTTCACAGCAGTAATCATTCCCACTAAAGCGGTAATCCCAATTGCAATAATTGATACTGTTAAAGCAGCCCGTAGCTTCTGGCTTCGGACCGAACCAACCGCAGTTTGAATGTTTTCTTTGAAGGCTGTCGATAAAACGCGGAGCATAAAACAAAAGTAGGGTTGTAATTCGCTCTATTCCTAACTATTTTTGCAGCGTAAAAATCTACATATAATGAGTCAAGTATTCGACCTAGACATGATTAAAAACCACTACAGCAGACTTGCTGAGAGAGTGGAAAATGCAAGAAAAGTAGTAGGAAAACCTCTAGCATTAAGTGAAAAAATTCTTTACTCACATCTTTGGGAAGGCGCAACTGACGTGGCTTTCGAGCGAGGAAGTTCATATGTAGATTTCGCTCCAGACCGCGTTGCAATGCAAGACGCTACTGCACAAATGGCCTTGCTCCAATTCATGCAAGCCGGTAGAAAAAAAGTAGCTGTTCCTTCTACTGTTCACTGTGACCATTTGATACAAGCTCGTGTAGGTTCTTCAACAGATTTGAGCGATTCGTTAGTTAAAAACAACGAAGTATTCAATTTTCTTTCTACAATTTCAAATAAATACGGAATTGGTTTTTGGAAGCCAGGTGCAGGTATCATTCACCAAGTGGTTCTTGAAAACTATGCGTTCCCAGGTGGGTTAATGATTGGAACCGATTCTCACACTGTAAACGCAGGTGGATTGGGCATGATTGCTATTGGTGTTGGTGGTGCAGATGCCATGGACGTCATGGCAGGAATGGCTTGGGAGTTAAAGTTCCCGAAATTGATAGGTATTAAATTAACTGGAAAATTAAGCGGATGGTGCTCAGCGAAAGATGTTATTTTAAAAGTAGCTGGAATCCTTACCGTTAAAGGAGGAACCGGTTGTATTGTAGAATATTTTGGTGAAGGAGCAACTTCGCTCTCTTGTACAGGAAAAGGAACCATTTGTAACATGGGTGCTGAAATTGGAGCAACCACTTCAACCTTCGGTTACGATGACAGCATGGAGAAATACTTGCGTTCTACAGGCCGTCCAGAAGTTGCAGATCTTGCGAACAACATTCGTGAGCACTTAACCGGAGATGCCGAGGTATACGCTAACCCTGAAATGTATTTCGATCAAGTGATTGAAATAAACCTCGATGAATTAGAACCATATATCAACGGTCCTTTCACTCCTGATTTGGCAACACCAATCTCGAAAATGAAAGAAGCGGCTGCCGCAAACGATTGGCCAATTAAAGTAGAAGCTGGACTTATTGGTTCATGTACCAACAGTTCTTATGAAGATATTTCACGTGCGGCATCGTTAGCAAAGCAAGCGGCAGAAAAAGGAATGGAACCAAAAGCCGAATTCAGTATTACGCCTGGTTCAGAGAAAGTTCGCTACACCATCGAACGTGACGGTTTCATTGATACTTTCTCAAAAATCGGTGCGAAAGTATTCGCAAACGCTTGCGGACCGTGTATTGGTATGTGGGCAAGAGCAGGTGCTGAAAAGAAAGAACGCAACACAATCGTCCATTCATTCAACAGAAACTTTTCTGCTCGTCAAGACGGAAATCCAAACACCCTTGCTTTCGTGGCTTCTCCGGAAATAACCACCGCTTTAGCAATAGCTGGAGACTTAACGTTCAATCCTCTTACCGACTCATTAACGAATTCGAAAGGTGAGTCAGTAATGTTCGATGCTCCTACTGGATTCGAATTACCACCACTTGGTTTTGAAGTGAAAGACGCAGGATATCAAGCTCCTGCAGAAGACGGAAGTACAATTGAAATTGCTGTCGCAGCGGACAGTGAGCGCCTTCAATTGTTGGCCCCGTTCTCTGATTGGGACGGCAAGAACATTGAGAATGCTCGTGTATTGATAAAAGCAAAAGGTAAATGTACAACTGACCATATCTCTATGGCAGGACAGTGGTTGCGTTTCCGAGGTCACCTAGACAACATTGCGAATAACACGTTAATAGGAGCGACAAACTTCTTCAATGGAGAACAAAACAAAGTAAAGAATCAAATCACTGGAGAATATGCTGAAGTACCAACAGTGCAACGCGCATACAAAGCTGCAGGTGTTCCTTCTCTTGTTGTAGGAGATCACAATTATGGTGAAGGTTCTTCACGTGAACACGCGGCAATGCAACCACGTCACTTGGGTGTTCGAGCTATATTGGTGAAGAGCTTTGCTCGTATTCACGAAACAAACTTGAAGAAACAAGGTATGTTGGCACTCACTTTTGCAAATGAAGCCGACTACGATAAAATTCAAGAGAACGATAAAATCAATTTCGTAGACTTAACCAGTTTCACTCCTGGAAAGCCATTGACATTGGAGTTGGTTCATGAAGATGGTTCGAAAGAAAACATACTTGCCAACCACACCTACAACGACCAACAAATTGAATGGTTCAAAGCTGGTGGAGCGCTGAACCTAATTAGAAAATCACTTTAATAATGAATAAAAAAAGGACTTGTTAAAGTCCTTTTTTTTAATCTTCGCACCATGAAAAATCTATTGTATCTCCTTCTTGCATTATCATTCTTTGCCTGCGGAAACGCCACGCCGAACGCTGAAACAACCCCAGCCGCAACAACTAACACTGTTGTAGACGGTACAAATAAAACCGAAGCTATTCTTTCCATTAGCGGAATGACATGTGCTCATGGTTGTGGTGGAAAAATTCAAAAAGAACTTCAGGCATTAAATGGAGTTGTTACAACCTCTCTTGACTTTGTTGAAGATAGAGAAGTTAATGTGGTAAAGGTTGAATACGACCCCAATGTTGTTAAAGAGTCAGACATGACAAATATCGTTAATACCATTGCCGATGGTCAATACCACGTAGTGAAGGCTGAAATAATTTCGCACAAAGCCTCATAATGTCGTCCCTCCAGAAAACTAAAAAAAGACTGAACACAGCAGGCAAGATTGGCCTTATCTGCATGTTTTTAATTATTCTTGCCGGCAGTTTTGTTCGAATTACTGGCAGCGGCATGGGCTGCCCAGATTGGCCGAAATGCTTTGGTTATTTCATTCCTCCTACAGATATTTCTACTGTTGAACTACAAGAGGGAAGATTATACTCCAAAGGGCAAATGGTTATCTATCACGATACACTTTGGATAGCCGAACAAAGTTTCAATTACAGCTCAGAATTTTGGAAAACGAATATCGGAAGTGAAGCTGCTTTACAGGTTTATCCCAAGCACCAATATGCAGAATTCAATGCCTTCCACACATGGACAGAGTATATCAATCGACTTCTAACTGGATTACTTGGATTACCTATTTTGGTCATGAGCTTTTTAGCTCTGATATACTGCAGAAAGTCTAAAGATTATTGGCCCATTATCTATTCGATTTTTGCAATAGTGATGATTCTTTTCGAAGCCTGGTTAGGTAAAATGGTCGTAGATAAAAATCTCAATACTTCCACCATAACCTTGCACATGATTGGATCTTTGGGCATTTTGTTAAGCCTCTTGTTTCTCATCCGAAGAACAAATGAAAATGTAGACTATACCATTCCGTCAACACTTCGCAAAGCACTTTCTTTTTTCTTTTTAATACACTTAGTTCAACTTTTACTAGGCACACAAGTAAGAGAATCGGTTGATTTACTTATTGAAAATGGTATAGGTAGAAATATCATCGTGGAGAATCTACCAATTGGATTTAAAATTCATCGTAGCTTTTCAATACTTATTGTAATTCTTACGACCATGATGTTCTTTCAATACAAGAGACTTCCTGTCAAGCCAACAAAATTTCTATTGTTGTTCTGTTTCATTGGTATCGAAATACTCTTTGGTGTTGGACTTGCATATTTAGGCCTGCCTCTTGTGCTTCAGCCCTTGCATCTGCTTTTTTCAATTATTCTTTTCGCATTAAGCGGAATGCTCTTGTTGGAAACAAGAAAGAAATAAACCTCAAATTTAGTTTTTAACATTGCTCAATTTTTTTTAGCCCTAAATTACCTTTGGAGTTAGCTTTTAGGAAATGAAAAGTATATGCTTTTTAGTTGGGCTCACATTTTATTGCTTGATTTCAAGTGCTCAAGATAGCGTGCCCGCGCGATTTTACTCCATAAAGCCCAACCGTCAATTAACCAATTTTTTAGAGTTAAGCGCATGCAGAATTCCGAACTACTCAACGCAGAAGAAATAGAGCAAAAGCTCACGCGCATGGCATACGAAATTGCCGAGCGTCATTACAGCGAAAAAAACATTGTATTCATTGGCATTGAAGATAATGGTGCTGCAGTATCTAAGAGATTGTATGAATTAGTGTCTGAAATTGTCTCTATCCCTTGCGAAATAACTAGCATTCAATTAGCAAAAGAGAATCCGATAGGAAGTGTTCAACTCTCATCTTCGCTCGCCTTGAAGAATAAATGCGTTGTTTTAATTGACGACGTATTCAATTCGGGACAAACACTCATGCATGCAGCCTCATTTCTTGCATCGAAAGAAATTCATCGATTAACCACAGCAGTTTTGGTAGAAAGAAAGCACCGCAGATTTCCAATCAAAGCAGATTTCGTTGGATTGAAATTATCCACCACACTCAAGGAGCATGTGACCGTGAGTATGGATGGAAAAAATTCTTCTGTAACGATACGTTAATTTATTTCGAAAGCGAGATTCAACATGTAGTTTCTTCCCGCTTGCGGATAATAAAAGCGCTCTGTGACTGTGCTTCCGTATATGTACGAAAAGGCATAGCCGTTACTTGAGTACATTCTATTGAAAGCGTTGTTCACCCAAAAAGTGATCTTCACGGAAGGCTTCGAACCGTATTTCGAATCCCATTGAATTCCGAAATCTGAGACCGCAAAAGCTGTTATAACAGCGGTGTTGCTTCCGGTGTTGTCCAAGTGCTGTTTCCCTACGAATTTCTCATTGAACAACAGATACAACTGCTTTCGAACCGGTTTCTCCGTAACCCGCCATCCGTGCGGAAATACTTGATACTCTGCAGTTAATCCTGCTATGATATTCGGACTGAAAGCGATGTTGGTTGTTCCGCGCGAAATCACCTCTTCAGCAAATGTATCGTAGTTGAAGATGCGCTCTTGAAAATCGATAATCTTGTTCTCACTCAATGTTAAGTTCGCTCCTACTCGTAATCTCTGTTTGACATATGCCGAAGAACTTAATTCTATTCCTCTTCTGAATGACCGAGCTACGTTAGTTCTGAGTGGAGCTCCTACATCATTCAGGGCACCCGTCAAAACAAGTTGATTGCTGTAATTCATGGAATACAGATTAACGTCGAATGTGAGTAACTTATCATTTGCAAAGTGAAGTCCTGCCTCAATATCTGTCATGTATTCATTCTTCGGAGTTTGGCCAAATGGCGCATCTACAAAGTCGTTTCTATTTGGCTCTTTTCCTGAATGCGCAACTGACGCATAAACCGAAACAAAATTGCTGGCAAAATAGCGCAAGCCTACTTTTGGATTTATGAAATTCGTAGACATATCTACATCATATACTCTCTGATCATTGTCTGTTCCTTGAGTAATGTATGATACATGTCTTGCTTGTAAATCTGCGTTCACAATTAACTTTCTTGGAACGACAGCCCATTCCAGCTTCGAAAATACGTTAGCGTCATATTTGTCCGATTGACCATAGTAATACTCATGATCTACATCAAATACCAAAGGATTGCCAATTGCTATAACTCTTCCATAATGCTGACCACTGTAATGATTAGCACCCATACCCGATATACTTGTAAAATTTGTTCCTTTAACAACGTACGAGCTAGTTATTCCGTAAAAGTTATTGTTCAACCATCTTCTTCTAACCAAATCTGCGCTTGAAATTGTATCGCCATTCAAGATTTGCGGAGACATGTTATAGCTTGCTAAATCTTGATCTACTTTAAATTGCTCGAAATATCCTTGACCATGCGTGTAGTGGAAAGCTGTTCTAAACTCGCGTACGGTCCCATTCTTTCTTTTCGATGAAAAATAATGCGCCTGAGCATGGTGCTGAGTGTAATTGTCAATCTCATTCTCATAGGTATATGCGTTGTATGTTCTTCCTGAGTTCAACAAATTATTTGTTGCGGTTTCTGACAAACCATTGCGACCTGCAAAGGCTATAATATCTTCCGCTGTACCAAAAAGCTTTTCATACGGCGTGCCGTTCCAAGCTTGATATGTTTTTTCTTGTCCACCAAAAACAAAAAATGTGAGTTCTTTCGAACGATTATTCTCGTTTTCCAATGTGAATTTACCTTTGGTGAAATAAGAGAGTAAACTAGTCTCAGCACGATCAATATAACCGTTCGATTGAATACGGCTTACTCTTGCATTGTATTCGAAATTGGGTCTCACTTTATTTCCAATTTCAACCATTAACTTGGCACTCCCGAAAGAACCCCCTCCTGTATTTACTCGAAGAAAATTCCTTTCTAAGTCCGTGTCAGTATCCAAATGAATACTACCGCCGAACGATCCTGTACCGTTCACCGAGGTGCCAATTCCTCGTTGAATTTGAATGTTTGATGTTGAAGAAGCCAAGTCAGGAGTATTCACCCAAAAGACTTGCTGACTTTCAGGGTCGTTTAATGGCACCCCATTTATTGAAACATTTACACGCGTTGGGTCACTTCCACGAATCCAAAGACCGGTATAGCCAATTCCATTTCCAGCATCAGATGTTACGGTAAGTGAAGGGGTAAAACGCAACAAGAATGGAAGATCAACTCCGTTATTAATACTTTGAATATCCTTTGGCTTGATATCCGTTACAGCGAATGGAGCTGTTTTATTGGCAGACCAAACGTCTCGAATACTCACGGGCTCCAATACAAATATTGGCAAGTTGGTGGTATCTCTGTTTTCTTGAGCAAATGAAAAACTTGTTGCTAATAAAGCAATAACGAAGAACACAATTTTCTTTGACATAATTTTTTTTTATGCACACAAAAGGGGCTGAAGTGCGCGTTGTTCATCCTTTTCCTTGGCGGCATTACCCGCCTAGGTTCCTCTTGCTTCAGAACAAGAAGGGTTTAATCTCAGCCATTTTTTTGCACAATGGCACCCCTTTGAGAACGGGGCAAATATATAAAGGTATTACCTTAGACAAGTGAAAAAAGGTTTGGTATTAAAAACAACAGGAAAATTCTACGACGTTTTAATTGACGGAAATGTTGTGGTGTGCTCACTTCGCGGAAAAATTCGACTGCAAGGCCTACGTACGACTAACCCCATTGCCGCTGGTGATTATGTTGATGTTGAAATAGACAGCGACGGAAACGGCAGCATTCATCGCATTCATGACCGGACCAATTATATCATTCGAAAATCGGTGAATCTCTCGAAAGAGGCTCAAATCATTGCAGCGAATATTACGCGTGCTTTCTTGCTTATTACTGTTGATCGTCCGCAAACCACTCCTGGATTTATCGATCGTTTTCTTGTAACGGCAGAAGCTTATCGTATTCCTGTTACGCTTGTTTTTCATAAGTGGGATATTTTTTCAGATGAAGAAAAAGAGAAAGCGATTGACTTGGCCTCAATTTATAAAAGCATTGGATACGAGTTGTTGTTCACGAGTATTGAAACGGGGCAAGGTCTTCAAGAATTGAAAGAACTCATTGAGACTGGAACATTTTTATTTTCGGGACACAGCGGTGTTGGGAAGTCTTCTCTCGTGAGTAAAATCTCAAACAACGAAGATATTCGAATTGGTGAAATAAGCGACTGGAGCGGGAAAGGACAACACACCACTACGTTTGCAGAAATATTTCCATTGAGTGACACATCGTTTTTAATTGACACTCCAGGAATTAAAGGATTTGGATTAGTGGATTTCGAAGAGGAAATGTTGGCGAATTATTTTCCTGAATTTTTAGAATTATTACCTGCATGCAAGTTCAACAATTGCAAGCACATTAACGAACCGAAATGCGCTGTTCTAGAGGCATTGAGTGAAGGTGAGATTGCAGAATCGCGTTACATGAGTTATAGATCTATGTTAGAAAGCGAAACTGAAAAATACCGTTCTTCATGAAATTCCAACTGTTCACCAACGAACACTTTTTTATTATTGGTTTAACGATTTTTCTCTCACTTTTTTTTGTTTGGGTTGGAAGGAAATATGCAAAGTCGCAAAAGGTTCTGCGTTGGTTTTTCGGCGTCTTATTATTGACGAACATGGTCGTTTATCAGACGTATCGTTATCAAACAGGTTTGTGGGAAGCTCGTCATGATCTTCCTCTGGAATTGTGCAACCTCGCTAACATCATCGCCGCTTTAGCTTTAATTCTGAAGCGTCGTGGCATGGCTGAAATTGCTTGGTGTTGGGTTATGACAGGTACGTTGAATGGATTAATTACGCCTGACTTTTACGGAAGTTTTCCTGAAGTACCCTATGTCTCTTTCTTTATCGGACATGCTGGTTTGATCATAGCTACTTCGTTCTTGGTTTTCGGAATGAAGTTGTATCCGGAAAAAGGCTCTTGGTTACGCGTGGTCATTGCATCGCAAGTGTATTTCGCGCTAGCCTTTTCAGTGAATAAAATTATCGGCAGCAATTACGGATACCTCATGCACAAGCCTGAAGGCGGCAGTGCTATGGATTTCTTCGGTCCCTATCCGTATTACTTAATTACGCTCGAGTGTCTAGGAGCATTGTTGTTTTTCTTGGTGTTGTTACCGTTTCGGAATTTATCTTCAAAGAACTAATACCAACTCGGAACCATTCCGCGTAAACCCATGTCTACGACAGATTCACCTGCGCTTGGCTCCCACTTTCCATCTGAATTGCTATCTATCCATTCAAAGCTTTTGTTGGTCGAAAGGGATAAAGTGACATAAATATCTTCCGTTTCGTTTCCTGTAATGACCAAAGGTGATGCAAATCCTCCTGTTACAACGCAGCTACCCTGAGGAATGGGAGAGGTTGCAAACAATGGATTCGGAACCGTGGTGGCACCCGGAGGTGCTTGTCCGGAAGTGACGTAAGGCGTTCCGAAGACACTCGTTTCAAACCCCCAATATCCCTGAAGCACATCGTTGTTCACAGCAACATTTTGCGTATTAATTAAGTAATCTGATATGTACGTATTGAAACCAACGAAACTCGCAACACGTCCAGTTAGGTTAAAACCGTTCGCCAACAAATTCACATCGTAATTCTGATACAACAATGAAGCTCGCACATATTCATAAGTACCCGGAGTGAATGAACTTATTGGTACAGCCAAGAAAATCTCTCCCGGCGCTGCAATTCTTGCTTGAGCAAAATCAATGGCATTGGCGCCACCTGCTGTTGTTTCAGCTGCATGATAAACCACCTCTCCAGCACCTAATGCGGTGTACATGTTGGGTGTGAATTCAATGTAGTGTGCAGAAATCTTATGAAATAAAGGACTTAACGCAGCGTGTCCTGCGGGCACCGTTGAAGGCAATCCTAAATTATTCAATCGCTCTTGCGTTGAGTCTGTGACAATTTTAATGAAGACAGTTGGAACGTCCAATGAATTCGGATCATCCTTGCAACGATCGCAAGAAACCAAGACCATCATCATCAATACAGCAAAAAGTAAATTCGATTTTTTCATATTGGAAAAATAATATTTTTTTTGAAATCTAACTCATGTATATCCATGCGCTTTCGTAAGACTCTTGTGTTTCAAAAAACTGAAGCAATTCTTGATAAAACGAATCGCCACCTATTGTTGCGCTATCTCCAATAACTATCAACTTCCTCTTCGCGCGAGTAAGCGCAACATTCATCCTTCGATAGTCTTTTAAAAATCCAATTTCATTCTCGTCGTTGCTTCGCACCAAAGAAATAATAACCACATCGGCCTCCTGTCCTTGAAACGAATCCACCGTATTAATCGTCACCTCCTCATCTTTGAAAACACGCTCCAACAATTCAATTTGCGCGCGATACGGTGAAATTAAGGCACATGAAAAAACCTTTTGCGTCTGCTCTTTCAACATCGAATACAATTTTATGGCCAATTCAGCTTCGCCTTTGTTCATGCGCGAATTACCCTCTGCCCCTGCTTCTTCGTTGTATCCCGTTCCAGCAGTATCAATGAATAGAATCGGATTCAAATCTCCCTCTAGCAAACGATGCGCTACCGATAAATCTGCGGTGAGTTTTCCTTTATAGAAATGCTTGTTGCTGAAAGCCGCAATTTTTTCGTTCATGCGGTATTGCACATTCAGAAAGTGCACGCCTCTTTCAATACGTGCAGTTCTCTCCATGAGCGAGATAGCCAATCCCTTCTGCGCAGCTTCATTCGAAAAAATAGTTGGGGGAAGTTGCAAGTGGTCTCCCGCTAACACCAATTTGTTACCTTTCGCTATCGGAATCCAACAGGCTGGTTCTAAGGCCTGTCCTGCTTCGTCGATCACAACAACATCGAACACGCGATCGCGAAGCATATCGTTCGCAGATCCTACAAGCGTGGTGCAAATCACATCGGCTTGTGCAATGAGTCTATCCAATAAAAACAATTCCGTTTCGCGCGCCTCGCGCATCATTTCTTTTGCTTCCTTGAAAATTAATTTGCGCTGCTCCGCTTCTTCTCTGCCAAACGAACGTTTGTACTTACTTCCCAGCGAGCGCAATTCTTTCGCTCTTCTTTTCCATTCACGCACGCGCGAATAATCTTTGTCTTCCACCAACTTCACATCAACTGTAAATGCATTTGCCTTGGAATGCACTTTAGCTGGATTACCCAATCGCAAAACTCTCAATCCCTTCTCGCCTAACCCTTCCACCAAATGATCTACCGCTGCATTGCTCGGCGCACAACACAATACCTTTTTCTTCAACTTGGCCAACTCTTCCATGGCATGAATAAGCGTTGTTGTTTTTCCAGTTCCAGGAGGACCATGAACAACGCTCACAACTAAATCATTCACAACTCCGCGCGCAGCTTCATTCTGAGAGTCGTTCAAATTTCCAGAGGAGCCAGAATATTCAATTTCAGAAAGTCGTTTCTCCTCTGAAGTAATGGCGTCGCGAATTTCAGCTAGTCTATTGTTATTCGCGTTTATAACATTATTCAAAGCGGCGAACATTTCCTTGTACGATTTCTCATCGAAAGAAACATTCAATCCTATTTTCCCATCGTCAGTCCAATCGGGTAATTCATCTACTCTAAATTGAATTTTCATTCGTGACTGGTCAACGAAAGCTATCGTTCCTTTAATTGATTCTCCTTGATGATTTTCATGGTTGGAAAACAATTCAACGGGCTGACCAGATTGAAAGGAATGCTTAGCTGGTCCATTGGTTTTTTCAACTACTAAATATGGATAGGAGCCAAAACCGAATCCATCTTCAACTATCTTCAAAGGGAACCAAGTAAGTCCTTCTTTTATTCGCGCATTTACAGGCTGCTCTTGTAATTGCTTTTGAAAGCGCAACCAATCTTCTCGCTGCTCTATTCTCAAGAGCTCCGTAAGATTTCCAATGTATGATAAACTTTCTTGTAATGACATAGCTAAAACAAAAGGGGCGAAGTTCGCCCCTTATTTCAGTATTTCAGAACTTTTAATTTCTCATTAAATGGAAGTATCCTGTATAGTCCTCTACTTTTCCTGTTGGTGTTGTGACCTTCAAGATGTAGTAAAAAACACCATCACTTAGTTCGGTTGGCGACCAGTCGTTTTTGTAATCGGTACTCTCATAAACTAATTCACCCCATCTATTAAACACTTCTAGGGAAGCGTTTGCATAATAGAAAAGCGCTTCGTCAAAGTTCAGGGTTTGATTTTCAGCCGTGCCGTTGAGTAGAACGATATTTGGAAGAAAGACGTCGCAAGGAAGAGAAGTAATTCCAAAATCTGTTGTAGAGCTGAAGCCACAAACCGGTTCAGTAATTTCAACGGAATACATAAACTGTTCATTGGGTACTCCCGCCCATGGACTGTATACAGAAGCCAAAGCATTTGGCACAATCGTGTCAGACAAGAACCATTGGTAAGTATAGGTCGGATCTGTAAAAGGCGCCGATAAGAAAATTTGTTCGCTCAAACAAACTGAATCTGTCGAAAACGGAGCCGTTCCAGGAGTTTCTGGGGTAATTAACATTATGTTATCTGTAACAGTACATTGAATATCATCAATTGGATGAACCGACAATGAAACCTCAGAGGTTCCTGAAGCTCCGCTAAAACTTGGGAATGGTATGTTTGAGGCGTTGAAAGTTCCTCCGTTTGCACTGACCACAGACCAATCATAAACGTAATTAATACCTGGAACCTGTCCGGTCACATTACTAGTAAGGTTTACTGAATTCAAGCAATATGGAATATCATTGCCTAAATCAAGAACTGGAGGAGCAAAATAGTTTACACCAATGGTGTCGGTATATGTACACCCGAAATTGTCTAAAGCTGATACGATGATGTAATAATCGCCCGGAGTAGTTGGATTCAATACAGCACCACCGCAGTTCGCAACTGTGTTTACAATTCCCGGACCTGTCCATGTAATAGAATCACAAGTATAACCAAAAGAAGGAAGGAACGAAACCAAAGGCGGGTAAAGAGTTGAATCGAAGTTAACTGTCCAGTCGAAAATCCATCCATCATCGGACCCCCACAAATCACAAACTTCAATTATCCATGCACCATTTAAAGGACAGCCAATCAAATTGTCGAAAGGTTGAACAGAATTGTAAGTTCCACTTGGCAAAGTGCCTCCCGAATTTGCGGCCCAAGTTCCTGAAGTAGCCGTTGGAGACCAATAATAATCATATCCCACCCCAGGAGGATCTGCAGAACCCATAACATCAACTGGCTCACCTAAAAATGTACCGCTTCCACCTTGTTGGTGAACAATAATCGTCTGACCGTTTGGACATTCAAAAGAGATAACGATATCGCCCATGAAACTGTGTTCAAAGTTGATAAAGAAATTCTCAATATCTGTTGCACTCTGAATGGTTTGACCAGCATTGAATCCTCCGAACAACAAGGTATCTGAGAAACATTGTGATTGATCATCTGGAATGAATAATGCACCACCCAAATTAGCAGTCGGTAATGCCGACCAAAAAGTCGGATTAATTGCAACTGCCAAATTTATCTCCTGACCTAAGCAAGCTTGAAAATCATCGGCTGCGATACTTATTGAAGGCTCAGTATCTACAAGCACAAGTGCATCAATTAAGTTGATGTTTCCACAACCGTTTGTGTCTAACACGATCAACTCTACCATGTACGCACCAGGCTCAGAGAACGAATGCGTAACAATAGGCCATGAAGTAACATCGGTAGTACCATCATCGAAGTCCCAAGTGTGACTACCTAAAACTGAACCGGGAGCAAATACGGTTGAGGAAGCATCGAAAGTGATTACCTCACCAACACAAAGACGTGTTGGCTGAAAATCTGGTTGGTCTGTTGTAACAGCAACTACCGGAGGTTCACAAGGAATACCACATGAAATCTCTGCACCGAAACTTCCTACACTTGCATCTGCATCAGAAGTAAACAATACTGTCAAACAGTTTGAAGGATTACTCGATGAAATGACAATATTATTCAAATCTGTTCCTGTATATGTTCCAATAAGCGGGGCAGATGCATCGCCTCCGTTAAAGATTGCCAGCTGATCTCCAGCACCTAAGTTGAAGAAACTAAAATCCAAGTTAACCTGACCTGGCAAGGTGCCGTCTGAGCAGATTACTGAAATTGCCACAATGTTCGGACCGTAGTCAGCGGCACTTAACCCTGGATCTACTAAAAAACCACCACAATCAGAAATAAACGCAGTACCCACCGGATACTCTTGGGCAGAAACTTGGAAAACGGTCAAAGCCGCTACGAAAAGGGAAAATACTATTTTTTTCATTTTACTTGGCTTTGTTGTTTATCGTTTCTCTTTTGTACAAAGTTTCCAGACGCTTAGCTGAAAAAACTGTTATTACATAATCGGTGGCACCCCAACGATATGTCTTCGTTAGAATAGCGTCTGGTTGCAACGCTGGAGTTGAACTTAATGCGTTAAATAGCATTTGAGTTGAAGGAACCGCAGCATTCAGGTTAGTTTCCAAAATTGGTGAGGCCGCAGCTTTCTCTGGAGCAAGAGTAACCGACACCATGTTGTTTTGTAAAAAACTCAACCAAGAAGCATCACCATTGTGACGACTGGTTATGTCCGACTGTGCGAAGGAGAATCCAATTGTTCCAAGGAACAAAAGGAGAGAAAGCAAAATTTTCTTTTCCATAAAAACAAAAATAAGTAATGTCTTGACTAAATCACCAAGAAAATAGTTGCCCACTCGTGAAAATGATTTCAAAAAAAATAGGAAATTAAAAAATCTGTGTATATTTGCACCCGCTTTTAGAGCAAGATGATCTCGTAGCTCAGCTGGTAGAGCAATACACTTTTAATGTATGGGCCCTGGGTTCGAGTCCCAGCGGGATCACAAGAAAAGAAAAGGGGCAGGCAACTGCCCTTTTTTGTTCTGATTGCCCTGGTGGTGAAATTGGTAGACACGCCATCTTGAGGGGGTGGTTCCGTAAGGTGTGCTGGTTCGAGTCCAGTCCAGGGCACAAAGGGGAGTTTTCCCCTTTTTTTTATGCCCAATAATTCTTGTGCCTCCTGGAATCAAGTACTTTCGCAATGAAATGGAAGGAAGATATGGATACGATAAAGGATAATTTCATTTGGATCTCAGGGCCCTGCAGTGCAGAGTCTGAGTCTCAAGTGGTCAATACCGCTCGAGAATTAAACGAACGCATTCCTTTGTCATACTACCGTGCAGGCATCTGGAAACCACGCACAAGTCCCAACTCTTTTGAAGGAATGGGAGCTGCTGCTCTTCCGTGGATGAAAAAAGCCAAGGAAGAAGCCGGAGTTAAAATCATTACTGAAGTAGCAACTGCCCAGCACGTAGAACTGTGTCTTGAAAACAATTTCGATGCACTGTGGATTGGTGCACGTACGACCACGAATCCATTTTCAGTGCAAGAAATTGCTGAGGCCCTTCGCGGAGTGAATATTCCAATATTCATTAAAAATCCTATCAATCCTGACCTTTCCTTATGGATTGGCGCTTTCGAACGCTTTCAAAAAGTTGGACTTTCAGATTTAAGCGCAATTCACAGAGGATTCTCTGTAGCGAATAAACTCCCCTACCGGAACAAACCGCTTTGGGAGATTCCAATTGAATTCAAAACTCAGTTTCCCCGCATACCTCTGATCTGCGACCCCAGCCACATTTGTGGAAACCGAACTTTACTGCGCGATGTTAGTCAGCGCGCCATTGACCTCGGCATGAATGGAATCATGCTCGAAAGTCACCCAGATCCGGACAATGCACTAAGTGATGCTCAACAACAAATCACTCCTACGCGGGTTGCTGAGATGTCCGATTTGCTGCATTATCGCTCGACATTCCTGACATCCAATTCCGCTCAAAAACTTCAAACGCTGCGTGACCGCGTTGATGCGTTAGACGCCGACATTATTGATCTCTTGGGAAAAAGAATGAACATTGCCAGAGAGATGGGTGCCTTAAAAAAGGAAGAGGGAATAACTATATTCCAACTGGAACGATGGAAAGAAATTCTTGAAAGCCGCGAAGCTTGGGGTAAATCGGCAAATCTCACCGAAACATTTCTTTCCGCATATCTTGAAGCCATTCACAAAGAGAGCATACGCGCGCAGAACGGCGTAATGAACAAGGATTAAAGCAACTGTATTGTGAATGAATGGTGAATAAATCAGCGGCACCGATTCGTGGAGATACGCTAATTTTACGTGATATGCGCGGTTTAATGCTTACCCTTTTTTTTGTTACAAGTTTTTCCATACTTGGACAAGAACCTGCGTCGCAAGATTCTCTTTTACCTATTGTCCTCTACACTTCCGATGGTAATGCCAGGCATTGGCTCAATGGTAACGACAAATCTAGTTTGCAAAAATTCACTGCAGCTCCAGTACCCATTCAACCCACTGTTATTTATTCCGAAAAATCGGGTGTTGATTTGAGTACAACAGCGCAACAGCAACTGAATGATGTTGTTGAAAAACTTGCACCAAATGGAAAAAAGGGAATTTTCATTACCGGGTATTCGGACCGGAATGGAAATAGCGAAAAAAATTGGAAGGAATCCGAAAAGCGCGCAAAAGCCGTTAGAAATTTCATTGTAAACTCAGGAAGTGAGCCCAGTCGTTGTGTAGCAAAATTTACTGGAGATATTGGGTCAATTGGGAAGAATCCTGGTGACCGAAAAGTGATTGTTGAATTTATAGCACGTCCGTAATGAAAATTTTATGTATTGGTAGAAACTATGCGGCACACGCAGCTGAATTAGGAAATGCAGTGCCCGAAAATCCTGTTATCTTCTGCAAGCCCGACTCTGCTATAATACAAAGAGGAAATCCGTTTGTTATACCTGCATTCACAAACGATGTTCACTATGAATTAGAGTTAGTTTTCCGCATCAATCGATTGGGCAAACACATTCAACAAGCATTCGCTCCGCGTTACTACAATGAAGTTACTTTAGGTATAGACTTCACCGCCCGCGATGTTCAAGATGAAATGAAGAAAAAAGGACTTCCCTGGGAACGTGCCAAAGCCTTCGACGGATCTGCATTTGTGAGCGAAAAATTCTTCGAAACAGAAAGTCTTCCTTCCCCTATACTTTTTTCATTGAAGAAAAACGGCGTTACTGTTCAGGAAGGAAATAGTTCTCACATGATTCATTCCATTGACAAGCTAATTGAGAATGTCTCTGAAGTATTTACGCTAAAAATTGGTGACTTACTATTCACTGGAACACCAGCCGGTGTGGGCCCAGTAGCATCAGGCGATTTACTTGAAGGGTTTCTGTTTGAAGAAAAGGTCTTTTCCCTTCGAATCAAATAGCATTAAGACTTCGTATTGCTTCTTTTTTCAAGCATTGGCACGAAAGAGAATTCACCGAAATATGTATTTTTAAAGTTGCCCTCCGCGTCTTCCTGAATGAGGGTCATCTCCTGCTTCTCTCCTTCACCAAAAGGCATCACCAACTTACCACTGGGCTTCATTTGCATAAGCAACTCCTCAGGAACAACTGGTATCGCACAAGTAATGATTATTCTGTCGTAAGGCGCAAATGCCGGAATACCCTTGTACCCGTCTCCGTATGCTAGGTGACACTTGTAGCCCATTTCCGCCAACATTTTCTTGGAGGTATCGAAAAGCAATTTTTGTCGTTCAATGGAATAGACTTTTGCTCCCATTTCACAGAGAACAGAGGTCTGATAGCCAGAACCCGTTCCTATCTCCAAGACCTTCATTCCCTTTTCTACATCTAACAATTGACTTTGAAAAGCAACGGTATACGGCGCCGAAATGGTTTGTTCTGCGCCAATGGGAAGCGCTTTGTTCTCATACGCCAATTCAACAAAAGCACTTGTTAAAAAAGCATGTCTCGGAACTTTGTTTATTGCCTCTAGCACGCGTGCATCAGTAATTCCTTTTTCACGTAATTCTTCCACCAATTTTCTTCTTAGACCCTTATGTCTGTAATTATCATCAATCATACAGCCAAGGTAAGCCGCTATTTCATCCGCTTTTAAGTGTTGAAAAGTAAAAATCAACGAAGTGATGTAGACATCAATTTCAATCACATTTGCATGAGAAGAGAATTACTTATGCTGAAAATAGGAGTATTAGGAGCGGGCTACTTGGGAAAGATTCATATGCAAGTGCTTTCGGAATTGCCGGAATTGTTTCAATCTATACACTTTTTCGACCCAGATATCAAAGCCGCAAAAGAAGCTGCTGAACGCTTTGGGATCGAACCTTGTCACAGTTTAGATGCGTTGATAAATGAAGTAGATGTGGTAGATGTGGTATCGAGCACTCCCTCTCATTTTCAATGCGCTTCAAATGCCATTCGCAATCTCAAACACGTATTCATTGAAAAGCCAATTACATCTACTCTAGAGGAAAGCAATAGACTAATTAAGTTGGCTAAAGAAGCCCAAGTAGTTGCGCAAGTTGGACACATTGAGCGTTTCAACCCCGCTTATTTAGCGGTTTCTCCCGTATTAAAAGACACCAAATACATTGAAGCGCATCGCTTGAGTCAATACAAAGGAAGAAGCAGCGATGTTTCCGTAATTCTCGACGTTATGATTCATGACATTGATTTAATCTTGGCTGTCACAAAAGCAAATGTCAGAAGAGTTTCTGCCAACGGAGCATCGGTTCTAACCCCACACATTGACATTGCCAATGCACGCATTGAATTGGACAATGGTTGTGTTGCGAATCTAACAGCGAGTCGCGTGGCAACTGATACCATTCGTAAAATGAGATTCTACCAGAAGAATGCTTGTTATGTCTCTGACTTTTTGAATAAGACCGCGCACAGCTACGAATTTCAACGAGAGAACGAAGAAAACGAAATCACTAAAAAAAAACTAACTGTTCTAGACAACAATGCACTAAAACAAGAACTCTCTAGCTTTGGCAAAGCAGTTCTACATCAGACTGAACCAACCGTCTCTCTAGAAGATGGGCACAAGGCCTTGGCTGTAGCTGAAATGATTGCCGAAAAAATTCGTTTAAATGTCTTCACATCGGAAGACTGAAGACTGATTTCTCGGTAGTACAATAATCTGAAATTTCTTCCGTTTCGTTGGGTAACCTTTTGATGCGACTGTATATTCGCACCCCAAAACAAAACAATTGAGACCACTTCCATTTTTCTTAGCATTTTTCATGATTGCACTTCAAGGGTGTGACATAATAAATCCAAAGGAGAAAGAACCTGCGTACCTATATATTCCTTCATTTAATTTTCAGGCAAATCTCAATCAAGGAACATCAAGCGAAGCCATAACTGAGGTTTGGGTGTATTCTAACGATAAAAGTTTGGGGGTATTTGACCTTCCTGCAAAAATTCCAATTTTAGATCTTGGAACTTCCTCGATTCGCATATTCGCTGGAATCAAAAGCAACGGCATCTCGAATACCCGAATTCGTTACCCATTTTTCGCTCCGTTCGACACAACACTTAACATTGCAGCATTTCAAATAGACACTATTGTTCCATTCTTTACTTATTATAACCAAGCTGTAATTTCAGAAAAAGGATTCGAAAGTGGAAATTTTCTTGTTCAAATGGGCACGAACAACGGTTCTTTTTCAGTTACCAATCAATCTAACCAAGTATTCGAAGGAAACAGAAGCGGTTGGGGACATTTAGATGCAGGGGCGACGCGCCTGTATTACAAGGACGATGACAATTTGGGATACACCAGCGGCGACAACGTTTTTCTGGAAATGAATTACAGTAGCAACAATACTTTTTCAGTAGGATTTATAACTACAACTGGCGGAATTACTGCAAAAAACCCAGCGCTTATTATCAATCCCTCTTCAAGTGGAGATGGTTTAACGCCCGTTTGGAAAAAAATATATATCGACTTCGGCTACATACTACAACAAAATCCGACAGCTCAATTTCATGAATTCTACATTGAATCAAACGCAACAAATTCCACATCACCGGTAAACATCTTTCTTGATAATTTGAAGTGGGTGACTTGGTAGAGAACGCACAGCAGTTGAAAAAAAAAGGGATTATATTTTCATATGTCGCCGCAGATTGGATTGCTGCAGGTTGCTCGTGGGCGAGTTTATATTTCCTGAGAAAAAAATTCGAATCCGCGAAATACGGATATGACCTAGGCATTCATACTGACAGTAATTTCTTTGCAGCACTTGCATTTATTCCTCTAGCCTGGATATGCTTTTACGCCATGTGGGGAATGTATTCCGATGTTATGCGAAGACATCGATTGCGAGAAATTGGACAGGTGTTGGCAACTTCTTTAATTGGAAATACCGTTATTTTCTTTCTTTTCCTATTGGATGACGAGCTTCCGAATTACCATTATTACTATACCACTTTCGGATTTCTATTACTTGCACATTTTGGATTGACGCTGATCTTTCGCCTTACAATTACCTCAAGAACTGTAAAAAAAATACAATCGAGAAAATGGGGATTCCCTACTGTGTTTGTCGGCGGAAATGCTCGAGCAGTTCAACTGTTCGATGAGATTAACGGCTTAAAAAAATCGCCGGGTTTTTTATTCAAAGGTTATTTAAAAATCAACGGAGCAGACGACCAACTCTCTGCTAGCCTGCCTCTATTTGGAAAATATCAAACGCTACCAAACATCATTGAAGAGCATCAGATTGAAGAAGTAATCTTATCTATTGAAAGCGGTGACCACAAAGAGCTCGAAAACATTCTTGCACTTCTCGAAAACTACAACGTTCGAATCAATATCATTCCAGATACATTCGATATCTTATCGGGAAATGTCAAGATGTCAAGTGTTTTCGGTGTTCCATTAATTCGGTTAAATACCCTACTGATGCCAAGCTGGCAATTCAGTATTAAGAGAATTATAGACATTTTTTTCAGTGCATTCGCTCTGATAATTCTCGCTCCCTTTCTCATTATCATTGGCTTGCTCGTAAAGATTACATCTACAGGCCCAATATTCTTTTTTCAAGAAAGAATTGGCCGTAATGGGATACCCTTTCAAATCATAAAATTTAGAAGCATGTTCGTTGACGCGGAAAAACTTGGGCCGCAGTTAAGTTCGACAAATGATAGCCGAATTACTAAAATTGGAAAAATATTAAGAAAAACTCGATTAGATGAGTTACCCCAATTCTGGAATGTATTAGCTGGCGATATGGCTCTTGTTGGTCCCCGACCTGAACGCCAATTCTACATTGATCAAATATCAAAGATTAATCCGCATTACCATAAACTTCATCGAATACGCCCTGGAATTACTTCGTGGGGACAAGTAAAATACGGCTACGCAGAAAATGTGGAGCAAATGGTTCAACGATTAAGATTTGACCTACTCTACCTCGAGAACATGTCCTTAGCTATGGATATAAAAATCCTCTTTTACACTGTTGTTATTGTTTTAAAAGGAAGTGGAAAATAAAAATTCTTGATTTCTTTCCTTACCTTAACAAAAAAAATATCATGAACCGATTACGTTGGATTCAAATTCTTTTTGTTTGCGCATTGGGTTATTTCATTTTTGCGGGAAATAGCAATGGAAGAGCTACTGTTTCCAATTCTGGAAACACGGGGGCCCCCGGAGAAAACACGTGTGGTCAATGCCACAGTGGCGGAAACTACAATGCCTCTGTTACCGTTCAAATGTTTGCCCAAGGTGCAACAGTGCCAACTACACAATTCGCTCCTGGAAATACCTATACCGTGAAAGTAACGGTGAATAATTCAATGGGAAGTCCAGGAGGATATGCCTTTCAGCTAACTGCATTAACAGTTGCAGAAAATTCACCTTTGAGTGGCTACAGCAACCTTGCTTCTAATGTGAAGCAAAAAACAATTACCATACAAAATGCTTTTAATGGCAGAACCTATCTCGAGCACAACGGTGTTACCATGAATAATGTCTTTCAATTCAACTGGACCGCTCCTTCAACGTTAAACGAAGCCATTACATTTTATGCAAGTGGAAATGTTGTAAACGGCAATGGCGGAACATCGGGAGATGCTACCAACTCTACTTCACTAACCGTATATCCTGCTCTGCAAGTGAGCAACGATGTAATACAACCCTCCTGTGTCAACAACGGAATTGGCACCATAACACTTAATATTTCCGGAGGCGAAGCTCCCTACAACGTTCTCTGGCAAAACGGAAGCACAGGATCAGTCATTAATGGAGGTCCGGGGAATTATGTTGCCACCGTAACTGACAACGCAGGCAATACCGTCTCCCTTCCAGTAGAATTATTCAACTACACACCTCTTCAAATTGAAACAACTACTACAGATGTAAGTTGCAACGGATTGTGTGATGGAAGTATAAGTTTCGATGTGATTTCAGGAACGCTTCCGATTGAAGTCATGTGGAGTAACGGAGCCACAGGTGGAAATTTCTTGAACGGACTTTGTGCAGGTGTATACACAGCAGAAGTAACCGATGCTAACGGTTGCACCTTTCTTATAATCGACACAATCTTCGAACCTGCTGCAATAACGAACACTCCAGATGTGCAAGATGTTGCATGTCATGGCGACTTAGGCGGATGGATCTTTCACAACATCCAAGGTGGAACGGCACCATACACGTACAGTTGGAATTACGACCCTTTGAATTTTGAAAGCAGTGCCATTTACTTGTACGCAGGAGATTATTCGACAATCGTAACCGATGCGAATGGATGTCAATATCAAGAAACAGTCACCGTAAACGAACCTGACACATTGAGCTACTCGGTTGAACTCTTTGTTCCAGGTGGGCTTGGAGTGGGTGAAGTTCAAATGACTACCTACGGCGGAACACCACCCTATTCTTGGAATTGGTTACACGGTGATACCAATGAAGATACATACATTCCGGAGTTATCTACGAGCTATTGCATAATTGGCGATGCGAATGGATGTGCCATTCAAACAGACAATTTCACCACGTTGACTTCAGTGAATGAAATGGAAATGAGTTTTACTATTTTCCCGCAACCTGCGCACGAACATTTCACCATTTCTCAAACAACTAATTTTGATGAAGCGAGAATTTTCAGTGCAACAGGACAAGAAGTTAAAAGTTGGAATAAAAGTCAATTGAAGCGAGAACTCTCCGTTGAAGAATTGCCTTCAGGAATGTACATTCTTCAATTGAAGAAAGGACAGACTATCGTAAATCGAAATTTATTGATTGAACATTAAGTTCAAAGACCAATCACCTGAAAAGATAATTCCATGTCGGCGTGCTGATACCTGTCTTGCACGTAATGTGGAACAACTTTTCTAATTTCAGCATGAAGTGATTCAACCGGAATAGAAGACTTAAGTGGTCTTCTAAAGTCAAGGCCCTGGGCTGCATTCAACAATTCTATTGCTAAAACAGACTGAAGATTTTTCACTACTTGATAGCACTTCGTGGCTCCATTCGCGCCCATGCTCACGTGATCTTCCTGACCGTTGCTGCTGTCTATAGTATCTACACTTGAAGGCGTGCAGAGTTGCTTGTTCTGACTGACAATAGACGCTGCCGCGTATTGTGGAATCATGAAGCCACTATTTAGTCCGGCATCTTTCACCAAGAAAGCAGGTAAACCACGTTGTCCTGAAATAAGTTTGTACGTTCTTCTCTCAGAAATACTCGCTACTTCCGCCAAAGCAATGGCCAAAAAATCCATACTTAACGCCAACGGTTGGCCATGGAAATTCCCTCCAGAAATGATTTGATTTTCTTCTGGAAAAATAATTGGATTGTCTGTTACCGCATTTATTTCGCGTTCAACAATGGTTAACACATATGCAATGGCATCGTGCGAAGCACCCAACACTTGCGGAATGCAGCGAAATGAATAAGGATCTTGAACGTGCGCTTTCTTCTGTGTTTGAATTTCGCTGCCTTTCAAGGCATCTTGCATGGCTATAGCTACAATCTGTTGGCCCTCTTGATTTCTAACACGGTGTGTTAAATCAATGAATGGTTCAGGTCGCGCATCGAATGCATCTACAGACATGGCTGCAATGGTTATGGCTTTGTCGAACAAGTGCTCTGCACGAATTAAATTCTCTACGGCATACGCTAACATGAATTGGGTTCCGTTGATAAGCGCTAATCCTTCTTTCGATTGAAGAACAATCGGCTTCAATCCCTCTTCCTTCAAAACATCTGCTGCGTTACGTTCAACACCTTTGTACCTCACTTTCCCTTCGCCAATTAACGGAAGGCACAAATGAGATAAGGGTGAAAGATCTCCGCTTGCTCCTAAGGAACCTTGTGTAAAAACGACAGGTAAAATATTTCGATGATAGAATTCCAACAACAATTCAACGGTTGCCAATTGAACTCCACTGTGTCCGTGCGACAAGCTCTTTGCTTTCAACACTAACATCAAACGTACAATTTCTTCTGGAACACGATCGCCCATTCCACAAGCGTGTGAACGAAGCAAGTTGTTTTGAAGAAGATTCAAATCTTCCATCGAAATTTCGGTGTTGCAAAGCGAACCAAAACCTGTATTGATTCCGTAAACCGGATTTTCACTCGTCTCTAAATACGAGTCTAAAAAAGTTCTACATGCCTGAATTTTTTCCTTCGCCATATCGGAAAGTGAAACTTTCGTTTCACCCATTCTTACAGCAACCAAGTCATTCAACACCCATTCTTCGTTTGGGCAAAGGATTAAATTGTTCTCCATATTTTTATTTAATCTTGAAGTAGATCGGCAAGGTATATCGAACTCTTTTCGGCTCGCCATTCAAAGTCCCCGGTGTAAAATCTTTCAAGCTTTTAACTACACGAATGGCTTCATTTCCCAGCATTTTTCCCAAGTCGCCTTCTGGCTGACGCAAAATTTTTACATTCGAAATTTTACCGTTTTTTTCTACAATAAACTGAACAAATACTTTCCCTTGAAAATCATTTTCCACGCAGAGTGGAGGATATATCATAGCCGCAGAAATGTCTTTAAACATTTGTGCATCTCCTCCCGGATATACCGGCATAACCTCAGGAAAATCCAAAGGCTCTTCAATTTGAAATGGATCACCTACTGGAGGAGGTGGTGGAGGCACCGGAATAGGATCAGGGTCAGGTTGTGCAGCGCAAAAAAAAGCACTTACAACAAACAACACTGAAAAAATGTATTTCACTATACCCATGACTCGCCCTTATTAAGTTTAATGTCGTTTACGAATTGTTTAATCTTTTGTTCGTCTTCCTTCTTGCAGACCAACAATGAAACGCCTGTGTCAACTACGATGTATCCGTTCAATCCATGAAGTACTACCAACTTATCACTTCCCACATGTACAACACTGTCTGAGCAATTGTAAAGCATCACGTTCTCTCCTACTACACCGTTGTTGTGTTCGTCGGAAGACAATTGGGTGTGAAGCGACCCCCAAGTTCCGAGATCGCTCCAACCGAAATCACTCAATACAACATTCACATTTCTTGCTTTTTCCATAATACCGTAATCGATACTGATGTTCTCGCAACTGCTGTACATGTTGTTAATGAAAACCTTTTCTTCCGAGGTTCCGTACTTTCCTTTTCCTTCTTCGAATTGTGAGTACATTTCTGGAAGATGTGATTGGAAGGCCTTCATAATAGACTCGAGAGTCCATACAAAAATTCCCGAGTTCCAATAGAAGTCTCCACTTTCAATGAAGTCTTTCGCCAACTCTAAATTCGGTTTCTCGGTGAAGGTTTTTACTTTCTTCACACGGTCGTTATCTACGTCTTTTGCATCGGCCCATTGAATGTATCCGTAACCGGTGTCGGGACGAGTAGGTTTAATTCCAAGCGTTACGAGGTTTCCCGATTTGTTCGCCTGGTTCATGCTGATTTGAATGTCCTCAATAAACGAAGCTTCGCGTGTAATGAGGTGATCGCTTGGTGCAACGACAATGTTTGCATCGGGCGTGCGCTCTGCAATCCAGAATGCCGAATAAGCGACACACGGGGCAGTGTTACGCATGAATGGTTCACACAACACTTGCTCGGGTTGAAGGTCTGGCAATTGTTCTAAAACGAGTGCCTTATATCTTTCGTTCGTTACAACCAAAATATTCTCCTTTGGAACTAAAGGTAAAAAACGATCGTACGTCATTTGAATAAGCGTGCGTCCGGTTCCAAGAATATCGTGAAACTGCTTTGGAAAAGCGGTGCGACTCATAGGCCAGAATCTTGAGCCTATTCCGCCTGCCATAATTACGCAGTAGTTTTTTGAAATATCAGTCATGTACTAAAAGTATCAAATTATTTTGGAAGTTTACCCACCATTTTCGAAGGAACAACAATCTCGTCATACTCCTCAGCAGTCACATGACCTAAACGAATGGCTTCTTCACGAAGTGTCGTTCCGTTCTTGTGTGCAGTCTTAGCAATCTCAGCAGCTTTGTAGTAACCAATCTTTGTGTTCAACGATGTCACCAACATCAATGAATTGTTCACCAATTCTTCAATGCGCGTGTAGTTGGGTTCAATTCCCACGGCACAATTCACATCGAAAGACACACAAGCGTCTCCCAATAAAATTGCACTTTGCAAGAAGTTGTAAGCCATCATTGGCTTGAACACATTCAACTCATAATGTCCTTGTGTACCGCCAACAGTAATGGCAACGTCGTTACCCATAACTTGCGCGCAAACCATGGTTAATGCTTCGCATTGCGTTGGGTTTACTTTTCCAGGCATGATCGAAGATCCTGGCTCGTTTTCAGGTATATAAATTTCTCCAATTCCGCTGCGCGGTCCACTTGCCATCATGCGTATGTCGTTTGCAATTTTATTTAATGAAACTGCTAATTGTTTCAATGCACCGTGTGTTTCAACAATACCGTCGTGTGCAGCTAACGCTTCAAATTTATTTGGAGCAGTTTGAAAAGGAAGTCCACTGAATTCAGCAATTTTCGCTGCTACCAATTCTGAATATCCTTCAGGTGTATTTATTCCTGTTCCGACTGCGGTTCCTCCTAAAGCCAATTCACCGAGGTGTGAAAGTGTGTTGTTCAAAGCACGAAGGCCGTGGTCTAACTGCGCAACATATCCGCTTAACTCCTGTCCCAATGTCACTGGAGTTGCGTCCATCAAATGCGTACGTCCAATCTTCACCACATTCATAAACTCTTTTGATTTCGCAGCTAGTGTGTTGCGAAGTTGTGTTACTCCCGGAATTGTTACTTTCACAACGGCCTCGTATGCCGCCATGTGCATAGCAGTCGGATACGTATCGTTTGAAGATTGAGATTTGTTTACATCGTCGTTCGGATTCAACAACATTTGTCCTTCACCCAATTTCCCACCGGCCAAAACGTGTGCACGATTTGCAACTACTTCGTTCACGTTCATGTTGCTTTGCGTACCTGAACCCGTTTGCCAGATTACCAATGGGAAATGATCGAACAATTCTCCGCGCACAATTTCGTCGCACACCGCTGAAATTGCATCGCGCTTTTCAACTGGTAAAACTCCTAATTCGCAGTTCGCGTGGGCAGCAGCCTTTTTCAACGTTCCGAAAGCTTTCACAATTTCTCTCGGCATACTTGACTCTGGTCCTATTTTAAAATTATTTCTAGAGCGTTCTGTTTGTGCTCCCCAGTATACGTTTGTGGGCACTTTCACTTCACCCATTGTGTCTTTCTCAATACGAAAATTTTCCATGTTCGGTTATGTATTAAATTATAAATCGTCGTTATCTGAATGCTGAACTCCCTTTCCTTGTCCCATTAAAAATGCTTTCAAGAAATTATCTATTTCACCATTCATTACTTTTTCTACATCGCTGGTTTCTTCACCTGTTCGCACGTCCTTCACCAATTTATATGGCTGCATAACGTAGTTACGAATTTGTGAACCCCATTCGATTTTCTTTTTTCCTGCTTCAATCTCGTCGCGTGCAGCGTGACGTTTCGCCAACTCGGCTTCAAACAATTGTGACTTCAACAATTGCAAAGCCTTCTCCTTGTTTTGAAGTTGTGAACGCGTCTCAGTGTTATCAATGATAATTCCTGAAGGCTTGTGCTTCAGACGCACACCGGTTTCAACCTTGTTTACGTTTTGTCCACCGGCTCCTCCTGAACGGAAAGTGTCCCAAGAAATATCAGCCGGATTAATATGAATGTCAATGGTGTCGTCTACTAGCGGATAAACATACACACTTACGAATGACGTGTGTCGTTTTGCGTTAGAATCGAATGGAGAAATACGCACCAATCGATGCACACCGTTTTCACCTTTCAACATTCCGAATGCAAACGGGCCTTCGAATTCGAGTGTACACTGTTTTACACCTGCTACATCTCCTTCTTGAAGATCGAGTTCTTTCACCTTGTAGCCGTTCTTTTCACCCCACATGATGTACATGCGCATGAGCATACTTGCCCAATCGCAACTCTCTGTACCTCCTGCTCCGGCGGTAATTTGAAGTACTGCGCTCAAGTTATCTTCCTCGGCAGAAAGCATGTTTTTAAACTCAAGCTCTTCAAGCTCGGTAGAAGCAATTTTAAATTGCTCATCGAGTTCAGCTTCGTCTACTTCACCTTCCTTGAAAAATTCATAAAGCACTTGAGTGTCGTCAACAGCTGATTGACATTTTTGAAAAGCATCTGTCCACAATTTCTTGTTTCGAATTTGCTTCATGGTTGCCTCGGCTTTTTTCGGATCGTTCCAAAAGTCGGGGTCTTGCGTTAGTTTTTCGTCTTCACGAATTTGGAGGAGTTTTACCTCCACGTCAAAGATACCTCCCGAGCGCTCTCGTGCGCTCTTTCAGTTCGTTGATCGCGTCAATTGTAATCGCCATCTTGAATGAAATTTTATAGCGCGAAAGTACGTCAATTAATCTAAAAACTCGTCAAAACTTTCACTCGATTCTCGAAGAACTTTAAACACCTCTTCTGTTTGAAACCCCTTTCGAATCAAGGCTTTCGCAGCATATTGATTTTTCAACCTTCCTTTCTTTTCATATTTTTTTTGTAGGGAAGGAAGCAGGGCTCGAATTTGTAACGCATCGCCTTCATTTGGAAGGTTTCGAATGGCATCCTGAATGTTTCGGGAAGAAATGCGTTTGGCTTTTAAATGCAATTCAATTTTACGCTTGCTCCACTTCCGGAATTCGAAATGATCGTGAGCGAATGCAGAAGCAAAGCGCGATTCATTCAAGAGATTCAAAGAAATTAGTTCAGCCATGAGCGTTTGTCTATCATTTGGCCAAACTCCCCATTGAATTAATTTCTTCTCCACATCAAACGGCGCACGTTCGGCTTTATCGCAATAGCGCTGAATTTTCAAGCGGCATTTTGCAAGGTCTATGGGCGCATCATTTTGCATTGTTCTAAATTAGAAAGAATAGTTATGGAGGAGTGAATTGTTCAAAGGAATTATAAAATTTCTTTGTTAAATTTGTTTGAGAATCGAAGAATCAAAATGAAAGAGGAATTAATAGGCCAATTGCGCGACTTGCTTCATGCTGAAGACATTATGTTGGTGCGTGATCAAGTAAAGAACATTCGCAGCAATTGGAAAGCGGAAAGCGTGAAAGAGCGTCAATTGCAATGGGAACAATTCAAATCGGAAAATGCCGAAGGCACTGAAGTTGAATTTGTATACACCCCTCATGAACTTGAAGGCACCCTTCAAGAGTTATTAAAAGAATACGAAGATAAAATTCAAGCAGCTGGCAAATTGCTTGCCCAAGAACGCGCTAGAAATTTCGAAATAAAATCGGATTTGTGTGATCGTATGGAGCGTCTTTCCAAGAACGAAGAAAACATTGGAAAAGCTTTTTCACTTCAAAAAGAAATAAAAGAATATTGGGACAATACAGGTGACGTGCCCGGAGATAAATATCCAGCACTGAGCGAACGTTGGCACAAAGCGAATCAAGATTTCTTCTATCACATTAATATCTACAAAGAACTTCAAGCGAATGATTTAAAAGTGAATCAGAAGTTGAAGGAAGAATTGATGGAATTAGCAAAAGGTCTTTCAGTTATTGAGTCGATTAATGAGCTTGAAGTTGAAGTAAGAAAACTTCAACGTGAATGGATGCAAATTGGACCTTCTCCGAAAGAGACGTTTCAAAAAATGGGTGATGACTTTTTCGGAATTCTTCGAGTTGAGCAAGAGCGTATTCAAGCGCACTACGATGCCTTGAGTGCAAGCAGCAATGAAAATCTTGCGAAGAAAACATTGCTCATTCAGCGCATGAAAGAAATTCTTGAATTGGACCTTTCTCAGAGTAACAGTTGGAATAAATGGACAGAAGAAGTTTTAAAACTTCAAGAGGAATGGAAAACCATAGGCTGGGTTAAGAAAAAAGAGAATGAAGAAATTTGGCAAGAGTTCCGCGGATTGTGTGATTTATTCTTCACGAAACGCAGTGCTTATTTCGACTCGAGAAAAGAAGTGTACGAAAAGAACAAAAAAGCCAAAGAGACTTTAATTAACGAAGCAAAAGTATTTCAAGACAGCTCCGATTGGAAAGGGGCTACAGAAGGAATTAAAAAGCTTCAAGAAAAATGGAAACAAGTTGGCGGAGCTGACCCAAAAGAAGAGCAAAAATTATGGCAGCGCTTCCGCTCTGCTTGCGATGTTTTCTTTCAAAGAAAAAAAGAACACTTCGGAGAGTTGACAGGTATTCAAGAAGAGAATTTAAGATTGAAAGAAGCGTTGCTTACAGAAATTGAAAACACGCCTCTTTCCGGAAATAAGAATGAAGATTTAGCTATGCTGCGTTTATTCAACGAACGCTGGCAGGCGCTTGGACACGTTCCTCGAGAGCATTACGCGAAAATGCAAGCGCGTCACAAAGCTGCTTTCGACGAGAAGTACGGTAAGTTGAATGCGGACCGCAAGGAAGCAGATATGACACGTTACAAATCGCGTATCGAAACAATCAAGTCTTCTGGCGAT
Organism: uncultured Chryseobacterium sp.; assembly: GCA_964385405.1. Taxonomy (GTDB): domain Bacteria; phylum Bacteroidota; class Bacteroidia; order Flavobacteriales_D; family Sanyastnellaceae; genus CAIZGX01. The sequence goes on along the minus strand of CAYLOT010000007.1, from coordinate 2,976 downwards.
AAAGGATTAAGTCGAGAGAAAATGATTTTGCGCGATAAAATTGATAAGTTGAAGGGCGACATCAAGTCTTACGAAAACAACATGGGAATCTTCACCGGTAAAGGTGCTGAAGGCATGCGCAAAGAAATTGAGAAGAAGATTGTTGCTGCTAAACGTGAGATTTCAGAAATTTTAGAGAAAATTTCATTGCTTCAAAACTAACGATTGAAGTTCAGTTCATAAAAAAAACCTCGGGATTCCGAGGTTTTTCTTTTTCTAAAATTTCCTATTAGTGTTGAGCACGGTGTCTGAAATCTTCATAAGCCAAACGTTCAACTTTCACTGAACAATTCGCTTGAACTACCTTCATTACTCCGTCTTCATACAACATGTCGTAAACATTTTTAGCTTCTTCTTGCTTCGCAAGTGTTTGCTTCGCTAATTGATCTAGACGTTCTTCTTCAACCGGCATTCCGTATGACTTGAAACGATCTACCAAAGAGGCTTTAACGTAATTCATTGCATCATCTACAGTAACCTTGATTTCGTTTTCCTTGATGATTTTATTTTCAATCAACTGCCACTTCAATCCATTTGCATAGCCTGGATATTCCATTTCCAACTGAGCCATTTCAATTGGCTTCTCGTTGGTCATGAGAATGAAACGCTTCAAAAATTCATCGGGTAATTCAATTGAAACCATGTTCACGATGTCTTTCGCAAAATCGCGTTTGAACATCCATTCAGAATCTTTTTCGAACATAGCAACTAAGTCTGCTTTCACACGCTCTTTCATTTGTTCTTCTGAAGTCACTGTGCCAGGCTCGAACAACTTATCGAACAATTCCTGATTCAACTCTGCAGGTTGCATGCGCATGATTTCAGAGATGGTAACCTGAAATTTTGAATCGATGTGGTGCAACTCATGATGCGTAACACCCAGCATGCGAGAAAGATCTTCGTGATCACTGTTCAACATGAACGGATCAACTTCTGCGCTTTCTCCGATATTCTTTCCAACAAACAACGCCTTCGTAGCTTCATCTTTGATGTATTCTAAAAAGATCGAAGTTTTGTTCGTAACACCACCTTCTTTCACAGAACCATCGGCATTCAACTCGGCGATTTCCGCCATGATCATGTCTTCAGATTCGGTTACTTCAGGTTTTGAAAGTTGACCGTGACGACGCGCATACTCTTTCATTTGACGAGAGATGAGCTCTTCGTTCACATCTACTTCCAACTTGGTGAAAGTTTTCGACTTATCTAAATTCAAATCGAAAGAAGGAGCAAAACCAATTTCATAAGTGAATGTGAAAGTGGAAGGATTGTCCCAGTCACCAACATCATCCCCTTCCTTTGGAATTGGGCTACCTAACAACTCAAGTTTGTTTTCAGAAACGTAGTTTCCGATAGCCTCTTGCAACATTCTGTTTATCTCATCGGCAAGCAAAGACTTCCCGAAACGTTGTTTCACTAAAGAAGCAGGAACTGCACCTTTACGAAATCCAGGTAACTCAACGCGCTTACGGTAGGTTTTAAGAGCCGTCTCGTAGTTTTCGTTGTAATCAATAGGGTCAAGAGTCACCTTTAACTCTCCAGTCAGAGAGCCGGTGTTGAGTTGTTCAATATTCATAACGTTAGATTGTTCTTCCTGTGTGGAAGTATTATTCAGCTAAAACCATTACTTGGTTGTTCAATACCTCAACGGTACCGCCAAGTACATCGAAAGTCAATTCTTTGCCTTGAGCATCTTTCACACGCACGCTTCCTTTTTTCAATGAAGAAATTAAAGGGGCGTGATTGTTCAAGATTCCCAATCCACCTGAACTTCCTGGAAGGAAAACATATTCTGCTTCACCTTGGAAGAGTACGGTTTCTGGGGTAATTATTTCAACGCGCATAATTGCTCTTAATTCTTAGATTCAGCCAACATTTTCTTACCAGCTTCGATAGCCTCTTCGATGGTACCTTTCAAGTTGAAAGCAGCTTCTGGATACTCATCACACTCCCCGTCAAGAATCATGTTGAAACCTTTGATTGTTTCTTCAATTGGAACCAATACCCCTGGGATACCGGTGAATTGCTCAGCCACGTGGAATGGTTGAGACAAGAAACGCTGCACTTTACGAGCGCGGTATACAGACAATTTATCGTCTTCAGACAACTCATCCATACCTAAGATTGCGATGATATCTTGCAGTTCTTTGTATCGTTGTAGAATTCCTTTCACACGCTGAGCACAACGGTAGTGCTCGTCACCAACGATTGCAGGAGTTAAGATACGAGAAGTAGAATCCAATGGATCTACTGCAGGGTAGATACCCAACTCGGCAATCTTACGGCTTAATACTGTGGTTGCATCTAAGTGAGCGAAAGTTGTTGCTGGCGCAGGGTCAGTCAAGTCATCCGCAGGTACATAAACCGCTTGAACCGAAGTAATAGAACCTCTCTTGGTAGAAGTGATACGCTCTTGCATAGCTCCCATCTCAGAAGCCAATGTTGGCTGATATCCTACAGCAGAAGGCATACGACCTAAAAGAGCCGATACCTCAGAACCTGCTTGAGTGAAACGGAAGATGTTGTCGATAAAGAATAAGATATCACGTCCACCTGATTGCTCGTCTCCATCACGGAAGTACTCAGCAACTGAAAGACCGCTCAATGCTACACGTGCGCGTGCTCCTGGAGGTTCATTCATTTGACCGAATACCAAAGTCGCTTGGCTATCTGCTAAGGCTTGCATGTCTACCTTAGACACGTCCCAACCACCTTTCTCCATTTCGTGCACGAATGCATCGCCATATTTAATAACGCCAGACTCAATCATCTCGCGCAACAAGTCATTTCCTTCACGAGTACGCTCACCAACACCAGCAAATACAGAAAGACCTGTGTAAGCTTTAGCGATGTTGTTGATCAACTCCATGATCAAGACGGTTCCTGAAGCAATTGCTGTCTTCGAAGCGAACAAATTAATGTTCTCTCCAGGTAAAG
>CAYLOT010000006.1:61065-109990 GCA_964385405.1 uncultured Chryseobacterium sp. | reverse complement strand
TCCGCAAATTTGTTAGCAGATGAATTTTATTGGCGGGAACAGCGAAGCTAATCCCTCTCTCTCCGCTGGAACACTTGCGAACAAAATCTCAACGAAATTCAAAAGCCCGTCGAACAATTGTCTGACGGGTTTTTTGTTTTGAAGCACGTCATTTTCCGACTTAACTTCGTAACAATTTATATAGTATATTTGTTACGAGAAATTCAATTAAAAATCGTGGAAATATCAGAAAAACAGCTTATTTCAAGAATAAGAGCGCATGGAAAAGGTTTTGTATTTAGTACAAAGCTCTTTACCTCGTTAACCGATGATTCTCGAAGTGTACGTACGGCGTTGACGAGGCTCGTACAAAAAGGTGCTATTCGCAGATTGGCTCATGGTCTTTATGATTTACCTGTTGTACATCCGAAGTTAGGAAAAGTAATGCCCAGTGTTGAAAGTGTCATAGAAGCCATTAAGACGGCTGAGGCGATCGAGGTTCAACCAACAGGTGCTTATGCTGCAAATCTGTTGGGGCTGTCTACACAAATACCCATGCGCATTGAATTGTATACCAATGGGCCAAAGAAGGTTGTGCGATTTGGGAAGCAGGAAATACTTCTGAAACCAACGACTCCCAAGAATATGGTTGGAGCTGGAACTAAAGCCGGATTAATTCTACATGCGCTCAGACAAATTGGAAAAGAGAATGTATCTGAAGAGATGAAGATGCATATTAAAAAGCAGTTAGAAGAAAAGGATTTGAAGCAAATTAAGAAGCAAGCACACTTTGCGCCGGCATGGATTGCAAAGATTTTAAGAGAGCTAATCAATGAAGAGTAATCCGATGAATAAATTTCTAGAATTAACTTCAGAGGATCGTAATCTCTATTGCAGACAGGCATCGGAAAGGTTAGACATTTCTTTGCCAGCTGCCGTCATTGAAAAAGATTTTTGGGTGTGTTGGACTCTTCAGATACTCAATGAGATTCCAGAATTAAACGGAAGTATAACATTCAAGGGAGGAACTTCATTGTCTAAAGCATGGGGTTTAATTGAAAGATTCTCGGAAGACATTGATATAGCAATAAGCCGAAAAGTATTCGGGCAGGAACCACCTTTTGGTCCAGAAGATGCACCAACCAATCGTCAGCGAAAAATACGTTTGGAAGAATTAGAAGAAAAAAGCGCTTCGTTCATTCGTGAGGTTATACTGCCTAAACTCGAAAAGAAAATATCGGAACACCTTACAGAGCCTTTCACACTTAAACCCATTCAAAAGGGAAATGAAGTCAACATTGAATTTGGGTATCCAGGAACATTGAAAAACGAATTAGGCGCATTGTTGCCGGTTGTATTAATTGAGTTAGTTCCTAGAGCAGATGAAGTTCCTAATGAAGAGCGAGAAATCACCCCGATTATTTACGAGGTGTTTCCAGATATTTTAGGGAAGGGGTCCTTCACTATTTCTACCCTAGCACCTGAACGAACGTTTTTGGAAAAACTACTGTTCATTCATGAAACGTTGGAAGGATTTAACAAGGGAAGTGAGCGGAAGAGCAGACACTATTATGATTTATTCAAGCTTTATCATGCAGGTGTTTTTGAGAACATTAAGACCAATCCTAATTTGCTGAAAATTGTCGTTGAACACCGTCAAATATTTTTCAGATACAATGCTATGAATTACGGATCAATTTTAACTAATGGTGTTCGAACATTACCACCGGCTGATGAACAAATAGATTGGCGCTCTGATTATAGCAGAACTGCAATAATGATTTACAATAGCATTCCATCGTTCGATGAATTGATGTTGTTTGCTGAAAAGTTCGAAGGAGAATTTAACGAATGGATTTCGAAGGGGTAACCACAAAAGTCACTTGAAATCTTACCGCCAACTCGCTCAGCCACTCTCATTGCAACGCGCAATAATCTACTACGTATAAATACGTATTTACTGTTGGAAAATCAAGTGAATGAATTTCTAATCACCACACCTGCAACCCTTGTTGCGCTTGAATTGCAAGTCGCCTTGAACAATTGAATTGAAGCATTTCACCGCTCACCGGTGCTTGTGTAGGGTCTCATAAATTTCTGAATAAGGATTATCTTGGGTATTGGATTTATAACAAGTGAAATAAACGTAAAGAACTTTCGCTTTGATTGCCATTGTGCTGGACTTTGTTATGCTAGGTATGGCATGACTAAAAGCTATAACCTAAAGACAGACCCTTAGAAACGATAACATATTATGACAGGACTTGTACTTAAACTTTCTTACAATTATATTGGTGAAACACCAGTAGGTGGGATTTGCGGAAGCTTTTTTTTCATCAGAGAAAATTTAGCTGCGACCGCGCACCATGTATTAAACACCAACGATTTTAAACCTAATGATGGTTATTTAAACTGCCAATATTGGTTGGTTGTAGAACCTGACATAGCGATTGAATTAAACAGGCAAGATCTAATAGAATTTCCTGAAATTGATTCAACGGCAATTAAATTTGATCGAAAATTCAATATCTCCATTAGGAAAATTGCAACTACTTTAAGTCAAGCAGGACAACCTTGCCTTAGCGAGGGATTCAGTGGTGGTCAAATGCCAGAGGTAATTGCAAGTTGGGGTTCAAAAGGACTAATTATTAAGGGTTGTAACTATAACAACACCAGCGCAAATGGTATTGGTTATATTAAATCAATTAAGACATTAAACGTAAACTCGGCAGACCTGAAAATGCAGAATATTCAAGCTTTTGAAACATCTTATGGTGGAACACAGGGTATGTCTGGCGGTCCGCTCATTGACAAAGAGTCAAACGAAATTATTGGACTTATGTCAATGGGCCTACCCGCGGACAATCAAATAAAACAAACTCTCTTTGCTGTTGACATAGGATATATAATGGCTAAGTTGAATAATTTGAAGTATTTAAGTTGAACTGAGATGCAAGTAAAAAAACTCTAATGGCTGAGTGGCACCTTTCCCAAAGTTGCGGTTTAAAGGTTGAAATAACCTATGTGGTTCTATTAAGTCCAGCGGTGGCCGACAGTTCTGCGCTCCGATCAAGCAAACTTCTTGCGGCTACAAAACGATATACTCTATTTAAACAAAATAAAAACACAACAAACAGACAATAAATGAAACTGAATAAACAACAGCAGGATAAACTAATTGCGAAGCTTAACCAAGTTTGGAAAAAAAATACTTGTGAAGTTTGTGAACATCAGAATTGGATGATTGATGACACCCTCTTTGAGTTAAGAGAATTTCATGGTGGTCGGACAGTTTTAGGCAGTGGTGCTATAAAGCCATTAATAACGATCTCCTGCACCTCATGCGGAAATACTAAAATGATGAATGCTATTCAGATGGAACTTGTAGACCCGAAAAATCCAGAAGGGGTGACGCCAGAGGAAGGAGACAGCAATGAGTGATTTTAAGTTTAGCCAGGAATATGTAGTCTATAAAGCAAAAAAGGAAGGAGTTTATCCAATTAAGGAAACGGGTTGGACCAGACTCAAAAGACTTGTAAAAGGAATAATACCAAATAAAAGACTTTTTCAAATTCTATCATCGATCTCCTTTGGTATTTTCGCTTCTGCAATTTTTGCATTGATTGGTTTTCAAACAGCAGAAAAGTTAGACAACTGGGTTATGCCTGCAACTTGGGTGATTTTTTTCGTTTCATTTATAGCTGGTTCCGGACTTTTAATTCTTGATGTTAAGCAAAAAGAAATGATAACTTATTCGACTAATGACGTCCTAACAGAAATGACAGAAATAGAAAAATCATTTGACAAACCAGACGAAGAACAAAAATAACTCGGCATAATACGGTTTTTTTGTCATTCTGATCGACAGCCAAGCATGGAACCATTTGCATCTAAAAAAGTAAGGTGCGGGTAAACAGTATACAACTTCAAAAGGTCATCAATACAAAGCACGAAAACGTTATGGGATTAGTAAAACATCACGAAAATGGAAGACGAAGAAAAAGAACTTAAAAAAGGACACAAGGCATATTTGCAAAGAGTTGTCAATCAATTTAAGGAAGATGCTGAAAGTGCGTTGAATTCTATTGAAGAATTGAGAGCAAATTTAATAACTGGCAAAGAAGGTGAGCCATCCTTAATTGAGAAATTTAGAACAACTGAAACGGAATTAGCAAGTATAAAAGAAAGCATTCGAACCATTCACGCAGCTATCTTCGAAGAAGATGCAAACGGACAAACGCTTAACGATTCAATTAAAGAATTTAAGGAGAGTTTTGAAAAAAGGAAGAGTGAAATAATCGGAATTCAAAACGACATACTTGGCTTTTATAACAATTTGTTAGGAGTTAAAAATGAAGATGGCACTCAGACACTTGGCGTAAAACAAAAAGTTGAAGAAACTGTAAAAAATCTTAACACGTTATATGCATCAAATCAAGAAAGACAAGAACAACTTTTTGAAAAGATTGAAGGATTGCTTAAGGGTGCAAGTACGGTAGCTTTGGCGGAAGCTTTTAATAAACATAAAGAATCTTTCAACCGTTCAAACATTCTATGGGTTTTCACATTTATTATTTCAATTGCTTCAATGATGACTTTGTCTATTATTGCATTTGTAAGTTCAAAATACGACCTTTCTGAAATGTGGAAATACACATTAGGTAATTTACCGTTCTTAGGTGGAGCAATTTGGCTAGCTATTTATGCTAGTCGACAAAGAAGTCAAAACGTAAGACTCCAACAAGAATATGCGTTTAAAGAGGACGTAGCAAAAATTTATTACGGTCTGAAACAAGAAATAGAAGAATTAAGAGATTCCGAATTGGGACAAAAACTCAATGAACAGATTCTTTCAATTGTTGTGCAAACTGTTTCTTACAATCCAAGCGATACCCTGGAGAGCAAAAATCATGGAGATAAGGGGCCGATTTTAGAAGCTTTAAATAGTGTTCTCGAAATGGTAAAGGACTTAAAAAAATAATCTCATACAAATCGAAAAGCACACAAGTGGCAACCGAGAATTTAATTGAGGTCTGTCCTTAAAAAAATGTGTTTGTTAGACAGAACAGTTCACTCACAAACCAACCTCGGTTATTTGGACAACGCATAAGCGAATACCTAAGCCGCAAACAGAGCCCAATAAAAACGAAGTTCCATGTATGTAGTAGGAATAAAATCTCCGATTTTCCAATAACGCAGTTCCTACTCCTTCACCACCACCTCCGTATGAACCTTCCCATTTTCATTCATAGCCTGAACGGTGTACAAACCCGATGTGAAATTTTGAAGGTTCAGATCAAGGCGATTGTTGCCGTTTATTTTTTCAGTTGAAACCACTTGTCCGTTCATGTTGAAAAGACAAACGGTCCAAATGTCGTTGGTTGGAAGTTGAATGGAGAGGTAGGAGGAAGTTGGACTTGGAAACAATTGCATTGTGCTTTTCATTCCTGCGGCCTCTTCAATATTAACTGCATCGTCGAAAATATACATAAACAAGCTTTGATTGTAACTGCTGTTAGCACTAGGAATTGAAGGGCCGCAAGAGAATTCATTGAGTATAGGAACATCGTTGGCTGCTGTTGATACAAATGCATAAAGTTTGTTTCCTCTAACTTGTGGGATATAATATTCTCCCGCATCATTTCCTCCAAAATAACTTGCAAAAACCAAATCATGACTTTCAGATAATTCCATAACATACCCTTGGTAAGGCCCTGTTGCGAATCCCCAATTATTGGGAGTTTGGGGTGAGCTGGTCAATTCGTTTCTAAATGAACACATGAGTAAATTTCCTTGGTATTCCACCATTTTAGCTTCAGCAATATTTGTTGGCAAATAACTCGACCAAAGAGGAATGCCATTGCTATCCAGTTCAATTAAATAATTCTCTGTTGGCGTTACACTTTGTATTCCCCCTATGCCATAAATCGGATAGCTTGAAATTCCAGATAGGTGAAGGTGCAAATAAATATGTCCATTGTTCATTCGAAATATTTGGTGAGGATAAAGAAAACTAGAACTAGGATCCTCTAGAACATATGACCATTCTATATTGCTGTTGCTCCGATTAACCTTAAGAGCCACTAAATAAGAACTTCCTGAAGGCGTGAAATTGGCAGGGAGATAACTCGCAGTATCACTATTGGAAGATAGTGTGCAGTAGATATAATCATCGTCTGCAGTCATATTGAGAATCATATCATTTTTATTCCCTCCAACAAAAGAATCGTAAACCAAAGTTCCTGTTTTATCAATTACCGCATAATACCCATCATTCTGACCCTCTGTTGACGTTCCGTTTATGTAGGTTGTTCCCAATTGGGATTGGGATGAAAGAATGTAAAATCCGTTTTTGAAAATTAAATGATCTCCGTCATAGAGCACATAATTTTGCCAGTTGAAGTAATTACTAAGAAAACTACCGTAGAGCATTTGACCGTTGAGATCCCATGTTGAAACAAATGGAAGCATCGTTGGAATAAATGGATTATTGTTGGCTAGCGGAGGAGCGCTATAAAGAGCCGAAGGTGAAGACAAATCGTTTCCTGAAGCGGTTGCTAGCGAGACATAGAGTGTATCATTCTCACATGAAATCCTATCTACTCTATCGAAAGCCCCGCCTCCAAAATAAGTGCACCAACCTATTTGATTATCAGATTTTATTTGCATTATAAAACCATCATTTACTCCGTCTAATGTATTATCAAAAGAAAATTCATTCACAGGCAAATTAGCAGTGCTGACTTTGCCTGCTACATAAAAATTTCCCTGACTGTCCATGCAACTAGAAGTAACAAACGTAGATGATGAATCGCAGGTTAGAAATGAAGAATATACCAAATGATGCGGTTGCGCATATGTATTTACAATTATTACCAGTACGAAACAGAAAGTGAAATGTACTTTTTTCATAAAAGTTGTCAGTGACCAGAATGAATTTGATAAGCGCTGCCATCACTATATGTGAAGGTATGAATAAGATCTTTATTTTGATGCGCTGCGGGTAGAGTGAAATTCATTGTGCCTTCGGAGAGCGAGTTGAGATAAACTGTTTCAACACTGATTCGATTCAAGTTTAAATCGAAGACTTCATAATTAAGTTTGGTGTTGATAGCAGAATTAAATGAGATTTTGTAATTGCCGTTAACAATCGGATTTGCGAATAAATTGATATCTACTAAGGCTGTTATAGGAATTGTTAAGTTAAGGCTATCTGTAGCTTCAGTGAATTTTAGATTTTTAATAACACCTCCGTCCTTTATGGTCATCATATATAGTCCTGGAGTTAATGAAATAAAATTCGGATAGTAGTTTCCAACGGAATCTATCATTTTGTTAAAGTCGAATTCTCCGACAGTAACGCCGTAGCCGTTTGACCAATTTGAGAATGCTATGGATCGAATATTGAAATCACCAATTCCAATACAATTCAAGTAAGCATGAAGGTCACTGCTCCATGAGTCGGTACTTTCCAGCAGTTCTATACAATCAAGATTTTGAGGGTCGCCAGTAGGATCACTTACTATGTTCCCCGACGATAAATCGCCATCACACGTCAAATCAGGGTACACTCTTTCCCCATCAATTTCCACATCAATATTAGAGGCGTTATTGAATAATCCTAATAATGAGACAACAGAAGTGGCTAAGAAATTCGACCAATCATTAGTTGTTGCACTCGTAACCAAAAGAGGCCCACAGCACCAGTAACCTCTTCCTTTCTGAATACCTACTATCGGCTGATTAGATTGAAATAACGGTTCATTTTGACTATTAAAAACTTGGAAGGGCAGAGGTGTGTTAGCGTATGCAAATATGTAGCTAATGTTACCGATTATGGAACTTGTCGGAATGATATTGGTAAAACCAGGGGAATAACCAAATCCATGATATTGCGCATAGTTTGCTAAATTAGGCGTGTTGTTGACAATATCATTGAGATCAGAAAGGTACATATATTCATATAGAGGCACTGAAGTGTTGTCTTCGGAGGACATGTATTGATGGGCTTCTTCCAAAGAATATTTGTAATTCGGGGCGTTGTTTGGCGAGCTTTGTACAATACTATATGCATAGTCAGATCCATTGCAAGTATACCTGTCCGTTTCCAACCAAGAAGTCTCACCACCTGTGCAAGGTATGAAACCAGAGGAGTACATGAGTGTTCCTTCATTATTGTAGCCACTAATTTGATAGTAATAACTATGTGCGCCCGAATTATCTAAATACGATTGCGGAAATTTCAAGTAGCTTTTGCCAAGCAATGTATACTTTTCTTTTGATATGAGAGTATCGTTGCCGGCAGCATTTATTATGCTCTCAAATATTCGAACTATATAATTGTTACTCAAAGAAAGTTCGTTTGACATAAGCAGATAGCCATCTGAATTATGTGGTTTTCGAATTATAGCGTAAGGATTGTCCTGAGCTGAGACCTGAATAAGGGCACTGCAAATTAAAAGAAAAGCGAGAAGTTGTTTTTTCATTTTTTTCTTTCAAAGAAACTCCGTTGTTACTTCTTGGACAATACGCACTTCCTCGTACTTTTCGAATGATGTATTCAAAGATAAAGCGCCGAAGCACTTTAAAAAGCGAGTGTACTAAAAAGAAAAATCTGAATTTAAATAAAGAACCTCACCTAGGGGTGAGTTCAAGAATTTGATGCTGATATGCGAAGGTGACTAACTCGGCAATGTTAGAACATTGCGTTTTCTTCATAATGTTCTCTCTGTGCTTACTTACTGTGGCTGGACTAAGGTTTGTTTTTTCAGCGATTTGAGCTGTATTTAACCCCGATGCTACAAGACTTGTAATAAACTGCTCACGAAGCGTAAGCCCAGAGGGTTCTTTTCTTCCGTTTTTAATGAGTTTATATTTTTCAGCCGTGAGTAGCCTATTGAAAAACATTTTGTTATCGCGCGCAGACAAAACGGCATTCTTAATTTCTTCTGATCCCGATTCTTTTGGCAAATAGGCATAGACATCAAGCTTCACCATAAATTCCATCATGTAATTTCGCGTATTCATGGTTAAAATCACGACAGAAACTTGTGGAAATTTTTTATGAATCAATTCAACCGTAGACTCACCCCCGCGAATGGGCATGTGAATATCCATGACCACCACATCGCACGAATGCTTTTTCAAGAAATCTAAAAAATCAGATCCATTTCCGAAGTCACCAATCACCTCGAATCGCTTTTTCTGATCTTCAACAAAAAGCTTTCGCAATCCTTCACGAAGAACAGTGTGGTCGTCTACAATGGCAACTTCAATGGGTTTCGACATGGCTGGGTAGCGGTATTATAAATTCTATATAAGTTAATTCATTGAATACTCTCTCTATGGTAACAGTGCCCCCAAGCATGAGCGTTCGGTTCAGTATGGAAGAACAGCCTTTGCCCTCACCATTATGCGCTTCTTCCATGAATTCGGCTTGGCTGAAATGGAGTCCGTTGTGCGTAAGTCCAATGCTTAATTTATGTTTTACAATTTCAATGATACATTCTAACGCGGTCGGACGTGAATGTTTCATGATGTTTGAAACCGCTTCATTTACGGTGCGGTAAAGGGCTAGCTCATCGATAAGGCTGAAGTGAAGTTTTTGTTGAACGTCGCATCGAAATTCTATGATTTGATTTTCCGATTCCAGATCGAAGAAATTATTCTCGAGTGATTTGATTAAACCTAATTTTTTGAATTGGGTGGGAAAGATTTCACTGGAGTATTTCCGAATATCTTCGGAGAGTTCTTCAATTTTAAGTGTTATTTTTTCCAATTGATTCTGTGAGAAGGAATAAGACTCTTCTCGCTTTTCTGCAGTCTCCAGTTGTTTCAACAGAATTCCCAATTGCGGTCCGAAATCGTCGTGGAGATTATCTGAGAGCACCTCGCGCTCTTTTTCTTGCGCTACGACTATGGCGCGTTGCATTGTTGCCTGGAATTCGTTTTGCATCTTAATTTTCGATATATACAATTTTGCAAGTATCCATATAACAGCAACGAGAAGAATGCTTATCAAAAATGAAAAAATAGAAGCGAACACATAAATCTCATTTACCTGTATCATATTTCATTTTTTTTGCTTGAAAAAAGAAAAAGGCGAAAAGAGAATCACGAATGACATTGCTTCCCAAGGCTACTACTTGTCGAATCTGTCGAAATAAAATTGGAAACTCTACGGAATCATTAATATTCGTAATCATTTGAGATACTAACATAGAAGCCGAATAGATGAAAATTGCAAATACTGGCCAAATGTAAAGCACTGTTTTTTCAGAATTTAATGCCGCATTGGAAATCAAAATATATAGCGTGAATAAAGCATAAAAGCATATTAAAACTCCCGATATTAGTTTTATGTAATCGTTTTGAGCAAGAAAACCACTTGTTAAACAATAGAATAGTTGAATAATTGAAATTAAAACGCTCGTTATAAAAACCAACTTTTTAGTTTTGATTGATACAATCGAAATCGAATTGAGAATTAGAATAACTAAAATACGATCTACAATCTGATAAGAATTTGAGACTGGCGCTGTGTTATAACTAGAGTTAGCAAGCCAAGCGCCTACTAGGTCTGCCATCATGGATGAAAAAACAAGACTTGTAATGAGTAAGGCCAACTTATTTCGCCCAATGGATTTCCTGTAAATACAATATACCGTTAGCGGAAGGAAGTGAGATATGAATAAAATCCAAATTAAATATCTCACTTAATATCTGAATTTAATTGGTTAAGTTTTCCGCACTCAGGGGGGCAGTCAAAAAACTCATCCAATATTACACCTTGTGTCATATCGTCGCCATTCGCATCAACACCGACTGCAACTAGTTGCTTTTTACCTTTTTTGTTGATGGCGTAGTACAACCGCATACCCATACATCCTGGTTGAATCAATAAATCATTAACAAGATTTTTCCCAACCGCGTGCCCAATGGTTTCACCCAAGTTAATCGTAGCGCGATAATTCGCGGTCATTTCAGATCCTTCGGCAAGTGTAATAATAGCTCCTTCGTTTCCAGTGAATGTCATGGTAGTTTTGTTTTAATGGTTTTCTCAAAAATAGGGAAGGAGTTCAACAATAAAAGTTCTCTTGTGATTATTTCACTTTAACATGCGAACTGCAATTTCAATTAGCACACTGAAAAACAGTGATTTGTTCTACGAGCAGGTTTTCGAACACTTCTGAAAAATACGTATAAATGCGTATGTGAAAAATTCAAAACATCTGATTTTTTGTGGAAATATTGATTTCGATTGGTGAATTGTGTGTGATAGAAAGTACGTGGAAATGCGTATTGTCATTCTCTTGTGGTCACATTTATTTTGAACTGATGAATGAAACTATTTCTATTGAAAAAAAAGTGAAATGAATGAACTCATTACCAAGCAATCGAGTCGCTTACTTTTCTCAATACTAACACCAGGTTTCTTTGGTGTTTTTCCTTACGGTCTCATTTTGTACACCAACTTTAAAGAGGATTTGTGTCATTTAGATTCTTCGCTAGTGTTATTCGTTCTATTCTTTTTCAGTTTAGCATTAGGCTTAATATTTCACTTGTTCGGTATGAAATTGGAAATTGAAATAGATAGTATTCTTCAATCATGTCACTGTAAAGAGTTTTATGAGAGATGGGAAGAATATTTATCATTGAATACAGAGAGTGTGCAAAGCATAAGAAAGAAGTACATGAGTTTTTTAATTGATCGTTATCATTTTCAGTTGAACATGTGTCCCGCGTCTATAGCCGCAATAGTAGGTTTATGCTTTTTCTTGCACCAATTGCATTGGTCGCCATGGCATGTTATATTTCTTGCATTAGTTGGCTTTTCATTGGTCGTGTTACTTTTTGTGCAATGTTATCACGTGGGAAAATTACTACATGACAACAGGTTGCTAATGATAGCAGATGCGCAGAGAAACTGTAAGAGGCTGTATAAATATCGATCATCTTCTCGCAGGGATCATTGAGTTGCATTCCCCCTCACCCCAAAACCAACGAAGGACCAAACAAAATCAATCCGGAAAGAAGCGATAAACCGATAAATAAAAGCCAGTTTTTTCCACTTTTAAACTCGTTCAATATTCCTACCTCTTGAATCCAATTTTTCGCGTAGACTTCTTCTTCTTTGTTGTTTGTAAGCACCAACGTGATTAACCAAACCATCGTGTTTAGTAGTCCAGGAATTAGAATGTCAATGAATGCTTCTGAAATTCCGAGTTGTTGCATGAGGAACGGATACATTCCCGTTTGCTTTACAAGCAGCCAAAGGATCCAAATGAGCGGAGCACCAATCATGGCCGAAAGAACAGTCTGTGCATTCACCTTCGACCAAAACCAACGGGCGATAAAGACAGGGCCAACACCTGCAGTAAAAAGAAAAATAGTTCCGAATAGTTCTGCTGTTGATTTACCCATTGCCAACCACAATGCGGAAATTCCTATTCCAACGAACATCGTTATCATGCCGATGGTTCTTTCGTTGTTGTCGTTCGAAATCATAGGTCTTATAACGCCTGCATAGATTAAACTCGCTGTCCAGTGATTCGTGCTGAACATGGCTTGGAACGCGTTAATCACAACGAACACAATGAACAAATTACTTAGCCAACTCCAATGGTTTTCGGCCGGATATAACAACGGAAATGAAAGTAAAATTCCTTGAATGAAGTAGGCAATGATCAATGCGATTATCGTGTTTCGTCTAGACTCGTGACCATTTTTTAATGTGAGTATATATTGACCTCTCATATCAGGCATGTCAACAATTATCGCAAACCACCAGAGTACAGCAATCGAAAAGATGAGCGGGGTGAAATGAATGTTGTTTAACCAAATAGATAAGTGATTGGGAGGTTGAATGGTATGGTGTTCACCAATGAAAATTTGAAAGAATAAATAACACAGCGCGACAAGAACCGTGGAGTAGCCAATAATTGAATCAATGCGAATGCGATTTTTTAGTGAATTGAAAAAGATGTTTA
Organism: uncultured Chryseobacterium sp.; assembly: GCA_964385405.1. Classification (GTDB taxonomy): domain Bacteria; phylum Bacteroidota; class Bacteroidia; order Flavobacteriales_D; family Sanyastnellaceae; genus CAIZGX01. Next base: position 97,022 of record CAYLOT010000006.1, on the reverse strand, counting down.
CGCTCAGAATAACAAACGTGAAGAGGGTGAATTTTTTCTGACTTTCAAGATCGGAGAATAAATATTCCGAAAGTGGTTGAATACTCACGGCCATGGCCAGCGGCAAGATTAACAAGCCCAAATACAATCCGCGAAAACGCGCCAAAGAAACAGCTCCTCTTCCAATAAATCTGTAAGGAATAAATTCGCCTTCGGTCTTCAACGGCATACGCCCCCATGCTGGAGCAAAAAACACGGCGCCAAACACAACAGCCAAAACAGATTGAAAATAGAGTAGAAGAATTTCGCTGTTGTCGCTTGAATGTAAAAAAAGACTATTCACCACAAACAATCCCAAGCTGGGGATAAGCGCACCGATAAGAAGAAAGGAGCTACTTTTTTTGTCTGTCGAGAATAACCTTCGCCTCATGAGCGAAAGTTACAAAAAAACAAAAAGCTATCTCGCCTTTGCTATAATTTCCTGCACTACACTCGGATCAAGCAAGGTAGTGGTATCGCCAATGGCATCGAATTCTCCTTCTGCAATCTTTCTTAAAATGCGACGCATAATCTTTCCACTCCTCGTTTTCGGCAAGCCACTCACAAGAACAATCTTATCGGGCTTCGCTATCGCCCCAATCTGTTCACTCACTGTCTTCGTTATCGCATGAATTTGTTCATGTTCTTCCAAATGGTGATGCGGATCGCAGATAACAAACGCAGAGATTCCTTGTCCTTTAATGTCATGCGGATACCCCACCACCGCGCTTTCAATAACTCCGTGCGTATGATTAATGGCATTCTCCACTTCCGCTGTTCCTATGCGATGTCCGCTTACATTCAACACATCGTCTACCCTTCCGGCTAAACGATACATGCCGTTCTCGTCGCGGTAGGCGCCATCTCCTGTGAAGTAATAATTTTTATATGTGCTGAAGTAATTCAAAATGCAACGCTCGTGATCGCCATAAGTCGTGCGAATCATCGAAGGCCAAGGCTGCTTGAAACATAGGTTTCCCGTTAAATCGTTTTCAAGAATTTCATTGCCTTTATCGTCCAACAAAACAGGAAGAACTCCCGGCATAGGCAACGTAGCAAACACAGGTTTCGATGGCGTTACTCCTGCCAAACTCGAGATCATAACACCGCCTGTTTCCGTTTGCCAGAACGTATCGACTATTGGACAATTTCCTTTTCCAATTTTTTCGTTGTACCAATTCCAAGCTTCTTCGTTAATGGGTTCGCCAACGCTTCCTAAAATGCGTAATGAAGACAAATCTTTTCCTTCTAAAAAATCATCGCCAGCCGACATTAAACTGCGAATAGCTGTAGGTGCGGTGTAGAATATATTCACCTTGTGCTTCGCTACAATGTCCCAAAATCTTCCAGCATCCGGATAAGTAGGTATACCTTCAAACATCAATGAAGTCGCACCATTCAAGAGTGGTCCGTAAATCAAATAGCTGTGTCCGGTTATCCATCCAATATCTGCTGTGCAGAAATGAACGTCGCCTTCTTGGTATTGAAACACATTCAAAAAAGTATAGGCTGTCCACACCATGTATCCCGCGGTGCTGTGCACAACGCCTTTCGGTTTACCTGTGGAACCGCTTGTGTACAAGATGAACAACGGATCTTCAGACTGAAGCGTCTCTCCGGGCTTTATGTAATTGCTGTTGGAAAGAACGCGTGCTTTCAATTCATTCCAATCAACATCAGTTGCTTTTTTTTCGATTGGAAGATTGAGGTAGTTGAAGACCAACACATTTTTTATTTTTCGTGTGGAAGTCAATGCTTCGTCAACTACCGATTTCAGCGGAATGGTTTTGTTACCGCGAAGTCCACCATCCATGGTGATCACGAAATCGGCTTCGGCATCGTCTACGCGGTCTGCAATGCTCTTTGCACTGAAGCCCCCGAAGATAACCGAGTGCATCGCGCCAATGCGCGCGCAGGCCAGCACGCTGAACACCAATTCAGGCACCATGCTCATGTAAATGCAAACGCGGTCGCCTTTTTTCACACCCAACGTGCGAAGCATTTCCGCGGCTATGCATACTTCGTTGTGAAGTTCGTTGTATGTGAATTTTCTGTACTCAACCGAATGATCATTCGGTTCCCAAATGAGAGCTGCTTGATCGCCTCGTTCAGCCAAATGTCTGTCGAGTAAGTTTTCCGTAATGTTTAATTCACCACCGTCGAACCAATGGTTTTTAGCATCGGCAAACGTTCCCGAAAGCACCGTGTCCCATTTCTTTTTCCAAGAAAAAGATTCAGCTACTTCACCCCAGAATTTATCCGGATTGGCAATGCTTTCGGTGTATACCGATTTATATTCTTCAAACGATTCAATTCGTTTCATGGCTGTCAAATTTGAAGTTACAATTTACAGATTAATCTTCTCTGTAGCGCAATTCTTGCAGGTTCATTGATTCTTCTTCGGTGAGAAGTCTTGAATGAATCACGAATCTCTTACCTGTCGGAATTTCCAATGAAAAACTAGATCCTCTTCCAACCACAACACCCAACGTAAGGTGGGTGTGTTTCCAATATTCAAATTGATCCTGGCTCATCCAGAATTCAACCCCACAAACACTTCCTAAACATACATCACTGTATCCTATAATGAATTCCCCTTTTTCAAAACACATCGGCGACGAACCATCGCAACATCCACCGCTTTGATGAAAGACCAAATCGCCGAACTTCAATTTCAATTCGTGAATGAGTGCTTCTGCTTCAGCGTTAGCTTCTATGCGTGGGAATTTTTTCATATTTCAAATTAAAAACAAAACACCGAGCCCTCGAGCTCGGTGAATTGCTTGTTGTATTTAACCTCAGAAAAATCCTAGTTTGTTTTTGTTGTAAGAGATCAACATATTTTTTGTTTGACGGTAATGTCCTAACATCATCTTGTGTGTCTCTCTTCCGAAGCCAGATTTCTTATATCCGCCGAATGGCGCATGCGCTGGATAAGCATGGTAGCAGTTTACCCAAACACGTCCTGCTTGAATAGCGCGTGGCACTTGATACAATTCGTGTGCATCTCTTGTCCAAACACCTGCACCCAATCCGTATAACGTATCGTTAGCAATAGCCAATGCCTCTTCAGTTGTTTTGAAAGTGGTCACGCAAACAACAGGTCCAAAAATCTCTTCTTGGAACACACGCATTTTGTTGTGTCCTTTTAAGATAGTCGGCTCAATGTAGAATCCGTTTTTAATGTCGCCATCGAAAGATTGCGCATTTCCACCACACAACACTTCAGCTCCTTCTTCTTTACCAATGTTGATATAGGAAAGAATTTTTTCATACTGGTCATTGGATGCCTGAGCACCAATCATTACACTTCCGTCTAATGGATTACCAGCAACGATTGCTTTGGTGCGTTGAATTACGCGCTCCATGAATTTGTCGTAGATGTTTTCGTGAACCAAAATTCTTGAAGGACACGTACAAACTTCACCTTGATTTAAGGCGAAAAGAACAGCACCTTCAACGGCTTTGTCGAAGAACGCATCGTCTTCTGCAGCAACTGATTCAAAGAAAATATTCGGAGACTTTCCACCCAATTCCATAGTAACAGGAATAAGATTTTCAGAAGCGTATTGCATAATTAAACGTCCAGTCGTGGTTTCACCAGTGAAGGCTACTTTGCTAATACGCGTGTGAGTAGCCAATGGTTTTCCAGCCTCTGGACCGAATCCAGTAACAATATTTAATACGCCTGCGGGAAGTTCATTTCCAATTAACTCCATCAAACACATGATAGAGGTTGGAGTTTGCTCAGCAGGTTTCACTACAACGGTGCAACCAGCAGCCAAGGCTGGAGCAATTTTCCAAGCGGCCATTAACAAGGGGAAGTTCCAAGGAATAATTTGTCCTACCACTCCCAACGGCTCGTGAAGATTAATGCTCACGGTATGCTCGTCGTGTTCTGAGATGGTTCCTTCTTCAGAGCGAATAACACCTGCGAAATAGCGGAAGTGATCTACCACCAAAGGTAAATCTGCTGCGCGTGTTTCGCGAATGGGCTTGCCGTTGTCAATGGTTTCAACCGTTGCTAGGTATTCTAGATTGTCCTCAATAATCTGTGCAATTCGAAGCAAGGTGTTGCTGCGATGTGTTGCACTTGTTTTGCTCCATGTTTTGAAAGCTTCTTCAGCAGCGGTAACTGCCAATTCAATGTCTTCCTTGCCTGAGCGTGCTGCTTGGGTAAAGGCTTTTCCATCGACAGGAGAGATGTTTTCAAAGTACTCTCCGTTTACCGGAGCAACGAATTGTCCTCCGATGTAGTTGCCGTACTTTTCTCTGAAAGTCGGACGATTTGCTAAGTTTCCCATAGAATCATTTTTTAGGTTATAACGCAATCTCAGTCGACTTCCTTAAACTGAGCAGGATTAGAATCCTAATGAATAGCACAAAATTCCCATAATAAAAATCAGGTTTTTCATTGGGGAACTTCTTTGTAATTTGCTCTTGTTGAATTTTTAAGTCGCATGTACAAACTGAACGAAGTCCAATTAACAAGTGCAGATAAGCTTACCACACCGGTAGAGCACAGGACCACGTACACAACGAATCAATGCGAGTTCAATATTTTTGAAACCCATCAGCATGCCGAACAAGTAAGGCTTCAATTCGGAGGTTTCGCCATTACTTCCATGTTGAGAGGTAAAAAAGTACTTCATCAAGATAAAGTAGCACTCGATTATATTCCTGGTCAAACCTATTTGCTTTCTTCACAGGAAGAAATGGTGATTGATTTTCCTGAGGCTTGTGAAAGCGCACCCACGCAATGCACCGCATTGGTCATGGACGATCAGTATTTGGCTAAGCAGATTCAATATCTAAACGAATACTTTCCGCGCGAAAAAGAATTGAACGAGCATTGGAACTTCGACGTGAAGAATCTTTTCATTCAAAACGATGAGTCCATTGTTACGCTTGGAAATCGCTTGGTGAAAATATTTACGAGTTCAGATCCTCTCAAGGATGTTATGGTTGATTTGAAATTGAAGGAGCTCATGTTGGCGATTATTCGTCAACAGAATGTTATGGCGTTAACGGGCGAAGTGAAGGAACAACGCATGAACGAACGCCTCCTAGCTGTGGTCGAATACATTCGCAGAAACGCTACTGAAGAGATCAATATTCAACAGCTCAGCAGCATGGCATACATGAGCAAGTCTTCTTTCTATCGCATGTTCACGCAAGAGTTTGGAATTTCACCAAACAGGATGGTGCTTATGGAAAAAGTAAATATTGCTCGACAAATGATTGCTTCGGGATCTATGGCCATTAAGGAAGTTGGTTACGCTTCCGGATTTACAGATCCCAATTATTTTTCTCGCGTGTTCAAGAAATTGGTGGGTATGACCCCGATGGAATACAAGCTTTCGCTTTTTGCTTCGTAGATTTGAGCATGCTTCGTTCAGCACTAATATTTTGTTTGTTCTTTCTTGCGAGCTCAATGTTCGCCCAACCAAACCTTCCTACCGTAACAGTGGCACCCGTCTACTCTGTGCAGTTGCCAGCTGAACTTCTTGAAACGTCTGGTATTACTCGTTTTCAGCAAGGGCTGGTTACACACAACGATAATTCAGACGAGCAGCTTTATGTGATAGACACATTGAATGGAGCCATTCTTCAAACTTATTCATTGAACGGAACTTCCAATGTCGATTGGGAAGAAATTACCCAAGACAGCTTATATCTCTACATTGGAGATTTCGGAAACAACGCCGGAAGCCGAACAGATCTGCACATTCTTCGAATTGAAAAATCATCTCTCATTGAAGGCGCGCCTGCTATAGATACCATAGCTTTTGCATACGAAGATCAAACAGACTTCACCCCTTCCAACCAAAATACGGCCTTCGATTGCGAGGCGTTTATTGCGGGAACAGACAGCTTATTTCTCTTCACCAAGAATTGGAATAACCTCTCAACCGTGTGTTACAGCGTACCGAAAGTTCCAGGAAATTATCTAGCACATCGAAAAGATTCTTCTGCGGTAAACGGACTCATTACTGGCGCCACCTATCTTCCAAACAAAAGACTCATTATCCTTTCGGGATACTCTTCATTGCTGCAGCCGTTCATGTATCTACTGTTCGGATTCGAGGGAACCGATTTCTTTTCTTCCTTCCAACAAAAAATAAATCCTTCTTTGAATTTTCACCAAATTGAAGGAGTATCAACCACGAACGGAATAGATGTCTACCTCACCAATGAGTACTTCAGTCAAAGCATCATTACCACCCAACAGAAACTGCACAAATTCGATTTGACTCCGGTTCTCGGAGATTACCTTTCTGGGAATAACGTGTTCTCTGAATCTGCTGATATCCGAATTTTTCCCAACCCAGCGAAAGACATCGTTCACATTCAAGTTCCAGAAAAGTCGCTATGCCTAGAAGTCAGGAACAGCGAAGGAAAACTCATAAAGAAGACAAGAATTCGTCACGAAACAGACCTCGATATTTCAGACTTGCCAAACGGAAGATATTTCATTGCGGTAACGGATTATCCACGGGTCTTTTCCCTGATAATCAGTAAATAGATGTCCGTGAACCGATGGATGTTAGTAAGTCAATTCGACTTAACACGGGCTTCATATTCACCTTTGTAACTTCCTATTACCAAAACACACCCTTATGGAATCAAACGAATACTTATTCTTAAAAGCACGCATTAAGGCGGTAAATCCTACTTGGTCTGAAGCAGATGTAGAAAACGAAGTGAAGCGTCTAGTGAATGGCGCAGGAGAAACAGAAGATGCCGATGGAGGCTGTCTTTACTGCGGATCTTAATTCTCTTTATTCAAAAAAGATTGAGCAAGGGCCAGGTGCCCTTGTTTTTTTTGCCCGTCCATTTTGTTCAGCAAGGCCACCATCATACTCAAGCGATAATTCCGTGAAAGGAAAGGTGTATTGCGTTCAATGAAATTCCAAAACAAGGCATCCCAAATCTTCTCCCAAGGCTCGCCCTTTTTGTAATGACTCATCTTGAAAATGTAGTTCGATCCACTCATGTATGGCTTCGTGCTCATGAGTCCGCCGTCTGCAAACTGCGACATGCCGTATACATTCGGAACCATAACCCAATCGTAAGCATCTATGTAGTACGTCATGAACCACTCGTACACTTCATGCGGATGAACTTCGCTCAAGAGCATGAAATTCCCAAACACCATCAAGCGTTCAATGTGATGCGAATATGCGTTTTCGCGCAAGCCTTTCAGGCAGTCGTCAATGGGACGAATACCGGTTTCTCCTTTCCAAAATCCATTGGGTAGTTTCCGGTCGTGTTGAAAGAAATTCGAGTTGCGTTCTTCCAAACCTTTCAACACATACACCGCACGAATGAACTCGCGCCAACCCAAGATCTGACGCACGAATCCTTCCACATTATTCATTTCAGCTTGCGAGTCCAATGCCGCTTGAACACACTCTTGCGGAGAGAGCAGGCCTATGTTTAAATACGGAGAAATCACAGAGTGAAACAGCCACGATTCTTGCGGCACAATTGCATCTTGGTAGGTGCCGTATTCCTTTATTTTATGTTGAATGAAATAGCGCAAAGCCGCTTTCGCCTCGTCTCTTGTAACGGCGTAAATGAAGTTCTCGGAAGTGCCCACATGCTTTGCGAAATGCGCTTCCACGTAGGCTGTTGCTTCAACCACAAATTCATTTCGTGTTGAAGCATACGGTTCAGGAAACTGCATGCCCTTCGGGGCTTTCGCGCGGTTCTCGGTATCGAACGTCCACTTGCCTCCAACGGGTTCGTCGTTGGCTTCCAACAGAATTTTGCGCTTCTTTCTTTCGTGAATATAAAAGTCATTCAAGAAGAATTTTTTCTTGTTGAAGTAGGCTTTCAATTCGTCTTCTGTGTTGTAAAAATTTGGCGAGTCGAAACGTTTGGTCGCAAGACTTAATCGTTGCGCACACTTGTTTATTTTTTTTTCCAGGTTGAAATCAACCGTGTCGATCCACAACAATTCCGTCGCACCCAAAGACTTCAATTCATTTTCAATTTGAAGGGAAGAGGCTTCGTTGTGTGAAAGATATTTCCAGTTGGAAGAAGATCTGGATTGTTCTTCCAGAAAGGCTTTCATGCTTGCGCGATGTAAGATTATTTTTTTCTTGTGGAAGGGGTATTGGGAAAAGAATAGCGGTTCTTCAATAAGCAAAAGACATTCGCACGAACGAAAGAGTTCGTGCTCTTCGAACAGTTGGTGCGGAAAGACTAGACCAACTTTCATTTTCGTTTTGAAATTTTATTGTTGGAAACGCTTCGCTGACGGGTGCATTTAAAGCGACTTTCGTCGTTCAGCGAATCTGTGCGAAGCATCACGTGCTTCGTGGCTCTTCCTTGTACACGTGCGCGCCACATGCGGAAAGAAGAAGCTTTCATTTCTTTGCGCATAAGTGCAATAACTTCGGCTTCGCTAATGCCGAACTGCGCGGTTATAGCGTCGAATGGTGTGCGGTCTTCCCACGCCATTTCTATGATTCTATCAATGTCTGTTTCAGATAACATGACTTAGAAACAAGCCATGCGGTCGTTTGTTTTTAAAAACTGCTTAAAATGCTCACTAATTCAGAACGAACACGAAGCAAACGCGCTTGAATAGCCGCGCCGTCGGTTTCGTTTACTTTCTGACGAAGCGCATTCTTCGCGCCTTCAAGCGTGAATCCTTGCACACGCACCAACTCGTGAATCTTTTTAAACAACTCAATGTCTTTCTTCGAATACATGCGATTGCCCTTGCTGTTTTTACGCGGTTGCAATTGCGGAAATTCTTTTTCCCAAAAACGTAGAAGAGAAGCGTTCACATCAAACATCTCGGCAACTTCAGAAATGCTGAAGTATATCTTTTCTATTTCGAAGGTCTTAGACATAATTAGTCGAAACTTTGGTTGGCATTCGCAGCGCGTTGCAATACCTCTTCGTATTGCTCCGGTGTGATGTCGTTGTAAAAGTAAAACGCCGGATCTACTTTTTCACCGTTTCTAATAACTTCATAATGCAAGTGAGGCCCTGTTGAAGCTCCGGTATTGCCTACAAGCCCTATCAATTGGCCTCTTTTGACCTTTTCGCCATTTTTCACCAAAATTTTGCTCATGTGTGCATAAAGTGTCTGATACCCGTATCCGTGTTGCACAACCACGTTGTTTCCATAACCGGTATAAATGCTTTCAATCTTTTCCACAACGCCGTCTCCAGTTGCGTAAATCTCTGTTCCAATATCGGCTGTAAAGTCAAGTCCTGTGTGCAGTTTAGCCACTTTGTAAATTGGGTGAATGCGGTAACCGAACCCAGAAGAGATACGCTCTAAGTCTTTGTTAGCCACTGGCTGAATGGCAGGAATACTTTGTAGCATAGCATCTTGTCCGCGCGCCAAAGAATAAATCTCTTCGTACGATTTGCTCTGCGTTACAAACATTTCTTGAAGCTTACGTATACGGAACAAGGTTTCTTGAACGTCTTTGTCAGTTGCAAAATCGTTGTGAGTTTTTGAGGTAAGTCCTGAGTATTTCCGCACATAAGGCTCTGCTCCGAAAATAGAACGATAAACGTTTTCGTCTCTACGTTCTAGGTCTGTAGCAAACAATTCGAGTGTATCGATTTTTCTATTGAAAGTCTCAATTTGTGATTCGAGGTAATTGATTTTTTTCTCGAGCTGCTCGGTCTCTGGATCCTTGAAGAATGATGCGTAAAGCACAATACCAATTCCCCCCAATACTACACCTGCAAGCACATAGCGTGTTACAATCCACGCATAATCTCGAAGGGTGTAGGTTATAGCCTCATAATTGAGGGTATTCGGATTGAAGATGTATTTGTACTTGAATTTCTTCATGCCTTGCGAATTTACGTTACTTTTTTTAATCGCTTCTTCCCTTGTGAGATGTAAATTTGCGCGCATGATGACAGCTCAAGAGATTCGCCAAACTTTTTTAGACTTTTTCAAATCGAAGGGTCACCACATTGTTTCGTCGGCACCCATTGTGGTGAAGGGCGATCCAACGCTTATGTTCACCAACGCGGGAATGAATCAGTTCAAAGATTTATTTCTTGGCCACGGAACCATAGAGCACAAGCGTATTGCGAATTCTCAGAAGTGTCTTCGTGTTAGCGGAAAGCACAACGACTTGGAAGAGGTTGGAGTAGATACCTATCACCACACCATGTTCGAAATGCTAGGTAACTGGTCGTTCGGAGATTATTTCAAGGAAGAGGCCATCACATGGGCTTGGGAGTTATTGACGGAAGTGTACAAACTTCCCAAAGACAGATTGTATGTGACGGTTTTTGAAGGAGATGAAAAGGAAGGATTGGAATTCGATCAAGAGGCTTTCGACATTTGGAAACGTTGCATTGCAGAAGACAGAATTTTAAAGGGAAATAAGAAAGACAACTTTTGGGAAATGGGCGAAACGGGTCCTTGCGGTCCGTGTAGCGAAATTCATATCGACATTCGTACCGATGAAGAGCGCGCGAAAGTAGATGGAAAATCATTGGTGAATGAAAGCCACCCTCAGGTGATTGAAATTTGGAACAACGTGTTCATGCAATTCAATCGCAAAGCAAGCGGCGAGTTAGAGTCGCTACCAAACAAGCACGTAGACACCGGAATGGGCTTCGAACGTTTGTGTGTTGCCCTTCAAGGCAAACAATCGAACTACGACACCGATGTGTTCTCGCCCTTGATTGACCGTATTTCGAAAGCATCGGGTGTGGCTTATACACGCAGCGATTCAAAGCAAGACATTGCTATTCGCGTTATTGCAGACCACGTTCGCGCGGTGTCGTTTACCATTGCAGACGGACAGCTTCCTGCAAGCGGTGGAGCGGGATATGTTATTCGAAGAATCTTGCGCAGAGCCATTCGCTACGGATACAGTTTCCTTAACAGAAAAGATCCATTCATTTATGAATTGGTAGATGTTCTTGCGGCGGAGATGGGTGCATTCTTCCCAGAGATTGTTTCCAACAAAGATTTGGTGAAGCGTGTAATTCGTGAAGAAGAAGAAAGTTTCTTGCGCACACTCGACAAAGGCATTCAATTGTTAGACGATCACCTGAGCAAAGGTGCTTCCGTGTTAGATGGAAAGACCGTATTCGAATTGTACGACACCTTCGGATTTCCTTTCGACTTAACCTCGTTAATTGCTTCTGAAAAAGGCGTGGGCGTAGATGCTGCAGGATTCGAAGAAGAGTTAGCCAAGCAAAAAGAACGCAGTCGCAGTGCTACGAAATTAGAGACCGACGACTGGGTTGAATTGCAAGCAGGAGATCCAACGTTTGTTGGATACGATTCGTTGGAATGCGAAACGAAAATTCTGAAATACAGAAAGATTAAAGCGAAAGGAAAAGAGAGTTTTCAATTGGTGTTGAGCAACACGCCGTTCTACGCGGAAGGTGGCGGACAAGTGGGAGACACGGGTGTTTTGAAAACCATTAACGAGAGCATAGCTGTTATAGACACCAAGAAAGAAAACAACTTGAGTGTTCATTTTGTAGAGCAACTTCCAGAGAATGTGAACGCAACTTTTACTGCGGTTGTAGATCGCACGAAGCGCGAAAGCTCTCAGCGCAACCACAGTGTAACACACTTACTTCATGAAGCACTTCGTGATGTGTTGGGTACACACGTAGAGCAAAAAGGATCGTTGGTGAATTCAGATTATTTGCGTTTCGACTTTTCGCATTTCGCGAAAATGACCGACGACGAATTGAAGCAAGTAGAGCAATTGGTGAACAGCCGCATTCGCGCAGCTTTCCCATTAAATGAAAATAGAAACGCAACCATGGACGAAGCGAAAGCGCAAGGTGCCATGATGTTGTTTGGCGAAAAATACGGATCTACCGTTCGTGTGATTCAATTCGGAAGCAGTGTTGAATTGTGCGGAGGAACGCACGTTCAAAAGACCAGTGACATTCGTTCGTTCCAGATAACATCGGAAGCTGCGGTTGCTGCGGGGATTCGAAGAATTGAAGCCATTACAGCCGATGCGGTAGATGCGTTGTTGGAAGAAGAACGCAACGAATTGGAGGCAGTTCGTTCGTTGGTGAAAAACAAAAACGCAAGCAAAGCAGTAGAAGATTTGTTAAGCAAATTCTCTTTGCTGGAAAAAGAACTAGACGCGCTGAAGCACGAGAAAGCCATGCAAATGAAGGGCGTGTTGAAGGAGAAGTTCACCGAGAAAAATGGAATGAAGGTGTTGATTGATCAAGTAGATTTAGATGCGAATGCAATCAAGGATATTTGTTTCCAATTGAAAGCAGAAATTCCAAATGCATTTATTTTATTGGCGAATGTTCAAGGCGGAAAGCCAACCATATCATTGGCATTAAGCGACTCGTTGGTGAACGATAAGAAATGGAATGCCGGTCAGCTTGTTCGCGAATGGGCGAAGGCTATTAAAGGTGGTGGTGGTGGACAACCGTTCTTCGCAACTGCAGGAGGAAGTGATGTGAATGGAATTCAAGAAGTGCTGAAGACAGCACAAGACTTTGTTGTAAATTCGTAATCAATTAAAAAATAAAAACATGAAAAAATTATCAATTTGGCGAATGTTCAAGGCGGAAAGCCAACCATATCATTGGCATTAAGCGACTCGTTGGTGAACGATAAGAAATGGAATGCCGGTCAGCTTGTTCGCGAATGGGCGAAGGCTATTAAAGGTGGTGGTGGTGGACAACCGTTCTTCGCAACTGCAGGAGGAAGTGATGTGAATGGAATTCAAGAAGTGCTGAAGACAGCACAAGACTTTGTTGTAAATTCGTAATCAATTAAAAAATAAAAACATGAAAAAATTATCAATTCTTTTCGCTGCCGTTGCAGTCGTTCTTTTCGCTTCTTGTGGAAAGTATGAAGACGGTCCTGGATTTTCTCTTCGTTCTAAGACTTCTCGTTTAGCGGGTACTTGGACGGTTACTGAAGCGTTTCAGGGATCAACAAATATCACAAACGAAATCATTAACGGTGGTACAATTGAGGTTACATTCGATAAAGATGGTGCCTACACTTACACCTACGACTTCGTAGTTTTTGGAATTCCTACAAATGGATCAGTTACAGGCACATGGGCTTTTTCAGATGACAAATCAGAAATTGTTGTTTCTAATGGTGGCGGACAATCAGACTCTTCTAAAATCTTACGTTTAACGAATTCTGAATTGTGGTTGGAAGAATCAGACGGAAGCGGCGGTACTTACGAAGTACATTATTCTGCTAAATAAGTAGCGTGATTAATAAGATGAAAAGACCTCCTCGGAGGTCTTTTTTATTTTTATAAATGGAAACGATATGTTCAGAAAATAATTACTATTGTAATTACATTAAAAACATATACCATGAAAAAATCAACTTTATTTATTGCTGCCTGGGCGGTACTTCTTTTAGTTTCTTGTGGAAAGTATGAAGATGGACCGAATTTTTCATTGCGTTCGAAGAAGTCCAGAGTGGTTGGTGAGTGGTATTATGAAGGGATATATGTTGATGGAGTAGAGATGACCACGCCAGAAGATTTGGTTGGTTATTCTTCGACATTTGAAAAAAATGGTGAGTATCTGGACATGGCGGTCGATGCTGGAAATCCAATTGTTAATGTAGGGACTTGGGAGTTTGTAAATGACAAAGAGGAGTTGGCTATTACAATTCAGTACGTAGACTGGAACAATACATTGGTATACGATACTATTAACTATAAAATATTACGGTTAACCAATAAGGAGTTATGGTATTCGAGAACTGTGAATGGAAGTGAATATGAAGTTCATTTGAAGTCTAAGTATAGCTAAGTGAATGGTAGGTTATTGATTAATTGTTTTGTGTTAGTTACATTAATTGTAAAAAAAAGTATATTCGTTTAAACTAAACCTTTATACCTATGAAAAAGAAATTAATTTTAATTTGTTTGAGTCTGTTAGGAATGGGCTCTATCGCATCAGCACAAGTGAAAATTTCAGGTCAAGCTGGATTAAACTTTGCCTCTGTATCTACCGATGATTCGGATGTAGCTGATTTTTTGGGTTCTAAGTTGGGATTCTCAATTGGCGCTCAGATTGAAAAGGATATCAACGATAAACTTTATTTCACTGCAGGCGCGAATTATTCTACTAAGGGTTATTCAACTGAGTTTACAACGGACATCCCAGGATTTTATAAGATTGAAGTAACTGGTACTTCTTCTCTGAATTACCTGGAAATCCCAATTAACCTTGGCTTTAGAATTGGAGATCGTGTTACTTTACAAGCGGGACCATATATTGGTTTCTTAGCTGGAGTTAGCAACTATGCTCAAACAACTGAGACCGACTACATGACGGGTGAGACAGTTACAGCAGAAGATTCCGATAATGACAAAACTGGAATTTCTTCCACTGACTTCGGATTGAACCTAGGTGCCGGTTTCAATATTACCGAAGATTTGAGTATCAAATTGAATTACGGTTTAGGTATGGCTGATTTGAATGATGATGCGTCAGCAACGTATTACCTTAAGAATAACGTTTCTTCAGTGGGAATTGCATACACGTTCAAGAAGTAATAGACTAAAAACTCATAAAAAGGTCTTCGATTTCGAAGGCCTTTTTTATTGCTTTTAACCATTGATAGAAAATACTCTTTTGGTAATTTTGATAATAAATGAGCTTGAAAAAATAAAAAAATGAAAAGTGCTTCTTTGCTTTTTGCGTCTTTCGCGTTGCTTTTTCTAGCGTCTTGTGGAAAATATGAAAATGGACCAGGATTTTCTTTACGTTCTAAAAAAGCAAGAATAGTGGGGAATTGGACTGTAGAAAAATATTATGAAGATGGTGTAGATGTTACTTCTGATGTTTTGTCGGATGGCACTTCCATTATCATAGAATTTAAAGATGACGGAAGCTATAGCAGTACTATTACAAACACCATTTGGGGTCAGTCTGTCGAAACGGGAACGTGGGACCTTTCCGAGGACAAAGAGTATTTCACAACAACTGATAGTGATGGGGAAGTTTCTACTGTTCGAATCTTACGATTAACAAACGATGAAATTTGGTTTGAAGACACTTCGTCTGAAACTGTAGATGAGATTCATTTAATTGCAAAATAGGCAAGAGCTTAACCTGAGTTAAACACTTTTTATAGCCTTATTTTTTTTGCTTCTTCACAAACGCTGCTCGTGAAAGCGGAACATACGATTCCTTTTCACCCAATTGAACTTGTTTATCGCCTTCAATTATTCTGTGCGAATAATGCGCCAATTGCCCCGTTTCAACACAGATGGCGTGAACCTTCGTCACGTATTCCGCAATGGCTAACAAATGCGGCATTGGTCCGAATGGCTTACCGGTATAGTCCATATCTAATCCCGCTACAATAACGCGAACACCCATATTCGCCAACTGATTGCAAACTTCCGGAAGCCCATCGTCGAAGAATTGCGCTTCATCAATTCCAATCACTTCTGCCGTTGAAGCAAGCAATAATATTTGTGAAGAATGCTCAACAGGAGTAGAGCGAATGCTCGTCCCTACATGACTCACCACCTCTTCTTCACTGTAACGAATATCAATTTTCGGTTTGAAAATTTCTACGTTCATCTTCGCGAATTCCGCGCGCTTTAAACGTCGAATCAACTCTTCTGTTTTTCCAGAAAACATAGACCCGCACACGACTTCTATCCAGCCGGCGCTTCTTCCTTTATTTACGGTGTTTTCTAGGAACATGGGAATCAAAGATAACATCTAACGCTTAAGTGCGAATTTCAGATTTGGACTTCTTCCTACTAAGCGTTAAGGCATATTGAATCATAAACCCTCGCGGAGCCTCGGGCTTAGCGGGACGAATGGTTACAAATGCGTTTGTGATGTTTGTAATTTGAAGCGTGAAGCGGTGACCGTTCTTTATATATCCGCCTCGGAGATCAATGATAGCTGACGGTCCACTAAAATCTCTTCTGAATTGTGCCAAGCCTGGTACAAACAATTCAAAAATAGAATCAACTTTTTCCATGTAGCTATAGACACGAATACCCGCGCCAATGGTGAATCCTTCAGGTGATTGAGCGTCTATGTTGAACTTACCCATGTGGCGGTAACGGTACTTCAAGATTGGCGTGTTGGCTCCACGTTCGTCTGTTGCGAAAGATTGAACAGCGTACTGAACGTATGGGATGAATGATTTTAATTCAGGAGAAATGTTCATGTCTATCGGACAGATATATGTGTAACCTCCGTCTAGATTAACGCTCCATTTTCCGATATAGCTATTGCCATTCAAAGAGAGTTCAACACCTCCGATTTGAGCGTCAGTAATGTTAATACTCTTGAAACCAAATCCGAAAAGCGGATCGGTTGGGGCACCCCATTGATCGAATGAAAACTCTAACAAGTTTTTATATCGGGTAAGGAAGAAAGCAGCGTCGGCAGATGCACTCCACTCGCCAATTTTTATCTTTTGCTTCACGCCAATTTCAGCACCCCAGCCTTGTTCCGGAAGAAGATTTGGATTAGGGTATATACGAATGATATCGAGGTTTGTATTTACGAAGCGCTCGGCGGGAGAGGGAAAGCGGAATCCTTGTCCAATGGAAGCGCGAAGAAAAGTGTTTTTTCCCGCTTCGTAGTTAATACCCGCTCTTCCAACAGGAAGCGAACGAACCACCATTTGATCCAATCGAAACATTTCCATTCGCGCGCCTGCACTGAATTGAAATTTCTTCCAAGGCTGGTCAAACTGAACATAAGTTCCTGCGAAATTTCCAGCATGTCTTCCACCTAAACTACCATCCTCGAAAAAGAATTGCGTTCCACTTATTCCAGAGACCAAGGTTCCTTTTGATTTGGTGTTGTGTTGAAATTGATATTCCGTGCTAATGAGATTCGTGGCGGGATACCAATCTTTTCCTCCCACTTGAAGGGTGTAATAATACCTTCCTCGAACGGTGTGTTTGTTTGCGTTTTTATCGAAGGCCGTGAACCACGGATCAATGTTCGCCCATAGGTCGTTTAAGTTCAATAAAGTTGTTGTGCTGTAGGGCAAATAAGAATCAGCACCGGTTCCTTTCCACATAAAAAAGAAACCTTGTTTTTGGTGCATGATGTTTCCGTCAATTCCTGCACTTCTTCTTCCGTTCTTCCAAATTTTTCTTGAGCGAAACGAAATGCGTTCGCGGTCTTCGTATTCACCATTCAACCAGCCCACACTGCGCAATACATTTCCACCTATAACGAAATCAATTCCGTTCTTCAAACGTTCTTTGTGACGAAACTGAAGTCCGCTTTGATAAGGAATGCGATTGCCGGTCCACCAAGCCATAGATGCGTCGCGCGGTTTGTCGTAGGTTGTTCCAAACGATGAAACAAAAGTTTCAGGTTCTTTACCCGGATAAGCAGTTCGTACATGAATTACTCCATTCAACGCGGCACTTCCGTATTGCACAGACGACGCGCCTTTCACGACTTCAATTTGTTCCGCTAATTCGAGCGGAACATAGTTCCATTTAATGTCGTTGCGATCTGCTGTGATTAAAGGCTGATTGTCTACGATTAGCAACACGCGTGTTCCCGCACCAAAGGCGTAACCACTTCCCCCACGAATACTCGCTTGTCCGTCGATAATAGTAAGACCCGGAAGACGCTCGGCGGCTTTCGCTAAATCTGGAGTAATACGCTGAATAAGTTCATTGGCTTTAATAACATCGATACTCAGCGTTTGTAATTCGAGTGCTTGCAAGTATTTCGAAGAGCCAATAACAACGGTACCCGTTGAAGAGCTTTGCATTTTCAAAAAGATGCTCAACCCCTGTTCATACATGCTATTCGTTACAGCAATAATGCTGTCTGCATGTCCGAGATGACGAATAGTTATCGAATCAAGGATATCGGTTTTATTCAATTTGGAAGTACCCGATAAATCCGTAACGCCTATCGTTATTCCTTTCGAAAAGAGCATGGCTCCGGGCAAAGGCTCGCGAGAAGTCTCATCGAAAACGCGAACTTTTAAGGTTTGTGCCGAAAGCGAAGTGGCAAGAAATGTTAAGAGAAGGATAAGGCCGAAACGCATTTTTCAAAGATAATCAAAACGCGCTAAGCGCGATGGCACAACACGTTGCGATGACCAGCAAAGCTGGATGACACTCTGCGAGTGATGACACAACACGTTGTGATGACAACTTCGTTGATGACGCTCCGCGAAGCGGTCATCCCGCAGGGTCATCCGGAACGGTCATCCGCGAAGCGGTTATGGGTCATCGCGAAGCGTTGAGGAACCCGATACAAATCTCATTAAACTCCACCGGCTTTTCAATATTCACTACATGTCCGCTCTCTGGAACTACAACTAGTTCTGAAGAAGAGTAGCGAGTAGCGAGTTTTTTTATGGAAGGAAGAAACATGTGATCGTCGGAACCCATGATGTAGAGCGTCTTTGCGGTGGTTTCTTTTTTTCGGAAGGAAGAAAGAAGCGGATTCACCTGAGAGACCAAGCCGAACCATTTTTTGAATTCGGTTTGCTCCAGTTTTTTTGCTTCTTGAATGAATAAATTTCGCGCTTCTGAATTGCTCTTCTTTGGCATAATGATGAATGCGAAAAAGCGATATAAAATCAAATACGGTATCAATGATTTAAACGCATCTCCAAAGCGCATAAGTATTTGTCCGCGAATGTTCAACTTCATCGTTGCACCTGCAAGAACCATTGATTTCACCAGAGAAGATGCGCGTTCACTAATGTCACGAATAACAATGGTTCCCATGGAAATGCCAACGAAGTGGGTGCACTTTATTTTCAAATGTTCCAAAACTTCAATGACTTCGTCGCCTATTTCTTCGAAGTTGTATTTCTCTTTTTTAAGCGGACGAACATTTTTCGACTGGCCATGACCGCGAAGATCAATGAGCAATACGTTGAAGTGTTTCTGAAACGCACGAATTTGTTTGAACCAAATGGCACTGCTTCCTCCAGCTCCATGAATAAAGGTAACCCATTCATTCGAAGAGCTGTGATTGAAAATGGAATAATGAAGCAGTTGTCCGTTTGAAGAGTTGATCACGCGCCTAAAGATTGTGCAGCTTGCTTCCCCACCATTTCAACCGCAGTACGCACCATTCCAGCTACATCATATCCACATTCTGCGTACAACTGATCTTGAGTTCCGTGCTCAATGTATTGGTCTGGAATTCCCAAACGTTTTACTTGTGCAGTGTATCCGTTGTCTGCCATGAATTCAATCACGGCACTTCCCATTCCACCTTGAACACATCCGTCTTCCACCGTGATCACATGCTTGAACTTTCCGAATACTTCATGAAGAAGTAATTCATCTACCGGTTTCGCAAAGCGCATATCGTAATGTGCAGCTGAAATTCCTTGCTCGGCAAGGGTTTCACATGCCTTTATTGCATAATTTCCAATTGGACCTATCGTTAAAATAGCAACGTCGTCTCCCGATTTAATTTTCCTTCCGGTGCCCACTTTAATTTCTTTCATGGGTGTTTTCCAGTCTGTCATAACTCCGTTCCCTCTTGGGTAGCGAATGCTGAATGGACCTTGATCTGGAAGCTGTCCGGTGTACATTAAATCGCGCAATTCACTTTCATTCATGGGGCTTGAAACAACCATGTTCGGAATGCAACGCATGTAGGCTAGGTCGTATGCTCCGTGGTGTGTAGGACCATCTGCGCCTACCAATCCACCGCGATCTAAACAGAAAACAACATTTAATTTTTGAATGGCAACATCGTGAATGACTTGGTCATAGGCGCGTTGCATAAAGCTCGAATAAATATTACAGAAAGGCACCAAACCTTGTGTTGCCATTCCAGCAGAAAAAGTTACAGCGTGTTGTTCAGCGATTCCTACGTCGAAAGCGCGCTTGGGCATAGCCTCCATCATCAATTTCAAAGAACATCCGCTAGGCATTGCCGGTGTAACACCCACAATCTTTTCGTTCTTCTCTGCTAATTCAATGATGGTATGTCCGAATACATCTTGATACAACGGCGGTTGCGGATTTTTCGGAACCACTTTCACAATTTCTCCAGTCTCTTTATTGAAGAGTCCAGGCGCGTGCCACTTCGTTGGAGAGCCCGCTTCTGCTGGAGCGTAGCCTTTTCCTTTCTTCGTAACGCAGTGTAAAATTTTCGGACCAGGGATGTCTTTCAAATCGCGCATCACCTTCACCATATAATCTACATCGTGTCCGTCAATTGGACCGAAGTATCTCCACTTCAAAGATTCGAAATAATTACTTTCTTTGATTAATGTGCCTTTCAGCGCTTCAGAAATTTTATGTGCAATGTGTTGCGCGTTCGGTCCGAATTTCGATACCTTTCCAAGCAATTGCCACACATCGTCTTTTACCTTGTTGTAGGTGTGCGAAGTGGTAATATCTGTTAAGTATTCCTTCAACGCACCCACATTCGGATCTATGCTCATGCAATTGTCGTTCAATACAACAAGTACGTTGCAATCTGCTGTAGATCCGTGATTCAAGCCTTCGAAAGCCAAACCCGCAGTCATTGCGCCATCTCCGATAACAGCTATAACTTGGCGGTCTTTTTCTTCTTTCACTTTACTTGCCACCGCCATTCCAACTGCTGCTGAAATAGAGGTAGAGCTGTGACCAACACCGAAGGTGTCGTATTCACTTTCGCTTCTTTTCGGGAAACCTGAAATGCCTTTGTAAATTCTATTTGTGTGGAAAACATCGCGTCTTCCAGTTAAGATTTTATGTCCGTATGCCTGGTGTCCAACATCCCAAATCAACTGATCATAGGGTGTTTCGAAGACGTAGTGAAGTGCGACAGTCATTTCAACCACCCCTAAACTTGCTCCAAAGTGTCCACCTTTTTCAGATACAATGTCAACAATGTATTGGCGCAATTCAGTGCACAATTGTTTCAGTTGTTCGTCTTTTAATCCGTTGCGAAGGGCAATTGGATTATCGAATTGAGCGAGTAAGGGGCCTGGTGTGAATGTCGACATAGTAAACAAAGTTAACAACTACACCTCAAGTTTGTTCATTTAATTCGCTATTGGAAAACGAGCTTGCGATGCGTTATTGTTTGTCCGCTTTGAATTTGAACAATGTAGAAACCAGAAGGTTGTTTTTCAATGTTGAAATTGTGCATTCCAACACTGAGGTTGCCGCTGTAAATGTTATCAACTAAATCACCCGATGCATTGAACAAAGTAATTTCTGTTTTGCGATGTGCGGCGCTTCCCAATACCAATGTTGCATTGTCGTTCGAAGGATTAGGGAAAAGGTTAATTTCGAGTGGTGACTCAGTTATTTCAATAAAGTTTCCAAGCGTGTCAACCGCTGTGATATTGATGTCATCGAGGTACAAATTATTTCCGCCGTAACTGATGAATTCATATTTCAATTGGAAATTTTCGGTCATATAACTCGAATTGGTGAGCGTTAGCGTTTCACCGCTCCATTGGTCAATACCGCTAGGAGTGAAGGCCAAGTTTGTTCCTGTTCGGGTAGGTAAATTGGTTGTACCTTTTCGAATTCGAGCAAGCGTCCATGCAGTTCCGCAATCTCCGGAAGCACTAATTCTAAGGCGATCGTCTGTCTCATTAGCGCGGTTTGCATACGCCCATTTGTAACTCACAAAAATGGTGTCGATTGCACTCATGTCAAACGTGTTCGAAATGAATTCATCTATGTGTCCAGATTCACTGGTGAAATTCGACAGCTTCAGTCCTTTGGTTCCGCTATAACTGGTGTTAACCACTTGCCAAGTTTCATCACCGTCTACATTGTTTATGAACCAATTGTTTTCGGGCCAAGTCCCTTCGAAACCCTCCAAAAGTGGAGTGCTTATTCCACCTTCACCTAAAACAGTAATGACATTTGAATAGGTTTTCGAGAGCATATCGGCTCCATTGCTCACGGTTAGAGTGACTGTATATGTTCCGGGCGTGTTGTATGTGTGGGTAGGATTCTGATGAACAGCAGGATCGTTTCCAACCAAAGACTCACCGTCGCCGAAATTCCAATTCCATGAATTAATGCCGTGATAAGAAACATCTGTGAAAGCTACGCTTCCTCCAGTACATAAAATGGTTTTATCGAATTTGAAGTCGGCCACGCAAAGTGCGGGATTAGTTACACCTGTTGCCAATAAATTCGAGGCCGTGATTAAGCTACTTCTTTGGGCTATGCTACTTGTGAGTGCTGCACGCATGCGTGTTCGCTGCCCCTCTGTGAACATTCGAGAGCAATAGGAATACTCCATATAATTCTGAACGTTGTCCACTGTATTTCCGCAAGAACTTCCTGTAAGCGAGCATGTCGTCCAACCAATGGTATTTGGAGTGTCAGTTACGTTATCGTCTTGATTGCAATTAGACGCTACACCAGGAGAATTGCCTGGCCCCCAAGTGTGGTACAGATTAATCCAATGTCCAACTTCATGGGTGAGTGTCCTACTTCGCTGATTGGTGCTGGTGCCAATGGCTCCAACATAATCTGAACGGACAACAATACCATCCGTTGCCGCGCCCCAGAATCCAGCAACATCACCTGGAAGGTTTGTGTAGCCTGCAGCACCTGCAGCATCTTGACAAATCCAAATGTTAAGGTACTTATTTCTCGGCCAAATAATTAGGTCTTTCATGTCTTGGCCTCCGTCAGAGGTAAGTGGGGAAACAATACGGTTGATACCTCTTGTGCAATTGCCATCTGGATCTCTTGTTGCCAATGCAAATTGAATTCCCACGTCGGCTGTTATATTTTCAAAAGCTGAAACAACTAAACTGATATCGGCGTTTTGCAAGGAAAAGTCACGGTTCAAAATCGAAAGCCCGTTAAGAATTTGCTCATCTGAAATGTTTTCAGGACCGTTGTTATGAATCACATGAAACACCACAGGAATGGTGTAAATCGTTTGTGAACCGCGGTCTTGAGCGTCATCGATAAAATTTTCTGTGTAGTTCTCGAGGGCTTCATTCGCTCTACGTGCAAGTCCTTCGGCTTCGGGGTACATGCCGAACATGCGAACACGGCTCTCGCGTTCTCCGCAATACAAGTGCTCTACTTGAGCGATTATTCCTGTGCTTGCAATTCCAAGTGCAACCAACAAAAGTGATTTCAAAATTTTCATGGTGAACAAAAATAAACGAATGCGGGCTAGAACAATTTTTGTTTTTAATGAATTTCTTTTCATTGTTTTGTTCCTAGCTTTCGGTGTACCTTTGTACGTCTTAGTAAGAACATGAAGAACATTAGAAATTTTTGCATCATTGCGCACATCGATCACGGGAAATCTACCCTTGCAGACAGAATGTTGCAAATAACTAAAACCATTGAAGAACGTAAAATGGTGGCTCAGGCACTCGACGATATGGATCTCGAGCGTGAAAAGGGCATTACCATTAAGGCGCATGCCATTCAAATGTTGCACAAATACAACAATCAAGAGTTTGTTTTAAACTTGATTGACACTCCTGGGCACGTTGATTTTTCTTACGAAGTTTCTCGCTCCATTGCCTCTTGCGAAGGTGCCATACTTATCGTTGATGCTACACAAGGAATTCAAGCACAAACCATTTCGAACCTTTATCTGGCATTGGAAAACGACTTAACCATTATTCCAATCTTGAATAAAATTGATTTGCCGAACGCAGATCCAGAAGTCGTGAAAGATCAAATTGTTGATCTCATCGGTTGTGAGCGCGACGAAATTTTGTCGGCCAGTGGCAAGACTGGAGAAGGAGTTCCGGCTATTCTCGATGCTATTTGCGACCGCATACCTGCTCCAACGGGCGATGCCGATGCACCGCTGCAAGCAATGGTTTTCGATTCTGTTTTCAACTCTTTCCGCGGAATCATTGCTTATTACCGAATCATCAATGGAACCATTCGCAAAGGCGATAAGGTGAAATTCATGAGCACGGGTAAAGAATATTATGCCGATGAGGTGGGAGTTTTGGGAATGGATCTTAAGCCGCGCGATTTCGTTGCTGCGGGAGATGTGGGTTATATTATTTCGGGAATTAAAACAGCCACTGAAGTAAAAGTCGGTGATACCATAACAACTTGTGCTAAACCATGCACCGAAGCTTTGCAAGGTTTTGAAGACGTTAAGCCCATGGTATTCGCAGGTATTTATCCGGTAGATACCGACGAGTACGAAGAGCTTCGTGCAAGTATGGAGAAATTGCAACTGAACGATGCTTCGTTGGTTTTCGAACCCGAAAGTTCAGCGGCATTAGGATTCGGCTTCCGTTGCGGATTCTTGGGAATGTTGCACATGGAAATTATTCAAGAACGCTTGGAACGCGAGTTCAACATGACCGTTATTACAACCGTTCCCAACGTAAGCTATTTCTGCTACACCACTAAAGGAGAGAAGCTCGAGATTAATAATCCTTCAGAACTTCCAGAGCAGAATTATATCGATTACGTGGAAGAGCCTTTTATTAAAGCGCAAATCATAACCAAGACCGAATTCATTGGTGCAATCATGACTTTGTGTATCGAGAAACGCGGAATGCTCACCAATCAATTGTATTTAACGACCGATCGAATTGAGCTAACTTTTGAGATGCCTCTAGCTGAGATCGTATTCGATTTCTATGACCGATTGAAAACCATTTCGAAAGGATACGCCTCGTTCGATTATTTCAGAATTGGCTACCAACAGAGCCAGTTGGTGAAGCTAGACATACTCTTAAACGGAGATCAAGTAGACGCATTGAGTGCACTTATTCATAAAGATCACGCGTACGAACTTGGTAAGAAAATTTGTTTGAAATTGCGTGAGCTTATCCCAAGACAACAATTCTTAATTGCGCTTCAAGCGGCTATTGGTGCGAAAATTATTGCGCGTGAAACCATTAACGCCTTACGTAAAGACGTAACCGCCAAATGTTATGGTGGTGACATTTCTCGTAAACGTAAGCTTCTCGAAAAGCAAAAAGAAGGTAAGAAACGTATGCGTCAAGTCGGATCTGTAGAAGTCCCGCAAGCAGCGTTTTTGGCGGTGCTGAAGTTGAATAGCTAAACTTCTGCGAAGCAGAATCAATCACTTCGGTGATCAATCCTTCGGATCAATTACTACGTAATCAATCACTGCGTGATAAATCCTTCGGATTAATACTAACGGAAAAATCACGAAGTGATTGATCAGTCGAAGACTGATTGATCCGAAGGATTGATCACCGAAGGTGATTGATTGCTCCGCAATTGATCAGACTTCGTCTGATTTTACATAGTCCAATCTTCCAAAAACTTCGTTGTGAAATTCCCAGAACGGAACTTCTCGTCTTTCATGAGTTTTTGGTGGAAAGGAATCGTTGTTTTTACCCCTTCAATGATATACTCGTCCAACGCGCGTTGCATCTTATCAATAGCTTCCTCGCGGGTTTGAGCAACAGTGATTAATTTCGAAATCATTGAATCATAGAACGGAGGAATAACGTAGCCCGCATAAGCGTGAGCGTCAATGCGTACACCGTGTCCGCCCGGACAATGGTAGTCAGTTATTCTACCCGGAGAAGGAATGAAGTTCTTGAATGGGTCTTCAGCGTTAATGCGACACTGAATGGCATGCATGGTTGGGTAGTAATTTCTTCCTGAAATAGGCTCACCAGCAGCCAATTTTATTTGCTCTTTTACCAAGTCGTAATCAACAACTTCTTCGGTAATGGTGTGCTCTACTTGAATACGCGTGTTCATTTCCATGAAATAGAAATTGCGGTCTTTGTCAACCAAGAACTCTACCGTACCCACACCTTCGTAATTTACTGCAAGGGCGGCTTTAATAGCAGCCTCACCCATGCGCTCACGCAATTCTGGAGTCATATATGGTGAAGGAGTTTCTTCAACCAATTTTTGGTGACGACGCTGAATGGAACAATCACGCTCGGAAAGGTGACAGGCTTTTCCGTATTGGTCACCTGCAATTTGAATTTCGATGTGACGAGGTTCTACTACGAATTTCTCCATGTAAATTCCATCGTTTCCGAAGGCAGCTCCAGCCTCACGCTTCACCATTTCCCAGGCGCTTTCCATCTCATCTTCACCATTCACTACGCGCATACCTTTACCACCACCGCCAGCAGTAGCTTTCAGGATAACTGGATAAACAATTTCTTTTGCAAGTGTTTTGGCGTGTTCAAGGCTTTCAAGAAGGCCATCGCTACCGGGAATGGTAGGAACCCCGGCATTTTTCATGGTTTGCTTTGCCGAAGATTTATCGCCCATAGCGTCGATCATTTCCGGAGAAGCACCAATGAATTTAATTCCGTTTTCTTTGCAAACTTTTGAAAAAGTAGCGTTTTCTGATAGGAATCCATAACCTGGATGAATAGCATCTGCATTGGTAATTTCTGCAGCAGCAATGATGTTTGGAATCTTCAAGTAAGAATCTTTGCTTGAAGGAGGTCCAATACAAACGGCCTCGTCAGCAAAACGCACATGAAGGCTATCGCGATCAGCTGTTGAATAAACAGCAACCGTTTTAATACCCATTTCTTTGCATGTGCGAATGACGCGTAGCGCAATTTCGCCACGGTTGGCAATCAATATTTTATTAAACATGTAAGTAGTGTTTAAGTGGAAATTATGCTGGTTCAACCAAGAACAACGGTTGATCGAATTCAATCGGTGAACTGTCGTTCACCAATATTTTTACGATTTTTCCAGAAACTTCAGATTCAATTTCATTGAACAACTTCATTGCTTCAACGATACATACTTTATCTCCAGCCTTAATGGTGTCTCCAACCTCAACGAAAGCAGGTTTGTCTGGAGAAGCAGAACGATAGAATGTTCCGATCATTGGGCTTTTTATCTCAATAAGATTTGAAGGCGTTGCCGGAGCTGCCGGAGCAGGTGCTGGAGCCGGAGCTGCCGCAGGCATTGCAACAGGCGCTGGCGCAGCCATAACAGGCGTAGCAGTAACTTGCACAAATTCTTGCTTCCCTTTCCCCGGAGTTTTAATGGTGATTTTGAAATCTTTTTGCTCGATTTCCACCTCACTTACGCCACTTTTCGCAACGAACTTAATTAAATCTTGAATTTGAGTAATATTCATCTTTTTTTGAATTTTTCGTTAGAATTGAGGGCAAATATAGGTGAATTCGACAAAAAAACGAGTTTTTTTGATGACTCGTTGGGAGGACACTTCGTGATGACCGTTCCGGATGACAACTTCGTTGATGACCGTTCCGGATGACGCTGCGCGATGACACTTCGTGATATCCGCTATGCGGTCATCGGCTTCGCCGTCATCGCAACTGTGTTGCGTCATCCCTTGGAGAAGGTCATCGGCTTCGCCGTCATCACATAAAGTGTGTAAAGTGTGCAAAAAGATTGTTTTTCCCAAAAACCGATGTATATTTGCCGTCCTTTTGAAATTCTATCTATGCAAGATTCACTTTATACCCTGAACTTTTCAGGTTGGAAATTGGGAATGCATGAGCTAGAGTTCCAACTGGACAAAACGTTCTTTGCAGACTTTCCTGAAAGTGAGATTCAAGATTCGAAACTGAATGTCACAGGCACCTTAGACAAGAAACAAAACATGCTCGTCCTTGACTTGCAAGTTGAAGGCGATGTCTTACTGCCTTGCGACAGATGTGCTGAAGACACTTGGATTCACGTTGAAAACGTTGACCACCTTTTGGTAAAATTTGGAGAGGAAACAAACACCGATGAAGACGATGTTTGGACCCTCGGACCGAATGAACACCAGTTAGATATTAAGCGACGTATTTATGAAATGGCGCTGCTTGCTCTTCCGCAAAGAAGAGTGCACAGCAACGAAGCCGACTGTAATCCGGTTGTTCTTCAGGCATTAAATACATACCGAGTGGAAGACAACGCAGACAGCATTTGGAAAGGACTGAAAGATTTAGAATTAGATGAATTTGATCCTTCCGACGAGGAAGAATAACTTTTTAAATAAGAAACCATGGCACATCCCAAACACAGGATTTCCCAAACGCGCCAAGCGAAGCGCAGAACACACTACAAGTTAGAAGCTGCTAACGTTTCAACTTGTCCAACTACCGGTCAACCGCACCTTTTCCACCACGCACACTGGTACGAAGGAAAGTTGTACTACAAAGGAAAAGTTCTCGCTGAAAAAGAAGCCTAACGTTCGATTGCGAACGTAGAACTTCGTAGAACGTTCCGTAGAACCTTCGGTAATACTTCGTAGAACCTTCGGTAGATTGTCTTTTTAAAAGGTATTTCTACACGGAGGTTTTTGTGTTTTTTCTAATTTCTTTTCGAAGAAATCTTGCGAAGCATCTTGTGAAACATCTTTCGGAGAATTACCTATCTTCGCACCTTCAATTCACAACCACATGAGAGCAGCCATTACCGCAATAGGCGGTTACCTTCCCCCAGACGTATTGTCAAACGCCGATTTAGAGAAAATGGTAGATACCAACGATGAGTGGATTCGCTCTCGTACCGGTATTTCTGAAAGAAGAATCTTGAAGGGTGTTGGATTAGGAACGAGTGACATGGCAGCAGAGGCTGTGAAAACGCTCTGTGAAAAGCGTGGAATATCACCGATGGAAATTGATCTTTTGATTTGTGCGACAGTTACGCCGGACCATTTGTTTCCGGCAACAGCGAACATTGTTTGCGATAAAATTGGAGCGAAAAACGCGTGGGGATATGACCTTGGTGCTGCGTGTTCAGGATTTCTTTTCGCGGTAGCAACCGGTTCTCAATTCATTGAAACCGGAAAATGTAAAAAGGTAGTTGTGGTAGGTGCTGACAAGATGTCGAGCATTGTCGATTACACCGACCGCACCACGTGTGTTCTTTTCGGTGACGGCGCAGGAGCTGTGCTTCTTGAGCCAACCGAAGAAGACAACGGGATCATGGATAGCATCTTGAAGACCGACGGAAACGGAAGACATTACTTGTATCAAAAGGCAGGTGGATCTGTTTATCCGCCAACTGCTGAAACCGTGGCCAACCGCGAGCACTTCGTGTTTCAAGACGGACAACCAGTATTCAAAGCAGCGGTTGTGGGTATGGCCGATGTCTCTGCTGAAATCATGGAGAAGAACAACCTCAAGTCGGAAGACGTAGCGTGGTTGGTTCCTCACCAAGCGAACCTAAGAATTATAGACGCCACTGCACGCCGCATGGGAGTGGGCAGCGAGAAGGTAATGATAAACATTCACAAATACGGTAACACCACCTCAGGTACCATTCCTTTGTGTTTGTGCGATTGGGAGTCTCAATTGAAAAAAGGAGACAACCTCGTACTTGCCGCATTTGGAGGTGGATTCACGTGGGGAGCGATTTATGTGAAACGGGCATACTAAATAATTTATAAAAAAAAATCATGGCAGCAACTACCGCAGACATTCACAATGGAATGTGTTTCAGAATGGATTCGCATATCTGGAAGATCATTGAGTTCTTACACGTTAAACCAGGAAAAGGTCCGGCTTTCGTAAGAACGAAGATTAAAAATTTGAATAACGGAAAAATCGTTGATCACACCTTCAACTCTGGAGTGAAGATGGATGTGGTTCGAATTGAAACACGCGAGTATCAGTTCTTGTTCCAAGACGATCAGTACAACTTCATGAACTCGGAAGATTTCGAGCAAATTACTATACCAGAAACCATGATCAACGCGCCGAAATTCTTGAAAGAAGGAATGGTGTGTATGGTGATGTTCAACGCGGAAGACGAAGCTCCAATGTCTTGCGACCTTCCAACATTGGTTGAATATGAAGTGACCTATACAGAGCCGGGATTACGCGGAGATACTGCAACCAATGCAATGAAACCAGCAACTATCGATGTGAATGTTGAAGTACGTGTTCCATTGTTTATTGAAGTGGGCGACAGAATTCGCATTGACACTTCAACTGGACATTATCACGATCGCGTTAAGAAATAATCATGTATCAAATAGACCGACACACCTTCGCGAACAAAGCGGTGCTTGTGCGCGTAGATTTCAATGTTCCGTTGAATGATCAATTCAAGGTAACAGACAACACGCGTATTCGCGCAGCAGCGAAAACAATTCTGAAACTTTCTTCAGACGGAGCGAAGGTGATTCTGATGTCGCACTTGGGCCGTCCGAAGGGAGGTCCAGAAGATAAATTCTCGTTGAAGCACATTCAACAAGAAGTGTCGTATGTGTTGGGAAAGCCGGTTGCTTTCGTTGGTAACTGTGTGGGTGAAGAAGCGAAGCATGCGGTAGAAAAAATGAAGGCAGGAGAAATTCTCTTGTTGGAAAACCTACGTTTTTATAAGGAAGAGGAAGGCGGAGATGAATTCTTCGCGGGTCAGTTGGCAGAGTTGGGAGATGTGTATGTGAACGATGCATTCGGCACAGCGCATCGCGCGCACGCGTCTACTGCGGTTATTGCGAAGTTCTTTCCAACCGATAAATACTTCGGTTATTTAATGGAAGACGAAGTGAAGAGTATCGATCGTGTATTGAACGGCAATGCTTCTCCGATTACCGCTATTATTGGTGGAAGTAAAGTCAGCAGCAAGATTGCTATTTTGGAAAATTTAATGAACGCTGTAGACAACATCATTATTGGTGGAGGCATGGCGTTTACGTTTATTAAAGCGCAGCAGGGAAAGGTGGGCAGTTCATTGGTGGAAGACGACAAGTTAGACTTGGCGTTGGAGTTAATGGAGATGGCGCGCAACAAGAATGTGAATTTGTATTTACCTACCGATGCTATTATTGCAGACGCCTTTGCGGCCGATGCGAACAGTAAGGAATGTAGCATAGCGAACATTCCGAATGGTTGGATGGGCTTGGACATTGGAATGAAATCGCGCGAGCATTTCGCAACCATTATTGCTCAATCGAAAACCGTATTGTGGAATGGTCCCATGGGTGTGTTTGAAATGGAGGCCTTTGCGGCTGGCACAATTGCCGTAGCGAACGCCTTGGTTGAAGCCACCAAGAACGGTTCGTTCACGCTTGTCGGCGGCGGCGATTCAGTTGCCGCTATTAATCAGTTCGGCTTAGCCAACGACGTCTCATACGTCAGCACAGGCGGCGGCGCCATGTTGGAATCTCTCGAGGGCATTGAGTTGCCTGGGGTGAAGGCGATTTAATTTAACATACTTGGAAGCAATTTATTTAGATCTCAACGAAGTGTCTTGCTTTAATTTTTGATGTAATGCGCTCCGCATTTGCCAAACAAAGGTTGGTTGAATAAACTAGGTTAGATTTATTCCTCCTGCAATTGGAAGCTCGTGCTCTGAAACGCTACTCTTTCATGGGTTTAGCCACACGTTGCGGATTTCAAACCAAATCGAATTTTTATTCGATGTTTAAGAAGTTCTGTGGGTATTCTCCGTTTGAGTACATTGAAAGTCTTTAATTAGTTTATGTCTTTGTGAAGGTTTATGTTTAGAAAAATATTTTTTCCGGTTATTAGGAAATCTTAATTTTTTATTTAATTTGGCAAAGTTGATTTTTTGAGAAAAACGAAAGCTCAAACTTCGACTTACCTTAACTAAATTCTAAACTTAACCTGCAACTGGCATGAAGTCATTGTTTTCTTTTTTATCTCGCGAAAAACATGCGCCCATTATTAATTTAACAGAATCATTTGCGTGGAGTAACTCTACCGAGGCGCTAAACTATTTACGAATCAGCTTGCTCGTTTTTATTGCTTGGATCTTCCTTTGTAGTAATCAAGCAAAAGGTCAGGTTTATTTGGCAACTGAATCGTTTGATGGGGCAACATTTGTCCCCACAGGTTGGACGAATTTCCTAACATCAGGAACTAACACGTGGACAAGGGTAACCGCTGGAACTTTTCCAACATGCGCTCCACAGTCGGGAGCTGGTATGGCTCAGTTCAATTCTTATAGCTGGCCGGGAACTGGTGTGCGATCCTTAATCAGTCCCGTGATGAATTTTTCAACTTTGGGAACTAAACGGATTTCCTTTTGGATGTATCGCGATGATGGTTACAACACTACAGCTGACAGAATTGAAGTGCTTACGAATACTGCACCCAATACTACTGGGGCTACCTTGTTGGGAACAGTTAACAGAGCCCGAGGTTTATCACCGACCGTTGCCGCTAATGGTTGGTATAACTACACTTTTGATGTTACCACAACAAGTGCTACGACATATCTAATTCTTCAAGCGAGGGGTGCTTATGGAAACAATATTTTTATAGACAATGTTGGTGTGGCAGCTCCGCCTTCCTGCTCCGCCCCTTCCGCACTTACCTCATCGAATATTACAAGTACTTCAGCTACAATTTCATGGACCGCAGCATCGCCTGTGCCTACTTCGGGTTATGAGTATTTTTACTCTACTTCTTCAACTGCTCCAACAGCGGGCACAACGCCTTCAGGTTCTACGGGTGCTGGCGTAACGACAGCAAGCATAACTGGTTTAACTGCGAATACGACCTATTACTACTGGGTTAGAAGCAATTGCGGTGGTTCAGGCACAAGCACTTGGACAGGTTCAAGTACCTTTTTTACAGGATATTGCCAACCTACGGGAACTGGTGCTAGCTCATATATAACGAACGTCGTTACTTCAGGTGGAATAACGAATTTGTCTAACGCATCTGGTTTTACAGCAGGAGGATATGGGAATTATACTGCCCAGAGTTGTTCTCAATCTGCGGGTGGAACAGTCAATTTCGCATTAACTTATACAGGTGATCCTGGCACTAAAATTTTTATTGACTGGAATAATGATCTTGATTTTAACGACGCTGGCGAAAATGTATATTCATCAAACTCTTATGTGCTTTCCTCGGTTTCTGGTTCTTTTGCTGTCCCCGTTGGCCAGGCCACAGGAAATTATAGAATGAGAATTGTAGCTGACTATAATTCTACCGCTCCAGTTGCTTGCCCCGCAGGTATTAACGGTGAAACAGAAGACTACACCTTCACTGTTGCAGCTCCGCCTTCTTGTTCTGCCCCTACGGCTTTGGTTGGGACACCAATTACGTTGACTTCTGCAACAATTTCTTGGACAGCGCCATCGCCTGCTCCAACTTCGGGCTATCAGTATTATGTTTCGACATCGATTACGTCGCCTTTGGCTGGAACCACACCCTCAGGAACAACAGCAGCAGGAGTTACAGCAGTGAATTTAAGTTCCCTTACGATAGGAACAACTTATTACTTTTGGGTAAGAAGTGTTTGTTCAGTGTCGGATTTAAGTTCATGGGCTGGTGCAGGATCTTTTTATGTTGGTTATTGTGTGCCAGTCACAACCTTTGGTTGTACAGATGGCGACGTAATAGCCCGCGTGGTGTTGAATACGCTAGATAATAACTCGGGTACGGGTTGTCCAAGTGGACTTGCAGGATACTCAGATTATACAAGTAATCCGTTGTTAACAACAACGCTTTTGCCAAGTACTACCTACAATTGCACTGTATATGCAGGCCAATATTCAGAGGGTTATGCAGCTTGGATTGATTATAACGATGACGGAGTTTTTGATAACATTACAGAGCGCATAGGTTATTCGAACGGTCAAGTTGCGGGATCCGGTGTTGTGGGTGTTTTGGGTTCGTCGGCGTCTTTTCCGATAACATTAGCGTGTTCACCGCCAGCGGGTAATCACAGGCTACGCGTAAGGGCAATGTACTCTACAAACGGTATAAATGTTACGCCTTGTGCCGCTAATTCTTACGGTGAGGTGGAGGATTATTTGATAACCATTGCCCCTGCTCCGGCTTGTCCAACACCGGGATTGGTTTCCAGCGTAACTCCATCATCTAATTCTGTTGCATTAACGTGGGCTACCTCTTGTTCCTCGGCAACATCATACGATTTTCAATACGG
This sequence comes from uncultured Chryseobacterium sp., assembly GCA_964385405.1. Lineage (GTDB taxonomy): Bacteria > Bacteroidota > Bacteroidia > Flavobacteriales_D > Sanyastnellaceae > CAIZGX01. Next base: position 63,243 of record CAYLOT010000006.1, on the reverse strand, counting down.
TCCGGCTGGATTTACATTAGGGTCGGGTACATTGGTTTCGAATCAGACGGTAACGATCGCTGCGCCGAATGCTTCTTATACTGTTACTGGATTGCAAGCAGGGACCAATTATGACATTTATTATCGAGCGAACTGCGGGTCATCGACAAGCGCATGGTCTCTTTCAACCAATTTCACAACACTGAACGGAGTTTCGGTGGCGAGTAGCACCCCAACTCTCTGTCAAGGGACAGCGATGACTTCAATAACACACAGCACCCAAGGTGCAACAGGTATTGGAGCTGCCACAGGTTTACCATCAGGGATTACTGCTACTTGGAGCTCAAATGTCATTACAATATCAGGTACACCTGCCGCTTCCGGTGTATTTAGTTATTCTATTCCTCTTACGGGTGGACTCGGCAGTGTGAATGCTACTGGAACTATCACGGTATTAGCTGCACCGAGTGCTCCAACCGCGTCCAGTCCTCAAGTTTTTTGTGAAACTGCGAATGCAACAATTGCATCTTTACAAGTTTCCGGAGCAACAGGTTCAACATTTGCCTGGTACACGTCTGCTGCAGGTGGAGTTGCGTTAAGCAGTTCTACGTCACTTTCGCTGGGCACAACGAACTATTTTGTTGAGTCCATTGGAACGAATGGTTGTATTAGTTTGACAAGGACCTCCGTTAGTGTTACTGAAAATCCGTTGCTTTCTGCATCTGTTTCTATTACGGGAACAACGGCGTGTCCAGGGGGAGTGTTGTTGTTTACGGCAACACCTGTGAATGGCGGTACCAGTCCGACATATCAATGGTATAACAACGGAGTAATTATTCCGAATGAAACAGCTTCAACTTATTCTGCTTCAGGATTAGCGGCCGGAGCTGTAATCAATGTAAAAATGATTCCTAGTGGTTCTTGTGTGACAGTTTGTCCATAATAGAAAACGAATACTTAAGAATTTATAACCATTGATTCATAATTAAATGAAAGGGAAATTTTTCAATACAAAGCTTGTCCATTCAACAGCAATAAAGCTGTTCATGACTTTGTTGTTAGGCTCATTCTTATCAACAAGTTCTTTTGGTCAAACAGCCGGTTTCAATACCACATATATAGTTCTTTCGCTCAATGGCGGAGGTAATACCTACTACGACTTAAATGCTACAACAGGAAATCCTGATTTTGCAGGCAATAACCTCGGAAATTTTGTAGTAGGCTCTAATAACCTAATAATGAAGGGAGCCGAGCACAACGTTTGGAAATGTGGTGGTTGTGATCTCACAGGGACATCAATCTTCTACAGAATATACCAAACCACGGCAACTCCAGGATTATTTACACCCCTTGCACTTCCTTTTACCTCAGGCTTCAACAACGGTTGCGGTGGGCAGGATCAGATGTGGTCTTCCGTTTCGAACAACATCAATATCTTAAATGGCCTTCAAGCGGGTTCTTATTTTTTAGAGGTGTATAGTTCAGCGGTTGTAACATGTTCAGGAGGAACAGTGTTCGCTAGTAACGGTGGGTTCAATTATAGGGCTTCGTTTAATGTTGTAAATCCACTTTCTGCAAGTTCAACAGCTTCGAGTATTTTATGCAACGGTGGCTCAGCGACAGTTACCGTAACAGGCAGTGGCGGAACAGCTCCATACACGGGAACGGGAACGTTCACTGTAACTTCTGGAACTTATTCCTATACCGTAAACGATGTAAATGGTTTGACCGCAACAACGAGCATCACAGTTACTCAGCCAGCACTTGTAGCCACTTCGAATAGCATTGTTGTGCAATACCTTCCACAGCCTGTAGCTGCGTCGAATTCTACGACTATCTTATGTAGCGGAGGAACTTCAACTGTTACCGTTTCTGGGAATTCTGGTACAGCTCCATATACAGGAACTGGTAACTTCACAGTTACTGCCGGCACACACAACTACATAGTTACCGACGCAAATGGATGTACTGCAACGACAAGTATCACAGTTACTCAGCCATCAGCACTTACCGCAAGTTCATCATCAACGAGCATTTTGTGTAACGGTGGATCGTCTACGGTTACAGTAACAGCTAGCGGTGGTACTGCTCCTTATACTGGAACAGGAACGTTCACAGTTACTGCTGGAACACACACGTACACCGTTACCGACGCAAATGGATGTACTGCAACGACAAGTATCACAGTTACTCAGCCAT
>CAYLOT010000006.1:0-60965 GCA_964385405.1 uncultured Chryseobacterium sp. | reverse complement strand
GTTACCGACGCAAATGGATGTACTGCAACGACAAGTATCACAGTTACTCAGCCATCAGCACTTACCGCAAGTTCATCATCAACGAGCATTTTGTGTAACGGTGGATCGTCTACGGTTACAGTAACAGCTAGCGGTGGTACTGCTCCTTATACTGGAACAGGAACGTTCACAGTTACTGCTGGAACACACACGTACACCGTTACCGATGCAAACGGATGTACTGCAACGACAAGTATCACAGTTACTCAGCCAGCACTTGTAGCCACTTCGAATAGCATTGTTGTGCAATACCTTCCACAGCCTGTAGCTGCGTCGAATTCTACGACTATCTTATGTAGCGGAGGAACTTCAACTGTTACCGTTTCTGGGAATTCTGGTACAGCTCCATATACAGGAACTGGTAACTTCACAGTTACTGCCGGCACACACAACTACATAGTTACCGACGCAAATGGATGTACTGCAACGACAAGTATCACAGTTACTCAGCCATCAGCACTTACCGCAAGTTCATCATCAACGAGCATTTTGTGTAACGGTGGATCGTCTACGGTTACAGTAACAGCTAGCGGTGGTACTGCTCCGTATACTGGAACAGGAACCTTCACAGTTACTGCAGGCACACATTCTTATATTGTTACTGATTCCAATGGATGTACTTCATCCACAACCATTGTCGTGACGCAACCCGCTTTGGTGAACGCACCAACAGGAACAGCATCACAAACATTCTGTAGCACACTGAATGCAACCCTTGCAAGTATTCAAGTAACAGGAACTGCTGTTCAGTGGTATGCATCAAACACTGGAGGCACTCCATTACCAACCTCTACGCTACTTGTGAATGGAACCACCTATTATGCTACGCAAACATTAGCTGGATGCGAATCGCCAAGTTATTTGACAGTAACGGTTACAGTTCCTGTGGCTTCAACTTATTTTATCGATTCAGATGCAGATGGTTTTGGAAACTCATCGGTCTCTCAATTAGCATGCACGCAACCAACAGGATATGTTTTGGTTAATACAGACTGTAACGACGCTGTTGCATCTACTTATCCAGGTGCTCCTGAGTTATGTAACAATGTTGACGACAACTGTAGCGGTTTCGTTGACGAGGGTTGTCCATCTACTATTCCGGGCGAAGAACCATTCAATTCATTGTTAGTTTCAAGCTCCTATTTCAGTAATTGCAATAGTTTCTATGGTACATTGGCTGGCGCCTTCCCTAGCACATTAGCACAAAGCACGTGTGTAACTGGTGAAGATCGTTGGTATAACTTCACGACTCTGTCTACTGGTGTTACCATCTTCATTGGAAGTAACGCGAATGACATCCTAATTGAGCTTCAAGACATCAATGGTAACGTTATCGATATTGAAAATGCCGTCGCAGGCATAGGTACTGAGATATTGACTAGGACAGGTCTTACTGTTGGTGCAACTTACCGCGTGGGAATTCGTAACTACAACAGCAATGCCCAAGCAGGTGGACAGTTCTCGGGATGTATTCGTCACCTTCGTGCAGGTGGTTCAGATAGCGGAACCAGCCTAGCGTGGCCAAGTACAATAGGTATGTGTAATGTGTTCAAAGCATCTTACTGCGGAGGAACAGGTGTTCAATACCGTTACACGTGGACGGGCTTAACAGGCATAGCTGCGGGACAAGTGTATACACGCACCCAGACAAGTGACTATTTATCCCTTACGAGCGTAACACCAACGTTACCAGCAGGATGCATGTACAATGTTCTGGTAACAGCTATTTACAGTATTCCTAACGGTGCAGGAGTAAACGAAGTTTTCGAGATGCCAGCAGCGAATCCAACGACGATTACGATATCAGCGAACCCATTAACTTCACTCCGTACATCTGATCAATGTTCATCAGGAACAAGATTCAGAGGCTCTGTTGTAGCATCTTTGCCATGGGTGTGCGGAGTAACGAACTGGCGTTGGAGATTCACGGAGGTTAATCCGATAACACTTCAAACGGTTGGACTTCCCATTGAGCAGAACCGCGGAGCAGCATCGAACTTTCTTAATTTGAACAACGTTGCGGCTCTTCAAAACGGAAAGACATATGCTGTTCAGACTTCACCAGTTTACTCATACACCGGTACAAACTATCAGTGGGGCCCCGTGAAGTATATGTGTATAGTTGGAAGTGCGGGACTAATCCTAGATCCGATGGAAGATGTTTCACAAGACTCTTCGAGAGATGCTAAGCAAGGTCTTTCGGAAGATTTAACTCAAGAGTTGGAATTGAGCGTTTTCCCAAATCCGACGAACGGTGATGCATTAACGATGAGTTTGTCAGGTATTACTTCAGACAATGTTCAAGTGAAAGTATACGATGCTTTGGGAAGAAAAATTGAGAGCAAACGTTTTGTGGTAGATGGTACGTTACAAACGAGCTTGAGCTTTGAAGAGGATTTATCGAACGGCCTTTATATTTTGGAGGTCACAATTGATGCGCAAAGGAGAAGTGTTCGATTTATGGTCGAGCAGTAAGATTAGGTTTTTTGTAACAGGAAAGTCAACCTTCGGGTTGGCTTTTTTGGTTTAATAGAATGACAATTAAATGACATTGGAGAGTATTACTTGGACGAACTTCGCGTCCTGTGAATAATCTACGAGCAATATCCTTGAATCACCATCATTTCCCATTGGAAACTATTGGTTCGTTCGCTATTCCTCACGAGGAATTAGAAGCTCGTTTAGATGCCGCAAAGCAAGAATTTAAAATGAGTGAGCTCATGTATTTGGGAACATGCAATCGTGTTGAAGTAGTCTTCGACGTTCCTCATTTTGTTTGCTCCGGATTTACGCAACAACTCCTCTCTTTCATGTTCCCTGAACATGACAAAAGTTTCATTAAAGGTGTAGCACAAAAAGCACAACGCTTCAATGGCGATGAAACTGCCGATCACGTATTTCGCGTTGCGGCAAGCCTTGATTCGTTGATTATTGGAGAAAGAGAAATCATTACCCAACTTCGCAACGCTTATGAGGAGTGTGAGCGTATGAAATTAACAGGAGATTCATTGCGTTTACTCAATCAGCATGCAATTCGTATTGCAAAAGAAGTATACACACACACCAATCTCTCGAAGAAACCCGTTTCTATTGTTTCCATCGCATGGAAGCTCTTCCAGGAAAAACATCCGAATTTGAATACCCGAATTGCACTTGTGGGCGCGGGACAGATTATTACAAACTTTGCGAAGTTTCTTTCTGAAAACGGATACAATAACGTTTCGGTTTACAATAGAACTGTTGAAAATGCTCAGCCTGTAGCGAAGTCGTTTAATACGAAGGCTCTTCATCTTTCAGAATTGAAAAATGAGAAATCAGATATCGACGCTTTGGTTGTTTGCACGGGTTCAACGGAACTCTTAGTGAACAAGGAAATGTTTGACTCGTTGTGTCTTTCAAATAAATCAAGAACGGTCATAGACTTAGCGTTACCAGCTAACGTAGATGCGCGAATCTCTGAATTAGAAGGTGTGACATTCATTGATATGCTTGCTGTTCAAAGGGAAGTTCAGAAAAACATTTCTTATCGAGAAGAAGCATTGAACGATTGTATTGCCATTATTGAGAAGGGTAAGAGTGAATTTAAAAAACTCTTTCAAGAGCGTTCGATAGAACGCGCTATGAGTGAAATTCCAAGCACAATAAAAGAAATTCGTCAGACGGCGGTTGAAAGTGTTTTCTCAAAAGAGTTGTCCCAACTCTCTGAACACGATCGCCAATTGGTAGACAAGATAATTAGTTACATGGAAAAGAAATATATATCAGTCCCCATGAAGCTAGCGAAATCAGTACTTTTGGAAGAAGTACAAAAAAATTAGAACCCTTGAATAGAGCAATAGTAATTGGAACGCGTGGAAGTGACCTTGCGCTTTGGCAAGCGAATTATACCCAGTTGGCTTTGGAAAATTTAGGTTTCAAAGTTGAATTGAAAATCATTAAAACGCGCGGAGATCAGATTCAGCATTTGAGTTTCGATAAAATGGAAGGAAAGGGATTCTTCACCAAGGAAATTGAAGATGCGCTTCTTTCAAAGAGTATTGATCTTGCGGTTCACTCGCACAAAGATTTAGAGACAACTCCTCCTGAAGGATTGGTTATAGCTAGCGTTCCTATTCGCGCTAACGTTGAAGATATTTTATTGATTAATAAGGATGCTGTGAATACCGAACGAACATTCGGTTTAAAGGAGAATGCAGTTGTTGGAACTTCCTCGGTAAGAAGAAAAGTACAGCTTGCCTTCCATTGTCCAGATACACAGGTGAAAGATTTACGTGGAAACGTTCCCACACGGGTTCAAAAGTTGCGCGAGAAGCAGTACGATGCAATTCTATTAGCCCGGGCGGGTGTTGAACGTTTGGAATTGGATTTGTCGGAATTTCATGTTGAAGTTTTACCCGCGCAGAAATTTGTTCCCGCACCTGCACAAGGCGCATTGGCTCTGCAATGCAGAGATCAGGATGAAGAGATTCGTTCAATTTTGAATCACCTAAATCACGAGCATACAGAAGAATGTGTTTTCATTGAACGTGAGATATTGCGACGCATGAACGGCGGATGTCAACTTCCTCTTGGTGCGCATGCCATTAAGGAGTTAGATACATTCGTTTGTCATTTGGCTTTTGCAAAAACTGTAAATGACCAAGTATCTTATTTCAGCATGAGAAACGAAGATCCTCAGCAAATTATTGATCATCTTTTAGGTTTAATTCAAACAACATGATAGATGTTTTTGTAAGTCGAAATGAAGAAGACGCAGCCGAATTAGTTGCGGAACTTTCAACATCGAATTACACTACTTTTTGTCAAGCACTTATTTCAATTGAATACCTTCCTTTTCAGATTCAAAAAGATTTTGATTGGGTGTTTTTTTCTTCTTCGAATGGTGCGCGTTCGTTTTTTGAACATGCGTCCAATGCACATGCGAAATATGCTGCAATAGGACCTGCAACAGCGAAGGCGGTTCCGTTTGAATGCGATTTTGTAGGTGAAGGAACGGACACAGAAGAAATTGCACGCATGTTTTTTCATTTAGCTGGAAACGAGCGTGTCTTATTTCCTTCTGCACAAGACAGCTTGAATTCTGCTGCGAATTTTTTCATGAAAGATCAAATCGAAATTATTTCAACCTATAAAAAAACGCGATTGGCATCAGCTCTTCCTGAAGCGCGCATATACTTGTTTTCCTCTCCCTCCAATGTGTATGCTGCACAAGAGAAAAACGATTTATCGAAATTGAATTGTGTAGCTTACGGAAACGCAACAGCGAAAGCTTTGCAAGATGCTGGTGTGCGAAACATTCACTTGGTATCCTCGTGGGATCAAAAAGAAATCGCTAAAGATTTAATATCGCTGTTGTCTTAAAGTGTCAGTGATACACCACCGAAATAGAGCGCAATGATTGTTGCGCCCAACACGATTCGGTAATAGCCAAAAGGCTTCAACCCATACTTCGTTAAAAGCGAAACGAAAGATTTGATAGCAATAAGACCGACTATAAATGCCACGGCGTTTCCAATTGCCAGCATTTTAATGTTTTCTGAATTGAAAAAATCAGGTACTTCTTCGTAGGCATCTTTCAATTTGAAAACGGTTGCTCCGAGCATGGTGGGAACCGCTAAGAAAAATGAAAACTCAGCGGCTGCTTTTTTATTCAAACCTTGTGTCAATCCACCAATTACGGTTGCAGCAGATCGCGACACCCCGGGTATCATAGCAATGCATTGAAAGAGTCCAATGACGAAAGCACTTTTGTATTTCGGTTCGCGAAGAGAGCGTTCTCGAATTATTTTTTCAATAAACAAAAAGATAATCCCGCCGACTAATAGCGCAATCCCAACATTCAAAACGTTTTCCAAAAGATTGTCGATTTTTTTTGAAAATAGAAATCCGAAAACAGCTGCCGGAATAAACGCAACAACGAGTTTGTAATAGAATTCGAATGATTGAAAGAAACGTTTCCAGTATAAAACAACAACGCTGAGAATAGCACCAAGTTGAATACAAACGATAAAAGCTTTGGTGAATTCAGAAGAAGGAACACCCATGATTTTCTGAGCAATCATCATATGCCCAGTACTTGAAATAGGAAGGAATTCGGTTAACCCTTCAACAATCGCAAGTATGATGGTTTGAAGAATACTCAATGTTTCTCGATCTCTGAAGGTTGGTTTTTCTTTCCACGATACATAATGCCAAAGCCAATGGTAATGTAACCAAGAAGCACAACAATAGGTGCAATGGTAATGCGACGTGCGCTAAAAAGCTCTTCGGCGTTGAACGTGTTTGGATCGGCAGAACCACCGCCACTCATTAAGATATATCCGAAAAGCACAACTGCCAATCCACCAAGAATGATGTAGGCATTGATTTTCGTAAATGGAAACGATAATTTGTTCATAGCAAAATTTGTGAAACGAAAGTAATTCATTCAACGGGCTTATCAAAACAATTTCAGTATTCAGTAACTTTGGTGAAATGAAGAAGTTCCTGCTTTGGCTTGTGCTACCTGCTCTTTTTGCATCGTGTAACCTGTATTCGGTGCATGTTAAAAAACAGGAGAAAATTTTTGAAGAGTCGGGAATGAAGAAATATGTCAAGAGTCAGCGGCATCAAGGAATAAATCAAGAGGAATCGTTTTTTGAATTCAAGACTTTTTACATGACAGCTCCGGAACTGGTTGATTCAAAAAAGAAAACGCTTCTGCTTATTCACGGTTATCAGGGCGGAGCCATTGCGCAATGGAGTCCGAATGTGCAAGAACTTTCAAAGCATTTCAATATTGTTGCTCCTGATTTGAACTGTCACGGTCAAACAGATTTTAATTCTGATTTCAGTATTGAAATGCAAGCAGATTTGGTGAATGAAATGCTTCTTTTCAGTAATGAAAAGTTGGCGAATGAAAACTTAATTGTAATTGGAAGTTCCTACGGAGGGCTTGTCGGTGCTCGTTTTGCAGAGAAGTATGCTGAAAAAGTAAGGGTGTATGTGAGTTACGATGGCCTCACAGGATGTTTCAATAAGGCATTCATAGACAGTGTTGCGCTTTCTGTTGGAGCCAGGGATGCGATTGCATTGCTAAACCCCACAACAGGAAAGGAATTGAAAAAACTAGCTTCTTTAGAAAAGCCCATTCACATTCCCAGTTTTGTTCTGAATCAAGTGGCCGAGCAACACTTTTCGGTTGGACGAGATAAAAAAATTGCCTTGCTTAATTACCTCAATGAGCACGAAGCAGCACTGAATAACCATTCGTTTCAATGGAAGTGTCCGGTGTATTTGGTTTGGGGTGAAAACGACAAAATAATTCCTCTTTCAACCGCCACATGTTTGAAGAAAAAATATCAGATTCCAGATGACCGTGTATTTATTTATCCCGATGCAGGTCACATTACAAACATGCAGAACCCGAAAGCCTTCAACAAATGGGTTATTGAGACCTTTTCAAATTAGTATCTTTGCAAAAAATAAATGTTATGTATCGTTCGGCAACCTGTGGTGAATTAAGAATTTCAGATGTAGGAAAGGAAGTTGTTTTGGCAGGTTGGGTGCAGCGCTCACGTGATTTAGGTGGAATGACCTTCGTGGATTTGCGCGATCGTTACGGTATTACCCAGTTGGCTTTCAACATGGATACCAATGCCGCTTTGTGCGAAGAAGCGCGCAAGTGGGGAAGAGAATATGTTGTTCAGGTGGAAGGAAAAGTGGTAGAGCGTTATTCGAAAAACGCGAATATTCCTACGGGTGAAATTGAGATTGAAGCTACAGGATGTAAAGTCTTGAATGCCTCGTTAACTCCTCCTTTCACCATAGAAGACGATAGCGATGGTGGTGATGATTTACGCATGCAATGGCGCTTCTTAGATTTAAGAAGAAATCCGTTGAAACAGAATTTAATGCTTCGTCACAAGCTCGGAATTGAAACGCGAAAATATTTAGACAGCCTAGAGTTTTTAGAGATTGAAACTCCGTATTTAATTAAGTCTACACCTGAAGGTGCACGCGATTTCGTAGTTCCAAGCCGCATGAATCCTGGGCAATTCTACGCATTGCCACAATCGCCACAAACCTTTAAACAGTTGTTAATGGTAAGCGGTTACGATCGTTATTATCAGATTGTGCGTTGTTTCCGCGATGAAGATTTACGCGCAGATCGTCAGCCTGAGTTTACGCAGATCGACTGTGAAATGGCGTTTGTAGAGCAAGAAGATATTTTGAATACGTTTGAAGGATTGATTCGTCATTTATTAAAAGCCGCAAAGAACATTGATATTCCTGAGGTTCCACGCATGCTGTATTCAGAGGCAATGCGTTTGTATGGAAGTGACAAACCCGATATTCGTTTCGGAATGACGTTCAAAGATCTTACAAATCTTGGGCAAGGAAAAGGGTTCGGGGTGTTCGATAGTGCGCAGGCAGTGCTTGCGATTAACGTGCCTGGTTGTGCGAGTTACACACGCGCGCAATTAGATGAACTGACTGAATGGATGAAGCGTCCGCAGATTGGCGCGAAAGGATTAATCTACGTTCGTTGTAATGAAGACGGAAGCTATAAATCTTCCGTAGATAAATTCTTCGATGCAGAGGCGTTAGCTGCATGGGGCGAGCGCTGCGAATCGAAACCAGGTGATTTGATTTTGGTATTATCGGGCGACCTGAATACTACTCGCAAGCAATTGAATGAACTTCGTTTGTTAATGGGTGGAAGATTGGGATTGCGTAACCCTGAAGTATTTGCTCCGCTGTGGGTAATGGATTTCCCTCTGTTGGAATTCAACGAAGAGGAAGGAAGATACTTCGCTATGCACCATCCGTTTACCTCTCCAAAACCAGATCAGATTCATCTGTTAGATACAGATCCGGGCGCTGTGAATGCAAATGCCTACGACTTCGTGTTGAATGGGGTGGAAATAGGCGGAGGATCTATTCGTATTCACGATAGAAATGTTCAAGCACGTATGTTCGATCTGCTTGGTTTCTCGAAAGAAGAAGCGCAAGCGCAGTTTGGATTCTTGCTGAACGCTTTTGAATACGGTGCACCGCCTCACGGAGGGTTAGCATTCGGATTCGACCGCCTATGCTCGCTATTCGGTGGCAGTGAAGGCATTCGTGATTTCATTGCCTTCCCGAAAAACAACAGCGGACGTGATGTAATGATTGATGCGCCTTCTGAAATCAGCGATTTACAATTGAATGAACTTTCAATTGTTGTAAAAAAGTTGGAGAACTAAAAATTATTTGTATATTTGCCGTCCCGTTGGAAATTTAACAACAAGAAATTATGAAACGTACTTATCAACCTTCGAATACAAAACGCAGAAACAAACACGGTTTCCGCAAGCGCATGTCTACTGCTAAAGGCCGTTTGGTTCTTTCTGCTCGTAGAAGAAAAGGACGTAAGAAATTAACAGTTTCTGACGAACGTCGTCACAAAGGAATCGTTCGCTTATAATAGCGTTCAAAATATTGAACAACCGCTCAAATGTATTTTTGGGCGGTTTTTTTTTGAAATAAAAAATTGAATTATGAAGTTAATTACTGTTGGAACTGTTGCCTTTGATAGTATTGCAACACCTTTTGAATCTCGCGAAAAAGTTATTGGTGGTGCGGCAACCTATATTTCTATGGCAGCAGCATACTTGAACGGAGACTGCGGAGTAGTGAGTGTGGTTGGAGATGATTTTCCAGAGGCGTTCATGAATGAATTGAAATCTCGCGGAGTGGACTTGTCTGGACTTCAAATTAAGGAAGGAGAAAAATCGTTTCATTGGTCGGGTAAGTATCATCTCGATATGAATTCGCGAGATACGTTGGCCACAGATTTAAATGTGTTAGCGACGTTTGAACCGAACCTTCCAGAGAATTACAGAGACGCGGAATATGTGATGTTGGGAAATTTGGTGCCAGCAGTTCAAATTGCGGTTCTGAATCAGATGAACAAGCGTCCGAAGCTGGTGGTGTTAGACACCATGAATTTCTGGATGGATGTTGCTCGTGAAGATTTAGACAAAGTGTTCGGAATGGTAGACGTAGTTACAATCAACGATGAAGAGGCTCGTCAGTATACCGGAGAGCGTTCATTAAAGAAGGCCGCTGCGAAGATTTTGACTTTGGGTCCAAAAGCATTGATTATTAAGAAGGGTGAACACGGTGCGTTGTTGTTTAGTCAGGATGAAGTATTTTTTGCCCCTGCAATGCTGTTAGACGAGGTTGTTGATCCGACAGGCGCGGGCGACTCTTTCGCAGGAGGCTTCATTGGCTACTTAGCGAAGATGAACGACACAAGTTTCACGGCCATGAAGAAGGCAATCATTACGGGGTCTGCCATGGCTTCGTTCACGTGTGAAGACTTTGGCCCAGATGCCTTGCTGAAAGTAACTGAGGAAAAATTGAATGCCCGAATTGATGTATTCGGAGAAATGGTGCGCGTTTAATTCGAGTAGTAATTCCTCGGGTCAACAGGTACACTGTTTTTCCAAATTTCGAAATAGAATTGACCTTGTCCGTTCGCGTTTTCGCCTACCCAGCCAATTCCCTCACCCGCTTTCACAGATTCACCACTTTGTTTGAAAAGCACGGCTAAATTCTTATAGGCCGATACCATGTTGTTCGGATGTTGAATGAGCACCGTATTTCCATCGCTTACGGTATAGCTCGAAGAGATTATTGTTCCATCTAAAACCGACTTCACCGCCTCATTTTTTACCGAGGTCCAATAGACTCCTTTCTTTCCGAATTGAGGTTCGAAGTTAGAGCTTATGCTTCCTGCTACAGGGGGGAATAAAAGGTAACCAGATTCAGGAATACGGCCATTTTGAGTCACAAACACGGTGCTGGCATGATCTAATTCTTCACGGATGGCTTGGTCAACATCACTAATCACATAATTCAAATCAACACTCTGAGTTCCCTTGGGTACGCTATCTGGAACAGATGAGACAGGCTTTCCACCAGACAAAATAATTTTCAAATCGTTGAAGTAATGTTCTTGATTTTTTAAAACGTTGTTCAATGAATCGGCCATTAATCTGGCCTTTCGAGCATCTGCTCGTGATTCGTAGGAGGAAAAGTCAGGAATTAAAACTGTTCTTAGAGGCGTAAATGCAATGAGTGAATAGAACAGTAAAGAAAACACAACCAAAAATCCGCCAATCATTACAATAACATTCATTGGGGTGAGGCTGTAGGAAAAACGCTCTTCAAAAGAATTTTCGTTTAGTATGATTAAGCGGAAGGGTTTCTTCAGCTTTTTGAGAATTTTCTTTCTTTTCTTTTTCCTTTCCATCGCGGGTATAAAAGTAAGAAGAATGGATGAATGTAAAGGGAAATGCAATAAATTCGCTTTCTGTCGTTAGAAAATGCGCATGCGTAAAAAGTCGAATTTGGATAATAAAGAATTAAGCTCTCACAAGAGAAGTTCTGTGCGCATGGCAACTGGTTTTGTTGTGGTTTTCTTCATTAGTTTATTCTTTCCAGGTTGTTCTACCAAGGAAGATGGAGTTGCTTATCGCGCTTATCATAACACGCTTGGGCACTTTAACGGTTATTTCAACGCCAATGAATTGGTGAAGAAATCCCAAATGACCCTGGCGAATGGAAGGAAGGATGACTATGATGAAGTAATTCCTCTTTACAATTATGGTACGGTTTCTCAGAAGAAAGAGTTGATTCCCGATCTGGACAAGGCCATTAAAAAATGTGGTAAAGTTGTTAAGCGTCATACCCTAGTAGCAGAGTCAAAGAAAGACATGAAATGGCCGGAGTACAACAAATGGATGGACGATAATTATCATGTGATTGGTCAGGCGAACTTGTACAAAGGCGAATTTTACAAAGCGCAGGAAACATTTAATTTCATTTCGAATAAATATTCATCAGAGGCTGTTCAGATTCGTGCATACATCTGGGCCGCTCGTTCGTACTTTCTTGAAGGTGATATTTCGAAAGCTAAACAGCTGTTGCAGAAGGCAGATGGTTACGAAGATCTTCCAAAGGATTTAGCTCGGGAATTGTATTTAGTGAAGGCGGAGTTTTTTATGATTCAAGGGGAGTACGGCGAGGCTATTGATCCGCTAGAAAAAGGATTGGCGTTGATTACGAAAAAGACGGATCGAATTATCCCGCAGTTCGTGCTCGGACAATTGTATGATCGCATGGATAAGTCAGGCGATGCTAAGGTAGCCTTTCAGAAAGTAATCAAATTGAAACCTCCTTATGAATTAGAGTTTCAATCGAAACTTCAAATGCTTCTTACTGACACCAAGATTTCAAGGAATTACAATGAAGCACAGAAGACCTTGTTGGTGATGTTGGAAGACATAAAGAATGAGACTTACAAAGATGTCATTTATTACGCGCTAGGTACTGTTACCTTAGAATTGGAAAAGCGGAAAGAGGCAATAGATTATTTTGAGAAGGCATTAAAGTTCAACAAAACAAACAAAAGTAAGCGCCTTAAAATTTTTATTACTCTAGGCGATTTGTACTTTGCACAGAGGGAATATCCGCGGGCACAAATAAATTATGACAGTGCCTATCACAACTTGGCTATGGAACATGCTCGCTACAAAGAGATAAAGGCTCGCGCGCTTAGTTTGAACGAATTGGTTGGACATTTGAATGTTATTGCAGAAAATGATAGTCTCTTGACCCTCTGTCAGAAGCCCTCTTCTGAAATTGAAAAAACACTAAATTCTGTTCATGATCAAATGCTAGCAGAGATGGCGGAGAAGAAGCGAATAGATGAAGAAGCTCGTTTAGCAGCATTGAAGGGGGATGAAATCGACGGAACATTTTGGATTTACAATCAAGATTTATTGAAGCGCGGAAAGAATATTTTCGACGAGACTTGGTCTGGTCGCCCATTAAAGGACAATTGGAGGAATCAAAGCTTGTTGGCTATGATGACCGGTGAAAGAGATGAAAGTGTAGTTGAAGTTTCAGAAACGGAAATTGTTGGTGACGAAGACCCTAAGTATAAGGTTCCCTCTGTTGATGAACTTCGTTCGAAGTTACCATGTGGAAATAGCTCTGCAATTACTGAGATGAAAGCTGATTTAGCGGAGGCGTATTATCTGTCTGGCTTGGTGTACAAAGAGAAGTTGGAAGATATTGACAATGCTATGACTTCTTGGGAAAAAATGATTGCGAAGTGTGAAGAAGGAGGCTTTCATCCTTTGGCCTATTATCAGTTGTTTCGTGGCTGGTTAGCCAAAGAGAAGGAAGAGGGCTATTCACAGAATCCATTTTGCTCAACATGCAGTTCAATATTCTGGGGTAATCAAATCAAATCGAAATATCCAAATTCTGATTGGGCGCTATTAGTTGACAATCCGAATTACATGAATGCTGAGCAAATGCGGAAGGAAGAAGAAGAGAAAAATTATACCAAGGCTTACAATCAATATGTTACTAACCACCCTTATGACGCCGTAACGGCTTGTACAAAAGCAATTGCAGAGCGTCCAACGAATCATTTGATTTGCCAATATCACATGTTAAAGGCGATATGTCTGGGGAAAACAGAGGTTGCTTTTGGCATTCGAGAGAATTGTGAAGCAGAATTGAAAGCTGTGGTTGCTGGTTGTCCAAATACCGATATGGCTACTCAAGCGGGGGAGATGCTCAAACAGCTCACTTCAGTAGCACCTTCAAAACCTTCTGCCGCAGGAACTGCATCGAATTATATCAAATCAGATGAAGGAGAGCATTACATTGTTGCAGTTATAGATTCAAAGAAAATTAACATTAATAAGGCGAAGGCTGCCGCATCTGATTTTACAAGAACATTTTTTTCAGGTTTTGAATACAAGGTTAGCACTACCATGTTTAACGAACAAACATCTTTTATTTTGGTGAAGTCCTTCGCTAATTTGAAAGATGCTAGAGATTATTTTACTACTTTTGTGACTGACAATGATTTAATTAAAGAATTAGATCTTGCGAAAAGCGAGAAGTTCATCATAACCAAACAGAATTATCTCGAACTATTCCGCTCTAAGGACTTCAAAGGTTATTTAGAGTTTTTTACTAAAAACTATTGAACTATGTTATCAAAAGGAAACACATCTGCAAGACCTTCAGAATCATCTTCTGAAAATGCAATCAACAGAATTGTTGAAGGAACCGTAATTGAAGGAGAAATCCGTTGCGAGAGTAGTATTCGTATTGACGGTGTTTTTACCGGAAACATTGGTACTAAAGGAAGACTAGTTATCGGTCCAACAGGAAAGATTGACGGGAATGTAATTTGTCAGAATGCAGAGATTGAAGGTTTTGTAAAGGGTAAACTTAATGTGCAACAATTGCTTTCTCTGAAAGGCACTGCGCGCGTTGAAGGCGACATTTTTACAGACAAGCTTGCTATTGAGCCAGGTGCAGCATTCTCGGGTGCTTGTTCAATGGGTCAAAAGCAAAAGGAGGCACCTAAGCCAGTTATGCCAGGAACTCCTGCAGCACCATCGTCTCCTGCTTCAAAATAATTCTTATTAATCCGTCGATACTAAAATACTCTTCATTAGCCACGCAAATGGCTTTAACCATTGGTTTGGGTGTATGGGGAGGACGGAAATTGGACGCATATTTTCAGAATGAAAAGCCAATGCTCACATTGGTTTTTTCTGTTTTAGGCCTGATTGTCTCATTAGTTGTTGTTATTCGAAGCGTATCTAAAAAATGAATCGATTTGTTTTCCCAAATGTTGTTTTTGCCTTGCTCTGCATGAGCATAATTTATTTTTCGAGTTTGAAATGGAGCATCCCATTAACTTTTATGGCTGTTCCAGTCGTATTTGCAATCTTGAATGTCTTGATGTTTAAATGGGTAAAATCAGCGGTTGAAAAATCTCCTATGAGATTTGTCAATGCCTTTATGGCTACTGTGACGATTAAACTGCTCTTTACTGCAATTGTTGTGGCGGTGTTAATTCTATTGTATCCCGCATCCAAGGCGCCTTTGGCGTTAGGAACATTCTTTATTTATTTGGGTGTAACCATTATCCTATCGAGGGCTTTGTTGAAGATAAAATAAGTATTCGAAAAGTTTTTGTAGAAAAAATTTCGTACATGCTTAGTGTTGATTACTTTTGCACCGCCAAAATCGGGTATGTGATGGTGAGACTATATCAAATTCTTTTTATAATAGGATTCTTAGGAATGGCATCTGTTGCTGTTGCGCAGCACGAAGGTCATGCCTCTGAGCCAGTTGCTCATGATCAAGTATCGGTAGAACAACCTGTGCATGCGAATACAGAAGCACATGTAGATACAACAGCTCACGCAGCGCATGCTGAGGCGGCTCACGGTGAAGAACACGCAGAAGAAGGATTCAAAATTGGTGATATGATTATGCACCACATTTCAGATTCTCATCAGATTCACTTGGGCGGTAGCTTGTATATTCCTCTTCCAGTTATTATTCTTCACGAGGGTCATCTAGATATTTTCTCTTCGAGCAACTTCTACACTGTTAACGAGCACGGAGAGTTAGATTACCATGATTACAAAGGATATCGTAATCATCACGAAATGATTGAGTTCGTTGGTGAAAACGCAGCACACGACGCTCATGGTCACAAGGTAATGGATTTCTCTATTACGAAATCTGTGTTCGGAATGTTACTGGTAATCGTGTTCATGATCATTTTATTCCGTTCGGTTGCAAACAAGTACAAGCGAAACGTAGGAAAGGCTCCATCTGGTTTTCAAAACGCTATTGAGCCATTCATTCTTTTTGTTCGCGATGATATTGCATTACCGAGCTTAGGAAAAAAGAAAGCAGACCTTTACACGCCGTTTCTTTTAACTGTTTTCTTCTTTATTTGGATGTGTAACATTTTGGGGCTTATTCCTTTTCTCGGCGGATTCAATATCACAGGTACATTGAGTATTACTCTCGTTCTGGCTGCAATTGTATTTATCATTACGAGTGTAAGCGGAAATAAACATTATTGGGGTCATATTTTCTGGCCTCCGGGAGTACCGGGTTTCGTAAAAGTTATTCTTGTCCCGATTGAGTTCATGAGTATCTTCATTAAGCCTTGTGTATTAATGATTCGTTTGACTGCTAACATTACCGCTGGTCACATTATTATTCTTGCGTTCGTAGGACTTGCCTTAATGTTTGGTCAACAGAGTCCAATAGCTGGATATGGCGTAGGAGTGGGATCGGTATTATTTATGGCATTCATGTACTGCTTGGAATTGCTGGTAGCATTTCTTCAAGCATATGTATTTACCTTGTTAGCTGCGTTGTATTTTGGCGACGCTACACAAGACCATCACCATGAGCATGAACATGATCATGAAATTCAACACGCACACTAAATTGTAAATTCTCAACTCAAAAAATAAACAACATGGAATTTGTAAATCTCTTAATGGAAGCAGGCATGGGTCAAGGTTTGGCCGGAATCGGAGCAGGTATCGCAGCAATCGGTGCTGGTATCGGTGTTGGTAAAATCGGTGGATCAGCGCTTGAAGGAATGGCGCGTCAACCAGAAGCAGCTGGCGATATGCGTTCAAACATGATCGTTGCAGCAGCATTGGTAGAAGGGGTAGCTCTTTTCGCTGTAATCGTTTGCTTGTTAGTAG
Organism: uncultured Chryseobacterium sp.; assembly: GCA_964385405.1. Classification (GTDB taxonomy): domain Bacteria; phylum Bacteroidota; class Bacteroidia; order Flavobacteriales_D; family Sanyastnellaceae; genus CAIZGX01. The sequence continues at coordinate 44,340 of CAYLOT010000006.1, read as the reverse complement.
CTTTAGGTTAATCATAGGCGCTCAGCGCTAAACACAGATATATCCATGGAAGGATTACTTAGTGTATCCGTAGGTACCGTATTTTGGGCCTCGGTTGCTTTCTTGTGCGTGCTTGTCATTATGAAAAGAATGGCATGGGGACCTATCATGAGTTCTTTAAAGGACCGTGAGGAGGGTATCGCTAATGCATTGCGTCAAGCAGATCTTGCTAAGGAAGAAATGAGTCGCTTACAAGCGAGCAACGAAGACCTTCTTCGTGAGGCTCGCAACGAGCGCGACCGTATCTTGAACGAAGCAAAGGCAATGGCTGACAAAATGCGCAACGATGCTGTTGGTCGTTCGCAAGAAGAAGCTAATCGCATTATTGCCAAAGCGCAATCTGAAATTGAAAATCAGAAACAAGCAGCAATCACTGATTTGAAAAATCAAGTGGCTGACCTTTCAGTTCAATTGGCTGAAGTGTTGTTGAAAGATTCATTAACAGAAGAGCAAAAGCAAAAGGCGTTAAATCATTCGTTAATTAAGGAATTCGGAGCTAACTAATATGTCAAACATTCGCCTGTCATCGCGTTACGCGAAATCATTGATTAGCCTTGCTGCAGAGCGAGGAGAGACAGATGTCTTGTTAAAAGACATGTTGCATATTTCTGAAAGCATTCGTGCGAGTAAAGATTTGCAAATTATGTTGGCTAGTCCGGTAATTAGCGGAGATAAGAAACTGAAAGTGTTGTTTTCAGTATTTACTGAATTGAACAAAACCACGCAATTGTTAGTCGAGTTAATCGTGAGCAAGGGACGTGAAAGTGACTTGGGTGAAATCGCTCAATCATTCGTTCAACAAGTAAAGGCAGGAAGAAACATTTTCGATGTAGAACTAATTTCTGCAGTACCAGCTGACGATGCGCTTCGAGCGGAAGTTTCGAAAGTGGCAAAGAATATCTGCGGGGGAGAGGTAGAAATTACTGAGAAAGTAGATTCAGATTTAATAGGTGGATTTATTCTCCGTGTTAACGGAATGGAATACAATGCATCGGTTTCAGGAAAACTGAAAAAAGTTAAAAAAGATTTTTCAAAAAACCCGTTCGTCCCAGCGTTATAGTGGGATTAAAAACTATTTGTTATGGCAGATATTAAACCTGCGGAGATTTCAGCAATCCTTAGAGAACAGTTAGCTGGTCTAAAGACCGAGACTGAGTTGCAAGAGGTAGGTACCGTTCTTCAAGTTGGAGATGGTATTGCGCGTATTTACGGTCTTTCAAACGTTCAATCAGGTGAATTGATTGAGTTTGAAAATGGCGTTCAAGGTATTGCCCTAAACCTTGAAGAAGATAACGTAGGTGCTGTATTACTTGGACCTTCTGGCGAATTGAAAGAAGGAGCAAGCGTAAAACGCACAGGAACTATCGCTTCTATCAAGGCCGGAGAAGGTATGCTAGGCCGTGTTGTAAACACGCTTGGTGAGCCTATCGATGGAAATGGTCCTATTACTGGCGAATTATATGAAATGCCACTTGAGCGTAAAGCTCCTGGGGTAATCTACCGTCAGCCAGTAAATGAGCCACTTCAAACTGGTATCAAGGCGATTGACGCCATGATTCCAATTGGACGTGGACAGCGTGAGTTGATCATTGGTGACCGTCAGACAGGAAAAACAACTGTTGCGATTGATACAATCATCAACCAAAAAGAATTTTACGATAAAGGTGAGCCTGTATTCTGTATTTATGTTGCTTGTGGACAAAAAGGTTCGACCATCGCAGGTACTGTAAAAACATTGCAAGATGCAGGCGCTATGGCATATACAGTAGTTGTTGCTGCAACAGCTTCTGATCCAGCACCACTTCAATTTTACGCACCATTCTCTGGTTGCGCAATTGGAGAGTACTTCCGTGATACTGGACGTCCAGCATTGATTGTTTATGATGATTTGTCTAAACAAGCGGTTGCTTATCGTGAGGTGTCTTTGTTGCTTCGTCGCCCACCCGGACGTGAAGCTTATCCTGGAGACGTATTCTACTTGCACAGTCGTCTTCTCGAGCGTGCTGCGAAGGTAAATGCAACGCAAAGCGTAGCTGAGAACATGAATGACTTACCTGCAAGCTTGAAGAGCGTTGTTAAAGGTGGTGGTTCGTTAACAGCACTTCCAATTATTGAAACACAAGCAGGTGACGTTTCTGCGTACATCCCAACGAACGTGATTTCAATTACCGACGGACAAATCTTCTTAGAGTCGAACTTGTTCAACTCAGGTGTGCGTCCGGCAATTAACGTAGGTATCTCTGTAAGCCGCGTAGGTGGATCTGCACAGATTAAGTCTATGAAAAAGGTTGCAGGTACTTTGAAACTTGACCAAGCGCAATACCGCGAGCTTGAAGCATTTGCGAAGTTTGGTTCTGACCTAGATGAAGCAACGAAGTCGGTACTTGAAAAAGGAAAGCGTAACGTTGAAATTTTGAAGCAAGGTCAAAACAGTCCTATGACTGTTGAGAAGCAAGTTGCGATCATTTACTGTGGAACCAAAGGATTGTTGTCTCGTGTTCCAGTAGAGAAAGTTCGTGAATTTCAAGACGATTATTTGAACAGTCTTGAAATGAACCACAACGATACATTAACTGCTATTCGTAACGGTAAAATCGACGATGCTGTAACTTCAGTATTGGAAGCGGTAGCAAAAGATATTTCAGCGAGATACAACTAATTGTAAAGCGAAAAGAAGGACATGGCGAATTTGAAAGAAATCAGAATGCGTATTGTATCGGTTAACTCAACCATGCAAATCACTTCTGCCATGAAAATGGTGTCTGCAGCAAAATTGAGAAGAGCACAAGATGCAATTACTAAAATGCGTCCCTATGCTCAAAAGCTTCAGGAAATTCTTTCGAACGTAAGTTCTTCTGAATCGAATTCAACTTTCAGCCAGCAGCGTGACGTTAAGAGCACGCTGGTGGTTGCTATTACTTCAAATCGTGGTTTGTGCGGTGGATTCAACAACAACGTTATCAAAGAAATTAGAAATATCGTTAAAACGAATCCAAATGTTCATGTTTTGTCTCTGGGAAAGAAAGCCTTCGACAACTACAAGAAAACTAGCTTGCACACTACCGAAGGTTTTAGTGAAACTCCTTACGAGATTTTCGATAACCTTACTTTCAACAACGTAAGTGCAATTGCAAATACCATCATGGATCAATTCGCAAGCGGCAAATACGATAAGGTAATTTTGGTATACAACCGCTTCAAGAATGCTGCCGTTCAAGTTATTGAAAACGAGCAATTCTTGCCAGTGCTTCCTCCGGTGAATGCAGAGGCGCAATCGGGTGTCGATTATATCTATGAGCCAGAAAAAACTCAAATTCTTGAAGAGTTAATCCCACGCACGTTGAAAGTTCAGTTATTCAAGGCATTACTTGACAGCAACGCGGCTGAGCACGGTGCTCGTATGACTGCAATGCATAAAGCAACAGACAACGCAGGCGAAATGGTTAAAGAATTGAAGTTAACCTACAACAAAGCTCGTCAAGCTGCAATTACAGGAGAGATCTTGGAAATTGTAGCCGGTGCAGAAGCGTTGAACGGCTAAGACGTATATTTGTCTTAAGCCCTAACCGTGAATGCTTAAGAAAATAGTTTCTCACACCTTTTTTTATTCTTTCGCAAATCAGACACCTGCTCTGATTAACCTTTTCTTGCTTCCTTTTTTAACGCCTTTTCTTACCGCGAAGGATTATGCCATATACGGTTTAATTCTGAGTTATTCAGGCCTCGTTGGTGCGTTCAGCAGCTTGGGATACATTGTGCTTTTTCAACAGAGTTATTTCGAGTTAGGCGAAGATTTTAAAGCGAAATGGTCACGCTTACTGGGTTTCCAATGGCTATACAAGTTCTTGTATGCAGCAATGGTTGGTACTTTGTTGTATTTCTCCTTAAGAAACAAAATTGAAAGTGATCGATTGAACTTGGTTCTTGCTCTTGTAATTGTTCCGCTTTTATTTTTCGATTTAACGAAATCCATAGCCACCCGCTTACTTCAGTTTAGGCACGAGCACCAACGCGTATACAGTGTGACTATTGCTGTTGGCGTATTGTCGGCTTTTATGAGCTTTGTAGGTGTACGTTATTTCTATTTGGGATATATGGCGTGGTTGTATTCACAAGCAATTACTTCTGGAATTTTAGCAGCTTATTTCGGCTATTTCTTGTACGTGAAAGAGCGCATTCGTCCTTCATTTCATTTCGAAAGGAACGAAGTTCTTTCCGACCTGAAAATGGCGACACCACTTATTCCCAAAGAGTACGCAACCTATTTGTTGAATTCTTCCGATCGCGTTTTGTTGGATCGGTTTGGTGTTTCTCAAAATAAGATTGGACAGTACAGTATAGCCTATTCCTTCGCGTCTTACTTCGAAAATATACAAACTCAAGCAAATCAGGTGTTGACTCCAATTGTATTTGACTTATATAAAAATGGAAGTGAATTGGCCATGCATACGGTTGGTAAATTGGTTCGTGCATGGTTTTATATTTCATTATCTATGGCCGCGCTACTCGGGCTTTGGATCCCAGATATTTTCCGATTGTTATATCGCAAAGCCGAGTTGAGCGCAGCATATCCAATGGCAATTGTTCTCGTTTTTGGATTCTGCTACCGACCTATTTACGTGGCTATTGTAGATAAGGCAATCTTTGAAAGGAGAACTTTCGAAGTATTGAAGATTACAGTTATAGCTGCCCTTTCAAACGTTTTACTCAATCTCATTTTCATTGGATATTATGAAGCGTGGGCAGCTACTTTGAATACCGTTGTTGCTTATTTCCTCATGGGAATTGCAGGGTATTTCTTAATAAAAAACAGTTCGGAATTCCGAAAGATCATGCGTCCTATTCAACTTATTTCGACAATTGTGATAGTTGGAACCCTAGTCTTTTCATTGCGTGATTTTTCTTGGCTAGGGCGCTTGGTGGCTTCGCTGAGCGTAATATTCGGAATGCTTCTTTGGTTTCGAACAGGAGGAAGAAAAATATGGAACGAATTGAATAACTTGCGGCATGGCGTATCGTCCAATTGATTTCAATATTATTCAAGAAGAATTCGAGCGAAGATTTCCTGACGGTAAATTGTTCGAAGGAAAAAATTTCAATTACATCAAATTGGTTCAACACGGTTTGTCATATGCCATGACAGGTGCAAATGACAAATTATTAAAGAAGAATCCTTTTGGAAGTTGGTGGTTGTTCAAATTGAAATCACATATTCATAGACGTAGTAAAGGACACGTGAATTTTCTTCCTGAAAAAAGTGCCGATATTTTGTTTTTGGAAGGAAGAAGAAAATTGAAACTTCCTACCGGAGAAGAGATATCACCGATCACGCATGTCTTACGAGAGACCTTATTAAGTACCGAATATTCGTGGTGGGATACAACGGGCGCATTCGAGAAGGAAGCGGATTTTTCGGTGAAGCATTTGTCGAATTGGTTTCCTCCTACCAATAATATTCAGCATGAAATTTATTTGGAATTAAAAGGAGTTCTTCGAAGAGTTAAAGATGCAAATGTCTTTTCGAAACTTGAATTTCAATATGTAGAAAGCGCATTTTACGTATTCTTTAAGTCGTTTCGAAGATGGCACGCGTTGCTGTCTCTAGCTCAACCGAAAACCCTGATTGGAATAACGCATTATCACAATGAAGGTTGTTTGGCGGCAGCTCATTTACTAGGCATTAAGACTGTGGAGCTTCAGCATGGATTAATATCTAAACATGATCTCTATTATGTCTATCCGACTAAGTACAAAGCGGCACTTTCAAAGGGAATCTTTCCCAATGAGATTTGGTTGTTTGGTAATTTTTGGAAAAAAGTCTTTGAGGAAGGTGCTGAATCTGAATTTGTGAGACCAATAATTGTTGGAGATTATACCCAAAATGATTCAATACTGGCTGATGTACGGATGAAAGAGAATAGAATTCTTCTTTGTTCACAAAAGAATTTGTCGCTCCCATTTATTGAATGGATTAGATTCATGAAAAGAGAAGTTTTGCCATGTCACCCTGAATGGAAATTGGTCGTAAAAATGCATCCATTGGAGTCTAATGCTGAGGCGTACATTTTGGAAGAGAGTGAATCAGTAGAAATACTTCCGATTGACTCATCTTTACAAATAGAGTTGCAAAAAGCGAGAATCCAGGTAAGTATATACAGCACGACATTTTATAATTCTTTGGCTTTTGAAGTAAAGAACTATGCCATAGTTGATTGCGGATACTGCGCGGATTACGCTCAAGAAATGGTGGAAATGAAGTTGGCAGAACCACTTAGAGTTTTTGAAAATGTCATATCCAAGTTTGAAAAAAATCCAACCATTTACAATGAACTGACATATGAAGACGTTTTTAAGCCATTTCGACCAAAAGATTTGTTATTTCAATTGATTTCACAATCCTAGATAATTTAAGCTTTTAAATTTTCTTTGATTTCTTTCATGAACTCAGAGGCGAAAACGAAGTTGTTCAAGGCTTCGTTTTCTGCTTTGAGCAGGGCGTGTTTATCGCCTTGCCATTCTACTTTTCCGCCACTAATGAAGTTAATGTTATCGCCTATCTCCATGACAGAATTCATGTCATGACTTACGACTATAGTGGTTGAACCTAAGTCATAAGTGATGTCGCGAATGAGGTTATCTATGACAATGGAAGTTTGAGGATCAAGTCCAGAATTCGGTTCATCTACGAACAGAAACTTAGGATTCATGATGATAGCACGAGCGATTCCAGTTCTTTTTTTCATTCCACCAGAAAGTTCTGCCGGATATAAATTATTTTTTCCTGCAAGATTGACGCGTTCCAGACACTCGTTGACTTTTTTAAGTTTTTCATCAAAACTCAAATTGCTATACATGGTCAGAGGGAACATTACGTTTTCTTCAACAGTCATAGAATCGAAAAGGGCAGCTCCTTGAAACAACATTCCCACTTCTTGACGAATTTCTTTGTGCTGATCGTCATTCATGTTCAGAAAATCGACCCCGTTGTACTTTATACTTCCTTGCTCGGGTTCTAAAAGCCCAACCATGCATTTCAATAAAACACTTTTTCCTTGACCACTTCTTCCGATAATAAAATTAACTTTTCCGGGAAGAAAATCTATGGTAATGTCTTGCAGCACTTGCACACCGCGAAAAGACTTGGAGACCCGACTAACTTCGATCACAACAACAAAATTTGAGTGAGTAAGTAATTTGCTACCATTACAGCGACCATGCTGTATACCACACCTTTGGTGCTTGATTTTCCAACTTCTAAGGCTCCGCCGTTCGCATAATACCCGTGGTATGCTGGAATGGTAGTTAGAATGAATGCGAAGAACAAGGTTTTTATAAGAGAGTAGACGATTCCGTAACTGTCGAAATCGTATTGTATTCCGTAGACGAAATCGTTAAGAGAAACGGCTTTACTCATAGTTCCCACTATGGCACCCGAACAAATTCCTACGCTCATAGCTAGAAGCACCAAGAAAGGGAACATAATTGTTGAGGCAATCAGTTTCGGTAGAATTAAATAACTCGCTGAGTTTACCCCCATAATGTCGAGGGCGTCTATTTGTTCTGAAATACGCATGGTTCCAATTTCAGAAGCGATATTACTTCCCACTTTTCCGGCTAATACGAGCGCTACAATGGTTGAAGAAAATTCATAGATCATGGTTTGACGAGTGGTGTATCCAACGGTCCATTTCGGAATCCAACCACTTTCAATATTCGCAGCTGTCTGAAGGGTCACAACTGCACCCATGAAGAAGGAAAGCAGCGCCACTATGCCAACCGACTGCACACCTATTTTGATCATTTCATCGGTAATTAATGGACCGTAAACTTTCTTTTTTTCAGCGCGTGAAAACACCCTGCGCATGAGCAAAAAATAACGTCCAAAATTTCCTAAGATTCCTGTCATGATTAAAACTTAGGCCGAAGGTAGTTTATTTTTTTTGAGTGTAATAATTTTTCAATCGGTGGTATTTCTAATGGTTATGCCGTATTTTCGAATCATGAAGAAGTTATTCTATTTATTCGTTGCTGTGTTTTTATTGGTAGGAGTTACGTCGTGTAATAACCCGAAACGCGCCATGAAGCGCGCTCACAAACATTGCAATTGTCCAACTTGGGATTAACGCGCAAAGGGCATGGCTAAATCCAATGATTTAGAAACTGCTTTAACTCCATTTTTACCCGGTGGTTCAGTAGTAAAGGTGTGCGAAATGCTGCGGGCTTATCCGCACGACTTAGTTATAACCAAAGGTAGAAGTACCAAACATGGTGATTTCCGTTATGCTCCTGGTGAACGATACAAAATCACCGTTAATCACAACCTCAATCGTTACGCTTTTCTAATCACGCTTATGCACGAGTTGGCGCATTTAATTTGTCATGTGCGTCACGGACATTTCGTAAAACCACACGGTGCCGAATGGAAACAATGTTTCAAAGAGACGTTGGCACCTTTTGTAAATGTGAATTTATTTCCGCTGGATCTTGAAAAAGCTATTCAACGATACTTGAGCAACCCGGCTGCTGCTACTTGCAGCGATATTGATCTGTCAAAGACACTGGCGCTTTACGATAGAAGTAGCCACGAGAATATTATTATGGTCGATGACCTTCTCGATGGAGAGAAATTTTTATACGGAAAAGACAAAAGGGAATTTGTGCGATTGAATAAACGACGTCAGCGTATTTTATGTAAGGAAGTGAAGACGGGCAGCGACTATTTATTCTCGCCGCTTACTAAAATCTGGAAGCTTTAATTGAGCTTTTTTCTTCTTTGAATTTCTTTTTCAATGAGCGACAATTCTCTTCCTGTTTGTCCTTTAACTGAAGTGTTTTCTTGTGCTCTTCTCAACAAGTAGGGCATGACTTCTTTAATTGGTCCGTAGGGCAGGTATTTCGCCACGTTATATTTCGCGTGGCTGAGGTTGTAGCTAATGTGATCACTCATTCCGAAAAGTTGCGCGAAATATATTCGCTTGTCATTGCTCGCAATGCCACGTGCATTCATTTTTTCAACTAGCATGGCTGAACTTTCCTCGTTGTGCGAACCGCAACAAATGGCGACATCTTCAATGTGATCTAGACAATAATCAATGGCCAAATTAAAGTCGCGGTCTGTGCTCTCTTTATTCGGTTGAATAGGGTCAACGTAGCCCATTTCAATCGCGCGTTTGCGTTCTTTTTCCATGTACGCACCGCGAACCAATTTCACTGCTGTCATAGCGCCTTTCTCTTTCAAGCGAGCATGCATGGCTTTCAAATATGCAAGGCGATCGTGACGATACAATTGAACGGTGTTGTATACAATGAAATCTTTCTGGTTGAACTGAACCATCATGCTTTCCGCGAGCTCATCAATGGCATCTTGAATCCATGAATCTTCAGCGTCTATGAATAACGCCACATTTTTCTTAAATGCATGTTCGCAAATGCTGAACACTCTTTCAACTGCTCGTTCCCACTCTGCTTCTTCATTTGTTGAAAGTGTTTCCTTGGCATTTACTTTTTCCAACAAAGAAAATCTGCAAATACCTGTTACCTTGAATACGCTAAAAGGAATATCGTTGTTGTTTTCTGCTGCATCAATAGTGCGCTTTATCTCCTCTGCTGTGAAGTCGAAATCTTTTTCGTTCTCTTTCCCTTCAACACTGTAATCGAGAATAGATCCAATACCGCTTTTCGCCAAGAGATGGGCGGCTTTTTTGCTCTCTGAGATATTCACGCCACCACAGAATTGAGAGAAGATATTTTTCTTAATCGCCCATCCAATGGGGAAACCTATTCCTACGGCTAAATTGGTTAGGGCTCCACCAATCTTCACCAAGGAGGGTGAGGCAATTAATTTGAAAAGCCAATAAGAGCGCTTGAGTTGGCTGTTGTTTTTATGTTGAAACGCTACCGCGGTATTTTCAAAATTCACATTACTCATGGCTGCAAAGATATCTGTCTTCGTTGGTTTTTCGTTCTGATTTTATTCTGTTCCATCGTATCTTTCGCCCACAATTTAAATGTCATGAAAGCAGCACAAGATTTTATCAACGAAAATAAAGATCGTTTTTTAAACGAGTTGTTCGAACTACTACGTATTCCTAGCATAAGTGCCGACATGGCCTACAAAGAGGAAGTGGCTAAATGCGCAGATTTGGTAGCGAAGCATCTTCGCGACGCAGGAGCAGACAATGTCGAAGTGTGTGTTACGGAAGGACACCCAATTGTTTATGGAGAAAAATTAATTGATCCAAGCAAACCAACGGTATTGGTATACGGACATTACGATGTTCAGCCCGCGGATCCCATTGAGTTGTGGCATACGCCTCCGTTCGAACCAACAGTTAAGAAAACTGAAATTCATCCGGATGGTGCAATCTTCGCGCGTGGGGCTTGCGATGACAAAGGACAAATGTTCATGCATGTGAAGGCGTTTGAGGCCATGTGGAAAACCAACTCTCTTCCTTGCAATGTGAAATTTATGATTGAAGGAGAAGAGGAAGCGGGTTCAACTAACCTTGGCCCATTCTGCATAGCCAACAAAGATAGATTGAAGGCAGATGTTGTACTGATTTCCGACACGAGTGTTTTGGCAAATGATATTCCAAGTATTGACTGTGGTCTAAGAGGGTTGAGTTATGTTGAGGTAGAGGTTACAGGTGCGAACCGTGACTTACACAGCGGTGTATACGGCGGTGGAGTAGCCAATCCGATTAACGTTTTGGCTAAGATGATTGCTTCGCTTCACGACGAAAATAATCACGTTACCATACCCGGGTTTTATGATAGTGTTCAAGAACTAACGGCAGACGAGCGCGTGGCATTGAATGCAGCTCCATTTGATGAAGAGGCATACAAAAAAGATTTAGATATCGATGCGGTATACGGCGAAAAAGGATATACCACTATCGAACGCACTGGAATTCGACCAACATTAGATTGCAATGGTATATGGGGTGGATATATTGGTGAAGGTTCGAAGACGGTACTTCCATCGAAGGCATTTGCGAAAATTTCAATGCGTTTGGTACCCCATCAAACCACTGATCAGATTACTGAAATGTTTGCGAATCACTTCAAATCAATTGCACCTGCCGGTGTTCGAGTTGAGGTGCGTCCACACCACGGTGGTGAGCCAGTTGTTACGCCAACAGGCAGCAAAGCGTATATCGCCGCTTCCGATGCCATGGAGAAAACGTACGGTAAGAAGCCAATTCCAACAAGAGGTGGAGGGTCTATTCCAATTGTTGCAATGTTCGAATCTGAATTGAACTTGAAGTCTGTATTAATGGGATTCGGATTGGATACAGACGCACTGCATTCTCCGAATGAACATTACGGATTGTTCAACTATTACAAGGGAATTGAGACAATACCGTATTTCTTCGAAAATTTCTCGAAGTAATTTCCGTTCAGCGTTGAAATAGATAAGTGAGAGTGTTATGAAAGCAAAGGTTATTTCAATTCAGTTGGCATGTCTTCTATTTTTAATAGTTGGACTTACTTCTTGTGAGATATACAAGGATGTAAAAGTTAAACGCGTAGAGGAGTTTGATCTTTCAGAGTTCACGAATAGCAAGGTAAGCGCGGTATTGCGCATAGGGCTTGAGAATCCGAATCCGTATAAAATTACCTTGTACGAATCTGATTTGGAATTGCGCATTGATGGTAATGTTGCAGGGACGCTAACCTTAGCGGAACCGGTAGTTCTTTCACCGAAATCCGCCAAGATTTATGATGTGAAAGTATTCACAAACATAACAGATGTGGAAGGGTTCTTGGGCAATGCTCTGAGCCTTATGTTCAAAGACGAAATAGAGCTTCAAGCATCGGGATATGTTCAGGCAAAGGGATTAGGCGTGAAGAAAATGGTACCACTTTCATTCACGAAACCAATAAGCAAAAAGGCCTTCAAATTAAATTAACGGGTCAATTAACTCAGCCGGAGTTTGGTGAGGAAGAAGATGTAAACCTTTCAATCCTGCTTTAATGGAACCTTGGACGTGTTGAATGGAATCGTCTATGAAGATTGTCTTTTCGGGTGTTAAGCCATGTAAGCGACAAATTTCTAAAAATGATTCGGGGTCTGGCTTTCGCATACCTAGCACATTGCTGTAATGAACGAATTCAAAAGCCGATTTGAATTTCTCTAGACCATAAGATTCATCAACCATACGTTCAAATACTTCAACATGAATTGAATTCGTGTTACTGAACAAAAAGGTTCGGATCCCTTTTTCCTTCAGGGTAAAAACATGATCAACACGTTCAGGATGGAGGTAAAGGAGTATGCTGTTCCAGGCGTCTACAAGTTCTTGACGAGTAGCGTTGGGTAAATAGGTCGCAATCCACCAATAAAATTGCTCTCCTGGAATTTTACCTGTTTCGAGCAAGTCAAATATTTCGTTTTGTTGGGCTTGTGAATAAGCCTCGGCAAACGAATCCATTCCGAGTGCCTCAAAAGCTCTGACAGGAGCATTGTAGTCTATTTCAAAAAAGACACCACCAAAGTCAAATATTACCGCTTCATAATTCATGAAGCCAAAGGTAAGTCAAGATCAGAATCCAGGAATTTTCTCTCCAGTTTTCGCTTCGAATAGTGCGCGAAGAAGGGCATATTTCTCGCGCAGGTCTGTTAATTCCTTTTTGACAGCCACAATGTCGTTTTCAAGGCTTTCCGCTCTTAGTTCATTCGCTTCTTCAAGTGAAGACCCGCTTGATAGAATTTTCGAGTACAACGAGAAAAAGTCTGTGTCTAAAGCTTTCGACAAGTCGAACAATAACTTCGAATCTACAGAATCTCTTCTGTAAATGCCATAAACATTCTGTTTTGAAGTATTAATAATCTTAGCCAATTCAGTTGGTCCAAGACGTAAATCTTTTGCCCTGTTTTTTATACGTTCACCTATGCGCATAGTCATAAATTATTGGAATCCCAAAAAAACTACATTACACATGAAATGAATCTAAAAGAAGTGTTAATTTTCTTTTAACCAAGAAGAAGAACTAATCTCGGTTTTTGCTTTGTCGAGTTGCTCTAAAGCAGCCTCATAATTGTCGACACTTCCACAAGAAACCAATTGGAGATTTCCTTTTTTGGAAGAAAGAGACGCGTTGAATCCCTTTAATTTTAATTGATGCACAAGACGTTTTGCGTTGTCAGATACTGCGAAGGCACCTACGATAATCTCGTATTTTTTCTTCTCAACAACCGGAGCTACAATTTCTTTAACCGGCTCCGAAGTCTCTTGTGCAGAGACGTTTTCATTTTGTGTTGGAATAAAATCTTCTTCTTCTTTCACCGTATATGTTGGAATTGAACGCGTTTCGTTCGGGGAATAAGAAGCAACTCTACTTTTCGTGCCTAGTAATTTGTAAGAAGCGTACTGCCAATCTGTAGATTCAATTTTGTGAGATAATGCAAAAATTCCAACACCGAGAATTGGAAGTGCTAATACAGCTGCTGCTTTCCAAATCCACTTGGATCCTTGAGCTGCGCGTTTTTCTAGAACTGAAATTTCAGCCTCAACAGGTGCTTGAATCTCTCTTTCAACCGGAACAAGAATAATCTTATCCAAGCCGAGCGCTTCAATTGAAAAATTTCCTTTACTGTCTGGAATGAATTGGATTTTTCCAAGACGATCTTGAAACAAGATTCCTATTCCTTTCCATGAAAGTTTTTCACCACGTAGCAACGTGTTCGATTGTTCCTTTACCCAAGCGTCTAGTTCCGCTTTTCCTTCAGAATAAGAACAGTTGTTCAATGCGCAAAGGGCAGAAACCAACAAGCCGTCGTTCGCTTTGATTTGCGGATTAAATCCAATTGTTTTTTGAGGAGGGTAAATTGTGTGTAAGTTCGTATTCAAAGATGCCCCTTTGTATTTTGCTATGAATCCGCCCAGACCGGGGAGTATAACGCAATCGTTAGAGTACAATAAATCTTTGATTAGGTTTTCGAACTGCATACTGCGAAAATACGGAATTTTATTGGTCTTACAAGCTTAGGCTTGATATTTCATTAAATCTTCTGGAGTGTCGATTCCTGTTGAATCGTGTGAAGTGACTACTACCGAAATAGTTAGGTCGTGTTCCAACCAACGAAGTTGCTCGAGCGATTCGGTAAGTTCCAATGTTGAAGCCCTTAGTTTTTTTATTTGTTGAAGGGCATTCGTCGTGTAAGCATAAACGCCAAGGTGCTTGAAATAATCAGGCTCTCCGTTGCGCGCAAACGGAATAGTGGATCGAGAGAAGTACAAGGCTCTTCCCGAAGTGCTGAAAACGACCTTTACGCGGTTCGAGTCATGGACTTCATTACTATTTTCTATTTGCACCGCCAACGTGGCAATATCCGATTTAGAAGCAATAAGGGCATTCGCGAGTTCTTCCAATGATTCAACATGAACAAAAGGCTCATCTCCTTGGATATTCAAAACAAAATCGAAACGCTCTTCAATATGGGGCAGTAGTTCACAAATACGCTCCGTTCCACTGTTGCAATTTTCCGAAGTGTAAAATGCTTTACAACCGTATTCTTCCACATGCTTGAATATGCGCTCGTCATCTGTGGCCACCCAAACCTCTTGCAACGACTTACATTTTTTTGCTTGGTCAATGACTCTTCGGATCATCGATTTCCCATTGATTTCAACCAAAGGCTTTCCTGGGAAGCGCGTGCTTCCGAATCGAGCGGGAATAATTCCGAGTCCTTTCATGCTACAAACTTAAGGTGTATTGTATCATGCTTAGACGGGGCTCTTCAATAGCAAGCGGACGAATGGCGTATTCTCGGTTGAGAATGTTGTTAACGATAAATGCGATTCTATGTTTTTCCGAGAAAGTATAGCCAAGGCGTGCGTCGAAAACAAAATCTCCTTTAGTGTGACTGGCTCTCCATGAATTAATTCCTGGGTTGAATTCAGTGGGGAAATAGCTTTCTAATTGAGAAAAAGCTCTATCAATGTTTTGCATGTGAGAGTTAGCTCTAAAACTGATTCCACAATTGAAATTCCCTTTTGTTGCACCCATATCTACACGAATCAGATGCTGCATCCGATACTTTAAAATATTATTCGAAATATTTTCACCTGTGGTTTGATACGATGCTTGAGCGAACTCACCAATAACTATAGTTCCAGGAGTTTGAATGGTTTGGGCGTATACATAGTCCGGAGTAGTGCTCACTGGCTTCGTGTAGGTGTAGCCGGCTAATACATCAAAGCGAACCTTACGAATAGTACCTGTGCCGAGAATACTAACTTCTGCGCCTTGTACTTTCGCACCCCCAGTGTTCAAACTTTTGAAGCCTATGGTATTGGTTAATGCAGTTAAATCAGATAATGGCACAGGAGACCATTGTCCGAAGGTAAATTCAATGAAATTTCTGAATTCTTGTTGGAAAAGAGCCAGGTCAACGAACCCTTTGAATTCTCCAATTTTGAATCCTTGCTTGACTCCGATTTCCGCGTTGTATGAAGTCTCGGGTTTCAAATCTGGATTAGCAAATACTTGAATTGCACCAAGTCCGGTTACAATAAATTTTTCAGCTATACTCGGGAATCGGTAACCTTGTCCATAAGAAGCGCGCAAATAAGAGGCTTGTCCGAATTTGTAATTCGCCCCTGCGCGAAAGACAGGCTTTCCGTTTTTCTCTTCATTTAACACGAATTGCTCATAGCGAACACCTCCGGAGAGGTTAAGTCTATCACCTATTTTTTTATCGATTTGTAAATAGGCGGCGGTATTTCTCGCTTCATTATGTCCATTTGGATTTCCACCAACAAATAACTCACCGCGAGCATCGGTCTGTGTATTCACAAGGCCTGCGGTTGTAGTGAGATTCTTAATTTTACTCAACTCCCAATTTTTTTGAACCTGATACTCACTATAAAACACATCAGAAAAATTTCCTTGATTGTTGTCGTTGTTATTGTCTAAGGACTGCCATCTTGTTTTCAAAGAATGAACGGCTCCTTTTTTACTCGTGTATTGAATAGACGGATCAACGGTATACAATTGCTGAATCGTTCGTGTTGCACTGCCGGCATAGGCGCTATATAAACCAGTTGTGTTGTTACCCCAAATTAAGGTGGCTAATGAATTGCTTGTCGAGTAAATTCCAGCAAGTCCGATGTATAGCCTATCTGTTAATCGATAGCGAAGATTGAGGTTCAAACGAGCGCGATTTCCGGCATTGTATCGATCGACATTTAGAGGGTTGTAATTTCCATTTGTAAAACTTCCGTCGGCAGTGTCTTTGATGGGACCTAAATGTCCGTCGTCATATTGCATGCTTGAAGCAAATACGAAATCGAGCTTTCCGAATTTTTCGGAATGAAGAAAATTAATACCGCTTTTCATTCCCTGTCTGCTCCAATAAACAGCTGAGTCACTTTGTGGCTTTGAGTAAAAACCGTGATAAACCGAAATTTTTGTTTTTGGCTTTAATGTAGGATAGGCTGTTCTGAAATTTATTACGCCACTCAATGCCGAACTACCATAGAGGACACTGCTTGCACCTTTGATAATTTCAACTTGTGATACATTTTCAGTAGGAAGGAAACCCCAGCTTGGTTTTCCAGCGTCACCACTGAGAATGGGAATGTTGTCTACCAACACTTGAACACGACTGCCTGCTCCAAAGCTGTAACCACTTCCGCTGCGAATCTGCGGTTCATCGTCTACAATAGCAACACCAGGAGTTTGTTGCAAAATCTCGTCAATGTTTACAGCGTTTTTATCTTCAATTAGCTTGGGTTGAATAACCTCCATACTCACGGTTACCTCGCCAATGTTTTGCTCATAGCGGCCTGCAGAAACAACTACCAAGTTCATTTGAGTATCGTTCGAAACCATTTCGATATTAACTTCTAAATCATTTTTTAGATTAATTTCTTTTCGAAACGTGTTGTATGTCAGAAATGCTGCTACTAAGGTGTAATTTCCATAAGGAGCTTCAAATTGAAAGTTACCTTCAGGATTTGAAGTCGCGCCGTGGGATGTGTTTTCGAAGTATACTAATACCCCTCCAATAGGGTTCCTTGTTTTTGAATCTATAATTTTACCTGAGATGGCACTTGGGCCAGGCTGCGCCCAAGATGTAAGGCACAACAATAACCCCACAAGGGTTAGGAGGTTTTGCTTAAGGTTCATAAAGCAATAATAAGAAATACTTTCCTAAAATGAAACAGGGCTAAATTTTCTCAAACGATTTGATTTCTGTTTGTTGAAAATATGCGCGAAGTAATTCTATCGTAGTTGGTAATTCATGAAGAACAACAATATCTCCTGGAGATGCTTTTTTAAGCCGATCCAATTGTTTTTGAAAAGGTGTTTTTTTATCGAAGTCCCCAGGCATAAGAGTCCATCCAACCAATGGAAATTTGTTCTTTAGAAAATTGTATTGACAGTATTTTAGTTTGCCATACGGAGGCCTGAAAAGTGCAGTAGCAGGAAAATTCTTCGGCAGCTTGAAGTTTTTTAGAAGCAAAACGCGATTGAGTTTTCTCGAATTCAAATGTTCGTTGCAATGAAATCCAATCGAATGTTTTTCTTCTTGTATACGTTTTACAAGTTCGGGGTATTTCTCTGCATTTTTTCCTAGAAGAAAAAATGTCGCTCGCACATTGTATTCGCGAAGTAATTCCAAAAGCTGAGAAGTAACTTCAGGATTGGGTCCATCGTCGAAGGTGAGATAGATCGATTCCGAATTATCTACACGCCAAATAACCTTCGGAAAGAGTCGCTGAATAATGCGCGGGGTGCGAGCAAAGTATCGACTCATAATTTTCTAGCTAAAGTAAAATCTCTTTTATGTCTCACTTGAATTCCCTCTTCATTGAATGCTTCAAAGGTAACAATGTAAATGCCTATTTCAAGAGGCTCTCCTTCGTCTGATAAGCCGTCCCAAATGACATTGCCTTCCGACCCCAAGTATTCATTTCGAATTAATCTTTTTACGCGAATGCCCCGTTCGTTGTAGATGGTTAAATTGCCAATACTACCGGGCGGTAAGTTGGAATAGTGGTATTGAATAACGTCTTCGAAGCCGTCGTTGTCTGGAGAGAAAATGGGGGTTGAAAGACTGAATTCCCCTTGCAAGTTTTCGATTGAAATGATTTGCGAATTCGCTATCCCCGGAGTTGCATATCCGCATGTTGCTGAAGCGCTGTGCCAATTGCTTTTTTGGGAAGAGGGAAGCTCAATTGAAAGCCTTTCCAGCGATATACCTTCGAAGGAGTTGAGCAATTGAAAATGCATTGACTCTGTGTAGTTCATTTCATCGATGATTTCATTTTGATTGGAATAAATTACACACATTCCATTGGCGTTGTTGAATGTTGGAAGTGCATTTACGCGAATGATGTTTTTTGGCTGAATGCACGGATATATTGATTCAAGATCACTTCCGTCCTCCGAAAAAACAATGAATTCATGGGGCAGTATAATTCGTCCTTCTAATGTGGCTGTTTCGTTTTCTGAACCCGTATTGAGGTGTCCATTGGCAACCGATAAATTTCGAATACAAACTGAATTTGACGAAGTGTTTTGAAGCTCAACAAAGTCGGAGCCGTTCATAAACGGATTGAATAGAATTTCATTGATGACTAAATTTTCTGAGGAGGCATTTTCTGGAAATCCCCATTCAAAAGAAATAGCAGAGCTGTTGCCGCTGCAATCTGAAATTCCATGTATGGTGTAACTGAATATTTCAGGTTGCATTAACTCAGGAGTATTGAGAATAATCTGCGTCGAGGGGTTTTCGACTTCGAAGTTTCCAATAACATATTCAAATTGGAAGAAGTCGCCATTCAAAGTAACAGGTTCATTGAAATGAAGAACCGCTGCGCTGTCTTCGGCTGTTATGTATTGCAGTTTTGGAGCATCAATATCGGGCGAATTTGAGAAAACTGAATTTTGTTCTGTAGGAGTATTCCCCATTTCGTTTTCACAGGGCTTCCAATTCCGGGCATTGCTGCACGGTAAATTTGGATTGACCAATTCAAGGGACCAGCCTCCATATGCTTTAAAAGAGCTCTCGAACCAATCAATGTTGTAGTGAATGCTGTCTAGGTGTGTGCCGTTTACGCTTAGCTTAATGAGCATTCCGGAATTGGTTAATGTTGGAAAAGATTGAACGAGAAGCTTATTCGATACAGAGAGAAACGAAAGACTTTCATTCAGGTCTCCAATTACCAAATATTCATTCGGAAGAAGCAGTTGATTTCCTCCAAAAACACAGCTGTTTATCGTCAGTCCCTTCAGCTCTAACGTGTGTGAACTCTTGTTGAAGATTTCAATAAACTCAGACGGGATGCCTTGAATAACAGGGTCAGGATCTGCAAGAATTTCGGTAATTATAAGGTCACCGAATTCAGGTGTTTTTCCTATATAAATATCGAATGTAATGGATGAAGCGTTGCCTTCACAATCTTCAATATTGGTTTGTGATAACGTGTAAGTAGTTTCAGCTTGAAGGTTAGATATGAATGTGATTACGACGACTGTATTTCCTTCTTGGTATTGCACGGTTGAGATTTGTGCATTGCTGCATGCGAAGTCGTTGGAATTACCAACATCAATGATCTCATTGAATTGGAGAATAAGTTGATTGGCTTGATTTAAATTCCAATCGAGTAATTGCGGACCCTGGATATCTGGAGAATTATCAAAGATGCTGTTTTGTAATCCAGGAGTTCCGCCGATGATATCATGTGATGCCGACCAATTCAGTTTTCCACTGCAGATTTTATGAGGGTTAATTTGTTCTAAACTCCAACCTCCGTCGGATTTTTCGCTGCTGTTATACCATTCGTTTGTGTAGGAAACAATATCAATAACATTGTTGTTGAAGTCGAGCAAAGTAAGGCTGTCTGCGGAATTCGTGAGAGCGGTGAGTGATGGAACTCCTATTGAATTGGGAAAAAATGAAGTGTTGTTGGCGTCGCAAATAATCACGTACTCGTTAGGATTAAGCAAGAAGGATGGAAGAGTTTTCGCTGTTGTTGAGTTAACCAATTTCCATCCAGATAATTCAAAGGCAACCACATCGGCATTAAACAGTTCAATGTATTCAGAATCTGACATTCCATTCGATGGTGTGGGGTCTACGTAGAGTTCATTGAACACAACCGAACGAAGGTTCGGTGAGTTTATTACTTCAGGTGGAATGGGATTGCCGAAGTAAATATTGTCGAAAAAGAATTTTGTTGCATTCGAACTGGTATAGATGCAACTCATTCCGATGAACGAAGTTTGCGCATATGTGTTATCGAAAACAGTAATTTCTGAGTTGAAGTTTGTACCTCCGGAAGCATCTGCATTTACATTCCAGTTTCCAACATCATCACGAAACACTTGAATGTTAATGTTGAAGGAAGATGCAACTAAGCCAGGTGTTCCAGACGCAAGTTCAATTATCCCCAAGGGGCCGTCGTCACGAAAAAATTTGATAGCATCGGTCGAACCCGCTTCACCAAGTTTCAGGAAGTAACCTGTGTTGTTGGAACCTGAAACGGCATTGGAAAAGGAGAGGTCGGAGCCGCTCGAAACCAAATAGATTCGGGAGTGATTGTTGTCGCTTCCAGCGAAGGTTTGTTTCACTGAAATGCGCCATTCCTTGCTGTCTAAGGAAGTATCGTTGGTTAATGTAGATACGTGGCTTTGTCCGCCAACAACATTGTTCAATTGGAGCTCTTTGGTGGCATTGACAATGAATTGCCCATTGGAACCATTCCAGTTTGGATTGAGAATGAAGTCTCCGTCGCTGAAGTTTTCATTGACTTGTGCGGGTAGCGGTGTGCACGAGGAAAGTGCCAACGCAACGGGAAGAAGTTTTTTGAAGTGCATAATGAATGTTTTGTAATTATTCTATCGAAACTAAAATGCACAAGTAGTAATTTCGTGAAAAAGATATGTATGCGAATTGCAGTTGTAGGTGCTACCGGATTGGTCGGAAAAAAGATGCTTCAAATTCTTGAAGAAAGGAATTTTCCTTACGATGAGATTATTCCAGTTGCGTCTGAAAAAAGCGTCGGACAATGTGTTTCTTGTTGTGGAAAAGAATGGCCTGTAGTCTCTCTATCCACCGCCGTTTCTGCTTCTCCGGATATTGCCTTGTTTTCTGCAGGAGGAGAAACAAGTTTAGAGTGGGCACCGAAATTTGCAGCAACCGGATGTGTAGTAATAGACAACAGCAGTGCTTGGCGAATGGCAGAAGGTATTCCTCTGGTTGTGCCAGAAATCAATGCAAGTAGCATAAATGCGCATAACAAGATTATAGCTAATCCGAATTGCAGCACCATTCAAATGGTAATGGTATTAAAGCCGCTTCATGACTTATACAAGATTAAGCGCGTAGTCGTTTCAACCTACCAAAGTGTTACCGGAACAGGAAAGGTTGCCGTAGATCAATTGATGAACGAGCGTGTTGGCAAGGAAGGTGAAAAGGCCTATGCTCACACCATTGATATGAATCTCATTCCACAAATTGATGTGTTCCAATCGAACGGTTACACCAAGGAAGAAATGAAGATGATTCTTGAGACGAAGAAAATTATGGAAGACGATTCAATTGCTGTAACAGCCACAGCAGTGCGTGTTCCAGTAATGGGCGGACATTCAGAATCGGTAAATATTGAGTTTGAAAGAACCCCGGATTTAGCGAAAGTTAAAGAAGTGTTGAGTGCTTTTCCTGGGGTTGAAGTGGTAGACGATATTGAACAGAAGTTATATCCAATGCCGTTGATTCACGCAGCGGAAAGTGATCAGGTTTTTGTTGGGAGAATTCGTATAGACGAATCTCAAGCAAAGACAATTAATTGCTGGATTGTAAGTGATAATCTTCGCAAAGGGGCTGCCACCAATGCTGTTCAAATAGCGGAATATCTTGTCGCGAATAAACTGGTTTAACCTTCCATTTCTACGCTAACGCTTTCCACTTGGTGTCCCATTGGTGCGTTAATTTTCGTCAAGCGAATTCCAACCGAATGAGCGTTCGGGAATTTTTGTTTCATTGCCTTGTGCATGCGAACCAATACGGTTTCAATTAGCTTAGCTCGAATACTCATTTCAGCATAAACAACATCTTTCACTGCAACATAATCAATGGTTTTTTCTAGGTCGTCTGATTCAGCTGAGATTTCAAAATCACCTTCGAGCCAAACATCTACGCGGTAATCGCCACCAATTATTTCTTCCTCTTTCCAGCATCCGTGTTGGGCACGAACCTGAATGTTATTCAATTGAATTTTCATTACCCTAAAGTCTCAATACATTTTTGAATGCGTGGCAGAACGAATTCTTTTCCAACCAATGCGGCAACGTGTGAAGCGCCAGGACCCGTAAGAACTCCTGTAAGTGCAATACGGAACAACGGCATTACAGCACCCATTCCTAAATTGTTATCTGCCAAGAATTGCTTCATAGCAGCATCTATGGATTCCACCGTAAAAGGCTCAAGCGTTTCAAGCACAGCAGCCCATTTTTGAAGAATGGCTGCAGATTCTCCTACCTTCCACTTTTTCGAAACAGCATCTTTATCGTATGAAGTTGGATCAACGAAAAGGTACTCACCGTCTAATAAGTCCTTGGGAAAAACGGCGCGTTCAAGCATAAGTTCAATGACTCCTTCCACATATTCCTTGCAGGTGTCGTACCCTCTTTCTTCAATGGCAGGCATGATCATGTCGGCAAGTTCACCTCGTGGTGTGTTGCGTAAATATTGCTGATTGAACCACTTCGTTTTTTCCGGATCGAATTTAGATCCTGATTTTCCTACGCGTTCAATTGAAAAGGCTTCAACCATTTCATCTAATGTGAAAATTTCTTGGTTGTTGCTCGGTGCCCATCCCAATAAAAGCAACATGTTAATGAAAGCTTTTGGAAGGTAGCCGCTTTCGCGGTATCCACTTGAAATATTCCCCGTTTCTGGGTCGGTCCATTGCAAGGGGAAGACTGGGAATCCAAGGCGGTCTCCATCTCTCTTACTCAATTTTCCATTTCCATCTGGTTTCAAGATCAATGGCAAATGAGCGAACTGTGGAGCTTCCCAACCGAACGCTTTGTACATCATCACATGCAAGGGAGCAGAAGGCAACCACTCTTCACCGCGAATAACGTGGCTAATTTCCATGGTGTGGTCGTCTACGATATTGGCCAAGTGATACGTTGGCATTCCGTCTGACTTGTAAAGAACCTTGTCGTCCAATTCGTTCGTAGAGAACACAACCCATCCGCGAATAATATCTTGAAATCTTACTTCTTCGTTTCGAGGCATTTTGAAACGCACCACAAACTGATCTCCTTTTTCCAATCGAGCAGCTACTTCATCTGCCGGAAGGGTAAGCGAGTTCTTCATGGTCATGCGCGAAATGCTGTTGTATTGCCAGTTCGGCATCTTCGCCAATTCGGCTTGCTTGCGAATGTTATCCAATTCCTCAGGGGTGTCAAAGGCGTAGTATGCCCAACCTTTTTCAATCAAATCCAAGGCATAGGCCTTGTACATAGGTTTTCTTTCGCTCTGACGGTAAGGCTCGTGCTTTCCGCCATAACCAACACCTTCAGTAGGTTCAATGCCACACCATTTCAATGAATCG
Organism: uncultured Chryseobacterium sp.; assembly: GCA_964385405.1. Classification (GTDB taxonomy): domain Bacteria; phylum Bacteroidota; class Bacteroidia; order Flavobacteriales_D; family Sanyastnellaceae; genus CAIZGX01. Next base: position 20,722 of record CAYLOT010000006.1, on the reverse strand, counting down.
AGTATGTATTGTTCAGCACCGGGGACATAGCGTGTTTGGTCGGTGTCTTCAATTCGAATTAAAAAATCTCCGCCGTGTTTTTTAGCGAAAAGGTAATTGTATAGCGCAGTGCGAACTCCACCCATATGTAATGGGCCTGTTGGGCTAGGAGCAAAACGAACACGAACTCTTGGTGTTGTCATAATAGTTTTTGAAAGTGTGCAAATTTACAATAATAGTGTGCTGGATTACAATTTAGAACCTTCTGCTAAGGCGTTAAGCAAACGATTTGCCTTATCCATGTTTGTTACATCTGGAAATGCAATGCGAAGTGTCTCATCTTTCTCGTACATTTTTCCCGCTACTGGATTTAACTTAATGAAATTCAATACACGCGTGAAGGCATCGCTTTGGTAGAATGGCGAGTCTTGTTTCGAGATGAAGTAACCAATCATCTTTCCACTCTTCAACACTAATTTTTCGAATCCAATCTCTCTCGCTGTCCAACGCAAACGCATGGTGTCGATTAATTGAATAACAGGCTTTGGAATAGGTCCGAATCTATCTTCCAAGTCTTGCGAGAACTTCTGAATTTCTTCTTCGTGCTCCATGTCGTCGAGCGCTTTGTAAAGTGCTATGCGCTCAGAAATATTTCCAACATATTCATCGGGAATGAGCAATTCGAAGTCGGTTTCAAGCACAGTGTCTTTCACGAATGAAGCATTCTTCTTCATTTCCTCTTCGTACAATTCTTGGAAATGTTCTTGCTTCAATTCTTGAAGAGCTTCATCTAAAATTTTCTGGTAGGTTTCAAATCCCAATTCATTGATGAATCCACTTTGTTCACCGCCCAATAAATTTCCTGCTCCACGAATATCCAAATCGCGCATAGCTATGTGCATTCCAGAGCCGAGATCAGAGAATTGTTCAATGGCTGTCAAGCGTTTTTTCGCATCGTCGGTTAGCATGTGCGTAGGCGGACTTAATAAATAACAAAACGCTTGCTTGTTGTTTCTTCCCACGCGTCCGCGCAATTGGTGAAGATCGCTCATTCCGAAGTGATGTGCGTCGTTGATAATAATGGTGTTCGCATTCGGAATGTCAATACCACTTTCCACAATGGAAGTGGAAACAAGCACGTCGAATTCTCCTTCAATAAATTTGTTCATCACCTCTTCCAAGTCTTCACCGCTCAATTGTCCGTGGCCAATGCCAATGCGCACATCTGGACAAACACGTTGAATTAATCCGGCCATCTCGCGAAGATTTTGAACGCGGTTGTGAACGAAGAAAACTTGGCCGCCGCGTTGCACTTCGTAGCTAATTGCATCGCGAACAATTTCTTCTCCGAAGGGAACCAACTCTGTTCGAATAGGAACACGATTCGGGGGAGGAGTTTGAATAATACTCAAGTCGCGAGCGCCCATAAGCGAGAACTGCAAGGTTCGTGGAATAGGCGTAGCAGTAAGCGTTAGCGCATCTACATTAGCGCGTAACGTTTTCAATTTGTCTTTTGCTGCAACTCCGAACTTTTGTTCTTCATCAATAATCATTAATCCAAGATCATTGAAAACCACTCGTTTTCCAAGAATGGCGTGTGTTCCGATGAGGATATCTACTTTTCCATTTTTTACTCGCTCCAATGTTTCAGTTACTTGTTTCGCAGTTTTGAAGCGATTGATGTAATCGATGGTTACTGGGAAATCTTTCAATCGCGTTTTAAAACTCTTGTAATGTTGAATGGAAAGAATGGTTGTTGGAACCAATACGGCGACTTGCTTTCCGTCGGCAACAGCTTTGCATGCTGCGCGAATGGCAATCTCTGTTTTTCCGAATCCAACATCCCCACATACCAAGCGATCCATGGGGTAAGGAGCTTCCATATCTTCTTTCACCGCAACAGAAGCTTTGTATTGATCGGGAGTGTCTTCGTAAATGAATGATGCTTCCAATTCCGTTTGCATGTACGTATCGGGTTGGAAAGCGTATCCCTTTGTAGACTTTCTTTTCGCGTATAGTTTTATTAAGTCGAAGGCAATTTCTTTCACCTTCGTTTTCGTTTTGCGCTTTAAGTTTTGCCAAGCGTTGCTACCCAGCTTGTCCATGGTGGGCGCAGTTCCTTCCTTCCCGGTGAACTTGCTTATGCGATGCAACGAGTGAATGCTAACATAAAGAATGTCTCCGCCTTTGTAGGTTAAGCGAATGGCTTCTTGTTCTTTTCCATTTACATCGATTTTCTGCAACCCACTGAATTGGCCTACGCCGTGGTCAATGTGCACCACATAGTCTCCCGGTTGCAGCGCAAGAATTTCTTTCAGCGTCAGCGCTTCTTTATTCTTCTTGAAACCTTCTTTTAGTTTGAATCGATGGTAGCGTTGAAAGATTTGATGGTCGGTGTAGTACAGAATTTTTTTATTCTGGTCCATGAACCCTTCGCTAATCTCAAGTATCTCTTGAACGTAGGCGATATCTTTTCTTTTATCTTGAAAAATCTGATCGAGTCGTTCCAGTTGTTTCGATTGTCCTGCAACAATGTGCGCTTTGTAACCTTGTTGAATAAGATTTTCTAAATGCTCAGCGAGCAATTCGAAATTCTTGTTGAAGGAAGGTTGTGGTGTGCAATGGAAATCTTCGGTATCTCCGAGGAATTGACGCTTGCTTCCGAATTCAATCACACGTTTATCTTCCAATTGTTTTAACCATTCGTGTTTCGAGGTGAAAAGTGCTTCGGGCTTGTCGTGTGCAATGTGGTCTGAAAGTTTGTTGAATCGCTCTTCAGCTTTTTCCATTTCGGTTTGAAATTGGGCAAGCGAAGATTCAGTGTTACTCATCCAAACAACCGTATTCGATGGAAGGAAATCGAGCAGACCAATGCGCACTTCTTCCGAGTGTTTCGAATGTGTGTTCGGAACAATGACAGCCTTGGTCATTTTGTTTACTGACAGTTGTGTAGCTGGATCAAAGTTTCGAATGCTTTCTACTTCTTCATCGAAAAATTCAATACGATAAGGGTATTCATAACTGAATGAGAAAACATCGACAATACCTCCACGAACGGCGTATTGCCCTGGCTCGTATACGTAATCTACTTTTTCAAATTGAAATTCAATGAATACTTCGTCAATGAAATCCATGGAATACGATTGTCCCACATCTATGCTGAAAGTGTTTTTTTCGAGCTCATGATGCGTTACCACCTTTTCAAAAAGCGCTTCGGGATAAGAGACGACGATATAATTTTTTCTGTTCTTCTGGAGTTTATTTAGCACCTCTGTGCGAATGGCAATGTTTGCATTCTGCGTGGTTTCTACGTCATAGGCCAGTCTTGCAGTGCGAGGAAAGAAGAGTACAGGAGTTTTCTCTTGCTCTTTTTCATCAGAACCAATTTCTAGAATGGCTTCAAGGTCATTCAGAAAATAGGCTGCTTTTTCTTTGTCGTCCAAAACTACTAATTGAGTAACGGGCGATGAGGAATAAAAAGCACTGCAAATGAACGCGGGCGCACTTCCAGCTAAACCTCTCAAATGAAGTTTGCTTTTCTCTTCTGCGATTTTATTTTCAATCGATGCTATTTCTTTTTCCCAAATGGAAAGGCGTGGTTTCATAGGTGCTCATTCAAACGAGTAAACCCCGAGATTGATTTCTCGGGGAATTTTGTTTCAACAAAAGTAAATGATGCTTAGCGCTACAAAAAGTTAATTTGCTTTTTTGATGGTAAAGCCGAAAGTACTTCCAACTTCTTCGGTGCTTCGAACGCTGATGGTTTGTTGGTGATTTTCGATAATATGCTTGCAAATGGCAAGGCCTAATCCTGAGCCGCCTTCGTGTCTCGAGCGACTTTTATCTACACGATAGAAACGTTCGAAAAGTCGGGGCAGATGTTCACGAGCAATACCAATACCATTGTCTGCCACTTCCACAAGAATATTGTCGTTCATGTCGTAAAAGCGAAGACGTGTTTCTCCTCCTTCTATTCCATAATTGATGCTATTTACCAAGAGATTAATAAGCACTTGCTCAATTTTCCCACGGTCTGCTTCAACCCACAATTCGCTGAACGGATCTTTTTTTACAAAGAGATTTACCTTTTTTTCTGCAGCGAATTGTTCCAATGAATCACACACTTCAGTAGCAAGATCTAGTATGTCGAATCTGACAATTTTCAAGGGTACCGATCCGCTTTCTAATCGAGATATTTCATCGAGGTCGGAAACTAAATTTTCTAGTCTTTCACAACTCGTAATGGCTCTTTCCATAAATTTCTTTCGAAGTGCTGGATCCATTTCGTCGTTTTCAGCTAATGTATCAAGGTACCCCTGAATGTTGAAAATAGGAGTTTTGAGCTCATGTGATAGATTCCCAATGAATTCTTTTCTGTAATTATCTGCATTTTGAAGATTCTTAATTTCTTCAATTTTCTCTTCAGCCCAATGAGCAACATCTTGATTGACTTTGCCCAGAATATCGGTTCCCATTTTCAATTCTCTATTATCTCTCTGAGTTTTGAGTGAGTGAATTGTCTTATAAATGAGTTTTACTTTACTGTACAGAAACCGCTCAATGAACCTATAAACAACAATTGAAGTAATGGTCATTCCGAGAGCAATGAAGAGAAAAAAGAATTCAATCTCAAAATCACGTTCGAGGAAATAGACAATAAGAAAATAGACTATTGCCAAAGGCAACACAACAAACAGTGCAGATAAAAAAGCTACGTGTTTTGGAGTTCGAACATTCACGCCTCGAATTTATAACCAACTCCCTTAATTGTCTTAAAATTTTCGTCTCCTAATTTTTCGCGAAGTTTTCGAATGTGGACATCTATGGTTCTATCACCAACGATAACATCGTTTCCCCAGATGGAATTTAAAATGCTTTCTCTCGTGAATACACGTCCTGGTGCGCTAGACAACAGCACAAGCAATTCAAATTCTTTCTTTGGAAGTTGAATTTGCATTCCATCTTTGGTTACTAAATATTTCTCGCGGTCAATTTCTATACCGCCAATATTCATTTCTTTTTTAATTTCAGCGGGTCCCGACCTGCGGAGTAAGGCTTTGATTTTTGAAACTAGCAATCGTTGACGAATAGGTTTGGTAATAAAATCATCTGCACCTGCTTCAAATCCCGCAATTTGGCTGTAATCTTCGTTACGAGCGGTAAGGAAAGTAATGACAACATTTTGAAGGGAGGGAATCTCACGAATTTCTCTGCATGTTTCCATGCCATCCATTTCAGGCATCATCACGTCTAGAATAATTAAATCTGGAAGTTCACGTTTAGCGACTTCAAGACCTTTTTTTCCGTTCAATGCTGTGCATACGTCGTACCCCTCTTTTTCCAAATTAAATGTGAGCAAATCAAGAATGTCTTGTTCGTCGTCTACACAAAGTATTTTTGGTTTTTTTGCCATTCTATTGCAATCTTTGAATCGAATTATTCACCACGAAGGTAGGAGTCTTTTATTGATTAGCGCCCTACCTAAGGTTAACCTAAAGTTAAGTTTTCTTAACACGGAAATGATATAAAAATGAAACAATTTCAAAATAGGGTGGTTTGGATTACTGGCGCGAGCAGTGGCATTGGTGAGTCAGTTGCTAAGGCTTTTAATGCAGCTGGTGCAATCGTTCTTGTTTCTTCTCGGAGAGAAGAAGAACTGGAACGCGTTAAAAGGACTTGTCTTTTTCCAGATAAGGTTCATGTATTTCCTTTAGATCTCACAAACGCCTCTTCAATAGAACATGTTTCGAATGAGGTGCTTTCAAAATTTGAAATAGATATTTTGTTCAACAATGGCGGAATTAGCCAGCGTTCGTTAACAGTTGAAACCTCTATTGATAGTGATAGAAGAATTTTTGAAGTGAACTATTTCGGACATGTGCAAATGACAAAATCGGTTTTACCACAAATGCTTCGAAGAAAATCAGGACACATTGTGACCATATCCAGTTTAACCGGAAAGTGGGGATTTTATTTGCGCTCGGCTTATTCAGCATCGAAGCATGCGCTGCACGGGTTTTTCGATTCATTGCGCATGGAAGTGGAAGATGCGGGTATTCAGATCACATTGGTAACTCCTGGATTTATCGCCACAGAAATCTCGAAACACGCTTTAGATAAATCAGGAAATCCAACAGGAGAAATGGATAACAATCAGGCACAAGGGATTTCTTCGGAACAATGCGCCAATCAGATATTATCGGGTATTGCTGCAGGAAGACGAGAGTTTGGTGTTGGGGGTAATGAGCTGCGCGCGTTATTTCTACACAGGTATTTCCCGAATCTTTTCAGAAAAATATTGAAACGACAAGCTGCGCGTTAGTCTTTAATACGCGAGAATCTTAACGCGTTCAACATGAAGTTGGGCAGTGGTTTCAGAGGATCTCTTTTTTCTACATTTAAGAAGATACCCCATTTTTCTACGATTGGAACCTTGTAAACTTCGATTAACTCGATAAGTGTTCCATCGGGGTCATCGATGTATGTGCAATGAACTTTTGTTTGTCCCATGCTCAGTGCGTCGTTGCTATCGCATCTGAACGCAAAGCCTTGTTCAGCTAAATTCGCTCCGAGTTTTTTCATGCCTTTCACATCGAGACCTAGGTGAACGAATCCAGAATCACCCCAAATTCGCCCTTTGAAGGTTCTTGCAGGCACACGGTCCAATGCTTGAACCAATTCGATAAATGTTTCCCCGAGCACGCGTGCAAAACCACCTCCGGTTGGCGCAGATTGCTTCAATCGAACACGTCGGTACTGTTCTTTTCCACCGGGCAAATGTCCCCAGTCGTTGAAGGTGCCTGTGCGGTCGAATACAACTTCGTCATAACCTAAAAGGTGAGCATAGAGATTTAAAGCGTTATCCATATTCGTTACCCCAATACTGCATCCTGCAACACCGTTACTCGGATGCCCCATGTCTCTGTAACACTCGTCCGTTGGCTCAACACGGAAGAAATTCCCGTCGATATCGGTTAAATCGAATACTTGTTGCTGAGCAGGATTGAGTTGAATTTCACTCACATTGTGCGCTCCATTGTGTGTGCAATAGGCATGCATATTTTTCACATCGCGCGATTTCATGTGTATTTGGAAGATATGAAGATCTCCGACTTTAATTTGAAAATCGGCTTTGCGAGGTTCGAAGGTTGTGGGACGAATAACTTCCATAGCACAACCACCTTGAAGGTTCATGATCATACTTGCACGCTTGGTAATGGTCTTACCGTGTGTATAGCAATCCATGAGGGGTGCAGGTTGAACACTATCAAAAAACGGAATATTCATTCCGAAAATTTTTCTGTAGTACCTTAACGAAGCGTCCATATCTTGAACTGCAACCCCAAGGTGTTGTATGCTGTTAATTCTGTTCATTACAAATTAGTTTTATTTGCGAAATACATTGCTCTTGTGCCGTTTTCCATTTCGAGTATTCCGAATTGCGCTGAGTAGATTCTTTTTTATGTTGAATTATTTTTTTGAAACGATCGAGACGCATGCGAGCGCGAACCTCGAATGTGCCGGTAACAGCTAATATGAGAACTCCCAAGAAATAATTCACACCAATGAAAGGGAAGATAATCGAAAGAACTAATATGTATGGAATACTAAAAAACAACTTGAAAGTAATTCGAATGGAATTTCGGAAAAGCGTATCCTTTACTTTGGTTCGAACGAAATTTTCGGTGAAGCTTGAAATCGGATAAAAAATTAATTTTCCAACTAAAGAAAATGGGACAGTCATGAAAACTCTGAGTGTATTCCACATTCTCCATTGGTTTGCCTCGAAATCTGTTCGATTAGAAAAGTGAAGTTCTTGTGACAAAAGGTTAAAAGATTTAACCGACTCAAGAAGTTCTGAATTTTCAAATTTTTTAGCATTTACTAAATCTTGGTAAATGACCACATTCTCATGCCAATCATTGTATGGAAATACGAAATGCATGAGGTCTTGAATGGTGATGTACTCTTCGTAATATTGGTCATTCCGAATATCGGTCATAACTGCTTGCAAAGCGGTGCTTATATCTGCAACCAATTCATTGGCCCAAATAGCTTTGTTTGCAACGGTGTAATCCTCTTTTGAGAGCACAATAGGTTTTCCTATGCGAAGCATAAAATCACCGTCTTTTTCGAAAAATTCAGAGTACTCCAATCCTAAGGGTAGTATTCTAATTTGCTGCAAATTCGGATTCGCTTCGAATGTTCCAATGATCAATCGGCCAATTCCTTTTTTAAGTGGAGTGTTCAGCGATTTTTTTCCTTTGTGCGTTCCTTCGGGAAAAAGACTGATCCATTGACCGTTGTTGAGCCTTCTATAACACTCTTGGAAAATAGCCTCGTTTCTATCTCGAATATCTGCAACATTATCTTTTTCTCTATAGACCGGGAGCATATTTACTCCTCTGAGAATTTTGGTAACAATACCTGGCTTGAAGACATCTGATCTGGTGAGCCAATGAAGCTGTTGAGTAATTACCGAACAACATAAGATTGGATCTAAAAGTGCGTTCTGATGATTTCCAACCACAATAGTCGGTATTTCACTTCCTTTCAAATTTTCATATCCTACAACACGAAATTTTCTGTGAAAGAGTCTCAACCCAAACACCAATATGTATCGAAGTAAGTCGTATAACCAGGATCTGCGCATAGCCAAAAGAAACGAAGATAACTTTATTTTGACCTTTCTTGCAATTCTACCATCTTCAAATATGCACTGTCTCGACGTATAAGTTCTTCGTGTGTTCCTGTTTCTACAATTCGTCCACCTTCGAGAACAATGATTTTCGTGGCGTTGCGAATGGTAGAGAGGCGATGAGCAATGACGAGTGAAGTTCTATTTTTCATGAGTTCATCTAATGCGAGTTGAACCGCTCTCTCGTTTTCGGTATCCAAAGCCGATGTAGCTTCATCTAAAATCAGAAGTTTCGGGTCTTTCAAAATTGCACGAGCAATTGCAATACGCTGACGTTGTCCGCCCGAAAGTTGAATACCACGATCACCAACAATTGTATCCCAGCCATCGGTAAACTGCTCAATGAATTCCCAAGCGTTAGCACGAATGGCAGCCGTTTTAATTTCTTCATCTGTTGCTGAAGGCTTACCATAAGCAATGTTTTCACGAATACTTCCACCAAACAACAAAACCTCTTGTGGAACGTAAGCCATGCTTTTTCTAACATCATGAAGTTTCCAATCCGATGATTGAATTCCATCGAAAAAGATTGTTCCTTCGGTTGCTTCATAGAAGCGAAGCAAAAGATTGGCTATGGTTGATTTACCAGATCCAGAAGCACCCACTAACGCAATTTGCTCTCCTTCTTTTACTTCGAACGAGACATCTTTCAGCACAGCCATTTCCGCTCGGCTAGCATAGTTGAATGAAACGTTTTTAAACTCGAATGTACCTTGGAAGTGCTTTTCTGCTTGGGTTTCTTCTTCAGGAATTTCTTCAGGTTCCATGCCTAGAATTTCCATTACAGAATCAATAATTCCCAAACTGCGCTGAAGTGACCCCATCTGCGCAGCAAGTCCGCCAATGGATCCTGCGATTAGTCCAGTTAACATGATAAACTGGGGTAATACTTCTACAGGCAATTGTCCAGTCTGCTGCAAATGAGCCCCAACGCCTATTACGAGGCCGAGTGTTCCAAATAAAAAGATGATAATGAAAGTACCAAACATGCCTCTCCAAATCGCGCTCTTCATGGCATTTGCTCTCACATCTAAAATACGTTTGTAGAAACGAGATATTTCATAGGGTTCATTACTGTAGCTCTTTACACTTACAACACCGGTGAAAGTTTCATTTAATACCACACCCGATTCGGCTACCTTGTCTTGAGTTTCTTTGCTTAATTTTTTAATGTAGCGCCCGAAGAATACCATGACTACAATAATCACAGGTAGCGTGCCCAACATAACGAGTGTGAGATAAGGCGAATAGGATACAAGCCAACCAACACCAACGCAAATTATTACAGACTGTCGAAGAAATTCAGCAAGGGTTGTTGTCAGCGTTTCTTGAATTGCTGTAATATCAGAAGTAATTCTACTACTTAAATCTCCTACTCTTCTCTCGTTGTAAAACTGAATGGGCATGCGAATAATACGAGAGTATGTGTCTTTGCGAAGAGCGAGCATGGCGTTTTCAGAGACGTAAGAAAACAGATAAACTCTGAAGAAAGATAACACACCTTGAATAATGAGTAGCCCAACGAGAGCAACCAAAGTTTTTGAGGTCATGCCTTCACCTTCCCAATGAATAGCTGTAAGAATCGATTTAGTTAATGCGCCTCCGGGCAACGCAGCCTGTGCATTAGGAGTTAATAGAAATCCGAGTAAAGCTGTGATAACAATGACCAAAAGTCCTGACACAACAAGTAGTAGCATTCCAATGAAAAAAGAGAATGCATAAGGTCTTAAGTAACGAAACAGTCCCAACGCACTTGAGATTGTTGCTTTTGAAATTTTCTTTTTCGGAGTAGTAGCGCTTTCTTTCACCTTGAAATCTTTTGGCGAATTTACAGCGCTTTCATTGTTAATAATACCGACTTCGGAACTCGAACTTTACTTATTTCTTTTCGAATGCGGTCTTGTATTTTTTTGTTGTAATCAAGATCCCAAAAAATATAATCTTTTCAACGCAGAACCTTGGCCTTGGCAACAGGCATTTCATTTAAAAACGAAAAGTCACAGGCATCGTTTTCTTTGAAAAGCGAAATATCTATGGTTAACATGAGGCGAATGGCACTCTCTTCACGTTTAATGGACTTTGTTTCAATTTCAAGGGTTTTAGCAACATAACCATCTTGAACGCATTTGATTTGGTGATATTCTTTGTTTGGCGCTTCCGTCCTGTATTTAACGCGATGTGCGGTCTTAACTTCGGCTACCAATTTCCCGTCTGACCATATTTGAACAGAAACCTTGTCGAGAGGCTTTTCTGTGCTGTTGCTGAGAAATAGCGCAGTTACTTTTCCTTGTAATACAATTTTCGATTTGCCAAAGGTTTGTGCTGAAATATGTATGCTTAAGAAAAGAAAAAGTGGGAGAAGAATTAAATTTTTTATATGGTATTAGTACATCAAAGAAGGACCAAAAAAAAGTTACAATGTGAGAAATTTTTTTACAAAAGATGTATGTACATTAAATGTATGTACATATATTTGCAAAGTGAAATCAATTGGCGAAGAAATACAACAATCAGAATTCAGTGATGTTTACCAAAAATTGGGCATAAACATTCTTTTTACAGCGGCCTGGTTCGGTGAATTGAATAGAGCTGCGTTGAAGGACTATGACATAACATTACCACAGTATAATATTCTTCGAATTTTACGTGGTCAAAAAGGTCGTGCAATTTCTGTTGCCGGTTTGTGTGATCGTATGATAGACAAGAGTAGCAATGCATCTAGAATTGTGGATAAATTGGAAATGCGCAAACTTGTTTCTAGAAGAACTTGTGACAAAGATCGCAGACAGGTTGATGTAGTTATAACGGAAAAGGGCAAGTTACTGCTTCAGGAGTTAGATGGAAAAGTTCCAACCTTTAAAACAATTATGTCGAAACAATTGTCTATTAGAGATGCTGAGGCTGTGAATTTCGCTTTGGATCAAATTAGAAATCAGAAATAAACCAACAATAAAATAAAAACAAATGAAAAAAGTGATTTTAGCATTATTCGTAGCAATCGCTTCAGTAGCGGGAGTTAAAGCTCAATTAGCCGATGGTAAGTACATTTTAGACTTCAACAAGAGTTCAATTGTTTGGAGTGCAAAGAAAGTAACAGGCAGCGGGCACACGGGTACAGTGCGTGTTTCAAGCGGTGTCGTTTACGTGAAAGGAAATGCAGGGATAACTGGAAAAGTGAAAATAGATATGAATGCTATGGCCTGCACCGACATCTCGGATGCGGGTACTAACGCGAACTTTCTCAATCACTTAAAGGGTGCAGATTTTTTCAATACAGTTTCATTCCCAGATGCAATGTTTGAAGTAACAAGCGTTCAAGCTGTGAAAGGAAATAACGGAACTACCCACAATGTAACTGGTAACATGACTATTAAAGGAATTACAAAAGCACTTTCGTTTCCTGCAAAAATTACTGGTGGTGGAAATCAAATTTTTGTTGAAGGAAGCGTTGCAGTAGATCGTTCACAATTCGATGTTAAGTATGGTTCAACTGCTTTCTTCGATAACTTGGGAGATAAAGCAATTGATAACATCTTTACATTAAATGTGAAGTTAGTGGGTGATTTGAAAAAGTAATTTTAGTTTTAATTAAGTTTGAAAAAGGTCGTCACTCATTGACGACCTTTTTTGTTTTGTATTTGTCGTAAAAGAAATATTTCAAATCAACAGAGAAATAACTCCCCGAAAGACTTAACCACAATCGTTCAGAACCTGAAGCGGTTTCTACAAGGGCTTGTGTTGCCGCAATTCTTCCAAACGGCCTATGAAATGAAGCTCCCAAATAATAATAACCTTGTTTTTCAGTTCGGTATTCAAATCCTAAATTAGACTGAGCAGCCAAAGCACTCCATCTGATTCTATACGTTTTTTGACTGAAGTCGTAGTAGGTTGAATCTACGTTTTCTGAGCTGAAAGTTTCGGTTTCACTTGGAAAAAAATCTAGAGCAATACCCGCGCTGGCATTCATATACCACGCCTTTCCAAGTCTCACATAAATTAAGGCCTGAATGGGAATTTCATAGGCAATGAAGGTCATGTTCTGAGTGGTATTGACTTGTACGCTATCGTTCAAATTGAACCCTAAAGAATAGCTGCGTCTGACGAAATTCAATCCCGTTTCTAAGTTCCAAAATTTCCCGACAGGCTTACGAATGATTGAACCGAAACTTATTCCAACATTGGATTTCGCTGAATAAGTAAAATTTGGAAGACTAATCGATTCAACATCTGTATTCAAATATGCATTGGGTACTATGGGTCTCAATTGAAATCCAAATAGGAATTCGTTCGCATTGGACTTCTGTCCGAAAGCACTTTCAGATATAGCGAGTAAAATGAAGAGGTAAATTATTTTTTTGTTGAATTCCATTCTGTTACGTATTCAAGTGGTTTGCGATGGTTACTTGGCCATTCACCTTCCACATAACCCAAGTAAACGAGTCCTATACAACGCTGTTGTGTTGGAAGATTCAATATTTCGTTGAATTTTTCTGTTCTAATAAATCCAGGAGTGGCCCAGAAACTTCCGATACCATAGGCTGTTGCTGTAAGCAGAATGTTCTGAATAGCACAGGCTACGGCGTATTCCTCTTCATGCAATGATGCTTTTTCAGAGGCTTCAACGCAAACGGCAATAACCGCTGAAGTTCTGCTCAATCGAGATGTAATACGTTCTCTTTTCACAGGTTGATCTTCAGGCATAAGTGAGGGAAGATTTTCACGTAAAATTTCCATTCCCTCTTCCAAGTATACATGAAAACGCCAGGGCTGTGTGAGCTTGTGATTAGGCGCCCACACTGCGTTTTGCAACATCTTCTCAATTTGCTCTTTGTGCACTTTGCGTCGGGTATAATGCTCAGGTGTTATGGTTCTTCGACTTTGAATGAGTCCGCTTATTTCGCTTAGATTGAATTTCATGTCTTGTTATGAATCGTGTTCCGCTATTTTTGTTCAAACTTAATCATGAAAACAATACTCATAACAGGAGCAGGCAGCGGAATTGGTGCCGCTGCGGCACATTCTCTTGCAGAAGAAGGAAACAACCGCCTAGTTTTAGTAGGAAGAAACGAAGAGAAACTGAATGAAGTATTAGCCGAATTAAGGCATTCAGAGAATCACTGCGTGCTTGCCGCCGACGTGCGAAATGCTTCCGCATTTCGCGAAGGACTCAAAAATATTTTAGGCGAAGGAAGCCTAGAATGCGTCTTCGCAAACGCTGGCGTCGGCGGAGAAAACGCCTACGGCGTAGATGATCGTTGGGACGAAATTGTTTCAATCAATCTAACCGGAACATACATTACCGTCATGGAATGCTTGCCATTCCTCAGAAAATCAACGGCAACCTACAAGCATGTTCTACTCACAAGCTCAATTCTAGCGCGCTTCGGTGTGCCGAATTACAGCGCCTACATTGCTTCAAAAACAGCGGTGCTCGGTCTTACTCGCGCTTGGGCCGTTGAATGGGCACGTGAACAAATTCTCGTCAACGCCATTACACCCGGATGGGTAGAAACGCAAATGTCGAAAGACAGCATTCAGCGACTAGCCAACAGAAGCGAGAAATCATACGAAGAGGCTTATAGCGAACAAATGAACTACGTCCCAACCGGAAGAATGGCCCAACCCGATGAGTTAGGAAATTTTGTTGCGTTTCTCTTTTCAGGAAAACAGAATTCAATAACCGGACAAGCACTCGACATTAACAACGGAGCATACATGCAATGAAGAAAATTTCTTTAATCGTTTTCGCCATCGTTATACTTTCTTCAAAGTCTAACGCACAATTCACAAAGCAAGATTCTGCTGTAGTGAAAAGCTTCTACTCAGAGGCCCTTTCAACCGCTCAAGCCTACAACGATTTGTATTACTTGTGTAAGAAAATCGGACACCGAATTGCCGGTTCAGCGGCTGCCGATAAGGCCATTGTTTGGGGAGATTCCGTATTGAAATCTATTCCGGCAGATAATGTCTTTCTTATGCCCGTAAAGGTTCCGAAATGGAAACGCGGAAAGAAAGAATACGCCGCCATATACGTGGGTAAGAAGAAAACAGAAATTCCCCTGCGCGCTTTAGGTGGTTCGGTTGGAACGAACGGTACTTTAAAAGCTGAGGTTGTTGAAGTGAAAGACTTCGAAGACCTGAAAGCCAAGGCAGATCAAGTAAAAGGAAAGATTGTCTTCATTAACAAAGCTTTTGACCCTGCAATTATTAACACGGGTTCTGCCTATGGAAACACGTCTCCTATCAGAACCAACGGTGCTTCAGAGGCCGCCAAATACGGCGCAGTCGGATGCATCATTCGATCGCTGACCTCGGCCGACGATAAGTTTCCTCACACCGGAGCTATGCGTTACAAGGAAGATGTAACAAAGATTCCAGCGGCTGCATTGAGCAGCCTCGATGCGCATTTCCTTCACGAAGCACTTCAATCAAATAAAAAAATCCTATTCGAAATGCGCATGGAATGCGAGCGTTTCGACAGTGTCATGCAAGCGAATGTAATCGGAGAAATCAGAGGAAGTGTCTATCCTGAGAAAATTATCGTCGTGGGCGGACACCTCGATTCGTGGGATGTGGGTGAAGGCGCACACGACGATGGAACCGGTATTGTGCAGAGCATGGAAGTGTTGCGCATTATGAAAGCAACAGGATACAAACCGGCTTGCACCATTCGCGCAGTGCTCTACATAAACGAAGAGTTTGGAAATGACGGTGGAGAAACTTATGCAAAAATTGCGAGAGAAAAAGGATGGGAGCACGTGGCTGCCATTGAAAGCGACGGTGGGGGATTCACCCCGAAAGGTTTTAGTTGCGATGCACAAGATGGTCAGGTGGAATGGGCAAAATCACTCATGCCCTTCTTCGAACCGTACAATCTTTATTCATTCAAAAGAGGTTGGAGTGGAGTAGACATTGGCCCATTGAAAAACGGAAGCACCATGCTCTTCGCATTGATGGTAGACGGACAACGTTACTTCGACTTTCATCACACAGACAACGATCGTTTCGAAAACGTAAACAAACGTGAATTGGAGTTGGGCGCAGCATCTATGGCTTCGCTCGTTTACTTCATTGATCAGAAGGTTCAGAAAGAAACGCCGCAGAAATAATTATCTTCCGTACATGTCTTTGTGCCAAGTATTCGCGAATGGTTTCCACTTAGATGCAGACCATTCGCCCATTGTGGCAACGGTTGTATCCAAAACGAGCGTTTCATCTGTAAGTCTATTCGCTTTGCGAAGTGCCCAGAATTGAGCAATTCCTTCTGTTTGAATCTCGTTATTCTCTTGAAACAATACCGTTAATCGATCGAATAAATTCACACCAAGTTCATCGCCAATGCGAAGCACTTCGCGATTTAATTTGTCAATACTGCATCCAGATGCGAGCATAATATTTTCATCAGCCGCAACAACTAGAATCCGATTCATTTCAATCCAGGCTTGTCCAGCCATAGCCCTTCCGTGGTTGTTCCAACCTTCAAGAAACTTTTTCATTTCAGATTCAATGAAAGCACATTGCTCAGTGGAAAGTTCTTTGTTTGAAGTAAAGACCCAAAGTCTGGCGTGAGGAGCAAGCTGAGTTTCCATAATTAGAAAGTGCGATTAAATAATTTTTTAGCTGGAATGAAAATGAGCACGAGTACAGGAGATTGAAGAATACCCATGATTCCTCGAACGGCCGGATATACCGCTTCATTCTGATGGGTGATCTTGCCAAGAATGAACGCTAATACAGCGAGAATCAGGCAGACTCCTTCCACCAACAAAAACAATTGCATTTCTTTTTTATTGAATTGAAGGAAGTACAGCGCGAGAATATTCAGCAAGGTGAATGAAGCAATGGAAGCGAAAGTAATGACCCACTTCAATTTAGAAAGTTCACCTTGATTGAAAGAATAGAGCACTGCGATGGTTTCGTGACTGTAATAGTAGTCGAAGTTTGATTTGCTTTTTTCCGCAGCGAGCAAATCAATTTTTGTTTCTGTATTTTGGTTGAAGAACCCTGGAATTTGAGCGCCCTTTTCAAGAATGAAATTCACGTTTACCTTGGCTTGTTCTTGGTAGAAGCCCATGGCAATCATTACGATGGCTATCGCAACAAGAATGAACTTATTTTTCTTCGGAATTGCCATTTGCAGGGACATACAACTTCGACCACCACCACCAGAATGAAAACACAACGGCGTATACAAGAGCGGTGAATGTGTAATCGTGATTGAAGGCTAAATAATCTTCGTTCCAATAAACAATGAAGGCCAAAGCCATAATGCGAAGAACATTCATGAATTGAATCACAAATAAACCCAACGGAATAAACCACAGTCTGTTTTTGTTTGTCCCCGGATAAGCAACCACGAAAATGATGAACAAGGCCATGAGTATCATACCATCGCATGGAGCGCCCACCGTTACACCGGCAGTTCCATCAATGGCAATGTGATTGCGGTAGAGCCCGTCATCGAAAACGCGAATAGAAAAATTGAAAAGCTTGAGTAGTCCTTCAGCTCCCTTAACTAAAACATCGACAAGCATTTCATCGATAGCCGTTGAAGGAAGTAAATACAACTCGTAAAAAAAATACCATCCGAAATAGAGGATGGTACCAATGACAAAAAATCGAATGAGTGGATTTTTCACTGATTATTTAGGAAGCTTTTTTCTTTTTTAAGTCGTAGGCTTTTTTACCACCGAGAGCAGCTCCGGCTGCAATAAGAAGGCTAACGCCTCCATCTATGGGACAAACTGTTCCGAAAGGACCACCACATGGCGCGGCTCCACCACTAGGCGGTGTTGGCGGTGCCTGACAAATTCCTATTGCTGTAACACAGAAAAAGAAAATTGACAAAACGATAAGTTTTCTAAAACGGTTCATGACACAAATATAATAGAGTTTGATTATTTCCACCTCCGATTAGGATAAAATATTCAATATTGGTTCTCTTCCTCTATATTTGTAATTCCCGAATTAACCTATGGCAGAAACCAAAACGAATTTCCTGGATGCAGATGACCTTAGACCGGTAATCAGATTTCTGAATAAAAGTTGGTTTTGGATTTTGGGATGTGTGTTAATCGCTTTTGTCTCTGCATATTTTTATACATATAGGCTTCCGAGCATATATGCTGCTAAGACCGAGATATTATTAAGGTCTTCTGAAACCTATGATTATCAAAAAAGTATGTATAGCGAGTTGGGTTACATCTCGCTTATGCAAGATGTAACCAATCAAAAGAGAATCATAGCTTCTTATGATATTGTTGAAAAGAGTCTTGAAAAGCTCGACTACACAATTTCATATTACTTGGTTGGAAGGGTAAAGACCTTGCAAGTAGACGAGTTTGATGCCATAAAGATCAGATGTGACTGGAGGAAAATGGTGTCTGGAATGTACAATGTTCCCATCAATATTAAAGTTCTGGATATCGGACACTATGAATTGAGTTATGAATATTCTGGGAAATTGATTTCTGGAACTTATGAGTTTAATAAGGAATATATAGAGCAATTGTTTACAATTCAAATTGATTTTGCCCAGCACATAGACGAATCAAAACTCTCAACAGTGACAGATCAAAGCTTCCAGATTCGTGTAAGTCCAATGAAGCAATTGGTAGATAAATACATGGGGGCGTTAACCATTGAAAATGTAGAGTATACAAGTATTCTGACTTTAACCTGTCAAGATGAATTACCAAGCCGCGCTAAGACTTTTTTGGACACCTTGGCGAAGGTATACATCGATTACACGCTTTATAATGAGATAGCTATAAACGAGAATACGCAAACTTACATTGACATTCAGATTAACAAGATTGTTAAGATTATCGACTCTTTGGAGCTAGCGATGGAGACTTTCAAAGATGCGCGAGACATTCTCGATTTGAGCAAGGAGCAAGATGCTGCTTTCGAGGCTTTGACCAATTCTGACATTGCTTTGCGTGATTTGGAATTAAGACGGGAATCTATAAATGGTCTAGAAAATTTTTTATTAAAGGAAACCGACCGTGCTGTTATTCCGCCAATGAATTACCTCGGGGAGGAAGATGGAACTCTTACTGAGTTGTTAAAGGATCTTTTCCAACTGAAACAAAAAAGAAGTTCGTTGCTAGTCGATGTTAAAGCACCTGACAAACGCATTCAGCGTGTAGATTCTTCTCTTCAAACTATTCGGAATAGTATATTCAAATACACTCGTGATACTAAGGTTGCTATTGACCTACGCATTGCCGATTTGAAATTACAGATTAAAGATTTGGAATCTGAATTGGCTAATATACCAAAGAGTGAGCGTGACCTTATGTCGATAGAGCGTAAACTAAAAGTTAATGAAGAACTCTACACTTTTTTATTAGAGAAGAAAGCAAATACTGTTATTGCTCGTGCTGCCATCATTCCTCAAACTAGTGTGATTGAAGCTGCTCGTAATATGGGTGTTGTCGGTCCCGATCGTCAGAGCATTATATATTTGTGGATTGGTGTTGGAATTCTTATTTCATTGCTAATAGGTATCATTCGAATGCTCTTCTTTGAGCGCATTGAGCACTTGCGTGAATTGAAAGAATTAACTAGGCTCCCTGTAATTAGTGGTATTCCAAATTATGAAGAGATTGAGCGAGATCCAATAGCAATTCATGCAAATCCAAGAGGTAATGTGAGTGAAGCTTTTCGAACGCTTCGCACCAATTTACAGTACTTGCTGCCGGATAACGGTCGTAGCTTAATCTTAATTTCTTCGTTACATCCAGGAGAAGGAAAGACCTTTGTATCGACTAACCTTGCCGCAACGTTAGCAAAAGCATCGAAAAAAGTGTTGCTCCTTGATTTTGACCTTCACAAACCAAAGGTGCACAAGATGTTTGGAGCCAGCAACTCTCGTGGCGTAAGTACCTATTTAATCGGTAAAGCAAGCCTTGAGGAGGTTGTTTTTAATTCAGATATTGAGAACTTAGATGTTGTCCTTGCGGGTCCGATTCCCCCAAACGCGTCTGAATTAATTTTGAACGCAAAAATAGACGAGTTGCTCTCTGAAGGCTCGAGACTGTACGACTATGTAATTATCGACACTCCTCCAATTATGCTGATAACGGATAGTCTCGTTTTACTTTCCAAAGTAGATCGCGGAATTTTGGTAATGAATACTTTGAAGGCGACTAAGCAGGGTGTAAAATATTTGGAAGATGTGCTGTCTCAAAATAGTCTGACCAATACAAGTATTCTTTTGAATAACATTAAGCAGAAACGATGGAGATACTATTACGGTAAGTATGCTTATCGCTACGGCTACGGCTACGGCTACGGTTACGGCTACGGTTACGGTTATGGCTACGGTTACGGCTATGGTGGAAATGGAGAAGAAGGAATTGGAAAAAAGAAGAAAGGTAAATCATAGCGCATGCCATGGTATCGATCATCATTACAACCCACAATTATGCTCAATATATTGAGCGCGCAATTCGAAGTGTGCTCGACCAATCACTTTCGAAATCAGAATTCGAAATAATTGTGGTGAACGATGCTTCCACTGATGCAACTGCTCAGATTTTAGATAACTACTCAGATGTAGTTCGGATTTTCAATTTGCCTGAAAACGTTGGGCTAAGCGCCGCACGGAATTTTGGAATTCGAAAAGCAAGAGGTCAAAACATTGTGTTTCTCGATGCAGATGATTATTTACATGCGGAGACATTAAGAATCCAGAATTTGTTTCTGAATGAGAACAATGCCTTCGATGCTGTGGCTATTGATTACTATTTGGTAAACGAAAGAGGACAACACATCGAGCATATTTCAGCCATAGAGAAGCCCATTGCATGTGGTATAATGTTCCGCAAAGACAATCTCTATAATATTGGGCTTTACGACGAATCGTTCTCTGCAAGAGAAGAAGAAGATCTTCGAATTCGCTGGTCAAATGCGGGGTATGGAATTCATCATATCCCACTTCCGCTATACCGTTATCGCATGCATGAGGGTAATATGACTAAGGATAAGATGCGCATGACCCACTCAAAAGAGCAACTCAATGCCAAGCATAGCTTATGA
>CAYLOT010000005.1:94485-111325 GCA_964385405.1 uncultured Chryseobacterium sp. | reverse complement strand
TGATTGATTTCATGAGCGCGAAAATACGATAATCCTGCGGACAAGTCCCCGCGGGATACATCCCAAAGGGATAATTCCTGAAAGGATACATCTCGAAGGGATTTTTCCCGAAGGGAAAATTAACGCGCAAACGTCAATGCTTCCCCACTTCTAACTCCCGTCAGCTTCCCATTCTCAAACACCAACTTCCCATTGCACCACGTTGAAACAATGGTGCTTGAAAATGTATGTCCTTCGAAAGGAGACCAGCCGCATTTGTATAAAAGATTTTCTTTTGTAACGGTGTACGGAGAAGATAGATCTACCATGACGAAGTCGGCGAAGTAGCCCTCACGAATGTATCCGCGACCGTCTATTTGAAACAAGTCCGCAACGGCATGAGAGGCCTTTTCTGCAATTTTTTCTAAGGTAAAAACACCTTGTCTGTGAAGGTCAATTAATGCTTGCAAACTGTGCTGAACCAACGGACCGCCGCTTGGGGCTTTCAAGTATTCTTGTTCCTTTTCTTCAATGGTATGTGGGGCGTGGTCGGTGGCAATGACGTCAATTCTTCCGTCGTTTACTGCCTC
This sequence comes from uncultured Chryseobacterium sp., assembly GCA_964385405.1. Classification (GTDB taxonomy): domain Bacteria; phylum Bacteroidota; class Bacteroidia; order Flavobacteriales_D; family Sanyastnellaceae; genus CAIZGX01. The sequence goes on along the minus strand of CAYLOT010000005.1, from coordinate 110,756 downwards.
CCGAATGTTCATTCGGTCGTTGAATGATTTCACTGCCGGATTCCACTTGATGTAGTTTCCTTTCGTGGCGTAGTCTTCTTCGGTGAACCACAAGTGATGAATACATGCTTCGGCAGTGATGCGCTTTTCCTTCATCGGAATGGCGTTTGTAAACAACTCCAACTCCTTCGCCGTGCTAATGTGAAGAATGTGCAATCGCGCATCGTGCTTCTTCGCCAATTCAACAGCCATAGAGCTTGAAGCATAACATCCTTCTGCGTTGCGAATAACAGGATGATCAGCTGCTGTAAGCGTTCTTCCCGATGCCTGCAAGGCTTCTAAGTTTCTCTTGATAATTCCGTCGTCTTCACAATGCGTAGCAATGAGCGTCTTCACTTTTGAAAAGATTGTCTCTAATGCTTCGCGTTTTTCCACCAATAAATTTCCGGTTGAAGAGCCCATGAAAATCTTCACTCCACATACTTCTTTCGGATTCACCTGCGCCAACACATCGGCGTTCTCAGGCGTTGCTCCCATGAAGAAGTTGTAGTTAACAGTTGATACTTCTTCTGCGCGCTTGAACTTTTGTTCGAGCAATTCAAGTGTGGTTGCGCTCGGACTGGTGTTCGGCATTTCCATGTAGGAAGTCACTCCACCCGCTGCAGCTGCAGCTGATTCGGTGGTAAGATCTCCTTTGTGCGTCAACCCCGGCTCACGAAAGTGAACCTGATCATCGATTAATCCCGGAAACAAGTGCTTTCCGGTTCCGTCTACAACAGATGTTGCGTTGTTGTAATCTATTGTTCCAACCGCTACAACATGCGCGATTTTCGAACCGTTAATCCACACGTCACTAACCGTTTGTTTTTCTTCGTTAACAACGGTGATGTTTTTGATGACTTGCATAAGTATTATATTTTTTCAAAGCGCATTTTCAACACGCCAAAGAATGCTTCATGAAAAATATTCAGACTCATCTTGCTGGTTCCCTTCACGCGGTCGGCGAATAGAATAGGGACTTCTGCAATCTTGAATCCCAGGCGCTTCGCCTTGTATTTCATTTCAATTTGAAACGCATATCCGATAAACTGAATGGCATCGAGATTCATTTTCGAAAGTACGTCGCGGTGATAACACACGAATCCGCCAGTGCTGTCGTTTACGCCCAATCCTAAAATTAGGTTTACGTATATACTTCCACCTTTACTAATGAATCTTCTGTGCCAAGGCCAATCGACTGTGCCTCCGCCTTTCACATAGCGTGAACCCACAGCAACACCGTGATTTTTCTCGCACGCTTCAAGCAGACGAGGAAGATCTTTCGGATTGTGCGAAAAATCGCAATCCATTTCGAAAATGTATTCGTAGTTATTCGCCAAACCCCATTTGAAACCCGCAATGTAAGCGGTTCCTAAACCCAGCTTTCCACTGCGCTCGAGAATGTGCAATCTTCCCGCAAATTCAGTTTGCTTTTCTTTTACCATAGCTGCCGTTCCATCGGGAGAACCGTCGTCTACAATAAGCAAATGAAAGCCTGTAGGCTGATCGAGCACGGCGTGAATCATTTCAACAATGTTCTCGCGCTCGTTGTAAGTGGGAATGATAACCAGTTTCATTTGCACCGCGAAAATACAACAGGCAACAGCGTTATTCTAATTTCCGCTCGAATATTCCATTTCGGCCATGTAACGGGCATCGCGCATAATCATGGTGTCGAGTGGAACCTTATTCTGCTTGGCTTTTTCATCAATTGCCTTCAGCCAATCTTTGTCAGAAAGGATATTATTCTTGAATTTTTCCACGCGCAATTCGAATGAATCAATGTTTTCACCCAGAACAAAATATTTGTAAGCGCTCGAAATAAATCCCCACCCGAGCTTATCCATGTTGCATTCCGTGGCCATAATGAAGACCACATTTGATTTCTCAATTTCTTTCATTTGGGAAAGCGGATCGGTGTTGGTCATGGTACCTTCCGGACGCTTGTGCAACTGCTTATTGTAGAAATAAAAATTCAACGATTGGAAAATATCAGGCGCCCAAGGCAGTTGCATCAAATTGAAAAAGTAACTGTCTGAAATAACCGCCACTTTGGGCTGAATGCCTTTGTTCCCGAAAGATACTCCGTACTTATCATTGATTCCTACACGAGGATAAGCCATGGGAATTGGGTGAATGGGAAGAAGCAAATTCATGCCCAATCCAATATCGTCATCAACACTTTCCATATTGGTTGAAAGAGGAAGGTCATTCTTGTTCCAACCGAACTCGTTCATGTTCTTTCCGAAAAGCTTCATGCAATAATTCACCAACGAATCGGCTGCTAACGTTGCACCATACTGACTCCAATGTATGCCGGTCTTCGGGAAAAGCGGTGCAGGCGTTTTTCCTTTCATTTCACGAAACCACTTTCCAAAGTCTATGTGCTGAATACCTTGATATTCCAGGCCTTTTTGATATTCGGAATAATAACTTCGGTTGGAAAGAATGGGGTATTCATCGGGAATGAATTCGGGGTAGAAAGAAGCTTTCCCTGGATTCATAACCACCACCAATTCAATGCCCTTTTCCTTCAATTTGGTTTGAAGGGCTTTCAGCATAACGAGGTTCGAATCTACTTTCGACTGACTCACTTCTTCAGCGCCGCGAAAGGCATTGATGTATTTAATCTCGTACAAATATTCTTCCTTCCCAATGATTACTCCGTTGGCCTTTGCCTTTCCGAAAAATGAAAACGCAATCTGATTGTGCAGACGAACAGCAGTGTTGCGAAATCCGAATTGCTCGTTGATATACTTGTTTCGATTTTCCTGGAACGACCCGTCGAACCACGTTTCCAGCGTAAGCGAATCTTTTTGTGTAGGCACAATGGAACCAAAAAGAGGACCCACTTCAACAATCGGTTTCACCATTTGTATCATTGGTAAAAACAAAAGCATTGCAATGAAGACCAGTAAAATGCTATGTGTACGATTGCCCTTCATTAGAATCGAAAATAAATAAACGGATTAAATCCGCTGGCCGTTATGTAGCTCAACGATAGTATGAAAAGTACCAACGAAACGAATGTCCACAAGATGTGGGTACGATCTTTAATTGCTGTGTATCCGTATGCGCTGTTCTGAATTTTCTCTCCTTTTGGAAGCAATAAAAAGAACGAGAAAACAGCAGCGAAAACCATGAGCACTAACCACTCCATATCTACGGGTATATGAACAGCATTGTCCGATGGAATGAACATTGCTTTCACATATCCCCACGCGGCGTGCAAATCTTCCACCCGGAAAAACACCCATCCCACCACAACAACCACGAGCGTAAATGCTATTCGTGGAATTTTTCCTATGTGTTGAAACGCCTTGTTCAGGAAGGCTCTTTCGAGCACCAAGAACATGCCGTGCCACGCCCCCCAAAGAATGTAATTCCAGCTGGCTCCATGCCACAATCCGGAAAGCAAGAACACAATCCACAAATTGAAATACAACCTGCCTGTACTCACCTTATTCCCACCCAAGGGAATGTAGAGGTAATTGCGCATCCAACTTCCCAGGGTCATGTGCCATCTTCTCCAAAACTCGGTTATGTTTTGTGAGATATACGGATTGTTGAAGTTCTCTGGGAATTTGAAACCAATCATGCGTCCAATACCAATAGCCATATCGGAATACCCGCTGAAGTCGAAATATATCTGCAGTGTGTATGAAATGGCCGCCAGCCAAGCGGTTCCTGCGGACAGCGTGTTTGGGTCGAGCGCACCCAAACCTGTTTCGGCATTGCCGTATATGCTATCGGCGAAGGCGGCAAAAGCGTTTGCAATGAGAACCTTTTTACCAAGACCCAAACAAAACCGATAAAAACCGAACAAACGTTCGGTATTGTTTTCATTCGCTGAACGATCGGTAATCTGGTCGGCAATGTCGTGATAGCGAATGATTGGTCCAGCAATCAATTTTGGAAACAGAATAATGTACAACTGATAGTCCCAAAAATTCTTCAATGGTTTGTGAACCCTTCTGAACACATCCACTACGTATGTGAGCGTCTCGAACGTATAAAACGAAATCCCAATTGGCAGCACCAGCTTCGTCCACGGAATGCTGCTTTCGAGACCCATTCCTTTCAAAGCCAAGTTGACATTTTCGACAAAAAAATTCATGTACTTGAAATAGACCAACAAGCCTAAGTTCATGCACACCGAGAAAATGAGAATGAGTTTTCGCTCGGTTTCGTTCTTGCTTCGATCCATTCTTCCCACCAAGAAAAAATCGATGAGGGTAGTTCCAATAATTACAAAAATAAATTTCGGCGCACCCCATGCGTAGAAGAACACACTCGACAGCAACAAGAAGGCATTCTTGAATTTCTTCGGACATATCCAATACAGCAGCAAGAAGGCTGGGAGGAAGATGGTGAGGAAGATTGCGGAGCTGAAGACCATCTGACAAAGATAAGATGCCGAAGGCAAGATGCTTTGCAAGATTCTCCGAAAGGTCTTGCGAAGTTGGAAATGAGCTTAACTTAATCAATCTGACGTTGTCAGATCAATTGCTACGCAATCAATCACCTGCGGTGATCAATCCTTCGGATTAATCGGAACGATTGATCGCAAGGCGATTGATCCGGAGGATTGATCATCAAAGATGATTGATCACCGCAGGTGATTATCTTTGTTTCAAACAAAGAAGAAATGACCCCATTAGAATCCGCCAAAGAAAAAGCACGCTTGTGGAAGACGTATGATTTAGACGCTGAGACGCGGGCAGAGATTGAACGCATGGAACGTGAAGATGAGAAGTTGTTTATTGATTCGTTTTATTCCGATTTGGAATTTGGAACGGGTGGATTGCGCGGTGTGATGGGTGTTGGAAGTATGCGCATGAACAAGTACACCGTGGGTATGGCTACGCAAGGTTTAGCGAATTATATTTTGAAACACCATGCTCTATTTGGGGGAGAAGGCTCGGTGGCGATAGCGTATGATTCTCGAAATAACTCGAGTTACTTCGCGCAAATCGCTGCAGATATTCTGGCTGAAAATGGCATTCGTGTTTACTTGTACTCCGAATTGCGTCCAACCCCGTTGTTGTCGTTCACCGTGCGTGAATTGAACTGCACTGCGGGTATCGTTATCACCGCTTCGCACAATCCGAAAGAGTACAATGGATACAAAGTTTATTGGAGCGATGGGGGGCAGGTTTTGCCGCCTCATGACGGGGGGATTATCACAGAAGTGAAAATTGCCATTACTGGCAAAGATTCTTCGAAAGATTCCTTCGGAAAGAAAGGAGATGTACTTGAGGTGCCTGCTTACGTTGAAGAAAAGTATTTAGAACTTGTTCGTGGTTTAACGCTTTCGGAAGAGGCTGTAAAGAGTGAGAGTGATATCTCCATTGTGTACACGTCGATACACGGATCGGGGATAACGTTGGTGCCGAAGACGTTGGCGGCGTTGGGCTTTTCGAATGTGCATGTGGTGGAAGAGCAGGCGGTTCCTGATGGGAATTTCCCAACGGTGGCGTCGCCGAATCCAGAAGAGAAGTCTGCCATGAAGATGGCGCTGGAATTGGGAGAAAAAGTAAATGCGGAATTGGTTTTGGGAACCGACCCCGATACCGATCGTGTGGGATTGGCGGTTAGAAACGATCAGAATGAATTGATTTTAATAAATGGAAATCAGGCGGGAAGCTTGCTGGTGTATTACCGCTTATTGGTTGGAAAAGAAAAAGGAAAGCTTCCTGAAAATCCATTTGTTGGAAAGACCATTGTCACCACCGAATTGATAGCGCGTATTGCGAAGTCGTTCGGAGTGCCTTGTTACGACACGCTAACCGGATTTAAGTTTATAGCGGGATTAATAAAATCGAAAGAAGGGAAAGAGAATTTCGTCGCCGGAGGAGAAGAGAGCTACGGTTATTTGGTGAGTGATTTTGTGCGCGATAAGGACGCTGCACTTTCGGCGGTTCAGTTTGCAGAGATAGCGGCATATGCAAAAAGCAAAGGCACAACCTTGTGGGGCATGTTGAAAGACCTTTACTTGCAACACGGTGTGTTCCAAGAAGAGTTGGTAAGTATTACGTTGAAGGGAATAGACGGTGTTGCTCAGATTCAGAGTATGATGTCGCGCTTACGCAACAACCCTCCTCAAACCCTTGGCGGCGTAGCGCTTGCCGAGCTTCACGACGTGAAAGCAGGCACATGTAAAAAAATGATCTCGGGTGAAGTCACCTCGCTCCCCTACCCCAGCTCAGACGTCTTGCAATTCATCCTCACCGACGGTAGCAAGATCAGTGCTCGCCCAAGCGGCACGGAGCCGAAGATTAAGTTTTACTTTTCGCTGAGAAAAGAGATTTCTTCTTCTGAAGAAATTTCTTCAGTTCAGAATGAACTGATAAATAAGATTGAAATAATAAAAGCGGAGCTTTTAAATTAATACAGCGAAGCTGAAATTATTACTTGAGTAATCCAAGTAGGTAAGCCCCATACCCGCTCTTAAGCAGCGGGTGGGCCAACGCCACCAACTGCTCTTTATTGATGTAACCCATTCGGTAAGCAATCTCTTCGATGCAGGAAATTTTTTGCCCTTGACGTTCTTCCATGACTTGAACGAATTGTCCTGCTTGCATGAGCGAGGCGAAAGTACCAGTGTCAAGCCACGCTGTACCGCGATTGAAAACACTTACGGTAAGCTGTCCGCGTTTTAAGTATTCTTTATTGACATCGGTAATCTCGTATTCGCCGCGAGCGGAAGGTTTGAGGTTCTTGGCAATTTCTACTACGGAGTTGTCGTAGAAATACAATCCTGGAACAGCGTAATTGCTCTTAGGTTGGGCCGGCTTTTCTTCAATGGAAATTACCCTTCCTTCCGAATCAAATTCTACGACACCATAACGCTCTGGGTCGTTCACATGATAGGCAAATACCTTCCCTCCCTCGACCTGTGTGCTTGCTTGAAGCAACTGACTTAATCCACTCGCGTAAAAAATATTGTCGCCTAAAATCAACGCAACTTTTTCCTTTCCAATAAACTCTTCTCCGATTATGAATGCCTGCGCCAATCCATTGGGTTCGGGTTGTTCAGCGTATTCGAAGGTGCAACCTAATTGCGAACCGTCTCCTAATAATTTTCGAAAGCCAGGCAAATCATGAGGCGTAGAGATGATCAATATCTCACGAATACCCGCTAGCATCAGCACCGAAAGCGGGTAGTAAATCATAGGCTTGTCGTAAACCGGCATGAGTTGCTTGCTTACTGCGAGTGTCAGCGGATGAAGACGTGTACCGGAACCTCCGGCGAGAATAATTCCTTTCATAAGCTTATCTGTTCGCGTACATGCTGTTATAATAATTCTGGTAGTTGCCCGAAGTTACGTTGTTCAACCATTCGGAATTATTCAAATACCAATCGACTGTTTTTACCAATCCTTCTTCAAATTGAAGCGACGGTCTCCAGCCCAATTCATTCGTGATTTTGGTTGAATCTATGGCGTAACGCAAGTCGTGTCCAGCGCGGTCTGTGACGAACTGAATGAGCTGTTCAGACTCGCCTTCAGAACGATTTAATTTCCGATCGAGTATGTTGCAAAGCAACTTCACCACATCAATGTTCTTCCATTCGTTGAATCCACCAATGTTATAAGTTTCGCCGATTTTTCCTTTGTGAAACACATCGTCTATTGCTCGAGCGTGATCTTCCACATATAACCAATCGCGCACATTCTCTCCCTTTCCGTATACAGGAAGTGGTTTTTGGTGAATGATGTTGTGAATGATGAGTGGAATTAATTTTTCGGGGAAGTGATTCGGACCGTAGTTGTTCGAGCAGTTGCTTATTACAATTGGAAGTCCGAATGTGTTTCCGTAAGCTCGCACAAAATGATCGGAAGCCGCTTTGGAAGCGGAATACGGCGAGCGTGGATCGTACGGTGTTTCCTCTGTGAAGAACTCCTCAGGATTGTGCAACTCCCCGTAAACCTCATCGGTGGAGACGTGATAGAATCGTTTCCCTTCGAAGTTATTTTTCCAATGTGTAACAGCCACATTCAACAACGTAACAGTCCCCACAACATTCGTTTGTACAAACTCCATGGGGTTCGAAATGCTACGGTCTACGTGTGATTCTGCTGCTAGGTGAATGACCCCTGAAAAATTGTATTTCTCGAAAAGCGATAGCACGAATGGAGCATCTGCAATGTCTCCTTTCTCGAAAGAATAATTTGGAAGTTGTTCTACATCGCTTAAGTTCTCTAGGTTACCCGCGTATGTGAGTTTATCTAGATTCACGACATGTAGATTCCCGTATGTTCGTAAAAAATGTCGAACCACGTGTGAGCCAATGAAACCTGCTCCGCCAGTAATTAAAATTGAATTTTCCTTCAATTAAACTAATCTCTATTGTAAATAACTTTATTCTGATTCAAGTTTTATATCATTTCTTACCATAATCTCTATCATATTAACAAAACTTGTTTGATTGGGATTCCAACCAAGCAATGTAATTGCTTTGTTAGGATTTCCGAGTAAAATGTCTACTTCCGTTGGCCGATAATACTGTTCATCAACTTCAATTATTACATCCCCGCTCTCTAGGTTTATTCCCTTTTCGTTTTTTCCTGTTCCTTCCCATTTGATTTTTATTCCCACTTCATTAAATGCAATTTGACAAAAATCTCTAACTGTATGTGCCTTCCCAGTAGCGATTACAAAATCCTCTGGCTCTGAATGCTGCATCATTTTCCACATACACTCAATGAAATCCTTGGCATAACCCCAATCGCGTTGAGCATTTAGATTTCCCAAATAAAGCTTATTTTGTTTTCCTAATTTTATCCTGGCCGCAGCTCGAGTTATCTTCCTACTTACAAATGTTTCTCCTCTCCTTTCGCTTTCATGATTAAATAAAATACCGTTTACCGCAAAAATTCCATATGCCTCTCTGTAATTTTTAACAATCCAATAGGCGAACAACTTTGAAACTCCATATGGTGATCGGGGATAAAATGGAGTTGATTCAGACTGCGGAATCTCAGAAACCTTTCCGAAAATTTCACTAGATGAGGCCTGATAAAACTTACAATATTTCTCCATCCCTAAAATTCTCAAAGCTTCAAGTAAACGAAGAACCCCTAAAGCGTCTATATCGGCAGTATACTCAGGTATTTCAAAAGAAACTTTAACATGACTTTGCGCCCCCAAATTATATATCTCATCAGGTTTAACATTTTTGAGAATACCAATAATGCATAATGAATCAGCTAAATCTCCATAATGCAGGTGGACTCTTTTCTTCATTTCGGTATTGGCAAGCCAATCTTTAAGATAAAGATGCTCAATTCTACTTGTGTTAAACGTAGACGACCTTCGTAATATTCCATGGACTTCATAGCCCTTTTTTAACAAGAATTCGGCAAGAAAGGACCCATCTTGACCCGTAATTCCTGTAATTAAGGCAACTTTCTTTTGTGTATTGGAATTAAGCATAAAATTGTTAAAGTCTAGAATCTGGAATATCCTTTGGTAAAAATCCTTTTATATCAAAAATAACTTGGTTAATGTTCTTCTCGAATTTTATATCTCTGAATAAATCATGGGCCACACCGAGAACAATACCTTGGTAATTCGATAAGTCTTGTAAGTTAACTTGATTCAGGGTAGAAAAACCAAGTTCACTCTCTATATCAGTAGATTTTACCCAGGGATCATATATCTCAACCTGGCAACCAAACTCAATTAACTCGCTTCTAACATCTGTTATTTTTGTGTTTCTAATGTCTGGGCAATTCTCTTTAAATGTTAATCCAAGAATTAAAATTCGTGCATTTTTAATTTGAACACCTTTTGATATCAACAATTTCACCATCTTGTTTGCAACAAACGCACCCATTCCATCATTTACTCTTCTCCCTGAGAGAATAACCGCAGGATGATATCCCGCTTGTTCAGCTTTGTAAGCAAGGTAATATGGATCAACTCCAATGCAATGTCCGCCAACCAATCCTGGTTTGTACATCAAAAAATTCCACTTGGTTCCTGCGGCTTCAAGAACCTCGCTTGTATCTATGCCCAAACGATCGAAAATAAGAGCCAACTCGTTTACGAAGGAAATGTTCACATCGCGCTGCGCATTCTCTATTGCCTTAGAGGCTTCGGCAACTTTCAGCGAAGAAGCTTTAAAAGTACCCGCTTCAATAATACTGCTATACAACTGGTCTACCGTTTCTGCTATTTCAGGTGTGCTACCGCTGGTAACCTTCTTAATCCTTGTAAGCGTATTTACTTTGTCGCCCGGATTAATTCTTTCAGGTGAATAGCCGCAAAAAAAATCTACATTAAACTTCAATCCTGAAAAATTTTCTAACACCGGAACGCAGTCCTCTTCGGTGCAGCCAGGATAGGTTGTGCTTTCGTAAATAACAATGTCACCTTTCTTTAAAACCTCACCTATCATGCGAGAAGCGGAAAGAAGCGGCTTTAAATCAGGTCTTTTGCTATCGTCTATTGGTGTTGGGACGGTTACAACATAGACGTTAGAATCAGCTAAGGCAACATGGTGGCCTGAAAGATAGAGACCAATTTCACTACTCGGCGAACCCTTCAGAACCGCTGATAATTCACTCTTGCTCGTCTCCTTCGTAACGTCTTCCCCAGCGTTGAGCTGAGCAATTCTATTCTCATTAATATCGAATCCAACAACCGCGTACTTCTTAGCAAATTCAACCGCCAAAGGCAGTCCAACATATCCCAATCCAATGATCGCGATTTTCTTGTTTTCGAGCATTACTTGATTTTTTGCAAAGATAGATAAACAATCACTTCGTGATCAATCATCTTCGATGATCAATCCTTCGGATCAATCGCGTTGCTTCGCAACATGCTTCCCCTCTCTTACCTTTTCTTAACTTCTCTTCCCTACTTTTTAAGCGCAATCCTAAACACCGTCCCCTCTCCCTGAGCACTGGACAAAACATAAATACTACCCTTGTGATAATTCTTCACAATGCGCTTGGCGAGGGAAAGACCGAGACCCCAGCCGCGCAACTTCGTGGTGTAGCCCGGCTCGAAGACGGTTTTCCATTTGCGCTTGGGGATGCCCTTGCCACTGTCTTTGACGTCTATGAAAACTTTGCCGTTGCCTTCGTGAATAGAGACCGTTAACTGCCCCTTGGCATCCATAGCGTCTACGCTGTTCTTCACAAGATTCTCAATGACCCAACTGAACAGCGAGATGTTCACCTGAACCTCTGGATTGCCTTCAGATTCAATGGAGATGATAACTTCAGAAGAAATGCGGACACGCAAATACGACAACACTTCCTCTACCAAATCCTTCGCTCCAATAGGAGTAAGCGCGGCTTCCGATCCGATCTTGGAGAAGCGCTCGGCTATGGTAGACAACCGATCGATGTCTTTGTTGAACTCTTCAATTAGTCCTTTCGAAATACCTTGCTGCTCGAACAAATCGCGCCACGCCATGAGCGCGGAAAGAGGCGTGCCCAACTGATGCGCGGTCTCCTTCGCCATACCCACCCAAACCAAATTTTGCTCTGATCTTCTGAACGTTGAGAATAGCAAATAAGCCACCAACAAGAACACGCCAATTAAGGTGAGCTGCATGTATGGAAACCATTTCAACTGTTGAATGGTATTCGAGTCGTCGTAAAAAATATACTGCGTGCTTCTTCCGGGTATCTTAATTTCAATGGGCTCGTACCCTTCCTTCATTTCCGCCAAGACCTGATTCACATTGCATTTCAGCGTGTCTATCTTTCCAACCTGAACAACATTCATCTTCGTGCTGTCGGTAACAATTACGGGTACAGAGGCGGTATTGATAACTGTTTCACTGAAAAACGATGATACCAAATCGTCGATGGTTTGCTTCAACTCTTTGTACATGTAACTGTTGCTGTAATAAACTACAATGCCCGCGTCTGGAAAGGCAATGGGCTTGTACTCTTGCTCGTACTGCAAGCGCAATTCTTCGATGCGAACGGGATCTTTGATGTACACCGAATCGATGTTGCGCGAAAGCTGAAATTCATTTTCAGTGTTACACACCAACAAAGGAATGCTGTTGTTCAGCGACAACACATCTACCGCGAAAGACAAGTCGCCTTGTGGATTCGAGATGGTCTGAATGGCGCGACCCAAGACCTCGGCTTTGCGCGATTCTTCTCTTCGCAAGCTGTCGAACAAAACCTGCGTGAGCTTCACCAACTCTTCCTTCTTGCGAATGGCACTGTGCCACAATTCGACCTTGGCTTTTTCTTCTTCCCGAATGCGACGCGCAATGCTGTTGGTGTACCACAACGTAACTCCGGCTATTCCTGCCGCTAAGAGCAACAAGACCACTTTCCACCGTTGTTTGTTTTGCAATACTGCCATGTCTTTCTTTCGTTATTTCTTCGCTAAGTCTAACAAAAATGCATACTCCATGGCTACTTCCTTCAAGGCCTCGAACCTTCCAGACTTACCGCCGTGTCCGGCTTCCATGGTACACTTGAAAAACAATTTGTTCGAGTCGGTCATCATCTCGCGCAGCTTCGCCACGTATTTCGCAGGCTCCCAGTATTGCACCTGGCTGTCCCAATATCCTGTGGTGACCAAGATGTGCGGATAGTCCTTTGCCTCAATGTTATCGATGGGCGAATAGCTGAGCATGTAATCGTAATAGACTTTGTCTTTCGGATTTCCCCACTCGTCGAATTCGAAGGTGGTAAGCGGAATGCTCTCGTCGAGCATGGTGGTTACCACGTCTACAAACGGCACTGCGCTTATGATTCCGTGAAAGACCTGCGGCGCCATATTCGCCACCGCACCCATAAGCAATCCGCCTGCGCTACCGCCCATGGCGTACAAATGACTGCTTGAAGTGTAGTTTTCCTTCACCAAAAATTCTCCGCAAGCAATGAAGTCGGTGAAGGTGTTTCGCTTCTTCAATAATTTTCCGTCTTCGTACCAACTGCGTCCCATATCGCTTCCTCCGCGAATGTGCGCTATGGCGAAAACAAACCCTCTGTTCAACAACGAAAGACGTGTACTGCTGAAGCCCGCGTCTATACTGTGTCCGTAACTTCCGTAGGCATAAAGCAAGCAAGGCGACTGGCCGTTACGTGCAAATCCTTTTTTATAAACGAGTGAAATAGGAACGCGAACACCGTCTGCCGCGGTTGCAAAAACGCGTTCACTCTGATAGTCGCTGGAATTGAATTCTCCCAAGACGGGTTGTTGTTTTTTCAACTCGCGCTCACGCGTTCTCATGTCGTAATCGAACACGCTTCCAGGCGTGGTCATAGAAGAATATCCGAAGCGAAGCGTCTCGGTATCGAATTCTGGATTTGCTCCTACTCCTGCGCTGTACGTAGGATCTGGAAACTCGAGGTAGTGCTCTTCCGACTTGTCCCAACGCGTTATTCGAATGTGAACCAACCCGGCCGTTCTCTCTTCCAACACCAAATATTCTTTGAATAACTCTACCGATTCGAGCAAGGTGTCTTCGCGGTGTGGAATTACTTCTTCCCAATTTTCTTGCGACGTGGCGTGCAGCGGACAAGACATAAAACGGAAGTTCTTCGCATTGAGGTTGGTGAGAATATAGAAACGGTCTTCGAAGTGCGTGATGCTGTATTCCAGGTCACGAACGCGTGTTTGAAACAGACGAAACTCTCCTTTTGGGTTGTTTGATTCTAACACACGGTATTCGTCTGAAACCGTTTGCGAACTGCCTATGATAAGGAATTCTTTTGTTTTTGTTTTGAAGACGAAGCACGAAAACTCTTCGTCGGTTTCCTCAAACACCATAACGTCTTGAGCGGGATCTGTGCCCAATTCATGTCGCCAAATCTGACTGTCGCGAAGCGTCTGCGGATCTTTCTTCGTGTAGAAAAAATGAAGGTTGTCTGAAGCCCACGTTGCAGAACCCGACGTTCCTTCAATGACTTCGTTGAACATTTCTCCAGTTTGCAAATCGCGCACACGCAAGGTGTACACTCTTCTGCTTACTTCGTCGACTCCATAAACCATGAAGCGATTGTTTTCTGAAATGCTTAATCCGCCAAGCGCCCAGTAGTCTTTTCCCTTCGCCATTTCTGGACCGTTGATAAGAATTTCTTCTTCTCCGGTTTCCATGCTGTCCTTCTTGCGGCAATTGAATGCGTAGTCTTGTCCAACTTCAAAACGCGTGTAATACCAATATCCGTTTTGCTTCACCGGAACCGAAGAATCGTCTTCTTTGATTCGCCCCTTCATCTCTTCAAAGAGTTGCTTCTGCAATTCTTCGGTGTGCTTCAATCCGGCTTCGGTATAATCGTTTTCCTCTTTCAGATAGGCCAACACATCTGCCGTCTGTTCGTCGGGTGTTGCGGCGTTTTTTTGTTCGTCGGAAAGACGCATCCAGTAGTAGTTGTCTACGCGGGTGTGTCCGTGTTCCACCAATTCTCTCGCTATTTTCTTTGCACGCGGTGTATTCATGATATTCTATTTTGCAGTTAATGATTCGCCCACGATTAAGTCTATGGGCGATGTTATTTTAATGTTCTCCAAATTTCCTTCCACCAAAAAAACCGAATGACCGTTCGCTTCCACAACGGAAGCATCGTCGGTAAACAACGGGCTGAACGGCTTGTTGTAGGCTTCTTTCAACATATTCGAATGAAAGCATTGGGGTGTTTGAATGCGCTTGTACAACGAACGATCGACGCTTTTATTGAGGACGCCGTGCACTTCGCGAATGGAGTCGTTGATAGGAATGGCGGGCACAACAGCGTTGTGTTCATTCAATGCGTTGAAGCAACGTGTGAGTGTTTCGTGCGAAACAAGCGGACGCACTGCGTCGTGAATTGCAATGTGATTAACGTTGGAAGAGACGGCTTCAATGCCGTTCTTCACGCTGTGAAAGCGTTCTTCTCCGCCAGCAACGACGGTGTGTTCAGGAACATCTTCAAACTGAAGGCACAAGTCCTTCCAGAAAGAAATATAGTCGTGATGCATAACCACAACCATTTCGAAATTCCGATTGAAGGAAAAGAAATTTCGAAGGGTATGAATGAGAATGGGCGTGTTGTTGAGTGTGAGGAATTGCTTCGGAAGGGGGCTTCCCATGCGGGTTCCGGTGCCTCCTGCGACAAAAATGACTGCTTGTTTTTCAGAGTTCATTGTGCAGGAATTAATCTTCTAGAAAGGATGAATAAATGACTTCGTTGGCTGGAATGGTTGATTTCACGCGCTTTCCAATTACTAAATTTCGTTGTGTCCATTTGAATCCGTCGCCCGGAGAAAGCATGCACAAGTCGGCCTCTTCAATAATTTTTCCGGTTGGAATTTCTCTCACAGTTGCAATGCTGCGCTCTAACTTCAGGCGAGCAGCCGTAACTGAATCTTCGATCTTCATTTCCACTTCACCCATAGACAATTCGAGTTCGCGAATGTCGCGCACCATGCGGCGAATACCGTCGGGACCCAGCGAACCTTTTTGGTCGGTGCCTTTCAGGTTGCGATCTGTGGTGATGTGTTTTTCAATGATGGTTGCACCCATGGCAACGGCAGCCACCGGAGTAAAAATGCCGAGGGTATGGTCGCTGAAACCAATGTTGTACTGCGGGTATTGCTGCTGTAAAAAACGAATCGTATTGAGGTTTACATTCTTCGGCTGAGTGGGGTATTCGCTGGTGCAGTGAAGAATGCTGATGTTTGAATGGTAGTTTGAAATGACGTCTAACGCGTGATCGAGCTCTTCCTTCCCGGCCATTCCGGTTGAAAGTATAATGGGAATCTTTGTTTCCGCAAGAGCTGCCAGCAGAGGCAAATTGGTTAAGTCGCGACTGGCTACTTTCAGGTAATCGGGTGTGAAGCGTTTCAACAAGGAAAGGCATCCGCGTGCGCAAAGTGTTTCCACGAAATCGAGTCCTTTTGCTTTTGCGTAGTGAAACAACTCTTCGTGTTGTTCGTCGTTTAGCTCAAGAAACGCGCGGTGTTCGCCGTAAGTAGCACCGAAGGAATGTGGACTGTTGTAGGGCGCATTCATTTGCGACTGACTGAGTTCTTCGTTCAAGTCTCGCTTGGTAAGCTTCACAGCGTTCATAGGCTTCAGCGCGAGTTGAAAATAATCTTCAACGACGGGCTGCGCTGCGAGGTCAATGATTTGCTTCGCGAGCGCTACTGAACCGTTGTGGTTTTGTCCTATTTCTCCGATGATGTAGGTCACTTTACAAATATACACGATTCACGAAGTGAAAGATGTTGCAAAAGATGCCGTTGGCAAGATTCTGTGAAAGGTGTGTTACAAGGTGCCGTTGGCA
>CAYLOT010000005.1:0-94385 GCA_964385405.1 uncultured Chryseobacterium sp. | reverse complement strand
AGATTCTGCGAAAGGTGTGTTACAAAGTGCCGTTGGCAAGATTCTGCGAAAGGTGTGTTACAAAGTGCCGTTGGCAAGATTCTGCGAAAGGTGCTTCGCAAGGAGCCTACGGCTAGGGATTAGCGCTTGAATAGGGGCACAGTGGAGCAAGGCTCTCCGTACATGATGCGGTTGGCGACAGGATGTAGTTTTTGAGACAGTTGAATGTAGACTTCTTCTGTCAAACGAAGTGAAGTGCAGCCCTTGATAACAACATTTTTATCTTGAAATTTTGAAAGATCTAATTGTTGAATGAAGGCAAGCGCTCTGAGTGTGTCTAGATTTTCTGGAGATGAAAAATGACATTTGGCATTTACTTCAGAAAGTTTCAAAGTCAATAGCATAAAGGCCCATACGGGAATAATGGCGTCTACCGAACAGTAAATGGCTACAATCTTATTGGCGTATTCTTCAGTATTCAGAGTTGAAACAAATTCACGAAAATCCTTTTCCTTCAACGCTATTCCTTGCCACAATTGCGGAGCAATATCAATCGTCGCACCTGCAAACGCTTCTACTTCTTCAGCTATATCAAGCGTAATGAGTTTACTATTTGCAACTTTGTTTTCTATCATGGTTCAAAAGTACTTTATTCTGATGAAAGATTTTTCAAAAGGTGTTGTACAAGGAGGAAGATTACATAGTACAAGATGTTTCACAAGGTGCTATGCAAGAAGCCTGCGGCTAGGTGCGGCACTTGCGAAGCACCTTCGGAACAATCTTGCCGTGCATCCTGCAACACATCTTTCACTACGTGAATCTTGCCTCGCATAACTTATATGAAATACGCATAAGACTTTCTTCCCTCCTGCTATAAAATTTGCTTCAATAAATTTTGTAATGTTATCTATTTAGTTAACTTTGTATGGGAGAAAAAAATAGAAAAACAATCTTTTATAAGGATTTCGGAAAATCATTTATTCGAAAACAACCGGTTCGAGTAAAAGAGAAAATACTATGGACACTTGATGTAGTTGAGAGTCATGAAACAATTCCGAAACAGTACCTTAAAAAGATCATTGGGACCAAAGGATTGTATGAAGTACGAATAGCTGCAGATGGAAACATCTATAGATTATTTTGCTTTTTCGAAACAGAAAGAATCCTAGTTATATGCAATGGCTTTCAGAAAAAAACGAACAAAACTCCTTATGATGAAATTACAAGAGCGTTAAGAATAATAAAAGAATACTACGATGAAAAAGAATAACAACACAACAAGTTTAGAGGATTTTGTAACAGAAGAATTCGGTGCAAAGGGAACTGCATCTAGAAAAAAATATGAAAAAGGCCTGAAGGTATTTAAGCTCGGATTAATGATTGAGCAACAACGAAACAATTTGAAACTCACTCAAGACCAACTTGCTGCGAAATGTGGTACGAAGAAAAGTTATATTTCAAGAATTGAAAATGAAGGTTCAGACATTCGTCTTTCAACCTTAATGAAAATTGTTGAAGAGGGATTGGGAGGCAGGATTGAGATTGTTTTTCCGAAGAAAAAGAAATCTTAATTCGCGAATCTTTCGCTAACAAAACTCCAATTCACAACCGTGAAAATAGCAGTGAGATAATCTGCGCGTTTGTTCTGATACTTCAAGTAGTACGCGTGTTCCCAGACGTCGATGCCAAGAATGGGTGTGCCTGGTTTGTCTACTAGTTTCGACATAAGTGGATTGTCTTGATTGGCGGTTGACGTCACGAAAAGCACGCCCTTCGTGTCTTTACACAACCACACCCATCCGCTGCCGAAGCGCGCTTTGCCTTCGTCGGTCATAAGTTTCTTGAGGTTTTCCATTCCTCCAAAGTCGCGCTGAATAGCAGCTGCCAATTCCTTACTTGGCTCTCCGCCGGTGCCAGGTGCAGCCAAACAATTCCAGAAAAAAGTATGATTGAAATGTCCACCTCCGTTGTTGCGAATGGCCATATCTTTCGGATCTACCGCCGCACACATTTGCTCCATGGAAAGTTTCGCGTACTTCTGATTCGCTTCAGCCTTCATGGCTGTATTCAAATTCGTTACGTATGCTAGGTGATGCTTGTCGTGGTGAATGTGCATGGTCTCTGCGTCAATAGCAGGCTCCAAGGCCTCATAAGCGTATGGCAATTCCGGAACAGTCCAGTCCTGAGCAAAAAGAATGTTTCCAAGGAAAAGGAAAGCAGCGGCAAACAACAATTTTTTCATAAATCTGTTAGTGTTTCATTCGAACAAAGGGTTGTGAGTTACTTCCCAAGTCCTTGCCAAAAGTAATTCATACCCCGTGTACTTTTAAATTAAGAATGGAAGAAGTTAGAGACATAGACGGAGGGCCTGTTCTTCAGGAAAAAAAACAACCAAGTAAACGCGCCAAATGGATCAAGCGCATTGTTCTGGGTTTGGTTGCTTTGCTGGCGCTGTTGTTTTCAGGATTGGTGATTGCAGTTACGGTTTACGAAGATGAAATTGTAACCTACGCCCTTCAAACCGTACAGGGAAATTTAAAAACAAAGTCGAGCATTCGCGAAGCAGATTTAACGCTTTGGAACAACTTCCCTTCCGTTTCCATTCGATTCAAAGATGTGTATGTGGAAGAGAATTCGAAAGCGCACGACACACTGTTGTTCGCGAAAGAATTGTACTTGTCCTTCGACATTGTAGATCTCTTCAGCGGGAAGTATAACATAGATGAAATTGAAGCCAAGGACGGTTCGTTCAACATGCGCGTAGACCGCAAAGGGCTTGTGAACTGGGACGTGTGGAAGCCCGATACTTCTTCCACCCCGAATGAAAAATTCAAAATTCATTTGGAAGATATTGTGGGGGAAAATATTTCCTACCTCTACGAAGACGAGCAAGAAAAAACGTTCATCGATGTGAAGCTGAATGAACTTCAAGCTTCCGGAAAATTCACTGAAAAACAATTCCTTCTCGACATTGAAACGCAGGCCTTCATGAATGTGCTTTACGCTGGCGAAACGGAGATGCTGCGCAAACGGAAAATTGGACTCGATTCAGAGATGCAAGTGAATCTCGACAACAACACCTTCGTAATTCAGACTGCAGAATTGTTGTTGGAAGAAGTTCCTCTGAATGTTACGGGAAGCCTGGATTACGGGGATCATCCGAGCATTGACGTGCACATTGCTGAAACGGAATTGGAGTTGAAAGAAGGAATCTTGTTACTTCCGAATTCCATGCAAGTGCAACTTCAACCCTACGCACCTTCGGGAGATGTGAAATTCAATTTCGACATGAATGGTCCGTTCGAAAACTTGTCAATTTCCTCTAAATTCTCAGTGAGGGACGGTGAGTTGGTTGAAATTAATTCGGGCGTTGATTTGCATTCGATTCAACTCGATGCTAATTATGTTTTGAAGGAAGGAATGGACAGCGTGACCATTGTTAACTTCCAATCTGTATTGGGAACGGGTACGTTAAGTGGAAATGGTAGCATTCGCAACTTGAACGATCCTGTGCTGAATCTCGCAGTGAATGCGGAAACCAACTTAGGCGATGTGAAAGGATTCTTCGGATGGGATTCGTTAGCGGTTTGCGATGGACTCATTTCCGCACAATCGACTATAAAGGGTAAAATTGCTTTTCAAGAAGCTGACAGTACCTTCGATTGGTCGCAATTGTATTTGAATGGAAGAGCACAAGTGACAGGCGGAAGCTTTCAATGGGCCACTTCAAACGGACTTTTCAAAAACATTAACGGTGTCTTTTTACTGAACGGATCCGATGCGCGCGTAGAGCAATTGAACTTCAACATAAACGATAACAACTGTAATTTCTCGGGCGATTTCTATTCAATCATACCCTTCTTCACCACAGACAATTCGGTGCTTACCGTGCAGGCGCATTTGTATTCCAACAGATTGGACCTTGAGAAGTTGTTAAGCGCAGCAGGCTCTTCCGATAGCGAACTTCAAATTGCACTTCCAACTACCGTGAAGTTAAATCTCACTGCTCAGATAGATCAGTTTATATTCAAGTCGTTCAACGCTTCCAACATAAAAGGAACGGTGAACTACGCAAATGGAAATCTGGCTATTTCTCCGTTAAGCATGAACCTTGCGAACGGCAGTCTGGCTGCCGATTTCAGCTTGTTCCCAACAAGCAACGGACAGTTCGGTGTAACGTGTACAGGGGCATTGAATAAAATTGATATTCAGCAATCGTTCATGCTCTTTGATAACTTCGGACAATCGTATTTGACGCAAAACAACATCAAAGGAAACGCCACCGTGTTGGCCTATTTTCAGAGTACGTTGGCGTCTGACTTGAGTGTACTTCCAAACAGTATAAAATCTGATCTTCAAGTAAACATCGAAAACGGCGAGCTGAATGATGTGGAATCGTTTCAGTATTTGATCGCCTACATCAAAGGAAACAAGTGGATTGCACCGTTAGTTAAAGAAGATGAATTCGCAGAGAAGCTTCGACACATTAAATTCTCGACACTTCAAAATTCCATTCACATTGAAAATTCAATCATCACCTTTCCTCTTATGGACATTGAGTCGAGCGCTATGTCGATTACCATGGAAGGAACGCACAGTTTTGATAATGTGCTTGATTACAGAATAGGTTTCGACTTGAAAGAGATGTTGCTGAAAGCCTCTAGCACGGCGGGTGACAAGAGCGGAAGACAAATTTATTTGTACATGCGCGGTCCTATTGACAATCTAGAATTTGGTTTAGACAAAGACGCGCTTCGAAGCGATCGCGTTTCAGCGAAGCAAATCGAAAAAGAAAAATTGAATCGCATTTTCTCCAATGCATTTGCGTGGCGAAAAGAAAGAGAAAGAGTAGGAGAAGCAGAAAGAGTAGGAGAAAGACTGGGACAAACAGAAAGAGTGAATGTTAAACCACCCATTCAAGAGCGCATTGCTCCTTACATAAAAGACAACGTCTCTCCGGAAGCGAAAGCTGCAAAAGAGAAAAAGACGCCGAAGTGG
The DNA here is from genome assembly GCA_964385405.1 of uncultured Chryseobacterium sp. Taxonomy (GTDB): domain Bacteria; phylum Bacteroidota; class Bacteroidia; order Flavobacteriales_D; family Sanyastnellaceae; genus CAIZGX01. The sequence goes on along the minus strand of CAYLOT010000005.1, from coordinate 89,408 downwards.
CTTCAAGAAAAACAAGAATACGAGGAAGAAGAATGAACTTACCTGAAGCCTTTGTCAACCGACTGAAAACGCAATTTCCCGATGAATGGGAACTCATGATTCCCGCCTACGATCGCGAGATTCAGACATCGGTGCTCATGCATCCGACGAAGGTTAAGAACACTTCCATAAATGGTAATCCTGTTGCTTGGAACGCACTTGGGCTGTTGTTGGAAGAGCGTCCGAAATTCACCTTCGATCCGCATTACCACGCTGGAGCCTATTATTCGCAGGAAGCGAATTCAATGCTCATTGGGCATCTGTTCAAGCAAGCCATTCAAGACATTGAGAATCCCGCTGTACTTGATCTCTGCGCAGCACCTGGAGGAAAGAGTTTAATTTACTCCACCCTACTCCGAGAAAACGGAGTCTTGGTTGCGAATGAAGTAATGCCTCAGCGTTTGAGTATTCTTCGTGAAAACCTTGACAAATGGGGCATTCCGAATGTCTTCACCATGGGGTTGTATCCGAATAAAATTCCGTTTACGCATGCCTTCGATGTGGTTGCCGTAGATGCACCGTGCAGTGGAGAAGGATTGTTTCGCAAGCAAGTAGATTACCGCGGCGAGTGGAAAGAATCGTTCGCGCAGAGCTGCGCTGTTCGTCAATATGAAATACTTCAAGAAGCCGTCCGCCTGTTGAAACCCGGAGGATATTTATTGTATTCCACATGCACGTTTGCGCCTGAAGAAAATGAAGACATGCTTCAGTATTTGAGCGATGAATTTCAACTTGAAAATATATCGGTTGATATGGAATCGAATTGGAAAGTAGATGTCGTGAAATGCGCTGCTGGAGAGGGTTATAGAATGCTTCCGCACAACACTCCAGGTGAAGGGTTCTTTTGTACGCTTCTGAAAAAGCCGGAAGGACAATCGGAAAAAATGCGTTTCAAACCGAACATGAAAATTGTTCCGTTGAATGCAAAAGAACGTGCTACCGTGAATGCCTTTATTTGTGAAGATGTTGCGCTCGTTAAAAATGAAAAGGGCCTGGTTTTTCTAGATACCCTTCAACATACATTCAAAGATCTTTGGCGCGCATTGTTACCGAATGCAAACGCAGGAACGCTAGTGGGCGAGTTCATGAAAGACAAGTTCATTCCCGGTCAAGGGATTGCGAATACTGGGATTGAAGCGGCTTCTGTAAAAAAGCTCGAGCTGTCTTACGAAGATGTGATTCGTTATTTGAAGAAAGAAGTAATTCAGGTTGAAGCAGAGGCGGGCTTTGTTTTAATCACCTTCGAACAACAAAACATTGGATGGGGCAAAGTGGTTGGAACCCGCTTGAATAATAACTATCCGAATGAATGGCGGATTCGTTCTTAAGCCGTTTTATCTGGAATATTCTTATCGAAATCTTCGATTGCTGGAATGACGGTTTTCGAAAAATCGTTTACCGGTTCGTACACTACTGAAGCATCTTTTTGCGATTGCGGAATCATGTGAAACTTATCGTCTAGCGCATGAAGCATGACGAACAACGAGCTTGTTCCCAACAGATATTTTCCCAAGGAAAACGTTGCGCCCAAAGCCTTGTTCCATTTCTCGCCGCTTCCTTTGATATTTTTCGAAATGAGTTTTCCGAGGAAATACATGCCAATGACTACAACGAGAAAAATGGCCAAGAACACTGAAACCCTCGTGCCTATTGAGCCGTCGGTTGCACCAATCATCTTTGCAACAGATTCAGACAAATACACTGCTGCGTAAATGCCCACAAAAAAGGCCAAGAACGAGAACAACTCCGAAACGAAACCGTTCATCCATCCGCGCCAAAGTGCCCATACCAAGATGAGGACTAGAATTATATCGAGATAGCTTACCACATTTCGAAACTAATCTAATTTTCAAGACTTTCGGTTTTTACATGCAGTACTTTTTCACTTCTGAATGTTCAACAAATCGAATCTAAGTTTCAGCTTTTTGGCTTTGCTTTGTAGGGTGAACGTACGTCCGAAAAAACACTTGGGTCAGCATTTCCTTTTGGACATGTCTGTCTGCGAAAGAATTGCTGAAGCCATTACTGGCGTTGGCGAAACAAAGAAAATTATTGAGGTTGGTCCTGGAACGGGAGCGCTTACGCAATACCTCATGAAGCTTCCTTATGAAACGTCAGTAGTTGAGGTGGACACTGAATCGGTAGCGTATTTGAATGCGTATTACCCAGGACTTCGCGGCAGAATTTATGAAGAAGATTTTCTTCGCATGGATTTGAAAGAACACTTCGGCAACAATTTTTGTGTTGTTGGAAATTTCCCGTATAACATCTCTTCTCAAATTTTATTCAAGGTTCTCGACGAATGGGAATGTGTTCCTGAGTTGGTGGGAATGTTTCAGAAAGAAGTCGCAGAGCGCGTGGCGTCTGGGCCTGGCAGCAGAGACTACGGCATCTTATCGGTGTTGCTTCAAGTGCACTACGAAATCAAATACCTCTTCACCGTTGAGCCTGAAGTGTTCGATCCACCGCCTAAGGTAAAAAGCGGTGTACTGCGCATGGAGCGCAGGCCTTCGCCATTGGTGACTTCTCGACAAAAGGAGTTCAAACAAGTGGTGAAGTTGGCATTCAATCAGCGCAGAAAAACCATTCGAAACTCGGTGAAGTCCTTACTTCAACCCGGAATTTCTTCGGAAAACGAATTGTTCAATAAACGTCCGGAACAGCTATCGGTAGAACAATTTATTGAATTGACCGGCATTCTCTTCCCCATCAAATAAATCATTCAGCGTAAATTAGCACTATGGCATTGGTAACATTAAGTGAATTCATTATGGAACGTCAGTCTGACTTTCCATATGCATCGGGCGATTTAACGCGTTTACTTTCCGACATTGGCATTGCGGGAAAGATTATTAACCACAAAGTGAATAAAGCGGGGCTTCAAGATATTTTGGGTGCCGCTGCGAACATCAATGTTCAAGGCGAAACGCAAATGAAAATGGATGTGTTCTCTGACGAAACGTTGTTGAACGCGATGCGTTGGGGTGGACAAGTTGCAGGAGCAGGAAGTGAAGAGAATGAAAAATATTTCGCGTTCGATCAAGAGCATTGCAAGAAGGCAAAGTATGTTATCTTGTTCGACCCGTTAGACGGCTCTTCGAACATTGATGTGAACGTGAGCATTGGAACTATTTTTTCCATCTTCAGGAGGAAGAGCAGCATAGGTGATTTGGCCAATGTGAACGACTTTTTGCAAAAAGGAGACGAGCAAGTTGCAGCTGGATATATTATTTATGGAAGTAGCACCATGCTGGTTTACACGACCGGTCACGGCGTTAACGGATTTACGCTTCAGCCAAGCATTGGCGAATTTTTCCTTTCCCACCCAAACATGAAAATTCCGGAAAACGGTACTATTTATAGCATGAATGAAGGGAATTTGAACTCATGTGAAAAGGGTGTTCAAGAATACATTGCGTGGTGTAAGGAAAACGATAAGAAGACGAATCGCCCGTACTCTGCCCGTTACATTGGATCGCTAGTAGCAGATTTCCACCGCAATTTGATCAAAGGTGGAATTTATATTTATCCGGGAACCACGAAAAACAAGAGTGGCAAATTGCGTATGCAATACGAATGCAATCCGCTAGCGTTTATTGTGGAGCAAGCTGGAGGAAAAGCAACGGATGGACACAGACGAATTATGGAAATTGTTCCAACCGATCTTCACCAACGCTCTCCGCTTTTCATTGGATCGAAAAACATGGTTGAAAAGGTGGAAACCTTGATTAAACAACATTCATAAGATGCGCACTTTTCTCTTGATTTGCTTTTTGTCGTTCGGATTTTCAGCATTCGGACAAGAATCTTTTGGAAAAAAATCTTCGTTAAAAGGAGCTTCTCAGGAAAAATTCAACAAAAGAAAAATAGTTCAAAAGCTGCGCACGCTAGATAACCAAAGAGCAGTAGCCATAGGGCTCGACGTGAGCTTGGGGCTGTTTGGAGTTCATCGCATGTATTTGGGAACAGACGTAAAGGTTCCTGTAATATACACCGCTACCATTGGTGGTGGAGGTGTGCTTTGGTTGGTGGATTTAGGCTTGTTAATTTCAGTAAAGGATTTAACTCCTTTCAAGGATAATCCGAATGTGTTTATGTGGAATTCAACCCGATAAATCATGACAGAAGGATTATCAGTTGTGATTATCACCTTCAACGAAGGGCACCACATTGCCCGATGTTTGAAAGCAGCGCGAGCGGTATCTGATGAAATTGTTGTGATTGATTCTGGATCTACAGATAATACCGTGGAAGTCTGCAAGGCCTACGGAGCAAGGGTTATAACGAATCAATGGTGTGGTTATTCCGAACAAAAAAACTTTGGAAACGCACAAGCTTCTTTCGATTGGATACTGAGTTTAGACGCTGACGAAGTGCTGAATGAAAAGCTTATTAAAAGCATTGTATTGTGGAAAGACAATCCGCAACCCGCGTGCTTCAAGAGAATGACGAATTATTGCGGAAGCTTTATTAAACACGGAGGTTGGTATCCTGATGTTAAAGTTCGGTTGTTCAACAAACACGAAACAAAGTGGGAAGGAACCATTCACGAAGTATTGCATGGACTTTCAAAAGAAAATACATTTTTGTTGGAAGGAGATTGTCTTCACTATTCCTACTACAGCATTGAGCAGCATTACGCGCAAGCGGAAAAATTCACAACCATACAAGCCGAGGATTTATTTCAACAAGGAAAAAAATCGCCTTGGTTCAAGCGTGTCTTCAGTCCGATTTCAAAATTCATTGTCGACTATTTTTTCCGAATGGGATTTTTAGATGGAAAGGCAGGATTCACGGTTGCGCGCATTTCGGCATACGCGACGTTTTTAAAATATAAAAAACTACATGAGCACATTCGCCTTTCCAATTAGTCTTGCTATTGCAAGAACAGACAGCATTGGCGATGTGATTGTAACCTTGCCGTTGTGTGGTTTCATTAAGAAACAATCGCCGAATACACGCATTGTATTTATTGGAAAAAGCTATACACAGGCCATTGTAGAGGCTTGTCCGTATGTCGATGAATTCTTGAATTTCGATAAGCGTGGAGAGTCTGGCTTAAACGTAGACGCCTGTGTCTTCGCCTTTCCAGATAGGGAAGTCATGCAGTGGGTGAAGGAGCAAGGTGTGAAGAAACGCATAGCCACAGGGAGCCGAATTGCCTCTTGGAAATTCGCCAATGATCGTGTTTTCTTTTCGAGAAAGAATTCAGATTTGCATGAATCGCAATTGAATTTTCATCTGTTGAATCCGTTCGGCGTAAATGACATTCCGAGCCTTAAAGAAATTCGTGAATGGCATGTATTGAAACCTCAAGTAGAAAGCCCCATTCAACTCGAACTGAATAAACGTTCGGTTGTTTTTCACATGTTAAGCAAAGGCAGTGCGTTGAATTGGTCTTTGCAACAATACCAAGCATTGGCGTCACTGTTGCCGGCATCTGACTTCAACATATACATCACAGGAACCGAGGAAGAAGGAGTTCGTATTCGAAAATCTTTTCAATTCGATTCACACATTACCGATTTAACTGGTAAGCTTTCTCTTCCACAATTAATCGCATTTATTTCTTCTTGCGAAACACTGGTTGCTGCGAGCACAGGACCGCTGCACATTGCATCGGCCTTAGGAATTCGCGCCATTGGACTTTACCCTTCAAAACGTCCCATGCATCCAGGAAGGTGGATGCCTCTTGGCACAAACGCGACTTATTTAGAAGATGGCGTTGTAGATGAAACTGATGTGCTAAATATTTCAGCGGAGGAGGTACTCGAAAAGTTGAAGAACTAGCGCAATCGCAACATAACTCCTGTCTTCAACTCAGCACCCCTTTCAAGATGATTCTTTCTTTCAATACTGCGAATACGAATACCGTATTGCTGCGATATGTCGCGAATGTTTTCTCCTCGCTTCACTTTGTGCTCTTTCACGCTTCCCTTGAAACGCTTGGGTTGTAGGTAAACAATTTCCTTTTCTTTAAACACATGTCCGTCTTCAAGGTCGTTATACTTCGTTAGCAGCCGCTCGGAAGTTCCTGTGCGGGCTGACAGTTCCTTCAGTGTTTCTTTCTTCTTCGCAGAAACGTACTTGATTCGATTGTTCGAAATATTGACAACCACCGAATGATCATTCGGCTTTTGTTCTGTATCGAATTGGGTTAGCTCGTATTTTTCAATTAAATCAATGAGACTTTTTGCATAGGTTGGACTGGTTGCATATCCGCATTTCTTCAGCCCCTGCGCCCATCCTTTATAGTCTGTAATCTCCAATGCAAACAGTTCTTCGTATCGTGGCTTCTTCAGAAAAACACTGTGGTCTTCAAACGACTGTTCCACTGATTTGTATTTGCGGAAGCACTCGTTCGGAGCATCATCGTCGATGTGCATGGTTGGGCCATTCCAGGTGTCGTGACATTTAATTCCGAAATGATTGTTTGCTTCAACGGCGAGCTTGGATTTACCGCTGCCACTTTCGAGAATGCCTTGCGCTAGAGTAATGCTGGCGGGAACACCGTATTTGCGCATTTGGTCTTGCGCAATGGACGAATACTTTTGGACATAGACCTCTGGAGACTGTGCCAGAGAAGAAGGAATGAGTAGGAGAAACAGAATGGGAATGAGGAAGAACTTAGTACTTCTTACGTTCTTTTTCTGAGCCGTCTTCATTGTAAAAGATCCACTCGCCCACTTCTTTTCCATTTTCATATTCACCTTCAACATAGGGTTTTCCATTTTCATACCATGTCTTATAATCACCGTCTAGCACTCCGTTCTCGTACGTATTCAAGCTCCACTTGTTTCCATTGGCGTAGAAGGTATAACATTCGCCATGACGCTTCGTGTCTTTCAAACGCATTTCAATGTAGCACTGTTGGCTGTTTGGATAAAATGCACGTTCGCCAATTTTATTGTTCGTTCCCTTTTCGAAATATCCAACGATTCGCATACCATCTGCTGTGGTCTTAATGTCACGTGCATCGGCGTCGTCTAACGATGGCGTGCATGAAGTTAGAATGAGTGTGCAAATTGATAGAATCCAAAAGGCCTTTTTCATACTTCTATTTTTTTCGTTCAATGGTGTAATTCACCAATAATTTCAAGGATTCGCGCGCAGGAGAATCATCAAACTGATTTAGTATTTCTACAGCTTTGTCGCGAAACTCGAGCATCTTTTCAGTTGCATATTGAATTCCACCCAATTGCACTACCTGAGTCATGAGCTCTTCCACTTTCTGCTTATCGGTATTGAATCTTCTTACCGTTCGAATCAATTTCTTCGCGGTATCGCGATCTACTTTTCCTAAAACATGAATCAACGGAAGCGTGAGCTTTCTTTCCTGAATGTCAATGCCCACAGGCTTTCCAATAGCATCTGTTGTACCGTAATCGAATAAGTCATCTTTAATCTGGAAGGCCATTCCTACATACTCTCCGAACAAAGCCAATTGCTTTACCTGCTCGTCTGTAGCAGAGGTGGAAGCTGCTCCGCTTTCGCAACAAGCTGAAATAAGTGAAGCGGTTTTCTGACGAATGATATCGTAATAAACTTCTTCAGTAATATCTAATTTTCTCGATTTTTCTTGTTGAAGCAATTCTCCCTCGGCCATGTCCTTCACCGCTTTGCTCATGATACCTAACAGACGAAACTGTTGTGTTTTCACACTTAATGAAAGACCCCTTGACAACAAATAGTCTCCGACTAAAACAGCGATCTTGTTTTTCCAAAGTGCGTTAATGCTGAAGAATCCACGACGCATTTGCGCATCGTCTACCACGTCGTCATGCACGAGTGTTGCGGTGTGCAGCAGTTCTATCATGGTTGCTGCAACGAACGTTGGCTCTTCTGGTTTTTCAAAAAGCCTTGCAGATAAGAAAACAAATAGCGGACGCATTTGCTTCCCCTTTCTTTTTACAATGTAGTTGGTAACCTTATCCAACAAGCGATGCTCGCTTTTCATCTGTTCTTTGAAGAACGATTCAAACGCATTCATTTCGCCTTCAACGGGCGCTTGTATTTGAGATAGAGCTGACACGGGGGCAAATGTAAGGCAGGATTACCTTCTACGAAGGAAGACACAACATGTTGTGATGACGATTTTCAATCGATGACGAACAAGTTCGATGACCGCTTCGCGGAACATCCATCCGGAACTGTCATCACAAAGTGTCATCCACCAAGTGGTCATCGCAAAGCGTCATCACTCGAAGAGTGTCATCCGCGAAGCGGTAAACAATTGTATTTTTGTACAATGAGACTTCCAATCTTCGCGATATTGATTTTCGTTAGCGCCTTGTCATTCGGACAGCGCAGAACGACCTTAAAAACGCTTTTTTATGAGCGCACTTCGTACATGCCGAAGGGCCTTATCGTTTCCATTGGCCCTACCCTTGCCTATGGAAAAAGATGGAACACCACGGATACGATTGCTTCTCCGGATTTCTCTGCAGGGACATACAAGGCGAGGCCTCGTGTAGGTTGGACAGCAGATGTTGGAAAATACTGGGTTACAGACAAGCTCATTTTCTTGAATAGATTCGACTTAAACGTTCATTACATTCGATTCAACGGATCAGAAAAATTCAATGGGGAAGATGAATACGGACAATCGATTTATGAGAAGCGTATTTTCCATGAAAACCGATTTGGAATGACTTTTTCAACCAGCAATATTTATCCTTTTGGCAAAGGAAAATGGATTCAAAATGAATTCGGGATTTTTGCAGACTATGCCTACAAACGATCTACATGTGGCGAATACTATGCTCTTCCAAGGTCCTACTCAGAAAAAATTCGTTCGCAAGTTTTTTATGGTTTAGGATATGGAATGGCCGTTAACGACGGGCTTTATGCCACTTTCGAAGTGGAAGTTCCCGTTCTGCAAATCTTTCCAAACACGTTGGGCGATATTCGCATGGACTATTTCCATTCGCATTACTGCCCTATTGTTTTCAAGGCCTCTCTTCTCTTCGCTAAACACAAGCCCGATCGCACCTGCGACGATGTGAACAAAGGTCCTAAGGACGTGAGCATAGAGAAGCCCGGCAAACACGACGGCGGGGATCTCTTCGGTCCGGATATTAAAAAGAAGAAGAAGAGGAAGTAATTCTTAGATGCCGCGTGTTCATCACGAAGTGTCATCCGGAACGGTCATCGCGTAGCGTCATCCACAAGGTGGTCATCCTTCGGAGAAGGTCATCGGCTCCGCCGTATTTTTCCCAAAAATCTTTTGCATCAAATCCCTTAAATGTGGTATTTTTGCAGCCCAAATGAGTTCTATTTAGATTTTTTCTAAATAGTTTTCAGAAAGTGTAAACATGTTGAAGGGGCAATTGTTAATCTTAGCAATATGATAAAAGTAACGGAGAGTGCGAAGGCACAAGTAGCGAAACTGATAGTGGATGAAGGACATCCGGCTGACGCATTTGTGCGCGTTGGTGTTGATGGCGGAGGGTGCAGCGGGCTTATGTACAAGCTAGAGTTCGACACCGAAATGAAAGAGGGTGACCAAGCCTTTGAAGACAACGGAGTGAAAGTGGTGGTAGACCGCAAAAGCTTCCTTTATTTGGTTGGAACTGAATTAGAATACACGGGCGGATTGAACGGAAAAGGATTTGTGTTTAACAATCCGAATGCTTCGCGAACGTGTGGATGTGGTGAAAGTTTTTCAATCTAAAAACATATGGCTTACGAAGGCGATGAGTTGTTAGAAAACGTAACCTCGAAAGAGTACGAATTCGGATTTACAACCAACATAGAATCAGACAAAGCTCCGGCTGGATTGAACGAAGACATTATTCGTTTGATCTCTTCTAAGAAAAACGAGCCGCAATGGCTGTTGGAATGGCGCCTTGAAGCGTTCAAGATTTTTCAGAAAATGACAGAGCCCGAATGGGCACACGTTCAATACGAAAAACCCGATCTGCAGGCCATTTCATTCTATGCAGCACCGAAACAAAAGAAGGTGTTGAACAGCTTAGATGAAATAGATCCAGAGCTTCGCAAAACCATGGAGAAGCTGGGTATTTCCATTGAAGAACAAAAAAGATTAAGTGGCGTGGCGGTAGATTTCGTTATGGATTCCGTTTCCGTGGCCACTTCATTCAAAGAAAAATTAGGCGAACTCGGAATTATTTTTTGCAGCATTAGCGATGCCATTCAAGAGCATCCCGAGTTGGTAAAGCAATACCTTGGAGCTGTGGTTCCGCGAACCGATAACTACTACGCAGCATTGAATTCAGCTGTCTTCACAGACGGTTCTTTCTGCTACATTCCAAAAGGAGTTCGTTGCCCAATGGAGTTAAGCACCTACTTCCGAATTAACGAAGCGGGCACAGGTCAGTTCGAGCGCACATTGCTTATTGCCGACGAAGAAAGTTATGTAAGTTATTTGGAAGGATGTACCGCTCCGCAGCGCGACGAAAATCAATTGCACGCTGCAGTGGTTGAATTGGTTGCCATGCGCGATGCTGAAATAAAATACAGTACCGTTCAAAACTGGTATCCAGGTGATAAAGATGGAAAAGGCGGTGTCTTCAATTTCGTTACCAAACGCGGAATGTGTGAAGGAACGAACTCGAAGATTTCATGGACGCAAGTTGAAACAGGTAGCGCCGTTACTTGGAAATATCCAAGTTGTGTGTTGAAAGGTGACAACAGCGTGGGTGAATTCTATTCCGTTGCTGTGACGAATCACTTCCAACAAGCTGACACCGGAACGAAGATGATTCACATTGGAAAAAACACCAAGAGCACGATCATTTCAAAAGGTATTTCTTCCGGAAGAAGTCAGAACTCATACAGAGGTTTGGTTCAAATTGGAAAGAACGCAACGAATGCTCGCAACTTCTCGCAATGCGATTCATTGCTCATGACCGATACCAGCGGTGCACATACCTTCCCATACATTGAAGTAAACAACAGCACCGCGAAGGTGGAGCACGAAGCCACCACTTCAAAAATTGGGGAAGATCAAATTTTCTATTGTCTGCAGCGCGGACTTGATGAAGAGCAAGCCGTGAGCATGATTGTTAACGGATATGCAAAAGATGTATTGAATAAACTCCCGATGGAGTTTGCGGTTGAAGCACAAAAATTACTCGCCATTTCTCTTGAAGGAAGCGTAGGATAATACAGATAACTATGTTAAAGATTGAAAATTTACAAGCGCGCATTGAAGAGAAAGAAATCTTGAAAGGCCTTTCATTAAACATTGGTGAAGGAGAAGTGCATGCGATTATGGGACCGAACGGATCAGGAAAAAGTACCCTCGCCTCTGTCCTTGCCGGAAGAGAAGACTATGAAGTAACAGGTGGTGCTGTGACCTTCAATGAAAAAGATTTGTTGGAAATGGCGGCTGAAGAGCGCGCCCGAGAAGGACTATTCTTAGCGTTTCAATACCCGGTAGAAATTCCAGGAGTAAGCAATATGAACTTCCTGAAAGCGGCAGTTGGTGAGGTTCGCAAGCACAGAGGGCTTGAAGCATTAACGGCAAAAGAGTTTTTGCAATTGGTAAAAGAAAAGTCACAACTCGTTGAACTCGATGGCCAATTAGCGAATCGTGCTGTGAACGAAGGATTCAGCGGAGGTGAAAAAAAACGTAACGAAATTTTCCAAATGGCCATGCTTGATCCAACGCTCTGCGTATTGGATGAAACCGATAGCGGGCTCGACATTGATGCATTACGCATTGTGTCTGAAGGGGTAAACGCGATGCGCGATGGAAAGCGCTCGTTTGTTGTAATTACACACTACCAAAGACTTTTGGATCATATTGTTCCAGATTACGTTCACGTGCTTTACAAAGGAAAAATTGTAAAGAGTGGAACAAAAGAATTGGCATTGGAGCTTGAGGAAAAAGGGTACGACTGGTTAAAAGAAACGGAAGACGCAAAATGAGTATTGTAGCGGAAATAAAACCCACAAACACATTCAGCTTCAAACCGAACAAACATTCGGTTGCTGATTTTCCGATGCCCACTACCCGCGTAGAGTCTTGGAAATACACACGTGTTGGTGCCATTGACACCACTTGGAAACAAGCAGAGCGCATTGAAAATCTAACAGCATTAGAGAATGCAATTCGAATTGAAAACGGATTCATTGCTCTTCCTTCAACGAACATTGCTGGAATTCAACTTACGGTGGGAAAAGATCTCTCTGCTAATCAGCAAGCGACCATTCTCTCGTTGTTAGCGAAAGAAAACAGAACAGACGTGTTCGATGCGATATCTGAAAACGCTTCGAACGATCTTGTTTTAATTGAAGTAGAAAAAGGAAAGTTAGTTGAAGAAGTTTTAGCCATTCAATTGGGAAATTCTTCGAACATGTGCATGAGTGCGCCATACATTTTCATTGTTTCGAAGGAAAACTCAGTTGCAAAATTGACTGTTGAGTTCAAAGGAGAATCAGAGCAGTCGTTTCACTTGGTGAATGTATACGCTCATGTTGAAGCATCGGCGCAGCTCGAGATTCACCAACTTCAAAATACATCGAAGAACGAATGTATTTTGTTGCGAGAGTCTATTACTCAAGCCGAAAAAAGTGTTTTCAAAATCACTACGGTTACCGCAAGCGGAACATGGGTGCGCAATGAGTTGAACATTCGCATTGAAGGACAGCATTGCGAAACATTCTTAAGCGGTGCATACTTCCCAAAGCAAGATCAGCTTATCGATAATCACACTTTTGTAGACCATCAGGTTCCCAATTGTTACAGCAATGAGCTGTATAAAGGGGTCTTATTCGAAAACGGAAAAGGCGTGTTCAACGGAAAAGTATATGTTCACGTAGATGCTCAGAAGACCAACGCCTACCAGAGCAACGCGAACATCATGATGAGCGACAACGCGAGCATGTTCACAAAGCCTGAGTTGGAAATTTATGCCGACGATGTGAAGTGCAGCCACGGGACTACAACGGGACAATTCGATGAAGAAGCCCTGTTCTATTTGCGCGCAAGAGGATTGAGCGAAGAGTCTGCGAAACGACTTTTGGTGTCAGCATTCACTTCAGATGTGATGAATCGTATTTCTATTCCAAGTTGGAAGGAATACGTTCTTCAAACACTTATACAAAATGAAATCATAACCGAATAATCGTTCGGTTTCAAATATGGACAACGATACCCTTCAACATAAAATGAAAGAATTGAAAGCTCAATTCCCCGCGTTGAATCAAACGGTATACGGACGTCCCCTTGTGTATTTAGACAACGCCGCTACTACGCAGAAGCCACAGCGCGTGATTGATTCCATTTCAGAATACTATTCGAAATGGAACGCAAACATTCATAGAGGAGCGCATTACTTAGCGAACGCCTCCACTGAGAAATTCGAGGCGACTCGCAGTGCCCTGGCAGAAATGCTTCACGCTAATTTCCGTGAAGAAATTATTTTCACGCAAGGCAGCACAGACAGCGTAAACATGCTTTCAACCATTTTAGAAAACGAGGTGGTAGAGGGCGATGAAATCTGGGTGACAGAAATGGAACACCACGCGAATTTCGTTCCCTGGCAAATGTTGGCGTTAAAGAAAAAAGCACATTTTCGATACATCCCCATGTTGCCTTCAGGCGAATGGGATTCAGATTATGCAAAAAACGAAATAACCAATCGCGCGAAAATTGTGGCCTTTAACTGGGTTTCTAATGCGCTTGGCACTGTTAATCCGGTTGAAGAATTGACAAGCCTCGCGAGGAACGCAGGTGCTTATGTGATCATCGATGGTGCACAAGCAGTGGCCCACTTCGATGTAAATGTTCAAGCATTGAACTGCGATTTCTTTTTGTTCTCGGCGCACAAAATGTACGGTCCAACAGGGTTGGGTGTTTTGTGGGGAAGAAAAGAATTGCTTGAAAAACTTCCGCCGTACCGTTTCGGTGGAGAAATGATTCGAAAAGTCTCTGTCACTGGAACCACATTCAACGAGCTGCCCTTCAAGTACGAAGCGGGAACTCCGAACATTGAAGCGGTAATGGCCTTCAACGAATCTATTTCATTCTGCAAAGAAGTTGGAAGAGCAGACATGCACAAGCATGAACTTCACTTGTTGAAATTGGCTACTGACGAATTAAGAAAGATTGAAGGAGTAACTATTTACGCTGACCTTGAAAACAAGGTGGGTGTATTGAGTTTTAATGTGGAAGGAATTCATTCTGCCGATATTGGAACGTTGCTCGATCAGCAAGGTGTTGCGGTTAGAACGGGTCATCACTGCACACAACCCCTATGGGAAAAACTAGGAACCACCGGCTCTGTTAGAGCATCTTTCGCTTGTTACAACACCGTTGAAGACGTAGAACTATTTATTGCTGCGCTGAACAAAAGCGTAAATATGTTGAGATAATGATAGAGCAAAAGCAACAAGAAATAATTGAGGAGTTTGCATTTTTCGAAGAATGGATGCATAAGTATGAGCACATTATTGAATTAGGAAAAGAAATGAAAGGCCTAACCGATGATGAGAAAAAAGACGAGTTGCTTGTAGCCGGATGTCAATCTAAAGTATGGTTAAAGGCATCGCTTCTAGAAAACGGAACAGTGCATTTCGAAGCAGACAGCGATGCAATTATTACCCGTGGTCTCGTTGCTTTGGTAATTTCTGTATTTGATCAAGAAACCCCACAGGAAATATTGAATGCCAACATTCATTTCATGAATGACATTGGTTTGGTATCGAACTTAAGTCAGACAAGAAGTAATGGACTTGCAGCAATGGTAAAACAAATCTTATTGTACGCAACCGTTTTTCAAGCACAACAAAAAAGCAATTAATTATGGAGAAGGCTGCATTAACAGAAGCAATTATTGCCAAACTAAAAACCATTTTCGATCCTGAGATTCCAGTTGATATTTATGAATTGGGTTTGATATACGGAATAGACGTTGCGGAAGACGCTGCGGTGAAAATAACCATGACTCTAACCTCACCTTCTTGTCCGGTTGCAGAAACTCTTCCTCCGGAAGTTGAGGAAAAAATAAAATCTGTAGAAGGTGTTTCCGATTGTAAAGTCGAAATTACCTGGGAGCCAACATGGGATAAAAGCATGATGAGTCAGGAGGCTCAGTTAGAGCTTGGATTTTTATAAATGAAATAAATTCTCAAAAACAGAGTTACATTTGTATTCGTGATGAAAAGACTTGCCATTATTTTACCTTTAGTATTCGCGCTACTTTCTTTTAAGGTAAGTGCGTCGGTATTGGTATTTACTGGCAGCTTGCTTGGTACAGAAGCCCCAACCAATCAAACAAAAGAGAATTCTATTCATCATTATTCTGAAAGTGTTACAAAAACATCCTTTGAAGAATTTATTGAAGAACAAGAAGAAGAGGAAGAAGATTCAGAATCATCTCCTTGTATTCAAGTTTCATTTTATTCCTTCGATCACTCAACATTTGGATCAACAAGACAGATCAAATGTCGAAAGGTTAAGAGGAAATTGTTTATGCTATACCAGTCGTATAAAATAGATTGTTGCAAATTTTAAATGTCTCGCGCCATGCGCAAATCAAAATTTAGTCAAGCTAAATCCAACGCATTTAAAAATTCAAAATCTTGTTTTATGAATACAAAACACATCCCTTCAGATGGATGGAAAGGACTTGTCGAAAACTGGAAAAGTGATTTACCCTCAGGTTTTATTGTTGCATTGCTTGCTCTTCCTCTTTCATTAGGAATAGCGGCAGCATCTGATTTCCCTCCAATATTTGGATTAATCACCGCAATGATTGGCGGTATTGTAGTGAGTTTTTTAGCGGGCTCAATGTTAACCATTAAGGGTCCAGCTGCAGGGCTCATTGTTATTGTTGCCGGTGCTGTCGGTGAATTCGCGTTGGGCGCCCCAGCCGGTTCTAGTACTGCAGATGCTACCGCATATGGGTGGCACCTCGCTCTCGGAGCAGTCGTAGTCGCCGGAATTATTCAAGTCATATTCGGCTTATTGAAATTCGGATCCTTCAATGACTTCTTCCCTTTGTCTGCCGTTCATGGCATGCTTGCCGCAATAGGTATAATCATAATGAGTAAACAACTGCACATTCTACTCGGAATGAATCCTCTTACCGAAGCAGGAAAACCAATGGTTGAACCGCTTGAATTAATAGCCGAGTTAAAAAACACCTTCTTAAACTTTTTTGCTCACAAAGAAGTTGTAATCATTGGTCTTGTAAGTTTGGCAATTGTATTTATTTGGCCCATGTTGAAAATACAAGCATTGAAAAAAGTGCCTGCTGCATTGGTAGTTCTTGTCATTGCGATTCCACTTGGAAAAATTCTTCACATACAGAACGTGAACGGATTTGCTCCACTACTCGAGTTTAAAAAAGGACTGTTCGACATCGTGGGTGTAAACGTAAGTTTTGAAGGTGTATCAATGGTAGGTACTTTTATAAAATACGTTGTCATGTTTGCCTTAGTTGGAAGTTTAGAAGCGTTACTAACTGTAAAAGCAACGGACATGTTAGATCCTTTCCGCAGAAAATCAAATGTGAACAAAGACTTAATTGCTGTTGGGGTCGGAAATATTATCGCTGGAGTATTAGGTGGATTACCTATGATTAGTGAAGTTGCACGTTCGTCATCGAATGTGAGCAATGGGGCCAAAACAAGATGGGCAAATTTCTTCCACGGATTGGTAATCTTGATTTTCTTGATTTTCGCAGTGTCGTTCAGTGAGATGATACCAAAAGCCGCATTGGCTGCTTTACTTATTGGCGTTGGAATTAAGCTCGCCCATCCACGAGAATTTATTCATATGTTTCAAATTGGAAAAGAACAACTTCTCGTGTTCATCGTAACCATTATATTCACCTTAGTTGAGGACCTTTTAGTGGGTATTGCCGCTGGCATTCTTACCGAAATGATTGTACTCTTGGTGAGTGGTGTTTCGCTTTCGTCGTTATTCAAAGCTCAAGCAGAAGTAGCATTTATAGATGATAAATATGAAGTGCGCGTGAGTCGTGCGGCTGTGTTTACCAACTTTATCGGAATCAAGAACAAGTTAGAGTCTATTCCAGCAGAATCGCACATCACCATATTTTTCGAAAACAGCCACGTGATTGACCACTCCGTTATGGAGCAACTGCACCTCTTTAAATCGAATTATGAAAGAGATGGTGGGGAGGTTGTCATCGAAGGGTTGAACGATTATAAGACTTTCTCCAAGCACGACTTAGCTGGTAGAAAAAAGAAATAATAAAAGCCATGAAACATTCAAAAGACTCGAGTTCTTCATTTCACGAAGAGCACGTGCTTCATGAGCTTGCGCATTACTTGCCCGCTCAGGCACCATTAAAAGATTTCATTCATCACAATACGCTTCATGCTTTTCAGCACGAAAAATTCTTCGACGGAATTCTTTCCGCAAAATCTACTTTCGGATATAAAACTTTACTCTCTCCAAAAGAGTACAAGAAATATTATTCCGAAGGAAAAATTTCTGATGAAAAACTATTGACAGCTATTCGGAAACATTCTCCAAACGAACACGCAGAGGAAAAGTTAAAGAAAATTCTATCCAAAGATTTTCATCCTGATTTAACACCAAACGTTGGTGTCATTCGTAGCGTTTGGAAAAATCATTACCACTTCGATGTAAGTGCGCTTGTGCATCATATTGTTTTTAGAATCACATGTAATTATTTAGATCAGGGAATAGCTGTTTGGCCATTTCCTTCAAAGGAAAAAGGATTGCTCAAAGCTGCAAGAGACCTCGACAAGCATGCGGCGGTAAGTCTGTTTAGATCTAAAAAAGGGCGTGAAATTTTTCACAACAATACACTAGGCCTTGTTGATTTACTGAGACTCATTGTTGGTACTCGCGAAGAACTATACAGTTCTTATCTATTTGATTTGTGCTTTGCACATCCGGGTTGGTCAGGAATGGTTGCTACCATTGAACAGCAGCCAACTTCATTACTCGATAATAAAGAAATCACGTTACGCGATTTCATTCACCTTGAACTGTGCTTTGAAATTGACGCGGCTTACAATCAATTCGGAGAAAACTGGCAACCTCTGGGAAACTATATTGGCAAAGTCAATTCATACTTTGAAAAACCAAAAGCTACTGAAGTTGATGTTGTTCAAAGGGTTTGGCAAGAAGCTTTTGAATGGACTTACTATGATACTGTTCTTTTCGGATTACAGAAAAGAAAGAAGAAACCGAACGAACATTCGGCCAAAACCTTTCAAGCCGTTTTTTGTATCGATGATCGAGAAGGTTCAATTCGAAGATATGTAGAGTTGCTTGATTCGCAATGCGAAACTTTGGGAATGCCAGGATTCTTTGGTGTGGAATTCTACTTTCAACCGCAAGGGGGAAAATTCCATGAAAAAGTTTGTCCCGCTCCCGTTACACCTAAGCACCTCATTCGTGAAGAAGAGACTACTCGTAAAACAAATAAAGAAGTTCAATTCAATAAAAATTCTCATTACAACATTATTGGTTGGGCGCTTTCCATTGTATACGGATTTTGGTCGGCACTTAAATTAATGTCGAACATCTTCAGACCTGGTATTTCTCCGGCTACTTCGCTCTCATTCCGTCACATGGAAAAAGAATCGACGCTAACAGTTGAACATGCGAACGAGTACGATGGAGATCTGCAGGTTGGCTTCACGATTGAAGAAATGGCGAATCGCGTGGAAGCTTCTCTTCGTTCTATTGGTCTCATTAAGAATTTTGCTCCAATTGTGTATTTCATTGGACATGGCTCTAGCAGTGTGAATAATCCGCACTACGCTGCATACGACTGTGGCGCATGTTCGGGAAGAGCCGGTTCTGCCAATGCGCGCGTCTTCGCAACTATGGCTAACAATCCAAAAGTTCGTAGGTTGCTTCAAGAAAGAGGGATTGACATTCCTCCTTTCACACAATTCATCGGTGGACTTCGAGATACCACGAGAGATCAAACCGTGTTCTACGACGGAGGTAATCTTTCTGAAGAAAACAAAAAGCTACATCAGAAAAACAAGTGGACTTTCAGACACGCGTCGGATTTAAATGCGAAAGAACGTTCGCGAAGATTTGACACTGTAAATACGAATTTAACGCCCTGGCAAATTCACAAACGCGTCTTGCGTCGCTCTGTTTCAATCTTCGAACCTCGTCCTGAATTGAATCACGCCACAAATGCGCTTTGCATCGTAGGAACAAGACAACTTACGAAGCATTTGTTCTTGGATAGACGTTCATTTTTAAATTCTTATGACGCCTCGGTAGATCCAGATGGAAAATACTTATTCGGAATATTAAAAGCCGCAGCTCCCGTATGTGGTGGTATTAATTTAGAATACTATTTCTCACGTACCGACAATTACAAATTGGGGGCAGGAACTAAACTTCCACATAATGTTATGGGGCTTATTGGTGTGGCGAATGGCGTAGATGGAGATCTTCGTCCTGGGCTACCTAGTCAGATGATTGAAGTTCACGACCCAATTCGTTTGTTGCTTGTGGTTGAACAAGTGCCGAGCGTAATTTTAAAAACCATTCAAACCGACGTAAGCACCTACGAATGGTTTAAAAATGAGTGGGTACATTTAGTCAGTGTTCATCCAGACACGGCTGAAATTCAAGTGTTTCAAAACGAAGATTTCGTTCCTTATACGCCAAGCACCTCCTCGCTTCCAGAAGCATCAAGCATGGAGAAACTAATCGAAGCGCATACCGACAACATTCCTGTTCACTTTATAAATCATGCTTATGAAAACTGAATTGGAATTTTACTTGCAGTTCTTTCTTTGGTTGCCCTTGGCGAGTTATATCCTTAGTTTAATTCCAGGCAAGCATCATGAAAAAACCATTTCATGGGGAACATTTACTTCTGTCTTGTTGCACCTCACATTGGCTGTTGTCTTTGTTGTGGTTTGGGGAATCGATGGTTTCGAAAATCTTTCACATCGTGAATGGGTTCTTTATCAAACAGACGGGTACATGTTCTACATCGACTTTTTCTTCGATAGAACTACTGCTACTTTCTTGATTATGGGATCCTTTCTCACTTCACTTGTTACGGTATACAGTCGCTACTATTTACACAGAGAAAGTGGCTATAAACGATTCTTTAACACGCTTCTTCTTTTCTTCTTTGGTTACAACCTCGTAATCTTTTCGGGAAATTTAGAAACGCTATTCACAGGATGGGAAGTACTTGGAATTTCATCTTTCCTATTGATTGCATTCTATCGCGATCGATACCTTCCAGTAAAAAATGCACTGAAAGTTTTTTCCATCTATCGCCTTGGTGACATCGGAATTATTCTCGCCATGTGGTTAAGTCATCATATGTTTCATGAAAACACGGCCTTCATTGATTGGTCTTCAGATCACTTGCAGCATTTACTTCATGAACACGAGTCAACCGCAATCATTCTTTCAATATTCGTAGTCATTGCAGCCGCCGCAAAATCAGCACAACTTCCTTTCAGTTCATGGTTACCTAGAGCAATGGAAGGTCCAACTCCATCGAGTGCGATTTTCTATGGTTCACTTTCGGTTCATATGGGAGCTTTCATTTTGATTAGAACATATGACATCTGGAGTCATTTGATGAGTATTAAAATTCTCATCACCATCCTCGGTTTTGCTACTTGCTTCGTTGCTACGGGTATTGCGCGTGTCCAAACTTCAGTAAAGAGTCAAATTGCATACTCCTCCGTTGCACAAATTGGAATAATCTTTTGTGAAATTGCCCTTGGGTGGAATACACTCGCATTGATTCACATTGCTGGAAATGCATTCCTAAGAAGTTACCAAATACTCACTTCTCCTTCCGTAGTTACTTACCTTATGAAAGATATGTTCTACAACTTCAATCCTAAAAAGAACAACATCGAAGGAAAAGTATCTAAAAAATTAGAGTACACTTTTTATGTTTTAGGAACACGTGAATTTACCATTAACATGTTCCTTTATTCCTACTTGTGGAATCCAATGAAATGGGTTGGAAAACGTATTCCGCTTAAAAGCAAAAGCCTTCTAGCCATTACAACTTTGTTATTCATTGCCGGAGTTGTTTTACTTGTTGGAATTGATTTAAGTGAAAGTGCACGACATATTATATCTATGATCCTTGGAGTTATTGGTCTCGTCTCGGTTTTTGCTGCTTTCACTGAAAGAGAAAACACCCTGCGCAGTTGGTTGCTCGTGTGCAGTAATCACTTCTGGGTAGCATTAGCCGTAACTTTCAATGAGCACTACAGTTGGGAACATAACATCATTTATTTAAGTGGAGTTATTGTGTCAATGGCCATTGGATACACGCTGCTAAACGGAATTAAGAAGACAGAAGGACAACTCGACTTGAATAATTTCTACGGACTTGGATATGACTATTCAAAAAGAGCTTTCGCATTCTTACTGTGTGCACTAGCGGTTTCTGGTTTTCCAATTACACCCACTTTCATCGGAGAAGATTTAATTTTCTCACATATTCACGAAGATCAGATTGCACTTTCACTTATCGTTTCAATAAGTTTAATAATAGACGGATTAGCTTTGGTTCGCATTTATGCAAGAACATTTATGGGTCCTCACTACAAAAAGAATCACGAAGTCGCAGATCGCGCTTCTTAAAATTTCGATATGAAAAAAACACTCTTGTTAACGCTCGTAATCTTAGGTTCAAGCCTTGCCTTCGCACAATCTCCTTTGCGCAATGTTCAATCGAACAACAACGGTTGGTTCATGTATTTCGGAGACCATAAATTTTCTGAACATTGGGGAATTCATTTGGAAGCACAATTCAGAAGAAATGAAATCATTGCCAAACCTCAACAATTGCTTTTAAGGACAGGAGTTAATTATCACTTCGCTGCGAATGCCTTTTTAACTGCCGGATATTGTTATGTACACACTTCACCTTACGGGGTTTTTCCGGCTAGTTCAGGTTTTCCAGAAAACAGATTTTGGGAACAACTTCAAGTGAAATCACAAGCTGGACGAATTGAAATGATTACACGCTTGCGTCTAGAACAGCGCTTCACAAAACTTCCGGCTCCTCAGATAATTGGAGAATACCCATCGGGCGACGATGTGTATACAAATCGCGCTCGTGTACTGGTGCGTTTATCTGTTCCATTTAAAGGAAAAACCATTGAAGACAAATCACTTTACTTCTCTTGTTACGATGAAGCCTTCGTCAACTTCGGAGAAAATGTTCAAGCCAACATCTTTGATCAAAACCGCGCCTATGCTGCAATCGGTTATAAATTTCCAAAATGGGGAAAACTAGAAATCGGTTACATGAATCAACTCCTTATGAAGTCTGACGGAGTTAAAATTGAAAACAACCATACCCTTCAAGTTGGGTTTAGTTCAACCCTTGATTTCAGAAAGAAACAATCTTAAGAAAGATACCAGGTAAGATGCTTCGCAATTTGCAAAGCATCTTACATTTGCCTCATGACCGGTGCGAATTGTCTTCGGAATCGAATAGCTGGAATAGCCCTTTTGCTCTTCTTCACTTCGTGCGCAACGGATCAAGAGAAGGCAAGAGATTATAATAACAAAATAACAGCTGAACTAGAGACTTGCGGGGTCGCCATTTTTCAATTGGAAGAACAATTGGGTCAACCGCAAAACTTAAATGAATTCTATTCCAAAGCGGAATCAACATTGAATACAGCCAAAGAAAATTTAAATGAAATTGGCACCTTCAAAGAAGATACGCTGCTTGTTAATCCTGCTATTCGAACCGTAGAAAAATTTCAGGAAATTCTTTCCACTTATTACAAGCCCCTTTGCAATTTACATCAACTTCCGCAAGAGCAAATATCTTTCGCAACCACCGATAGCTGCAGGGTTCTGCGCATGTTTATTCAGAATGAATCGGTCTTCACACAACAAGATTTCGAAAACGCGCAACAGTCTTTTGCCGACAAGTACAAACTTGATCTAACCGAATAAACAGCATATAACTTATAGGAATTTGGCATAAACATGAGGTGCCAAGTGGTTCTTCCTTTGGCTCAAAATTATTTGAGTCATGAAAACCAAAAAAACAATTCTCTCCCTTTCTCTTTTGCTCTCGCTCTATTCGTGCGACAAAGAGAACCCCATTCCCAACATTCAATGTCGCGTTGTTGAGCAAGGCTCCAACGTGCCTATTCCTTTCGCGCAAGTGCAATGGTACGAACTCGAAGGATTCGGAAGTACAGTTAACTACGTGCCTTCCTTCATCTCCGTTGCCAATGAAAACGGTGAATTCGAAATGCCGAAAGATGCAACAGTCGATGTTGCCAAAGCCGTTGCGAATTCTTCTGATCAATATTCTGAATTCGGATTCACAGATGTTTCCTTCCATGCAGGAAATCCTTCAATGGCCATTCCAGTTTCGTGCAAAGCAAGTTTGCGAATTCAACTCATTGACGATGCAAACACGCAGCAGAACATTGTAGGCGCTTCCTTCGAAGTGAGCAATGGCTTTCGAGGAATAACACAAGAGGCCGATATAGCCGGACATGGAGCAGAATGCTTCTTTGATGTGCCCGCACATTCTCCCATTCTTCTTGAAATAAAAAAGCATTACGCCTCCGGTAACTATTCTTCTGAATGGATAACTCTAGATCCTCTTCAGGCCAATGAAATAAATACATACATCTTATACTACTAAACCCATGAAAAAAATCTCTATCTTCCTTTTTTGCCTTTGCTCGCTCATCACTTTCGCGCAGAGCACCTACACACCTGTTGTGAAATCAACAGCGTTCAGTCAAGGCCTATCTAAAAACAACTCTCTTGTTTTTTCAAAAGGTCAAGCCGCAAACGACGCATTTCTTTTTCTATGCGGAAAAGATTCGACCCATCTCTATTTCCCAGATTACGCAAACCACATTCGCAATCTTCCCAACACGAATAATACAACACACTTGGAAGTGTGGGATGTTCAATACATGCGCGAGTCGAGCAATACAGCCGATACCAGCCAATTCATTCTGAGCAATTCACAAACACTTACTCCCGGCATTCATGTGTTCAACACGGGTAGCTTCATTCAATCGAACTACTACTCGAACACGACCATTCAAGCAATCAGTTTCGATCAAGGAATGACGTGGAATTCGCTCGTAAACAATTCCATTTCAACCGTCATTCCTTCCAACACAAATTGGTTTTCTGTTGCTGTAAAATATTCCGTAAACGGAACAACGAAAAAAACGGGAATCAAATTTCAAGTGGAAGCGAAGAGCTTGATTGTGCCAGACACCGCTCCTTGGCAAGTAAGCAGCTCCTTTGAAATTGACACCCTTGTTGCAGGAAACTTAGTAAAAGGAAACGCCTATACGCTGCTGAGCACAGACGGTGTCTTCGATAAGCCTTTTGTTTTTGTTGAAGGGATTGACTTCGGAACCGACCACCTTACAACAAGAAATGGAACATTCGGATGGGATGCGTTTTCTTCTGGCGCGTCGACCGGACAATACGCCATGCTCGAACTAATGCCCTACTGGATAGACACGCTTCAACAACACGGATATGATTTAGTGCTGGTAGATTTTTATGACGGTGCACGCGACATTCGAGAAAATGCCGCCCTCGTTGAAAAAATAATTCGCCTCTGCAACACTCATAAAAACAGCAATGAAAGCATTGTCGTTGCAGGAGCAAGTATGGGAGGATTAATCTCGCGATATGCCCTTCGTAACATGGAAATTCAAAACAAACAGCACTGCGCGCGATTATACATAAGCCTCGACGCACCCCATTTAGGTGCCTACATTCCACTAAGCCTTCAGTCAACGCTACATTTCATGGCTCCGCACAGTTCTGCCGCCCATAGCTTTGTTTACGACAAACTGCAGCGTCCAGCAGCACAGCAATTACTCTTCTACCAATGGGGTGTTCCTGATCCGCTCCTTCCAACCAACTTCTTGAACTTTCAATCCGAACTCAACAGCATGGGACTTCCAAGAAATTGCAGAAACATTGCGGTTGCGAATGGTAACAAAAATGGAGTTGGACTTTCAACCAACACCACAGAACCATTATTAACCGAATCATGCAACGCATCGAATTTTGTAGACGGAGATGAATTCAGATTGAAATTTTTTCCGCTACCCGGTTCGAACGACTATGTTGAAAATACCAGCACGCACAGAGTTGTTGCCGACTTAAAACTCACTGAAGTAGACCTCGATTTTTTAAGCATTTCCATTTCGCAGTATAGCGCTAGACCATTGGTTTCAGTGAATGCACTTCCGTTCGACTATTCATGCGGAGGCTATTCTTCTTCCATCAAAGAGTTTGTAGACGCGATTAACGAAACCGCTGCGTTCAACAGCGCGTGTGGCACAATCAATACCGATCAATTCGAATTGTATCACAACTTCGTTCCAACAACCAGTGCGCTACATTGCAATGTTAACGAACCTTTTACTGCAATAAATGAAGAAGAAATTCTTTTCGATAATTGGTATGCCCCTTCAGGAAACAACCAACCACACTCAGGAATCAACTACGGAAATTTGGCTTTCATTGCTGAAGAAGTATTTGCCGATGAATTACCGAATGGACATTCGGTTTTCAGAATGAATGTGGAAAACGGATCGAACTTCAACTTTGGAAATTCCGGTTTACAAGTCCTTCCTTCAACCATTATTGAAAACAACACCGTGATAAGCATTGGTGCATTGGGAGAAAGTCATTCTTCCCTGAATAGCCTTGTCTTTCCAGGGGATGAAGTAATCATTGAAACAGGTAATGACTGCGGCCAAGGAAGCATTGTTATTCGTGAAGGAGGTTCTCTCTACATCGGCGATGAAACGGGAACCGTAAACGCCTCTTTGAATGTTCAAGAGACAACAACCATTAATCTTCAGAGTAATGGAACGTTATTCATTCATCCGAATGGACAGCTCATTCTCGAAAACAATTCCACCCTAAACCTACTGGGCGGTACACTTCAAGTGGAAGGTAAAGTTGTACTTCTTCCTGGAGGGAAAATCGTTTTCTCTTCGGGAGAAGTAGTCTTGAATAACACAGACGCTTCCATTGAATTTCGTGGTGGACAAATTCACCTAACCGCACAATCCGATTTCAATGTTGAAGCCATTCTTGGAGGCTTCGACGTGTATTCCGCATGGAATGAAACAGATGTAATCTTCGCTTCGGGAAGTCGAATGAATGTTGAAGGATTTGATTCTGAAAACACACTGTTACGCATTCATGAAGGCGCTATGTTCAACGAATCGGGAACTGCCAATTACATTCGATTTGAAAACGGAAAAATCGAACTTGAAGAAAACGCAACGCTTCTTTCTTACCAACGACTGCTCTTAAACAAGATAGAAATCATCGGAGATGAAAATGCATTGTGTCAAGTCGACTATAACAGTCTTTCCTTCTTAAACTCTTCTTCCAACAATTGCAGAATAAAAAGCAACTATGGAAAACTCTCAGCAGTAAATTCAGATTTCACTAACAACAGTGCAATTAGTATTCACTATGGAAACTACAATTTCGAAGAATGTCTATTCAATGCATCAAATCTGTTCTCTGAACATTTGAAGTCACTGAGTAAAATCAAAAATTCAGCATTCGAAAACAACACCGTTGCACTTTCAGATTATAGTCTGATTGAAATCGGATTAACCTCTTGCACCTTCAATAACAACGGAATCGCCGCACAAAAGAAAGGAGGCGTCTTTACCATTCGCTGTTCTGAATTTTCGCAGAACGGAACTGCCCTTGAGATTGGAAAAGGGTGTGTATTAAACATGTCCTCGAGCAGTGCAGGCGGATACAATCTTTTCGAATTGAACGATGAGCATGTTCATTTCTATCATAGCGCAACCCCTTTATTGAACAAAGGATTCAATGCTTTCAATGGCGCCAGCGATTGCAATCTTTGTGGAAACATTGCAACCATAACCTCTGCAAGCTGCGCACCTATTGCATTAGCAAGCGCTCAAAACGAATGGCTTCCTATTGCATCGGGGAGCTCAGGTATTTCTCTGTTCACTTCGAATGCGTGTTCAAACGGAAATCTCTGTCCAATTATGCTTAGTCCATCTGTCGCTGTATCTACGCTATGTCCTTCAGCCATCGGAACACTTAGTCCAACTAAATCAATCACACAGATGAACTCGCAACAAAAAACACTTTCCGATTTGCCTTTGATTTCTACCACAGAATATGGACAAATGCCGTTAGATTCTGCACTCTCGTTGGCGGCAACATTGGCTTACGCAACAGATAGTTCGTTCGAAGGAAAACGATCCGTTAAACTCTTCCATGAAATTCTCACTTCACCATTGGACAGAAGCAACAGCGAGATTCGTTCACTTTCTAATTGGGGAATAGGTATGATGAAAAAGATGATTGAAGAACTTGTTCTTCGCGGAGAAATAATTCCAGAAAACAATTCTGAATCGTTCGAAATTGCTGTACAACGATATGTGAATTCCTTGAACGCCTGCACAGACAGCACCGTGAGTGATTCCTCTTTCCATTCACAATTCTGGATTGAACTTTCTAAAGCACAACTCTTCCGCTCTTTGGGAAATTCAAACTTGTGTCACGCCATTCTAGATCAACTGAACACTTGCAACATCGAAGGAGAAGAATTGGAAGAGCTACTCTATTGGAAAGCCCTAACAGCGGCTGAATTGAATAACACAACAGCGTTAACTTCGAACGTGAGCGATTCAATCTTCACGAGTTTAAGCAATTCAAATTTTCCATTTGGAATTGATATTCTCGGTCCGCAAGAAGTCATGTTCTTCACCTGCTTTTCCGACAATAAGCAATTGAATGTTCATTCGGAAAAAATTATTCCTTCCATCAACAATGGCGAATTCAAATTGAAACTCGACAGGAAAAATAAAAGTGTAAAATGGAAAATTCTCTCGACTTCAGGAAGTGTGATTGACGAAGGACTGGAGCAACAATGCTCTGAAATTTCGTTCGATGTAATTTTTCCAAGCGGAATTTACTTGTTGCAATTTGTATTGGAAGATGGAAAGACGAAAACTGAAAAATTCGTAATTGAAAACTAATTAGAGGTGCATGAGAATATAAACTCCTGCGCCACTAAAGAAACCGAGTAGGGCCCAAAGTGAAATGTTTTTCAAATACCAGGTGAACGACATCTTCTCTAGCCCCATTGCAGCAACACCTGCGGCAGATCCTATGATTAGCATACTGCCGCCGGTGCCTGCAGTGTAGGCCAAGAAATGCCAAAACGTTCCGTCTTGAACGAAGTGCGAAGCCCAAACATCAGCTGTGCCCGCTGCTTCAACCGGATACATTCCAATACTTGCAGCAACCAGCGGAACATTGTCTACTACCGCAGATAGAACACCTATCGCAATATTTATCGCATAGGAATTGTTAAGCTGATCTTTCAACCAAAAAGAAAGCTGAGTCAGATGTCCAGCCTCTTGCAACGCACTCACTGAAAGTAAAATTCCCAAAAAGAAAAGAACAGAAGGCATATCAATTTTTCGCAAAGCACTCAACGCAGAATACTTCGCCTTATCGGAATCCATTTTTCTTCCGTTCATAAGATCTGTAACGAGCCAAAGCACTCCCACCGAAATCATCATTCCCATGAACGGGGGCAAGTGCGTGAGCGTCTTGAAAACTGGAACGAATAACAATCCACCTAATCCCAAAACAAATACGATCATTTGCTTTGAACGAGCTAAATCACTCGTCGTTGTTTCGTTTGAATCAGGTCGCTCCAAGTTTCCCTTCAACACAAACGATAAAACAATTACTGGGACTAAAAGACTGACTAAACTCGGAAGAAAAAGTTCTGAAATGACAGGACCTGTAGTGAGTTGACCACCTATCCATAGCATTGTTGTCGTCACATCTCCAATTGGACTCCACGCACCTCCTGCGTTCGCTGCAATGACAATGACACCTGTAAAAAACCATCGCGACTTTTGATTGCTAATTAGCTTTCGTGCTAAACTCACCATAACAATGGCGGTTGTTAAATTGTCTAACGCAGCAGACAAAAAGAACGAAAGCAAAGAAATAATCCAAAGCAATTTAACCTGACTCTGAGTTGAAATGCGATCTGTAATAATTGAGAATCCGTTGTGCGCGTCAATAATTTCAACAATGGTCATAGCACCCATCAAAAACAACAAGATTCCGGAAATCTCTTCAATGTGATGACCCAGTCTTCCTTCCAACACTTCGTGTGAAATTCCAGTTGGAGCAAGCACTAAAAACGTCCAACACAAAACGCCTGCAATAAGGGCCGTAGCTGCTTTATCGATTTTAACGGCATGCTCCGCTGCAATACACACATAAGCCAAAACGAAAACTACTAGAATAGCCGTTATCATTGTCCTTCCTCTTTCGTTGTTTTCAAATACATGCGAATGTCGCTCTTCGCGCCCAACTGCATCACTTCCACCAAATCTTGAACAGGTAAATTCCGATCCATTGAAATGGAACAAGTGCTCTCCGGGAAAGTTTTTCCAATGTATTCCAATCGCTGACCCAATTGCTCAACACTCATTTTTTCACCGTCGAGATAATAAACGTGATATTCATCTACGGCCAATTGTAAAGACTTCTTCGGTTCACGTTGCTGCGTCTCGCCAGCTTCAGGCAAAAGCACTTTAATCACATTCGGATTCGCCAACGTAGAAAGAATAAGAAAAAACAAAAGCAAGAAGAACATAATGTCGTTCAGCGCATGCGTGTTTACAACAGCACCTCTTTTCTTTCTTCTTTTTATATTCATTTTCCTTGAAGGAATAATGTTTTAAGTTGAAGAGAATACTCCTCCATTTGTGCAACAAACTTATCTACAGAATTTTGAAGCAACTGATAAAACACGAAGGCAATAATTCCAACCACCAATCCAGCTGCAGAAGAAACCATCTTCTGGTAAAGACCTTCCGAAATTACTCCGATACTAATATCTGCTGTGGTTGAAATATCAAAGAAGATTGTAATTACTCCCGCAATGGTTCCTATGAATCCCAACAATGGCGCTACTCCTGCAACAATAGATAATACGTTCAATCTTCTTTCTAAATAAGCCACTTCAACATTTGCAGCTTGCTCCATTAATTTCTCCTGCTCGTCACCAGAGATTTCGGTTAGCGCTGCATATTGGAAAATGCGTGACCATGCGGCATTGTCTTCCTCACACAAACGCATGGCTTCTTTGTTGTTTCCAACTTTTAAAGCCGCTAAAAACCCTTCGAAATTGTTCTTCTTCCCCACACCCTGTTTTCCCAAAAAAAGGTAGCGTTCAATTACAATAACAATCGTTAAAATAGAGAGAAGCAAGAGCGGTATCATTACCCATCCTCCCTTGAAGATAAGTCCAATTAAATCCAACGATTTCTCATAGGTTGCTCCTTCCGGTGCGGCTTGTAAATAGATCATCTTAAACTAATTTTTTTAATGCAATTTCAAAAGCATGCTTCGAAACGAATTGCTCTTCTCTTCCTTGTTGATGAACATTCTTCAGCGCATCGCGAATAATTTTTGATGTGTCAGAAAAAATTCCTTCATCAGAAATGTCTACCTCAGCATCGCTCATCAAATAAGCAAATACTCTTGCCATTCCGCAGTTCGCAATGAAGTCTGGAACAACACTGAAATGCGCATCGCACCATTCTGAAATAGGTCCGTAAAAAATTTGCTGATCCGCAAACGGAACATTCGCTCCACAGGCAATAACCGAAACGCCTGCCTTGTGCATGCGCTCTGCTTGCTCTTGACTCACCAAGCGTGAAGCTGCGCACGGAAGAAATACATCGGCTTGAAGATCCCAGATCTTCGCATTGATTTCTTCGAACGAAAGCATGCCTTCAGCAACCAACGTGTTGTTCACACGATTCAAAAACAACGTGCGAATCTCTTCAAATGACAAGCCGTTTTCGTTAATCAATCCGCCATTTCTGTCTATAATTCCAACAACTGAAGCGCCAGCTTGGCTCATGTAAAAAGCAGCAGCCGCACCTACATTTCCCCAACCTTGAACGATCACCTTCTTGCCTACAAGGCTCTTTTCGTTTTTCCATATTTCGAAAAAATGACGAACACTTTCAGCAACTCCATAACCCGTAATCATGTCGGCTACTTTAAATTTCATGTTCACATCTGGAGAAAACTTCTCGTCTTCAATGATGCTCACTACTCCTCTTCTCAAATTTCCAATGCGCTTAACCTTCTGAGCTTCCGTTGGCATGAAATGCCCATTGAATACACCTTCTTGCGGATGCCAAACACCGCATTCTTCAGTCATAGGTATAACCTCGTGAATCTCGTCTACATTCAAATCACCACCTGTTCCGTAGTAATGTTTCAGTAACGGTGTAACCGCAGCATACCATCGTTGAAGAACTTCTTTCTTTCGAGGATCGGCCGGATTAAAATTAATTCCACTCTTCGCACCGCCAATTTGCGGTCCGCTTACCGTGAATTTCACTTCCATTGTTTTAGCAAGAGACAACACCTCGTGCTTATCTAAGCCAGCTCTCATGCGGGTTCCACCACCTGCAGCACCACCACGCAATGAATTTATAACTACCCACCCCTGCGCTTCTGTAAACGGATCGTTCCATTCAAAAACGACTTCCGGTTTCTTATTTTCGTACTTCGATAATAAATCCTTCATTCTCTTGTTAATTTTGACTTCACAAAACTAACACAAAACATGCGTTTAACGAGTATTCCCTTCCTGTTTGCAACCGTTCTATTTGCTTCGACTTTTCTCACTTCTTGCGCCTACGAAAAATCAGCGGCATATGATTACGATAACAATACCAATGGAGCGTTTGAAGTCCAGGCTGACGCTCTATACGCCAATGCCAATGGCAAACTAGATTCTGAAGAAAGAAAAAGCTATAGCGACTTTAATTCAAAAACGGAATACAGCGGTCCGAAAATGTTGGTGTACAACGCGAACATGGGAATAACCGTTAAAAATTCTGATACCACTATCTCGCAAATCACACGCATTGCAGCAGAACAAAAAGGTTATGTGGTCAGCAAAAGCAACTACCGAATTACCATTCGCATTGAATCTGAAAAGTTAGATGGAACCATTGCTCAAGTATCGAAATTAGGAAAACTTACGAGCAAGAGTGTTTCAACAACAGACGTTTCAGACAACTACGCCGACATTAAAATTCGTCTCGACAATGCTGAAAAAGCTCGCACACGTTACCTCGAATTATTAGCAAAAGCAGAAAACGTTGAAGCAGCGCTAAAGGTGGAAAAAGAATTGGAACGTTTGAACACTGAGATAGATCAGCTCCGCGGACAAATGATTAAGATGGAACACGACGTTCGCTTCTCAACCCTTACTGTTAGCGTAAATCAGAAACAAAAGCTCGGTCCACTCGGATACCTTTTCGTTGGTATTGGAAAAGGCATTGGTTGGTTATTCGTTCGCGGATAAACAAATCTGTATTTCCTTTGTTTTCAAAATAAACTTAGGAAAATCATGTTGCGTTCTCTCTTCATTTTCATTGCAATCATTGCCTGTTCTATTGTTTCCGCACAAAACGGAAGTATCTCTGGTGTAGTCATTGACAAAAATGCCCAAACTCCGCTAGTCGGCGCCACCATTGTGTTAGAAAACACCTCGTTGGGCGCTGTTTCCGATGTAGATGGAAAATTTTTCATTGAAAAAATTCAACCGGGAACCTACAACGTGAAAATTTCTTTGTTGAATTTCCTTCCAACCAATCTGTTTAATGTAGTTGTTACAAATGGAAATACAAATACGTTCACTGTTGAATTGGAACGAAGTAGCGAGCAATTAAACACGCTCGAGATTAAACGTTACACCTACGGAAAAGCAACAGAGACGCCACTTAGCGTGCAAAGCCTTACTGCAGAAGAAATTAGAAGCAATCCGGGTGGAAATTTCGACATCTCAAGAGTAATTCAAGCGCTTCCTGGTGTTGGTGGTTTATCCGGTGCCGGAGAAAGAAACGACTTACTTATTCGTGGAGGAGCGCCTAGTGAAAACGTTTATTATTTAGATGGAATTGAAGTTCCACAAATCAACCACTTCAGCACGCAAGGATCATCCGGAGGACCACAAGGAATTATTAACGTAAGCTTCATTGAAACGGCTACCCTGAATAGCAGTAGCTTCAATGCGAAATACGACAACGCCCTTTCTTCTGTTCTACAATTCAAACAGAGAAACGGAAACGCACAACACATTAAAGGAAACGGTCGTGTCTCAAGCACAGAAGTGGCGGGCACGCTAGAAGGTCCTATTGGAAAGAATACCACATTCTTAGCTTCGGTTCGACGTTCATACTTGCAGTATTTCTTCGCGCTAATCGATCTTCCGATTCGTCCGAACTACTGGGATTTTCAATACAAAATCAACACACAACTCAACAAGAAAAACACGTTAACAGCAATCGGTTTGGGTGCAATCGATGAATTCTCATTTGCCGTTCCAAAGACATCAGATCCAACGAAAGAATACATCATCCGTTCGAATCCGAATATCAATCAATGGAACTATACCGTTGGTTTCACGCTGAAACACACCCTCGATAATGGTTACTACAATTTAAGTTTAAGTCGAAACATGTTCGAAAATAGACTCGATCGTTTCGAAGACAACGACGTAGAAAACGAGTCGCGTAGAACCTTGAAAAGTATTAGCCAAGAAATCGAAAACAAGTTGCGTTGGGAAGTAAATAAGTTCTTCGGCGATTGGAAAATAATCTACGGATTGTCTGCACAATATGTGAAATACAACAACGATTTCTTCACGCGACTTGCTCCCGCCATTTCAGATAGCACAGGGGCTGTTATTGTTCCGCAAATCAATCTTTCATTCTATAACGCCATCGACTTCGCACGTTACGGTGCATTTGTTTCAATAAATAAAAAGATGTTTGGCGAAAGGCTTTCATTAACGGGCGGAATTCGCACCGACATGAACACATTCACCACAACTGGAAACAATCCGTTAAACGCGCTCTCTCCGCGTATAGCGGCATCATTTGCTATCAACGAAAAGTGGAACATGAATGCTTCTGTTGGAAGATATGCGAAGCTACCGGTATACACTGTGCTTGGATTCAAGCAAGACGGAAGATCAGTCAATCGCGATAGCGACTACATCTTGTGCGATCACTACGTATACGGATTTGAGTTCCTTCCAAAGAACAGTTTAAGAATCACGGCTGAAGGATTCTACAAGCAATACAGCAATTATCCGGTTTCAGTAATCACCGGTGTTTCACTTGCTAACCAAGGTTCTGTCTATGGCGCAATTGGAAATGAAGCTGTAACTTCTAGTGGGGAAGGACGTGCGTATGGATTCGAATTATTCCTTCAACAAAAATTCACGAAGTCCTATTTCTTAACCGCTTCCTACACCTTCTTCAAAAGTGAATTCACTGGAGCGAATGGAACCTACGCACCTTCAGCATGGGACAACAGACATTTGCTTTCTGTTATTTTCGGAAAGAAATTCAAGAACGGATATGAACTTGGTGTCAAGTACAGACTTGCAGGTGGCGCGCCTTACACGCCTTACGACATGACCTCTTCGCAATTGAATTATGTAACGCTTGGAACAGGATCGTTCGATTTTACGCAGCTGAACAGTCAGCGCTTGCCGGTCTTCAACCAGTTAGATATTCGTATCGACAAGAAGATAAACTTCAAGAAATCCTCACTTGACTTCTTCATAGACATTCAAAACGCCACCAACGCGAAGAGCTACAGCCAAGACCTTTATTCGTTCCAACGCAATGCCGACAACAGTGGTTTCGCCACTACTGACGGACAAGCCTTGCGTGCAGATGGAAGCAACGGAATTCCGATTCTCATTCCGAATGTGAATGGAAGCATTATTCCTGCTTTTGGAATTATTTATGATTTCTAAATCCTCGGAAATCTTGCAGGATTTCCTTCTGACATCACCGCATAAATAGCTTCAACGATATCGTCAACAGACGGCTTACTGAAGTAATCGCCATCGGTTGAATAGGCCGGTAAATGCGGCTTTGAAGTAACCGTTATGGGTTGCGCGTCTAAGTAGTTGAAAGAACCTTGTTTGTTAATGATTTGATCTAACAAGTAAGCCGAAGCTCCGCCTTCCACGTCTTCATCTACCACAACCAAGCGATTTGTTTTCTGAACACTTGAAGCTGAAACGCCTGTTGTATCGAATGGAAGAAGCGTTTGCGCGTCTACCACTTCGACAGAAATTCCCATGTTCGCTAACTCGTCGGCTGCGTTCAAACACAAGTGAAGAGTACTTCCGTACGATACAACAGTGATATCACTTCCTACCTTCACCACCTCTGCAACACCAATAGGAACAACCATTTCAGAAAGATTGCTTGGCATTTTTTCTTTCTTGCGATAACCGTTCAAACACTCAACCACCAAAGCAGGATCGTTTCCTTTCAACAAATTATTATACATTCCCGCGGCTTGTGTCATATTCCTTGGAACACACACCACCATTCCACGAACACTGCTAATGATAGCACCCATAGGGCTTCCGCTGTGCCAAATGCCTTCTAATCTGTGTCCGCGCGTGCTAATAATCGCCGGAGCCATCTGTCCGCCAGCAGAACGGTAACGCACCGTAGCTAAATCGTCGCGCATAATTTGAAGCGCGTAGTAGATGTAGTCTAAGTATTGAATTTCCGCAACCGGACGTAGTCCGCGCATGGCCAAACCTATGGCTTGTCCAACGATTGTTGCTTCGCGAATACCCGTATCGCTCACGCGTAATTCTCCGTATTTTTCTTGAAGGCCTTCACACGTTTGATTCACTCCGCCAATCTTTCCAACGTCTTCACCGAAGATTAATACCTCGGGCATTTCGGAAAGTTTAGCATCCCAAAAATCGCGAAGCACAACGCGTCCGTCAACCATTTCCGCATCTCCTGCATATTGAACAGGAACCGAGCGATCTAAATCATGACGCTCACTGTAAAGGTCGCTGCTGTATGCTTTGTGCATGCGCTCTTGCGCACTGGCTAACCAATTTTTTATATTTTGAATTTCAGCGGAGTGTTGCCCACGAACCGTGCGCAATACTTTTCGAATGGCTTCGAAAACATCTTTGCGAATTGCTTCTCCGTTGTTTTTCAATGAAGCTGCTGCTTCCGATTGTCCTGCTGCTTCGAGCAAAGCAATGGCCGCGTTCACGTCGGCCTGAATCTGCGCGCGGAATTCGTCCCATGCAGCGCGTTGTTCGGCGCGTGCTTGCGCTTTTGCTTTCGCGCGCAGCTCGTCTAACTCTTCTTGCTTCGCAACTTTTTTATCTGTCAAGAATTTTCCAAACTGAACAATACAATCGAACTCTTCATACCATTCCAACAAATCTTTTGTCTTGTAACGCTCGTGAGAACCGCTCGTGCTGTGCCCTTGCGGTTGAGTAATTTCTTCAACATGAATTAAAACAGGCTGATGGTGTGCGCGCGAATGCTTAACAGCTTGCTCGAACTTGAGCATCAATTCCGCGTAATCCCAACCCTTCGCCTTGAATATTTTTATTCCTCTTTCACCCGGCTCGCTCTGCATTCCACTCAACGATTCCGAGATACTTTCCTTAGCAGTCTGATATTTTTTCGGAACTGAAATTCCCCATCCATTGTCCCAAACACACATGCACATAGGCACGCCTAAAACAGCAGAAGCGTTCATGGTTTCCCAGAACAAACCTTCTGAAGTGCTTGAATCACCTATGGTTCCAAAAGCTACTTCATTTCCTTTATTTGAAAACTGCGTTCTCGAATGAAGGTCAGTATTCGCCTTGTAGTATTTCGAAGCTTGCGCCAATCCCAATAATCGAGGCATTTGTCCGCCTGTCGGCGAAATATCTGAAGATGAATTTTTCATCTCCATCGTATTCTTCCAATTTCCGTTTGAATCTAAAACACGTGTAGAAAAATGCCCTCCCATCTGTCTTCCACCTGAAGACGGTTCCTTCTCAGTATCTGTGTGCGCGTAGAGCGCCGCGAAATATTGCTGAACAGTAAGCTGCCCAATGGCCATCATAAACGTCTGATCGCGGTAATAACCCGATCTCCAATCACCGTTCTGAAATTGTTTGGCCATGGCTATTTGCGCCAATTCCTTTCCGTCACCGAAAATACCAAATTTGGCTTTTCCAGTAAGAACTTCCTTTCTACCCAACAACGAAGCTTCACGGCTCAAACAAGCCAAGAAATAGTCGTCAAGTAACATTTGCTTAGCGGTGTCATTTACCGCGGTTTTGCCTGCCAAACTCATAGGGTGCAAAGATAAGAACAAACTGAAAAACATGGTGAAGCGGAATGTCCTCTTCCGTCTAACAATGCATCTTTCGAAAAGTGAAGTTTATTCGGGGTGAAGCAGATTTAACTTTCCCAATGGCATGTTGCCAATTTTCTTGGAAATTATTCATCAACAGCAACGAGCCGTGGGGCAGAGGAAAAGATAACGTTTTCTTATCATTTCGCGATTTGAATTTAATCATGCGTTCACCTCCAATAGACACCGAAGCAATAACTGAAGAATCCATTTCTTTTTCATTGTCGCTGTGCCAACCCATGCTGTCTTGCCCGTCTCTGTAGTAATTGCAGAGCACCGCATTAAATTCTGTATTCGCTAAGGCTTCAATTTTTTGTTTGAGTTGAAAAAGAACTGTTGGAATTTCTTTAGCCTCCCAATGAACTGTTGAATAAGTATATGCAGGACCGAAATAACACGTTAAGCGCGGCTCCAAATGCTCTTTTCCAAATACACGAATGGTGTTTTGCTGCCAAGGCAATACAAGAAAATCTTGAATGGAAAAGGATTGAAAAATACCGTGATGAAGAATAAGTTCTTCTCCGTTTGAACTATACAGTTCCTCCTGACTGAACATCATCGGCAGGAATTGTTTTCGTTTCTTGTTGAATAGGAGGCGCTACAGGAGGTGCTGGACGAATAGGTGCGGGCTCTTCCTCATTCATCAATTGATCTAAGGGCACTTCTGCTCGCGCTTGTTTGCGCATTTCATCGGCGCTTTTCAATATTTCATCTTGAACATCTTTCGCAGCGTTGCGAAATTGATACATGGTCTTTCCCAACGTGCGAGCGATAGAGGGCACACCCTTCGCTCCGAAAAGCAAAAGGTAAATAAACAATATCATTAGAATCTCGCCGGTACTCATGTCGCAAAGGTAAGCTTGATGAATGTGATTCAAAGAAAAATGCCGGGAAAATCCCGGCACTTTCAAAGTAGTATTGAAGCGAAATTATTTCGCTTCCTTCTTCCCAAATAATTTACGCATATCCACTACAATCGGAGTTGCAATGAACAAGGTAGAGTATACCCCGCTTATTACCCCGATAATCATTGCGAATACGAATCCGCGAATATCATCGCTACCGAAGATGAACATTACACCTAAAGTCAATAACACCGTCATAGACGTGTTAATCGAACGACCAAGGGTACTGTTCAACGCATCGTTGATCGTAGACTTCAACTCTGGGTTACGACGCTCACGGAAGTATTCACGAATACGGTCAAAGATTACAACAGTATCGTTGATCGAATAACCGATTACTGTTAAGATTGCAGCGATAAAGTTTTGATTCACTTCCAATGTGAATGGAACCAACCCGTTCAACAAAGTGAATGCACAGATTACCATCAACGCATCGTGGAACAAGGCCACAGTTGCACCAATTGCAAAGTCAATCTTACGGAAGCGGAACACAACATAAATACCTACTAACAATAATGTTAGTACAGCAGCCCAAACCGCTTCTGCTCTAAAGTCATCACTCATAGAAGCATCTACCTTGTACGAAGTAGTAATCTCGTGCTTTCCAACTGTACCTAACGCTTTGTCTACGTCGTTTTGCACTCGCTGTGCAACGTCGTTCGAATTGTCGTTGATTAAATAGTTAGTCGTAATCTTTAATTCATTACCAGCAGTACCAATTGCTTGAACAGTGCTTGCTGCAGCGTTTCCGTTTTCAACCAATGCAGTTGAAAGGGCGCTACGAACTGCTTCTGGATCAACCTTCTCTTCGTACTTCACTTTGAATGACGTTCCTCCAACAAAGTCAACACCCATGTTGAATCCACGTGTAGTCCATGAAACCGCACCTGCGATCAAAATGGTAGCAGAAATACCGTAGTACAAGAAGCGCTTGGTTACGAAGTCGTAGTTCATTTTAGTGAACCAGTTCTTGGTAATGTTACTATAGAAGGTAATTTCTTTCTTGCTGTCTAAACGCTTGTAAAGAATCAAACGAGAAATGATGATTGCCGTGAATAACGTAGTGAAAATACCAATGATCAAAGTTGTTGCGAACCCTTTCATAGGTCCTGTTCCAACAACCAACAAGACTAAACCTGAGATTAATGTTGTTGCGTTACCATCGATGATCGCGCCCAATGCTTTCTTAAATCCGTCAAGCATCGCCACAGAGACAGGCTTACCTAAACGCAATTCTTCTTTCACACGTTCGTAAATCAATACGTTCGCATCTACCGCCATACCCATGGTTAACACGATACCCGCGATACCAGGAAGAGTCAATGTTCCGCCCAATGATACAAGTGCACCAATCAAGAAAAATAAGTTCGCAACCAATGCAACGTTTGCTGCCCAACCCGCCCAAGCGTAGTAGAATATCATGTAAAGAAGAATTACAATGAACGCCGCAACGAACGACCAGATACCCGCTTTGATGTTTTCATCTCCAAGGCTAGGACCAACAACAACTTCATCGATAATCTTTGCTGGAGCTGGTAAAGAACCTGCTTTCAATAAACCAGCTAAATCTTTTGCTTCAAGAATTTGTTTGTCGCGGTTGTCGCCAGAACCAAATGTGATTACTGATTTTCCGTTTGGAATTTCTTCATTTACAGAAGGAGCAGAATAAACCAAGTTATCCATAACTACTGCTACCGCTCTGTTGTTGTCTGCTGCATTCTTCGCAGTCATTTCTTTCCACTTCGGAGCTCCAACATCAGGACTCATGGTCATTTCAACCACAACACCACCTTTGATTGGATCGAAATCTTGACGTGCATCAACAATAGACTTTCCATCAAGAGGTGCACGGCCATTTAATTCATCGGCTTTAATAGCATAAAGAACTGCAATTCCTTTCTCTGGTTTCGCACCCCACATCAAACGTAAGTCTTTTGGGAACATGCTCTTCGCTAAATCTGAATTGAAGATGCGGTCTACAGCTTCCATATCTGAAACCTTAGCTGTACCTGCAATTGCAGAAGGAATAGCTTTGTTGTCAGTTGGAATATTCGGACCGAAAATCGCAAACAATGGGTATTTACGCTTCTTCTCGTCTTCGGTTAATTGGTCATCTGGTTTAACTGCTGGAGCAGTTGAGGTAGAATCTTTCTTCGCTGTATCTTGAACAGGCGCGTACAACTCTGGTGCTTGAATTTTTCCTAAAGCCGTGTTCAAGTCAATCATTGCTTGCGCAATCTCTACGTTGAAATACGTATTCCAAAATTCAAGATTTGCAGTGCTCTTCAAGTTCTTACGAACACGCTCTTGGTCTGTAACGCCCGGTAATTCAACAACAATACGGCTTGTTAACGATTGCTTTTGAACGTTTGGAGAAGTCACTCCAAACTGGTCAATACGCTTACGAATAATATTCTCAGTGTTGTCAATTGCATCGTTCGCTTCTTTACGAAGTGCCTTAATAATCTCTTCGTCAGAGTCATTCGCTTTGAACTTGTTCTCATTTGATTGATTGCTGAAGGTTCTCCATAGCTGCCCTTGCTTTCCAGATTTTTTCCATTCCTCTTCGAAAAGAGTCAAGAAATCCGCCGTGCTATTCAATTGTGCTTTCTTCGCATTTTCAATTGTTGCAAGGAAAGTTGGGTCAGTGCTGTAATCGCTCAACGAAAGAAGAAGGTCTGGAATACTTACTTCGAGGGTAACACTCATTCCACCTTTTAAGTCAAGACCCAATGCCAACTCGTGAGATTTCAAATAGCTGTAACTGTAACCCATCAATGGGAAAGCCACTGCGTCTGCACTGTCGCGAAGTGCCTTGTTGTATTTCGCAGTAAACAACGCTTCACGCTTTTCATCGAAATTTGCTTTTACAAAAGCATCAACACTTCCGTGACGCATGGTGATAATGCTGTCTCTGTATGCTTCAAAGCCAGCACCGCGAAGAGAATCAGCAACCTGCATGGTGTCACCGTAGTTCTTCAACAATTCACCTTTTACTAAATCGTCAGTGATAGACTCTTCAACAGCTTGGTACACTACGCTTTCGTAGCTTTTCGAGATAAAGCTAAACGACAATAGGTAGGCAACTGAAAGGGTTAATAGGATAATGAAAATCCAGAGTAGCGATCTATTTTGCATGTAAATTCAATATTGGTCAAAACAATTTAAGGGTTGCAAATATAAGGAAATAAGCAGAATTTCCCGAGTACACAACAAAAAAGGTTGAGCGAACTCAACCTTTTTCAATTTCGATATAAAAAAACTTATCCGATTCCGTTTTCTTTTGCTCTTTTCATTGCAGCAGCTAAACCAATTTTGTTAATGGTTTTCATTCCTTTCGGAGTCACGCGCAATTCAACCCAACGGCTTTCTTCAGCCAACCAAAAACGCTTATACTGCAAGTTTGGATAGAATTTTCTACGGGTCTTAATATTTGAGTGGGAAACGTGGTTTCCAGTGATAGTCTTCTTTCCAGTAATTTGACAAATGCGTGGCATAAGAATGAGTTTTTGTGAATAAAGGGGTGCAAATATATGCACTTTTTTAATAAATCCAATTTTTACTTCTGAATTTCTTTGATCAAAAGCATGAAAGCCGTGTCTGTAGCCATTTCTCGGTTGCGAGAGCGGTTCTTTCCAAACTTCAACTTTTTAACAATTGTTCCTTTTTCCGAAGCCAGGGCCACAAAAATAGTTCCTAAACCATGCTTTTCATCGCCACCCTCTGGGCCTGCCCAGCCGGTTGAAGACAGGGCATAATCACTACCCGATTTCATTCTTGCTCCTTCGGCTAAGGCAGAAGCAACTTCTTCACTCACGACCCCGAAATTCTCTATCACTGCTTCGTCTAGGCCTAATTCTTTCTTTTTCGCATCCTCATGATAAACAACCCAACCCGCTTGAAATACTTCACTTGCTCCTGATACATCGGTAAACTTCTGCGCCATCATACCCCCCGTACAGCTTTCCGCGAAGCTTACTGTTTTTCCTTTTGTCTTCAAGTGATGCACCAATACACTTTGAAGAGTCTCTTTTTCATATCCAAAAATATACTCACCAATAATAGCGTGCAGCTCTGACTCTTTGCGTTGAATTCTTTCCTTTAATACCGACTCCTCGGCGCCACCATAAATAGACATGCGCAGCTTAACCATTCCAGGTGAAGGCAAATACGCCAAACGAATATCCTCCACAGCTAACGAGTTTTCCCAGTCTGTCAGAAGATCGGCAATAAAACTCTCTCCCACACCTTGTGTTAAAATGGTTCGATGAACAATTTTTGGCAATTCGAATTTTTGCTGAATTCTTGGAACCACTTCATGCTGCATCAAATACTGCATCTCAAAAGGAACACCCGGAAGTGAAACACAAATGTGCCCGTCTCGCTCGAACAGCATTCCGTTCGCCGTGCCCACCATATTCTCAAGCACTGTGCACGACGCAGGAACAAGAGCTTGTTGTTCGTTTACCTTTAAAAATGGAAGTCCGCGTGATTCAAAAAATGCTTTTACTCGTAAGTAACTTGGCTCGTGCATGACCAATTCCGTCTGAAACAATTCGCAAAGCGTATGTTTGGTAATATCGTCTTTCGTTGGGCCCAATCCTCCTGTAACAACAATAACCTCAACTTTTTTTAAAGCGTTGTTTATTTCCTTAAAAATAACAGGTCCCTTGTCTGAAATGCAATGCGAAGATTCAACCTCTATTCCGAAGCTATTGAGATATTGCCCCATCCACGCAGCATTCGTGTTGATTGTTTGTCCAATCAACAATTCGTCTCCAATATTGATAATTATCGCTTTCATAGCATTTTTTTCTTAGTTACATTGAATGAAACCAATTTTTGCTAAATTAGTTCGCTAATCTAAACCACTACTATGAAAAGACTATACTTTGCCTTGGCAATGGGAGTTGCTTTCAGCGCAAGCGCTCAGCAAATTCCAACCAAATTATCTGCCTCACAAAATAAGGCTGCTAAATTCAATCCCTATACCAACACCGTTGTTGGTAACACCCCTTCAAAACAATCAAAAGCTCCTTACGCAGTTTCTTCTGTGAAGAGCATGATTCAATCAGAAGAGTACGTAGGAACGACGATTTATGATTTACAAACGAACAATAGTATTCAAAACCGCATCATTGCAGATGACGCTGGTGTTGCTGCTTGCTTCACTTTTAGTGCAACAAACTCTTCAGACACTTATCCTGACCGCGGAACAGGCTACAACTATCGCACAGCTGGAGCTTGGCAAGACGATATTACCCAACGTGTAGAAAGTATGCGTACGGGTTGGACTTCCTTGATTCATCCAGCGAACGGTTCAGAAATTTTAATGAACCACAGTGGAACAGGTGGAATTAAAGTTTGGTCGCGCGCTGCCGTTGGAACCGGAAACTGGGTTAACTCAATGGTACCTGCTGCGTCTGGATTCGGAATGTTCTGGCCTCGTGCTACTTCTGGCGGTGCAGATGGAAACAGCATACACATGATTTGCCTTGCAGATCCAAACGCAGGAGCATACACAAACGGCATGACTGGCCCAATTTTGTACAACCGCTCAACAGACGGAGGAGCAACTTGGGATCTAACTGAAGTATTACTTCCGGGTGAAGAAAATACAAATTTAGTTGAAGGGTTTTCCGCTGACACATACGCCATTCACGCACGTGGAAACAAAATCGCTATCGCCTGCTTCGGAGATCTTCAAGATTCTTACATCTGGATTTCAAATGACAACGGAAGCACGTGGACCCGCAGCACAATTTGGGATTTCCCAATTGACAACTACGTAATTGATCAAGGAACTGACGTTGAGTTAGACGGAGTTCAAGATACCATTCTTTCTTCTGACGGTGCGGGGGCTGTATTCATCGACGCAAGCGGAACAGCTCACGCTGCTTTCGGAACCATGTTCTACACAGATGATCTTGGTGTTGTCGATTCAGTATACAGCTACTTCCCATTGGCAGGTAGTATCGCATATTGGAACGAAAGCATGGTTGATCCTGCAACTGAAGTTCTTGAAATTGGTATATCCCCAGATTACGATGCTACTATCCCCGCTTCAACTACTGAAGTTGGACAATATGGAAACAGCGGTATTGCTTCACATCCACAATTGGCCGAGGCAGCTGATGGAACGATCTTCTGTTCCTATCAAGCCGTTAATGAAAATTACTTCAACGGTGCAGAATATCTCAGACACATTTACGCTGTAAAATCAGATGACGGCGGAGCAACATGGTCTGATCCTTCTGACATCACTCCAGATCTTGAAGAAGATGGATATGAGTACGTTTATGCTTCAATGGCTCCGTTCGCATACGGCGATAAAATTCACTTGATTGTTCAGCGCGATTTCGAGCCAGGAATACACGTTCAACCAGAAGACGCTGCTGATCCTGTGACCGACAACGATCAAATTTATGTTTGTGTAACTCTGGATTTAGTTGGTATTGAAGAAGGTTCATTGACAAAAACTTCTTTCA
Source organism: uncultured Chryseobacterium sp. (assembly GCA_964385405.1). GTDB lineage: Bacteria > Bacteroidota > Bacteroidia > Flavobacteriales_D > Sanyastnellaceae > CAIZGX01. The sequence continues at coordinate 44,703 of CAYLOT010000005.1, read as the reverse complement.
GCGTTTTCCCAAATCCAACAACCTCTGAATTGAATATTCAAGATGCTGCAAACGAAAACGGAATCATCCGCATCTTCAATGCAAACGGACAATTGGTTCGTTCATTCAACAACTTCAACAATGGAACAACGAAAGTTGATGTTTCAGACCTTGCGAACGGTGTGTACGATGTGCAATACCAAAACGCAAACGGAACAAGCAACCAACGTTTCGTGAAGCAATAAGATTTTAATTTTATTTGTGGAAGAGGGCCGATTCGTCGGCCCTTTTCTTTTTGAATCAAACCATTCTACCTTTACTTTGTTTTACGTTTATGAAGAAGACAGAGAACCCTGCGCTGAAGTACATTTATCCCAACTTTATTGAAGTAAAAACTCCATTAGATCATTCGGGGCGCTTCATGAACTTCCACACGCAATTCGAACCGAATTTCAAAGATGTGATGAAATGGAAGCGCGCCACAAATCCCTTTCAAGCCGAAAAAAAAATGGGCATGGAAGGACCTGAAATTGCAGAAAATTTCGATTGGTTAAAAGGAAGCGAAGATGGAATTGTTTGGCTTGGTCACGCGTGTTTCTTCATTCGAATTAATGGTCTGAATATCATTACCGACCCTGTTTTTGAGAAGCTTTCTCCATTCCATAAGCGTTACACCACGCTTCCCTTCCATATTAATGAATTGCCCGAAATTGAGTACATCCTTTTAAGTCACAATCACCGCGATCATCTTAGCGGAAAAACGTTAAAAAGCATTCTAAAAAAATCGAAGAATGCGAAAGTGTTAACTGGATTGAAAATGGGGTCGCTCATTCGAAGTTTAACTGGACATAAAATCATTGAGGAAGCGGGCTGGTATCAGGTTTTTTCTAATTTGAAAAACAATTTAACCATTTCATTTCTGCCTTCACAGCACTGGGCGAAACGTGGTTTGTTCGATTACAATGAACACCTTTGGGGAGCATTCGTTATTCATTCTGAAAACACCACCATTTACTTTAGTGGTGACACGGGATACAACACGCATTTGAAAGAAGTCGGAGACTATTTCAATATCGATTATTGCATCATCGGAATTGGCGCATATCAACCCGAATGGTTCATGAAACAAAATCATATCTCACCGAAAGACGCTCTCCGTGCAGCAGAAGAAATGGGCGCGAAAAAAATGATTCCAATGCACTACGGTTGTTTCGATCTTTCAGATGAACCTGTTTTAGAACCCATTGAAAATTTGCTTAAAATCTCTCAAACGAATAAGCAGCTTCTTCAAATAGAAAACAAAAAGATTGGCGAGTTTATTCCGCTTTAATTCCAAATCATTGCTCTAACATTCAAAAAAACAGTAAATTGCATCAACTGCCTTAACTGTTTTGAATGAAATTTTGGTCCACCTGTTTCGTTTGTGCATTGTTCGCTTCCAAAATTTTTGGACAAAGCGTTAGCGATTGCAATGGGGCCACTCAGTTGTGTGAAGATGTTTATACAGAAGCCAACGCTACTTCCACTTTTGGAAACATATTCGAACCCACGGGTGCTTGTAACAGCGGAACCGAAACGAGTTCGATGTGGTACACCTTCACAGTTACTCAGTCGGGAAACATGGGATTTATTCTTGATCCTTCAGATATTGATGCCGACTACGATTGGGGCATGTTCAACATTACAGATAACGGTTGCGCGGGAATAATGAACGGAACCTCACCCGAAGTAAGTTGCAATTCTTACGGACTTTTCTTTGGTTCGGGTCCGACAGGTATTTCAAGTTCAGCCGGAGGCTCTGGCAACAGCAATGGTCCAGGTGATATCAACGGTCCAGCCTTTAATGCCGATCTGAATGTTGTCGCAGGACAAACTTATGCACTCGTCGTCATGAATTGGTCAAACAGCAGCAGCGGTTATACCATTGATTTTTCCAATTCAACCGCTTCACTATTCGATGACATTAACCCAACTATTTTAAACGTCACTACAGACTGTAACAATCCTGGAGTAATCGTAGCGTTCGATGAAAACATTGTCACTACGTCTATACAACCTGTAGACTTTCAACTTACCGGTCCTTCAGGAAATGTGGCCATCAACTCCATTGAGCTACCAACCCCTAACTCTCCCGGAAACCCTTCTGTGACGCTGGTTCCAACATTAGGCAATCTTCCTGCAGGAAACTATACATTGTCTATTTCCGATCTCGCAGGTTATGTAACAGACGCATGCGGAAATACTGCTTCGGGTTCATTTGATTTTGTTGTTTCTCCTTTGGAAGTATCTGTCGATGCCGGGGCAGACACAACCATCTGTCCGGAAGGAACCGCGAGTTTAATAGCCACTGGTAATTTCGATACCGTGCAGTGGCTTAATGGTCCTTCAACCGCTAGTTTCAACGTGCAGAGTTCCGGAAGCTACCAAGTCACTGCAACGCTCAATGGTTGTTCAGTAACTGACGTAGTCAATGTTTCGGTTATTACTCTTCCAAATTGGAACCTAGGCCCCGATGTTTCGGTGTGTGCAAATGAGCCTTATTCGTATACCACAAGCCAAAGTGTCTTATGGGGAAACGGAACTACCGGAACTTCTTTGCCTATTTCTTCCTCCGGAATGATTTACGGCACTTATTTCTATCAAGGCTGTCCAATGCCCGACAGCGTGCTTGTAACAGTAATCTCACCTCCTGTAATTGATTTGGGAGCAGATACAACTCTTTGCTCTGGCGAGAGCATTAGCTTTTTATTTAATGAGCCGGTTACCTGGAACAGCAGCACCCTATCTTCAACCTTCCAAACAAACTCTGAAGGGCTAGTCACGGCTTCCTTTTCAGACGGTGTATGCAATGTTTCTGACTCGCTTTACATTTCGATCCTCGATCCAATTGTCATCCCAATAGGAGCGAATTATTCTTACTGCCAAGGCGATACAGTAACCCTTACCGCGTCTTCTCCAACTGCAGAATATTTTTTGTGGTTTGATGGTACTGAACTTTCAACCCATCTCTTCTATGAATCTGGAAATTACTCCGTAACAGTTTCAAACGTTTGCGAGACCGTTTCCCGCAACTGGAATATGGAATTTGAAGACTGCAATATCTATGTGTATGTACCGAATTCCTTCACTCCAAATGGAGATGGAATTAACGATGTTTGGTATCCAGAAATCAATGGGTGGACAGAAGTTGAAACACTTGTATTTAATCGTTGGGGTGATGTTATTTTCACAAGCACAAATCCGAATTTACCATGGGTGGGTGAAGTAAAAAGTGGAAATTATTTCGCTCCTGAAGGTGTTTATAGCTATGCTATAAAAGCAAAATTCACGAGCGGTGAAGCTCGTGAATTCAAAGGTTTTATTTGTCTTATTCGTTAACGAACCAACACTACTGTTCCCATTCTATTGAACGGCTCTTCACCAGAGTTAAATTGTATTTTAATTTCATAGACATATGCTCCATCCTCGGCAAAGTGTGATCCTCCGTTAACGTCTCCTATCCAAACATCATTTGGATCTTTCGTTTCGAAAATTAAATCTCCCCAACGATTATAGACGCGGAAGCTGTAACGCGATGTACTCGACAATCCTGTTACTACTGGTGCGAATACATCGTTTTTGCCATCTCCATCTGGTGTAAACGAATTCGGTATATAAACATACGAACTGCTGCTTACACTCACAGTGTAACATTGTGCATCCATACATCCACCTACTCCCGTAACCTCCAAGCAGGCCTGGAAAGTTTCACCCACAGAACTTGGCAACGGGAACGTAACATTTTCACTTGTATAAGACACTCCGTCGATGGTCCAGTCATAAGTAACTCCACCAAGAGATGCGTTGTCGAAGAAGATGGTGCTTCCAGAAGTTGGCTCTGAAGGCGTCCAACTGAAAGATGCCGACGGATTAGACACTACACATACTACATCGTTTTGAGTGATTGAAGCACTGCATCCTGCTGCATCCGTAATTGTGATGCCTATATCTGAACATGAGTTGCCAGTAAATGTTTGGCTCAATGTATTTCCGCTTCCAACAGCGGCTCCATCTATTGTCCACACACAACTGCTTCCAATCGGGTTCGAAGTATTTGTAAAACTAACAGAGAGCGGAGAACATCCTGCAGTAACACTGGTCGAGAAACTCGGTGTAGGCAATGAATTAACCGTAACTTGAACATCATCACTACTCAAACAGCCGTTATTATTAATGTTGTACGTGAACGTGTAGGTGCCCGCTCCTAATGTTGAGGGTGAAATTTGACCTCCTGCAGTTATCGAACCTGTTCCGGCCCATGTTCCTCCTGGACTTGCCGCAGATAAATTTTGGACACTTGCGTTTTCGCAAAATGGTCCGGCTGAAGCAATGGTTGCGTCGAGATTTCCTATAACTTGAATGTTCTCCGAGAATGTTTGAGGACAAAGACCGGAAGTCGTATAACTAATGGTATAATTTCCGGCAGGAGTATTTGCATTTCCAAATGTTCCATTTGAAGCACTCGTGATTCCAGTTCCACTCCATGTTCCTCCCGCCGTTGCTGCAGACAGCGTTTGAGGTAAAGCGTCTTGACAGAATGGGCCAGCGGGAGTAATGGTTCCGTCTGGGACAGCTAAAACAACTATATCATGTGTATCTGAATCTGGACAAGCACCTCCGATGTTATAAGTCACTGTATACGTGTCGGGAGCCAATCCAGCAGGATTGAAGCTTGCTCCAGAAACTCCCTGACCTGACCAAATGCCGCCCGCTTGTGCAGCAGTTAAAGCAACAGCGGCAGCATTGTTGCATATATCAGCTATTGGGTTGATTGTTGCGTTTGAGTTCGCGTTAACCACTATAGTTTCTGTGAAATCTCGTGGACAGTTTCCCCCAGTATTGTAATTGATAACATAGGAGCTCGGTGCAGTGTTAGGGCTACCGAAAGTGCCGTTCGTTGTACTTGTAATTCCTGTTCCACTCCAAGTACCACCTATGCTTGCTGCAGTCAGAGTAATAGGCAATTCCGAGACACAGAAAGGGCCTGCAGGTGTAATCGTTCCATCGGGAACAGACCAAACAATAAAATCTTCCGTATCTGTTGAAGGACAAAAGCCGCCTATTGAATAAGTAATTGTTTGCGTTGAAGGTGTAGCAACCGCGGGATCAAAAGTTCCATTGGCGGAATTGATAATACCTGTTCCAGACCATGTTCCTCCCGGTTCTACGGAAGATAACTGCACAGGCGCTATGTCTGCGCAATAAGGACCAGAAGCTATTATCGTAGCATCGCTTTGCGGCACTACCGTAACCACAACATCATCGCTTGAAGCACAAATACCAGAGTTAACCGTTAAGGTATAAGTCATGGTAGTTGTTGCTGACAAAGTTGGTGATGAAATTGTAGCGTCACTCAAATAGGTTGAAGGTGACCAAGTATACTGCTCTGTTCCCGTGCTTGAGTTGGTGAAAGAGCCAACCATCACAGAATCTACTCCTTCGCAAATACTGAAGTCAAGACCAGCGAAAGCGGCGGGAACATTCACTACTTCAATTTGGGTTCCATCAGTTCCTCCACATTGACCCGGAATACTATAATAAATGGAATGAACACCGGGGCCAACGACAGTTGGATCGAAGACCGAAGTATTACCATCAGTACTCACGATTCCCGGTCCCGACCACGTTCCTGTAGGGTCGGCGGCAATAATCATTTGTGGCCCTACATCTGAACACAACGGACCAATATCCGTAATGGTAGCATCACCATTTCCTGCTACAGTAACCGTGAAAGTCACTGGTGCACCTACACAAGTGCCCACCGAAGGAGTCGCTGTAAATGTTGAAAGTGCCTGGCTCAAACTTGGATTGTTGAGAACAAAACTTCCAATATTCCCAACGCCGGAGCCCGGTAATCCAGAATTCGTGTTATCGTTCGTCCAATTGACAACCGTGCTCGAGGGCGTAGCACCCCAATCAACTCCTGCAAAAGTTGCTCCGTCACAATACAAATTCGATACAGGCTCAACGATTGTTGGACTCGGACCAACAGTAATGGTAATTGTACTTGGGGTTCCTGTACAAGTTCCAAGCGTTGGAGTAACAGTGACCACTGAGGTAATTGATGCCGCTGTATTGTTCACAGCAGTGAACGAAGGAATAGTTCCAATTCCAGATGCAGGTATTCCAATTCCAGGTTGTGTATTTGTCCATCCTAAAACTGCGTTGGCAGGCGTCCCAGTAATTGTTTGAGTTGGAATTGTCGCTCCTGCACAAACATTGTAGGTTCCACCAGGGCTTACTACTGCTGAAGGCGTAGGACTTACTAAGACCGAAACCGTTTGTTGCGCCTGACAACCAGCCTGCAACGCAGTACAAGTGTAGGTTCCACTATTTGTTACTTGTGGACAAGCTATGGTAGGATTTGCATTTAATGAAGCAAAACCAGGTCCTGTCCAAGCAACAAGTAATCCAGGAGTTGGAGTGAGGCCAGAGCTTAAGGTAAGTGGGTTACACACACAAACGGGCGCGTTTGTACTCACATTCAACTGGGGGACCGGGTTCACAACTACAGTTGTAGATCCTGAACAGGTAGCGGCTCCTGTAGCCGTTACTGTGTACAATCCAGCATTAGCAACTTGTGCGCCAGGAATTGTCACAGACTGACCTGTTGCTGTGTATCCGTTTGGTCCTGTCCAAGTGTAATTCGTCGCTCCAAAAGCATTTGAAGCGGCCAATGTAACTGTTGCTCCAGCACAGTTGTTCGCATTCGTTGAAGTTGCAGATGCGGTTACGGCACAGATAGGAACACCAGAAATGCTTGTAGATGGAGGCAAAACCGTTATTGGTGTTGCATAATCACACCCATTTCCACCCCAACTTCCCCAATAACCATCCGATGCAGGTGAGACGGCAACTGAAAGGTTTCCTGCCGCTGGGGTATTCGCCACGGTTAAATTCACGCAAAAACTCCAAGTACAATTACCTGCATCTCCCCAGTCGTTTGAGGGGTTTCCATCAATAGGCCCTGTTGGACCTTCGTAAAAGTATCCAGGACCAACTGGACCAACTGCAGTGTTATTCGTTACTAACCAAATCCAACCCTGTCCACCTGGTGCGGGTCCGCCACAATCGGCAGGGGGTGTCACTGGAGTTACATTCGTCCAACCTGGTCCTAAATTCAAATCAAATCCCTCGAACCATTCGGCACTTCCACAACCACCAAATCCAGTCATAGTAAAACACATAGTTACAACCATACCGGTAGAATACTGACCATTGATTGGTTGAGGATTTAGTGTGTACGTTGTAGGTCCTGGTTGTGCTTTTGAAACAACAGCTAAGAAAACGGCAAGAACGATAAATAAATATTTTTTCACAACTATAGGTTTAGGTCAAATGCAAGGTAATGTTCCTTATTGAACATTAGACTAACAAAAGTACGAAATAGTTGCGGGGGAAATAAAACTCTTGTCGCTAATTTTAGCGAATTAAAATTACAGTTCCAACCTTTCTCAATGGAGCTTCCCCAGCTTTTAACTGAAGTGTAATTTCATATAAATAGGCATCGGGTTGAGCATAGTAGTCCCCTCCGTGAACATTGCCTGTCCAAACATCAGCCGGATTACTCGTTTCGAAAATCACATCTCCCCAACGATTATATACCCGGAAGGAATAATCGGAAACATTCATTAATCCCGTTATTATCGGAGCAAAAACATCATTCGTTCCGTCGGAATCCGGTGTAAACGAGTTAGGAACAAAAATGAGAGTCTCGCTGCTTACCACAACAGTGTAACATTGTGAGTCCGAGCACCCTTCTTGACCCTCCACATACAAACATGCTTGAAATTCTTCATCTATATCCGATGGCACAATATAATCTACCATCATCCCAGATGCTCCCTGACCGTTTATGTTCCAAGTATAAATTTCACCTCCTATTGAAGTGTTTTCAAAAGTAACTACCTCGCCAATCATTGGCTGAAAAGGAGACCAGGCGAAAGAAGCGGAAGGATTTGAATAAGTACATACGAAATCTGAAATGGTTACACTTTGACTGCAGCCCGCCGCGTCTACAACCATTATTCCAATATCTGAACAACCGCTTCCTGTAAATATCTCACTGAATGAATTACCATTACCTGCAGGTACCCCATCTACATACCACACACAACTGCTGCCTAATGGATTCGAGGTGTTTGTAAGTGTGACAGGCAAGGGAGAACACCCTTCAGTTACACTGGCCGCAAAACTTGGCTGAGGCAATGCGTTCACCGTTACCTGAACATTATCACTGCTCAGACAGCCGTTATTATCAATATTGTAATTGAATGTATACGTTCCCGAACCTAAAACGCTTGGAGAAATCTGTCCATTCGTTGCGATAGTACCTGTTCCACTCCATACACCACCTGGACTTGCAGAGCTAAGAATATAAGGCGCGTCGTCCTCACAAAACGGTCCTGCTGAAGCTATTGTTGCATCTAAATTTTCTATAACCTGAATAACTTGATTGAATGCAATTGAGCATTGTCCTGGAGTTGTATAGGTAATTGAATAATTACCTGCCGGTGTATTTGCAGCTCCAAATGTTCCATTTGCAGCACTGGTTATGCCTGTGCCGCTCCAAGTTCCTCCTGTACTTGCGGCTACTAAGGTCTGCGGCAATGCATCTTGGCAAAATGGACCGGCTGGGGCAATGGTTCCATCAGGAACAGGCAACACAACAACATCGTGAGTATCTGAATCTGGACAAGCTCCACCAATAGAATAGGTAATTGTGTATGTGTTAGGAGCAACTGAATTAGGTGTGAAAGTACCTGTAGCGCTTACTCCTTGGCCGCTCCACGTTCCGCCAGCATCCGCAGCAGTCATGTTAAATGCTGGTGCGTCATTACAAATATTTGTGACTGCAGAAATTGAGGCGTCCATACTCTCGTTCACAAGAATTGTAGTTGTGTTCTCTTCTGAACAGTTGCCCTGTGTTGTATAGGTAATGGTGTATGAGTTGGGGACAAGAGATATTGATCCGAAACTTCCTGTGTTTGAATCATTAATTCCGCTACCGCTCCATGTACCTCCTGTTGAAGCAGCGGTCAATGTAATTGGCAAATCTGCTTGACAAAAAGGACCAACTGGGGTAATTGTTCCGTCGTAAACCGCATAAACAGTGATATCCTGCGTATCTATACTCGGACAGGAACCTGGGATTGTATAAGTAATGGTTTGAGTTCCAGCGATGGCGACACTCGGATCAAATGTTCCGTTAACCGGATCCGTAATACCCGTTCCGCTCCATGTTCCGCCCGGATCTTCAGATGACAAGTTAAACGGTGCTGCGTCTGCACATAAAGGCGCAACGTCGGATATCGTGGCGTCAACATTCGCATTAACAACTATCGTCTCATTGAAAACGCGAGGGCAATTACCCGCTGTAGTGTATGTTACCACATATGAGTTTTCGGCTAACGAAGTTGAACCAAAACTTCCTGTTGAAGGGTTATTAATTCCTGTTCCTGTCCAAGTTCCCCCGGCACTCGCGGCTAATAGGGTAAATGGTAATTCGGCTTGACAAAACGGTCCCGCTGGAGTTATTGTTCCGTCGAAAACCTCATAAACTTCAAGGGCCTCTGTATCTGAATCTGGACAAACTCCAGAAATGGTGTACGTTATTGTTTGAGGGCCTGGTATTACTGCAGCAGGGTCAAATGTTCCAAGCATTGCATCGGTAATTCCATTTCCACTCCAGGTTCCGCCAGATTGCGCAGCAACAAATGTTAAAGATGGGGCATCCGCACACACGTTAGGTTGAGGAGTAATTGTAGCGTCAACGTTAGCATTAACCACAATCGTAGTTGTGAAGTCATGTGCACAATTTCCTCCTGTATTGTAATTAATCGTGTACGTATTTGCGGCCAAAGTGGAAGAGCCAAAACTTCCTGTTGAAGAATTGTTTATCCCAGTTCCAGTCCAGATTCCTCCTGTACTCGCTGCAGTTAAGGTAATTGGTAGATCAGATTGACAAAAAGGGCCTACCGGAGTAATGGTTCCATCTGGAACATCGTAAATTACGATTACCTGAGTGTCAGAACTTGGACAAGGTCCACCGATTGAGTATGTAACGGTATTATTACCTGTATTCGCATTTGCAGGATTAAATGCACCCGTTGTGGTGTTCGTAATTCCCGGGCCGCTCCACACCCCACCAGTTTGAGCTGCGGTCAGAACAACCGGTGCAACGTCTGCGCAATAGGGTCCGGCAGGTGTAATCGTTGCGTTTGTGTTTGCATTAACTACAATGGTTTCAGTAAATATCTGCGGACAGTTTCCACCCGTGTTATACGTTACGGTATACGTGTTGGCAGCAAGTGTTGTCGACCCAAAGCTACCTGTTGACGTGTTATTGATTCCTGTTCCACTCCAAGTTCCTCCTGTACTCGCAGCAGTCAAGGTGAATGGCAAATCAGATTGACAAAAAGGACCTACAGGCGTTATTGTACCGTCTGTCAAAGAGTTTACAACTATTACTTGAGTATCTGTACTAGGACAAGGACCTCCGATTGAATAGGTTATTGTGTTATTGCCAGCGTTTGCATTTGCTGGATTAAAGGCGCCGGTAGCAGCATTTGTTATACCAGGACCAGTCCAAGTACCTCCCGTTTGTGCAGCAGTTAAAATTACCGCCGCGTCATCTGAACAAAATGGGCCAGCTGCATTAATTGTTGCATTCGTACTTGCGTTTACCACAATGTTTTGGTTGAATGTTCGAGGACAGTTTCCTGCGGTCGTGTATGTTATTGCATAGGTATTTGCGGCCAAGCTTGGTGAACCAAAACTACCCGTAGACGGATTGTTAATTCCCGTTCCGCTCCAAGTTCCGCCTGGAGTAGCTGCTGTAAGAGTCACAGGAAGGGCAGATTGACAATAAGGCCCCGAAGGAGTAATTGCGCCATTCGGAACGGCATATACAACAATAATCTGAGAGTCCGTGCTTGGACATGGACCGCCAATGGAATACGTAACGGTGTTGTTTCCTACACTCGCGCTCGCTGGGTTGAAGGCGCCTGTTGATGGATTCGTTATTCCCGTTCCGCTCCATGTACCGCCAGTTTGCGCCGCGGTGAGTATCACAGGAGCTATGTCGGCGCAGAATGGTCCTGCGGCGTTAATTGTTGCATTCGTACTTGCGTTTACGACAATGTTCTGATTGAATGTTCGCGGACAGTTTCCTGATGTAGTATAAGTAATTGCATACGTATTAGCAGCTAAGGTTGGTGAGCCGAAGCTTCCAGTTGAAGCGTTATTTATACCTGTTCCACTCCAGGTTCCACCAGGAGTCGCGGCGGTAAGTGTTAGAGGAAGTGCAGATTGACAATAAGGTCCTGAAGAGGTAATTGTGCCATTTGGAACGGCGTAAATTACAATTACTTGGGTATCTGTACTCGGACAAGACCCTCCAATTGAATAAGTGATTGTATTGTTTCCGATATTCGCAAGTGCAGGATTGAATGCACCCGTTGTAGCATTTGTAATTCCGGGGCCACTCCATGTACCCCCTGTCTGTGCGGCAGTGAGAACTACCGGTGTAACGTCGGCACAATATGGTCCCGCTGAGTTAATAGTCGCGTTACTTTGAGGTAACATCGTAATAACCACATCATCCGTAGAACTACAAATTCCTGAGGACACTGTCAAAGTATATGTCTGTGTGCTATTGGCAGTGTAAACTGGTGTTAGTGTGGTTGTATTTGTTAAGTTCGTTGTAGGTGTCCAAGTAAAGGTTTCATTCCCGGTATTCGAATTGGTGAAGGACCCATTAAGATTAACCGTTTGACCTTGACAAACACTTTGATTTACACCAGCGTTAGCTACAGGAACACTAATTACTTGAATTTGGGTTACATCGGAGGCTGGACATTGATTGGGAAGATTTAATGTGTATGTAATCGTATGTGTTGCCGCGCCAGCAATCAACGGATTAAATAAACCACTTGAAGTATTAATAATACCTGGGCCACTCCAAACTCCACCCGGAGTAGCTGCTACGAGTGTTTGAAATCCAACATTTGAACATAGCGGCCCAATATCTGTGATATTTGCGCTTGGAGCGTTATTCACTGTTATTGTAAACGTTATTGGTGTTCCAACACATGTGCCCTGCGAAGGGGTCGCTGTAATCGTAGCGATTGTTTGATTGGTTACCTGACTAGTTGTAAACGCAGGAATGTTTCCTGTTCCCGATGCGGGGAGACCTATAGCCGGATTGGAGTTAGTCCAACTGATTGTAGATCCCGCACTTGCTCCCCAAGTCACACCTGGGAATTGAGCCCCCTCACAATAAACATTTGAAGCAGGTGTGGTTAATGCAGGAACTGGATTGACCGTAATTGTAAAATTACTTGCTGTACCGTTACACGAACCCAATTGAGGAACTACTGAAATATTCGCTACGATAGGATTGGCAGAGGTGTTGTTGGCTGTAAATGAAGGAATAGCTCCTGAACCCGAGCCGGCCAATCCTATTGTAGGCTGATTATTCGTCCAAGTGTATGTGGCGTTTGCAGGTGTTCCAGTAAACGCTATTGAAGGCACCGTCAATCCCGAACAATACGTGACGCTTGGTGTAGCAGTAACTGTTGGTGCTGCAGTTACTACAACAGGAAAAATCTGCTGTGCTTGACAACCATTCTGAAGTACCGTTACAGTATAATTTCCAGCATTAGCAAGCGTGGCACTAGCAATTGTAGGGTTCGGATTCAAGGCGGCAAAAGCTGGTCCGGTCCAAGCTACCAAGGCGCCTACAGGGGCTCCAGAGGTAAAGTTAATTGGACTGCCAATACACACAGGGCTACTCACCGATGGATTCATCGTTGGTGTTGGATTAACTACAACAGTCGTAGACCCCGAACATGTTGCTGCTCCGGTAGCTGTAACAGTATAGACTCCAGCCATAGATGCATTACAATTTGGAATGGTAACGTTTTGTCCCGTTGCTGTAAATCCATTTGGTCCTGTCCAAGAATATCCGGTCGCACCAGTAGCTGCAGTGGCATTCAGAGTGATTGTAGTTCCCGTACAATACGGCCCGAGATTTGAGGCGGTGACGGCACAAACTGGCACACAAGTTAGGGTGCCTCCTCCAGGACTTTCTGTAATATTGATACTACCCGTGCAGTTACCAAAATTGGTTAGTAACATAATAAAAATTTGCCCAGGAGCAGCGGTTGGTAAAGTAAACGTGTTCCCTGAAGCGGGTGAGAAACTGCAGCTTACCGGCGCTGCCGTTAATCCAGCACAAGCCGCAGCCAAAGAATTGAATGGACCCCAAACAGCATAATCCTGATCGCATGGTGCAGTTTGATTAATCGTAATCGGACCCGTAGAACCAACAGTAAGGGTAAACCAAGATGGATTGGGTTGACTTCCTAAACAACCATAATTATTTCCTGCTGGAACGGATCCTCCTAGAACTGCAGGAAAAGTAGTAGGCGTGCCCGAACAAATGGGTGTCGCTCCCAAACAATTTGCTCCCTGTCCAAATGATTGAACGGTTAATAGACTAAATACCAGCGTGCAAAAAAATACTATATGCGTTTTCAAATCGATCGGCTTTTATTAAGGTGTTATTTAAGACGTTTTAAAAACCCATAGGGTTGCTCTTTGTCCTTTGGTTAGACGCAAATATAATTTACAAAAGCCTAATCAACAATGGTTTCTACGTGCAAAACTTGACCGTTTTCATTGTAGCTCGTTACCGTCATTTTACCGTTCATGATTTCCACAACCATAAACCCTAACGACGACTTTGCAAAACGAGTAAAATCAAATGGGGCCTGAATTGCACGCTTACTTCCTCCGCCCCCTGAAACAAAATACGTCACGGTTCCCGTTGGTTTGTGAACTTGAAGATCGTGCTCATGCCCGCAGAAATAAGCATCGACATGGGTTTCATTGAATAACCCTTCAAACTTTCGCATATACTGAGGCTGGTTCTTTCGAACACCACAAGTATATAACGGATGATGACCAACCACCAACTTCCAATCTGCTGTAGAATTTCTGAGTCCAGACTCAATCCAATCATTTTGAGAAATTGTATCTATTGAATTAAGCTCTGGATAAGCATTTCCAGCAATCAATAAATCTTTTTGGTAAGGGTTAGAATCCATAAAAAACAATTCAAGCGTTTCACCATTACCAAATTCAAATTGCTCTTTGTAAAAAGTGGAGGGTAATCTCCAGCGATTACTAATTCCCGAGTAAGCAATTTCTGCTGAGGGTGCACCTCGGTAATCGTGATTTCCCAGAACAACATACCAAGGACATTGTAAATGAGCCCCTGTATAAACATACTCGTAAGACATATTCCAAAATACGTCTTCAACAGAATCAACGCCATTATCATAAAAATTATCTCCCGTGCTAACGATGAAGTCAAATGGGCACTCTGCTCCAACTTTCTCCATGGCCAAAGAAACTTTCAATTGATCTTGTTGCCCCCAAAATCCCCAATCGCCAATCACAGCAAATCGAATGGCTGAATCACCTTTACATTCAGGTGCCGACAAACAAACAGGACCGTTCTCTCGACAACTTACTAATGAACTTAATAAGATTAAAGTAGACGTAAGAACAATCAATACTCCACCACCTTGCTTCAATAAAATTTTGCACATATTAGTTCTCGTTTCGTTTTTTTCAAAATTACGGATCATTCCCACTAATTTTGGGGTGTTATGTTAAAACAAGGTCTTCAACTTAAATTACAACAGCGACTTTCTCCTCAACAAATTCAGTTGATGAAGATGCTTCAAATTCCAACTATGGAATTGGAACAACGCATCAAAGAAGAAATGGAGAGCAACCCTGCGCTCGAGGAAGGAGAAGAAGAAAAAGAAGAAAGTGATCGTGATGAAGACAGCAACGAAGAGGAACAGGACAATCAAGAAGTTGATTTCGACTTTTCAGAATTTCTATCCGACGACGATGTTCCCGACTACAAATTAAACGTAAACAACAACTCGGCAGATCAAGAAGATCGAGACATTCCTATCGGAGCCGGAAAAACGTTTCACGACTTATTGTACGCACAAATTGGTCTCCGCGATTTAGACGAAGAACAATTGCAACTTGCCGAATACCTCATTGGAAATCTAGATGATAACGGATATCTCAGACGTGAGTTACAAGCCGTTGCAAATGATCTTTCCTTTTCAATGAACATCATGACTTCGGTTCCAGAATTAGAAGAAATTCTGAAAGAAATTCAAGAACTTGACCCAGCTGGGGTAGGCGCAAGAGATCTTCGTGAGTGTTTATTCATACAATTAAAACGACAAGAAAAAAATACTCCTGTAGTTGAATTAGCAAAGACCATTATTCAAAAATATTTCGACGAATTCACCAAAAAACATTACGAGAAAATTTCTAAAAAACTCGGAATTTCAGATGAAGAATTGAAACCTTCTATTGAACTTATACTGCACCTGAATCCAAAACCTGGAAACAGTATGCAAGAGTCGAATAGAGCGGTTCAACACGTAACTCCCGACTTTATGTTGGTCGTAGAAAACGACGAGTTGCGCCTTCAACTTAATTCAAGAAATGCTCCTGAATTAAAGATCAGTCGCGAATACAAGGGAATGCTTGATCACTACGCAAAACTCAAGACAAAAGACCAAAAAGCCAAGGAAGCACTTCAATTCGTAAAACAAAAAATCGAAAGCGCGAAGTGGTTCATAGACGCTATTCAACAAAGAAATCAAACACTCATGATTTGCATGGAAGCTATACTTACCATGCAGCGCGAATTCTTCCTTTCAGGCGATGAGACCAAATTGAAACCCATGATCTTGAAAGACATTGCCGATCGCGTGAACATGGATATTTCAACCATTAGCCGCATGGCGAATAGCAAATACATTCAAACGCCATACGGAACTTATTTATTGAAATACTTCTTCGCAGAAAGCCTTTCAACCGATGAAGGCGAAGAAGTGAGCTCTAGAGAGGTGAAGCAAATCCTTAAAGATGCCATTGGTGCAGAAGAAAAAAAGAAACCTCTTACCGACGAGAAATTAGGTAAATTGCTGAACTCAAAAGGATATAACATCGCAAGAAGAACTGTTGCCAAATACCGCGAGCAACTTGGTATTCCAGTAGCTCGATTAAGAAAGGAAATGTAATGAGAGAAAAGTTTATTATTCAGTTTTCGAAATTCCTTTCTTTGATTTTCCATCCGCTCGGAATGCCAATGGTAATCTACCTTCTTGTGCGTTGGATTGACCCTTACTACATTGCACCTGCCGAAGCAGATTATTTTGTTTTTCTCTTACTTGGAATAAATATCATAGCCCCTGCTGTAAGCATTTTAATCATGATTAAATTCAAAATGGTCTCTTCCATTGATTTGCATGATCGGAAGGAAAGATGGGCGCCTTATTTATTGGTTATCTTCTACTACATAATGTCTTACGGCCTGCTGAGATACCTCGGACCTTCCCTTCCAACAGAAGTGTTCTCATTCATACTTTCCGTAATTGTTTCGCTACTGCTTTCTTTAGGAATAAATTTCTTCTGGAAAATAAGCGTTCACATGCTCGGACAAGGTGGCGTCTTCGGGTCACTCATTAGTTTGAGTATTATACATCGCGCCGACGTTTCAATTATCATTATCGCATGCCTATTGATGGCTGCGCTTACTGGTTTTTCTAGATTGAGACTCAACGCGCACACGCACCAACAAGTATATGCTGGGTTCGTATTAGGAATGGTGTGTAACTTAATTATTCTCTGCGGAGAGTGGTTTATTTAACTTGCGTCTTTGTCCAATTCCAAGCGTGAGCTAAAGCGTCTTCAATGGTCATCTGACACTTCCATCCCAACTTCTCTTCAGCATAATCTGGAACCGCCCAAATTGCAGGAACATCTCCCGATCTTCTTCCAGTTATTTCTACATTCAGTGTGACATTATTAATTTTTTGGAAACGATCCACAACTTCCTTCACACTGTACCCTTTTCCAATACCCAAATTGAAAATTTCCAACTTCGCTTCTTTTGAAAGATTTAAAGCCAAAACATGTGCTTTAGCAAGATCTACAACGTGAATATAATCGCGAATGCAAGAACCGTCTGGAGTGTCGTAATCTTCTCCGAATACGAACAGCTTTTCACGCTTACCTGAAGCGACCTCGCAAACCAACGGAATTAGGTTGGTAGGAGCATCATTCGAAGACTCACCAATTTTCGCGGAAGGATGGGCGCCAACCGGATTAAAATATCGTAATACAACAGACTGGAACGACACACTCTTTGACGCTTCAAAAATTAAATCTTCACATTCTTGTTTTGTTTGCCCGTAAACGGAAGCCGCCAGCAATCGTGGAGTTTGTTCGCTTACCGGATTCTTTTCCGGCGTGCCATAAACTGTGCAAGAGCTAGAGAAAACAAAACGCTCGACCGCAAATTCTTCCATTAACTTCAATAAAACCCTAGTCGAACCCACATTATTACGCATGTATGCTTCTGGCATTTTTTGAGATTCTTCAACCGATTTAAATGCCGCGAAATGAATGACCGATTCTATTTCATAACTCGAAAAAACTCGACGCATTTCCGCCTCGTTGGTGCAATCTACTTGCTCGAAGGCAATCTTCACCCCTGTTAATTCTTCCAAACTAGCTAAACGACCTATCGTTGAATTCACCAAATTATCTACCACAACAGGAGTAAATCCCGCCGATATCAACTCTACAACTGTGTGTGAACCGATATAACCAAGACCCCCTGTAACGACTATTTTCTTAATGTCCATAATTAATGCAAAGATAGAGAGTTGAGATTTCACGTTTTTATTCTTAACATGTTGACTACGTCTGAATGAAAAAAGACATCGTAAGTTCTACCTATCCAATCCTCAGTAAACAACTCCCTTTTGTAATCATTACTTAGAAATGTCGATATGACTTTGGATTTGATTGTAATATCAATTTAAGTATCCCATGTTGCACAAATAGGATAAGTTAACTTATCCTGTTACACGTCCTCAAATACACTAATATCAAATTAAGTTCGAAGAAAAACAGCAGTTTATTTGACTTGTAAATAGCGGCTTATCCAAGCTTTTTCATTAATTGAAAATTGTATTGATTTGGTTAGTCGATGCAAAGCTGCCATATATTTCAGAATTAAGTGAGTTGATTTGAATCCCAAACCAAAATACTTATTTTTTTTATTTATGTTTGTTGGTTGATTCTCATTTATAATGAAAAAAAACATTGATCGAGCGCTCAGCTTATTGTCAACGAATAAGCCTCCACAACTGGTTCGTCATTGTAGCGTTGGCGATGGAATTATTCAATTGGAAGGGTCTCTTTTACTCGAGGCAGTTCAAAAGTTTGAAAAGAATTATATCAATATCAAAATTGAAAAATTCGTCCCCGCATCTGGGGCAGCAACACGTATGTTCGCACCGCTTAGCGGAGTAGATTTATTAAACCCTAACGATGAAGCAGAGTACTTCTTTCTTCACTTACGCGAATTCCCTTTCTTCAACTCCATTCTTCTCAACTTCGAAAAAGATGCGTTAAATTATGATGAAACCGCAGGAGTGGAGAGGTATTCTCAGGTTTTAAACTTTCTGTTCAACAACGGGTATGCTACCCTACCAAAAGGCGCGGTTCCATTTCACTCATACAAAGAAGAGGAACGAACAGCCTTTGAAGAACACTGCGTTGAAAGCACTCATTACATGAAGCAAAATGGAAAGCACGAAATTCACTTCACCATACCTGCTGAACACAGAATATTAATTGAGAATATCTTCCACTCCTTTTTTAAAAATAAGCTCGATAGCATTAAAAATATTTCTTTTAGCTCGCAAGATCCAAATACGCATATTCCGGCTTTAGATAAAAACAATATGCCCGTCCTCGATGAAAAGGGCGAGGTGTTTTTGCGTCCAGCTGGCCATGGTGCGCTACTCAAAAATTTACAAGAGTTAGAAGGGGAATGTGTCTTCATTCAAAATATTGATAACATCACCGAAGCCTCGCATCATGCAGATGTAGCGACATACAGAAAGCTTATGGGCGGTTTACTTTTGTGCCTCGCTGAAGAACGAAACGATTTGCTCAACGATCTTGAACGTCACGCAAATAAAGCTGAAGAACGCGCAGTTGCCTTCCTTCAGAAGTGGTTTAACACCTCGAAAAGCACCCAAACTTTATTTGAACAATTAAACAAACCTATACGGGTTTGCGGAATGGTTGAAAACACCGGAGAACCCGGTGGTGGGCCATTTTGGGTTAGAGATGACTCCGGAATTGAATCGAAACAAATCATTGAAAAAGCTCAAATCAACAAAGACAATACTGAGCAATTGAGTATTTTCGAAAAGTCTACTCACTTCAATCCAGTTGATTTGGTCTGTCATTTTTTAGACCACAACAGAAAAAAATACAATCTCGATGATTTCCGAAATCCAACTGCAGCGCTTGTTAGCGAGAGACTTATCTTAGGAAAACGCACAAGCGTAATCGAACTTCCTGGACTATGGAACGGAAGTATGTGGGGTTGGAATACCGTGTTTGTTGAAATTCCATCTCGCGTATTTCACCCCGTTAAAACGGTAAATGACTTGTTAAAGAGCGGACACAAACCCAAAGCCTAACTCAAGGTCCAAATATCTGAACACCCTGTTAATTCCGATTGTGAAGCATTAGATGCTACAATTATGGTTTTGTTTTTCTTACTAGCCAAAACAAATTTTGAAAACCAAACCTCAGCCTCTTGATCGAGGTGAGCACAAGGCTCGTCCAATAACACGCAAGAAACATCTGAAAGCAGAGCCGTAGCCAACTTCACGCGTTGCTTCATTCCGCTAGAAAAATATTTCAGCTCTTTATTTGCGTGTTTTTCAAGTTGAAGAATTTCTGGTATTTCGTTCACTGAATAAGAGGCTTCAAAAGGCTTCAATCCGTGCGTGAACCGCAGGTGTTCAAGCAACGTGAAGTCTTCGTAAAGCCCCATTGCCGGTGAGCAGAGTGAAATATGTTTCCAAGTTTCATCGGAAGAAATTCCATCATAGGTAACCATTCCTTCGGAAGCAGAAAGATATCCTGAAATAATTTGAACCAAGGTCGATTTTCCCGATCCGTTCTGGCCAATAATGCCAATATGATCTCCTGAATGAAAAGTTCTATTCAGGTGACGGAAAATATATTTTCCGCCGAACTTCTTACCAATATTTTGAAGTTCTATTTGCAACTTATGTAGTCTGTGCACCTCGTACCACGCCCTTTTCAGATCGTTGAATGAACGCGAGTACAATTTGCTTTTCTTCTGACTCTGGAAGCGTTTCCACTATTTGCTTCACCCCTGCAGCCAAACTGTTGTTGTGCACGAATAATGCTCTGTATATATCTTCCAATCGAGTTACTTGCTCATCTGAATAACCTCGTCTTCTTAATCCGATACTGTTTACCCCAATGTAACTCAGGGGTTCACGAGCTACTTTAATGAACGGAGGAACATTCTTCCTTACCAAAGAGCCTCCAGCAATAAAAGCATGGTCTCCAATTTCAATAAATTGTTGAACAGCAACAACACCTTCAACAACCACCCAATTTCCAATAGTTACGTGACCAGCAATATTCGCTGAATTCGCAATCACGCAATTGTCTCCTACAAATGCATCGTGCGCCAAGTGCACGTATGCCATGAGTAAACAGTTGCTACCCACTTTAGTGGTCATACGATCTTTCGTACCGCGATTTAATGTGCAGCACTCTCGAATTGTAGTATTGTCACCTATTTCAACCGTTGTTGTTTCACCAGCAAATTTTAAATCTTGGGGAATTGCCGATATTACTGCGCCAGGAAAAATGCGACAGTTTTTACCAATTCGTGCACCATCCATAATGGTTACGTTTGGACCAATCCAAGTGCCATCACCTATGACAACATCCCCGTAGATCGTTGTAAAAGGACCTATTTCTACCCCTTCACCGATTTTAGCGTCCGGATGAATTTGTGCTAAGTTGCTCATGCCTGTTCAGTTTTTTGTGCTACTTTATCCTTAACAACTTGAGCTAACATGGTAGCCTCACCTACTTCTTTTCCATTTACATAGGCTATTCCTCGCATATTCACCAAGCCTCTGCGAATCGGAGATTCAAGTTTAAGATGGAAAATAAGTGTATCTCCTGGTAATACCTTTTGTTTGAACTTCACTCCATCAATCTTCATGAAATAGGTGCTGTACAATTCAGGATCTTCCACTTGACTCAATGCAAAAATACCGCCCACTTGTGCCATCGCCTCAATTTGCAACACGCCAGGCATGACTGGGTTTCCTGGAAAATGGCCTTGAAAAAACGGCTCATTCAACGTGATGTTCTTCAGTCCAACAATGCTCTCCTTGTCCATTGCAATCACGCGATCTACAAGTAAAAACGGATAGCGATGCGGAAGCATCTTGCTAATCTGGTTAATGTCAAAAACTGTTTTTGTTAAGTCGAATGAAACAGTGGCCTGGCGTTTTTTATCCCACGCCTTCAACACTTTTGCAAACGCTACGTTTCCTGCATGACCAGGTCTTGCGGCCAAAATATGTCCTCGTAGAAACTTTCCTGTCAAAGCCAAATCACCAATAATATCAAGTAGCTTATGGCGTGCAGGTTCATTTTCATATTGAAGTTTAATGGTGTTCAACACACCAATTCCTTCCACCTTTACATCAATTTCTTCGCGGCCTAATTCCTTCAAGATGTCTTTGATCTGCTGATCACTATAGTCCTTATCAACCATTACTATGGCATTATCAAGACTTCCTCCCTTAATTAAACCGTTCTTCGCTAATAACTCAAGTTCTCTTAAAAAAACAAACGTTCTACACTTCGAAATTTCGCACGAGAACTGATCCAAATGATACATTTGGGCATGTTGCGTTCCTAATATGGGTGAGTTGTAATCAACCATAACAGTTACCCTGTATTCACCGCCGTTTGTTGGCACAGCCAACATTTCGACTCCTTTTTCAGTATCTTCAAAAGTTATGTTTTCGTCTAAAACAATGTACTTTCTATCTGCGTTTTGTTCTTCGAATCCGCCTTTTTCTATCGCCTCTACAAAAGGCCATGCGCTTCCGTCCATAATTGGGACTTCAGGTCCCGTTAGTTGCAATAAAGCATTATCAACGCGACTCCCGTATAGGGCTGCCAATACATGCTCTGTTGTATAAACTCGCGCTCCGTTTTGCTCCAGCGTTGTTCCTCTCTGAGTGCCTACTACACGATCGCAATCGGCATCAATGATTGGCGAACCTTCTAAATCTACACGCTGAAATTTATATCCATGATTCTCAGGCGCTGGGCAAATCGTAAGTGTTACTGGTTCTCCGGTATGTAAGCCAACTCCGTTGAAAACGATTGGCGCTTTAACTGTTCTCTGTTTTGAAGACATGCTGCAAAATTAGTGTGAATTAATAGGTAATTCACTTGATTCTCGAATAGATTCTTTCTTAGTTATTTACGAATTGATTGAACAATGGCTTCTGCTATTTCTCTTACTTCCTTATCTGTTATTTTCTTCTTCTCAACGGCCTTCAATCTTACAACTGCAAACACACTGGAAAGAACATGTTCAAACTGAAAAGCAACATTCATTTTTTTGAATTTACCGGCCTTTTGACCTTCCTTCAACAAGGCTGTTAGTGCTGAAAAAGCATCTTCCATCTCCTTATTTTTACTGTACTGCGGTGAATTGCGGTATTGAATAACAGCCAAATAACGCAGCGGTGAAGAAGAAAAATAATCGTAAAGAGCCAACCACGCTTGTGTCAATCGCTGAACCTCCTTTCCCTTTACTGAAAGTGAATCGTGCAATGCACGAGCGGCATCCGTACAAGTTTCCACATAAAGACTTTCAAACAAATCTTCTTTGCTTGGAAAGTGGTGATAGATTGTACCCACCGCAACACCTGAAAGCTTCGCCAATTCAGACATTGGAGAAGCGTGAAAGCCCCCGTTTGAGATTAATTTTAAGGCGGTGTTTACTACCTTTTCTCTTCTTGAAATTTCTTTTGCCATAACCGAATGTTCGTTCGGTCAAAGATATTTCCTTTTCTAAACACTGTGGTTGAAACTTTTCACCAACGACCTTTTAATAAAGAAGAAATTACTAAACTTGCAGAACTAAAATTTGAACACATGTCAATACAAGAAAGAATCAACGAAGATTTAAAAACAGCCATGAAATCTGGGGAGAAAGATAAACTAATGGCACTTAGAGATATTAAAAGCAAGCTTCTTCTTGAAATGACCAAAGACGGTGGAGATGGTGCTGTAGACGATTTGAAAGCAGTTGCTATTCTGAATAAACTCTACAAACAACGTCAAGAGTCTATTGAAATCTATAAAGCTCAAAATCGTCCGGATCTTCTGGAAGAAGAGCAATTGCAAGCCAATGTTATTGCTGCTTATTTACCCGCTCAATTAACCGCTGAAGAACTTGAGGTTGAGATTAAAAAATTCATAGCACAAGTTGGGGCGAGCTCTCCAAGCGATTTAGGAAAAGTCATGGGCGTTGCTTCAAAAGCCTTAACGGGTAAGGCAGATGGAAAAGCAATCTCAGAGGCCGTGAAGAGACTTTTAAGCTAACTATGGATATCATTGGTCGTAAAACCATTATTCAACTTCCCCAACTCGGAGGTGTTAATGTGCGGGCCAAGATAGATACAGGGGCCTTTCGTACCGCTGTTCATTGCGAATCTTGGGCGTTAAAAGAAATAAATGGTAAAGAGGTACTGGAAGTAAGCATCTTGTGGGAATCGGGAAAGCCTGTCGTACTTCAATTCAATAACTTTCAAAAACGCACAATTAAGAATTCTTTCGGACAAACCGAAGAACGCTATTGCGTGCGAACACTCATTATAATTCACAAGAAAAAAATTCAATCGGAAATTTCATTTACAAACAGATCTGGAATGAGATATCCCGTTTTGTTGGGAAGAAAAACCATTGGGAAGAAGTTCTTGGTAGATGTTTCTTTGAATAGATAAAAAAAGAGGCCGCCTCTCCCAAAACGACCCCTTTTTAGAATCACTCTTTTTCATACTCGATGAAAGAAGAATGAATAACTAAACCTTACCTATTTGAAAAATCTACTCTTTGTTTTTGTGGGAGAGTAAAACTTTTGAATGTTCTCTACAGCATTCATAGTCTTTTACCTAGGTAGTTCTAAAAAGGTTACGTTTTTATTTAATTATTTTTGAAAAGCCCTATTTCACTGGGAAAAACATGATAGAACGAATAAACGCTTACGTACTTTCAAGCCGAAAATTCAAAGATTCGCTTCGATTAGCACATGTGTTTACTTTGGAACATGGGGTACAAACCTTTTTATTTCGAACAGGAAAAAAAGGCGAGAACATTTCATTCTTCCAACCACTGAATGCCATTCAATTTTCTGGGAAAAAACAAGAGGGAAAACTAGAAATAGCAAAAGACATGAGCCTGAGCGAAGTCTATACGAGTATTCCTTTTCATGTTGAAAAAACTACCGTTGCCCTATTTATTGCTGAATTCTTGTACCGATGCTTACCCGAACACTATGTGAACGAAGAAGTGTTTAATCTGATAAGAAAAACAGTACACCGACTCGATGTGTCTGAAAAATCAGGAACCCTTCCCATTCATTTTCTCGCGCAGTTCGCAATGGAAATGGGATTTTTGAGTAATGAATACGAAATAACATTTGAGAATACACGAAGTGACGAAGCGCTGCTTCATCAAGCTCTTCAACTTTTTATTTCTACATCTATTGAAAATGAAGTTCAAAGCACATTAAATCGAGATCAACGCAAGTCTTTATTGGAAGAATTAATCGCGTTTTGCTCAATACATCTCGACACTTCCATTCGGCTGAATTCCTTGGAAATCTTTCACGAAATTTTCGATTAAACTTCCGTTATCTTCGCAATGAAATGAGGTTCGCAGATATCATAGGACAAAAAGACGTGATTGACCGTTTGCGCAAAGCAAAGTCGGAAGATCGTGTTGCACATGCCCAATTGTTCCTCGGTCCGGAAGGTTCAGGAAATCTTGCTCTTGCACTTGCATATGCGCAATTTTTAAACTGCCCAAATGCAACACCAGAAGATTCTTGCGGTACTTGTTCAACATGTCGAAAGAACAGCACTTTTCAATTTGCAGATTTACATTTCAGTTTTCCTTATTTTACTAAACCGAATTCTAAAGAAACCAATTCCGACGACTACGGAACAGAATGGCGAAATAGATTGTTACAATCGCCATATTTCGGCTTAGAAGATTGGATGAAAGAATTATCTAAGGATAACAAGAACCTTATTTACACCGTTCATGAAGCCGCCAACATTGTTCGAAAACTTTCTTTGAAATCGTTTGAAGGTGGATATAAAGTAATGGTTATTTGGATGGCTGAAATGATTGGCGAAGTCGTTGCGAATAAGCTACTGAAAATTGTGGAAGAACCACCTGCGAACACCCTGTTTTTCTTTGTTTCGAATTCCTCTGAAAATATTCTGAATACCATCCTTTCTCGTGTTCAAGTGATTCAAGTTCCTAAAATAGACGAGGCTTCCATCTCGGTTGGACTGAAGCATTTGGGTGTAGATGAGCACAAAATTGCAGACATCGCGCACTATTCAGACGGAAGTTGGGATGTGGCTTTACGACTTCGTGATAACAATGATCCGAACGAGTTTTTAGCCATGCAATTCCAAACATGGATGCGGCATTGTTATTCAAAGAAAATTCCCGCGTTACACGCCTGGTCAGAGAAAATGGCCGAGTTAACACGAGAAGATTTGAAGCATTTCCTCATGTATGCGCTCGATCAGATGCGTCAGAACTTAGTATTGAACTACACCACTGAAAACATTTCCCGGTTCACATCGAGCGAGCGAGCATTCGCTCAAAAATTCTCGCCATTCATCAATCATTTGAACATCGAAGACATCATGCTCGAATTAGAAGCGGCTCACCGCAGTGTTGGACAAAACGTGAACAATAAGATTCTATTCTTCGAATTGTCTATGCGCATTTTTCGATTATTGAATCGAAAAGAAAAAGCATAAAAAAACACCTCCAAAGAGGTGTTTAGTTTTCGAGGTCCCGAGCGGATTCGAACCGCTGTACGAGCTTTTGCAGAGCTCTGCCTAGCCGCTCGGCCACAGGACCCTTGCGGATGGCAAATATACATTCTTTATTCAATAATCCGAATCTTTTCAATACTCTTCGTTGCAAATAATTGTATTTTCGCTGAAAACCTGTTTTATGAATAAAAAAGTTGCCATCATTGTTATTAGCGTATTGGGCGCACTCTGCCTTAGCCTTGCCTTTTGGGTGAAAGTTAGCCGCGATCGAATTGTTGCTTTAGAAAATAGTATGGGTGCTTTAAACGTACTTGCTATGGATGCCGCCAACGCCACTCCTGAGCAAATCATTGAACTGTACAAATTAGCCGAAGACTCATTGACTAACATGAAAATGATGTACGACACGCTTACAACGGACAACACAGAAATGATGGCGCAAATTGAAGCGCAGCGTACGCAAATCGAAGGGCTGTTGAAGCGCGCGAAAAACAAAGACTATGACATCAAAAAACTTCTTGCTGAAACACAAACCTTGCGCAACATCATGAAGGGGTATATTCATCAAATCGACTCACTTCAGCGCGATAACGACCGACTATTTGCGGAGGGACAACAAGCAAAACAGCAAGCGGCAGCCGCTGAAAACAGAAGTAAAACACTCGAAACTGATTTAAACTCTACAAAGGAAATTGTTAAAGCAGGTTCCGTGCTATCTACAGGCGGGTTCTACTCTACCGGTGTATTCGCAAGAAATAGCGGTGCAGAAGCTGCCACTGAACAAGCACGAAAATCTTCAATGATTAAGACTTCCTTCACTCTTCGTGAAAACAGAATTGTAAAGCCAGGAAGAAAAACGCTTTACCTCAAAGTAATTGGCCCCAATGGAAATACTTTAACGGGCAAAGGTGGTGGAAGCTTCACGGCAACCGGACAGCAAGATACTTTCGGAGCATCGCGCGAAATCGATTATCAAGGTCAAGATACCGATGTGAGTATTTACTTCACACCCACTTCTCCTTTGGATAAAGGTTCATACCGTTTAGAGATTTACGAAGGTGGAAACCTTATTGGAAAATCAGAGGTCGTTTTAAAATAACCACCATGAAAAAAGCCCTAAAAATTGTACTCATTTTTTGCGGTTCAGTTGGGCTTCTTATCGGAATACTCTACCTCACGGGCAATGGCTATTTAGCACGCGGTATTTATTGCACCTATTTGCACGGGAAAATCAAACCAGATATTGATGACCAGTCTTTTTTCGACACAAGAAAAATAAACCGCGGCGAGCCTATAAATCTTCCTGCCAAATTAAATGTGCTGTCGAATGAGAATATTGCGTTTCTCAACTCAACAGAATCTGAGGCGTTTTTGGTTTTTAAAAACGACACGCTTGTTTCAGAATGGTACGGTACCTACGGTGCAGATTCAACACATTGGAATTCTTTCTCTATAGCGAAAAGCGTAATTTCTTTGCTTATTGGCTGCGCCATTGAAGACGGAAAAATTTCATCACTTCAAGATCCTATTTCAAAATACATTCCTTGGAATGGGTCCGATGTTACATTGGAACAACTGCTTCACATGAGTAGTGGAATTCCTTTTGGAGAGAGCTATAGCAGCCCTTTCGGCTACATGGCGAAAGCATATTACCATTCCGACTTAAAGTCAATAACCGCTCCGTTCAAAGTAGAACAGACACCCGGCTCATTTTGGTCCTATGAGGGCGGAAACACGGTTTTGTTGGGAATGGTACTTGAGGCAGCAACGCAGAAGAAAATCTCGAATTACTTCGAAGAAAAAATCTGGACGAAAATCGGCGCTACTTCAGACGCATACTGGAACCTTGACTCAGAAAATGGTTTTGAAAAACCTTTTACGGGAATTTACGCCACAGCAAAAGACTTTGGAATGTTAGGTCAATGCATTCTACATTATGGAAAAGTAAACGGTGAAGAAATCGTCGACTCTACCTATTTAGCACAGTCTTTTGCAGCTTGGACCATTCAAGACGGAACAAATTCAGTTTGCGATTGGTATGGATTGCACTGGTGGATGGGTGAAGTAGATGGTGTAAAATTTAGGTGTGCACGGGGAATGCGTGGACAGTACATTGTGATCATTCCAGAAAGAAATATGGTTGTTGTGCGTATTGGACATCAACAATCGAAAGAGCGAATTGCGCACATGCCTGTAGACATGCTTTCCTTTATTAAAATAGGATTAGCTTTCTAATATGCACGCTCTGTGCGACCTTCCATGTAATTGATGAAGGCTTTGTTCACCACTTTATTTCCACCTGGAGTTGGATAATTTCCAGAGAAATACCAATCACCTTGGTTATTCGGACAAGCGTTATGAAGACCCTCAATCGTTTGGAAAAGCACACTTACCTTCGCCTTTGTACCTTCTGGAGTTACCAACTTCGCAATCATTTCAGATATTTCTTCTTGCGAATACGCTTCGTAGACTTCCTTCACATAGTTTCTTACTTGCTCCTTTGGAACACTTTCTTGGTCTTTACACTTCTTGTAAACAACATCTAAAATTCCTTCTTTTCCATCGCGCTTCAACAAGGCAACTATTGCCTGGAAAGCAATGAAATCGCCCATTTTAGCCATATCTATGCCGTAACAATCGGGGTAACGAATTTGTGGTGCAGAAGAAACAATAATAATTCTTTTCGGCTCTAAGCGGTCTAACATCTTAATGATAGACTTCTTCAAGGTTGTTCCACGAACAATGGAATCGTCAATAACTACAAGTGTATCAACTCCTGGTTTTACAGTGCCGTGCGTAACATCGTACACATGCGAAACCATTTCATCGCGTGCAGAATCTTGTGTAATGAACGTGCGCATTTTCACATCCTTGATCGCAATTTTCTCTATGCGAGCACGCTTGCGAACAATGGCTTCTATCTCTTCGTTCGTCCATGAACCTGATGTTAATTTCTCTATTTTAACATCATTCAAATGATCTTCCAACGCCTTTATCATTCCGTAAAAAGCTGTTTCCGCTGTGTTAGGAATGAAAGAAAAGACCGTGTTTTCCAAGTCGTAATTCACTTCTTGTAAAACACGTGGAACGATATTCTTTCCAAGGTCTTGACGCTCTTGGTAAATAGACGCATCGTTTCCTCTTGAAAAATAAATGCGCTCGAACGAGCAGGGTGTCAAAGCGGTTGACGCTTTAATTTCCTTCATGGAAGAGCTTCCATCCTTCTTCACCACATATGCGCAACCCGCAGGAATTTCTTTGATTTGATCCAATGGGACATTGAAGGCACTTTGAATCGGCGGGCGCTCACTTGCAACCACACAAACTTCTTCGTCTTCGTAATAGAAAGCTGGGCGAATACCGTTTGGATCGCGGTATACAAATGCGTCTCCGTGTCCCAACATACCCACCATCGCGAAACCTCCATCCCAATCTTTACTAGCACGTTGCAAAACACGCTGAATGTCTATATTCTTTGCTATTAACTCAGAAATCTGTTGGTTTGAATAACCTTGTTGGTGATACTGATTGAAAAGCATTTGATTCTCTTCATCGAGGAAATGACCAATTTTTTCCATCACCGTAACGGTATCAGTACGTTCTTTTGGGTGTTGTCCCAATTCAACCAACAAACCAAATAACTCATCAACATTGGTTAAGTTGAAGTTCCCTGCAAGCACGAGGTTACGGGTCATCCAATTATTTTGACGAAGAAACGGGTGACAATTTTCAATACTATTTCCACCGTATGTTCCGTATCTCAAGTGACCTAAAAAAACTTCTCCGGTAAAAGCAAAATTATTTTTTAGATATTGAGCATTTTTCAATTTATCTGGATTCTTCTTTGCCATTTCAGCAAAGCGATTCATCACTTTCGCGAAAACTTCACGAACTGGCTGCGCATCGTTACTTCGAATACGAGAAATGTATTTTTTACCCGGTTCTGGATCTAACTTAATGTTCGCTAACCCAGCGCCATCTTGGCCTCGGTTATGCTCCTTCTCCATGAGGAGATACATTTTGTTTAGTCCGTAAAAAGCAGTTCCGTATTTATCGGTGTAATGCTGAAGAGGTTTCTTCAGTCTTAAAAATGCGATACCGCATTCGTGTTTGATAGCGTCACTCATGGAGTGAAAAATAATTTGCGGCGAAGATAGTCTATGCTTCGCGAATGTTGAAAAGAATTAAAATCATTTCTGTGTTTTGGATGGTAATTTTTCGAATTTCTTTGAAAAAATTACACCGGTAAAAAAACTAGCTTAGAGAAAAATAACGATTATGAAAACAATTACACTACTCGCGAGCTTGCTTCTTTCTTTGGGAATGGCCGCTCAATCTCACGGTGAAATCTTCGGAAAAATCATCGATGAAAATAACAACCCTATTGCAGGCGTGATTGTGCGCGCAGAGAACAACGGAATTGTTGTGGGCGCATCAACCGATGAGAGAGGTGTATACCGAATCAACGGTGTTGAACCTGGAACGTATACGCTGTTCTACGACCTTATAGGATACAACCAACTTCAGGTGAGCGACGTTCAGGTAAAGTCAGATCAGATTCGAAAACTTTCTGACTACACATTGTCTACAGCCACTTACGGAACAGGCGGCCCGCTTATCATTCGTGCTGAAAAACCACTTATAGATATCAATGGCGGCACCGCCATTTCACTTGGTGCAAAAGAACTTAAAGACTATGCAGCTGCCAATGGCGGTTCGTTAAAAGCAATTCTGACTTCTATGTCGAGCGACATCAAAACGAGCGATCGTGGCGAAGAACTTTATTTCCGCGGAAGTCGCTCTGGTAGCGTTGTGTACTACATAGATGGGGTAAAAATCTATGGAAGTCCACTCAATATTCCGTCAAGTGGAATAAACAATATTACTGTTTACACCGGAGGAGTTCCCGCTAAGTATGGCGACAGCACTGGTGGGTATGTAATTATTGATACAAAGTCATTCAGAGACGCCGCTCGAGAGAAAAAGTAAAGGCGTAGCATATTATATCTTTGTTTTTTCTAAACCTTTTGGTTTGAAGGGAGTTAGGCCATAATTTTAATATTATTAACCTTAAGCTAACACCCTTTTATTTTGCATAAAGGAAATTTTCATTGCACTAAACACGCGGTAATAAACGCGCTCACTGATCTTCTGCATCGTGAGCGTTTTTATATCCGAGACATCAATGATAGGAAGGGATTTATTTTCGCTCAGCAGGGTCTGCGATTGTTTGCTTTAGGGAGAACCTGTATCGTTCGAATTTCTGAAGAAGGGGAAAATGTGGAAGTTGAGGTACGCTGTTCAAACAAATTAGGAATTGGTCTTCCCGGTATCACGGGCGCCATCGAGAAAAAAATTCTTCAGCACCTCAAAGAAGAATTGTAATCTTCGGCGCTATATTCGGAAAAATTTTCTCAAATGAAAAAATTCGGAGGTCTTTCCACTTGGATATTTATTGCTTTGTTTATTGGAATAGGTGTAGGTTATGCGCTAAACGTATCATACCCAGCACCCGCTCAAAAAACGAAAAAAGAAGCATTAGAACTTCTTGCTAAAGACCTCTCTGCTGAACATATACCAGCATCATCTGAACTTTCTGCTATTCTCGCCAACGATTCAATTTCAGAAGATGAAAAGTATGCTGCGGCCTTGGCTTGCATCAACAAAGCAAAAAGCACCTCATCGGATATTTCGAAATACCAAAAAAGTGTTGACGTCACTGAATCACAAGACGCAACACTTAAAAAAATTCTCGAGATCCTTTCCATCTTCACCGATATTTTTCTTCGACTCATTAAAATGATCATAGCTCCGCTCGTGCTTGCCACTTTGGTTGCGGGGGTTGCGAAATTGGGAGATATGAAAACGGTTGGACGCATTGGAGGAAAGACCATGCTTTGGTTTATTTCAGCCTCTTTCATTTCTCTTTTGTTGGGTGCACTTTTGGTGAATTTATATCAGCCTGGAAAGTCTCTTCAAGTGCCTCTTCCACCGGAAGCAATGGAGTCGGGAATTGATAAAGCAGCGTTGACGTTGAAAGGATTTGTTGTTCACATTGTGCCTTCAAGCGTTATCGAATCCATGGCAACAAATGAAATTCTTCAAATTGTCATTTTCGCATTGTTCTTCGGAACGGCAACTGCTGCGCTCGGAAAAAAAGGAGAAATCATTGTGAAAGCCATGGACGCTCTCGGACATGTCATGCTTCGAATAACCTCTATGGTCATGTACGTTGCGCCATTCGCGGTTTTCGCAGCTATGACCTCCGTTGTAGCAAAAAAGGGGATTGGAGTTCTTTCCTCATACGCGCTGTTCATTGGTGAGTTTTACAGCGGGCTCATTTTGCTCTGGGTAATTTTACTTTTCGTAGCTTTTCTTATTGTTGGAAAACGCGTGGTACAATTAACCGCTCGCATCAAATCTCCGTTACTTCTTGCCTTCTCCACAGCCTCTAGTGAAGCGGCGTATCCCAAACTGTTAGAAGAACTTGAGCGCTTTGGTTGCCGAAATCGCATTGTAAGTTTCGTTTTGCCTTTGGGCTACAGTTTCAATCTTGATGGAAGCATGATGTATATGACCTTCGCTAGTTTATTCATTGCGCAGAGTTATGGCATTGATTTAAGTCTGGCCGATCAGGCCGCAATGCTCTTAACTCTTATGGTAACAAGCAAGGGTATTGCAGGTGTGCCGCGTGCGTCGCTCGTTGTCATTGCGGGAACACTTGCAACGTTTGGAATTCCCGAAGCAGGATTACTCCTATTGCTCGGGGTTGATCATGTACTTGATATGGGGCGCTCTGCTACCAACGTTGTTGGAAACGCTGTTGCCGCTGTTGCCGTAAATCGTTGGGAAGAAAAAAACTACAACGCGGAAGAGGAAAACGATTAAGCCAATTCCAACTCGTCTATTAATCTTACTCCACCAATAAATCCCGCTATTAAGGCCACCTGGTGCTTGGCATCACTCAGTTTTTCCAGCGGCTCCAACGTTTCAGAATTCGCAATGGTGAAATATTGAAGTTCTATTTGTTCTTTTTCAATGAACAACTTGGTTGCTTCTGCAAGGAGTGCTCCTACATCATTTTTCAATTTGTTTTCCTGAAGGAACAACAAAGCTTTTGAAAACGCCGCGGCTAGAATTACCTGTTCGTCTGAAAGCCTTTTGTTTCTTGAGCTTAGAGCTAGTCCGCTAGAAGCTCTGACAGTATCGCATCCGACAATTTCTACTTCAATTTGAAACCGTTTTACCCACTCTCGAATGACAGAATATTGTTGGAAATCTTTCTTCCCAAAGAATGATTTGTGTGGAAGAACAATTTCAAATAATCGCTTAACCACAGTAATCACACCATTGAAATGACCGGGCCTGTAGTAGCCCTCCCATTCGGAAGTCAGGCTTCCGAAATCATAATTTTTTACTTCTTGTCCATTTGGATACATGCCAGCAACAGAAGGAATAAAAACAAGATCACATCGCGCACTTTTTAACAATTCAATATCAGCCTCTTCCGTTCGTGGATAAAGAAGCAAGTCATTCGGGTCGTTGAACTGCGTTGGGTTCACAAAAATGGAGCAAATGACAACATCGCATTCGACCTTGGCCCTTGCAATCAATGACAAGTGACCTGCATGTAAGGCTCCCATTGTGGGAACAAACCCAATCGTTCGACCCTCGTTTCTGCACTTCGTGCTAAACGCCAACATCTCACCAACATGCTGTAAAACAGCTATTTCGCACGAAGTTCCCTTCATTTCAGTATTTTAAGGCCAAAAAGTTGCAAAATTCAAAAAAGATTTATAATATCTTTGCAAACTGAATTCAGGCAAACCTAAACATCTCTATGCAAAAAACAAAAGTTCTTTTTGTAAGTCAAGAAATTTTTCCCTTCACTTCGGAATCTACAATAGCGAATCAAGTTCGTCAAATCCCACAGGCCATGCACGAAAGAGGCAAGGAAACACGCATCTTCATGCCTCGCTTTGGAAAGATTAACGAGCGTAGACATCAATTGCACGAAGTAATTCGTTTATCTGGAATGAACTTAATTGTAGACGATACCGATCACCCTCTGATTATTAAAGTAGCGAGCATTCCTCAAATTCGTTTACAGGTTTATTTCATTGATAACGAAGAGTTTTTCCACCGCAAAGCTTATTTGCATGACGAAGCTGGGAAACCGTTCTCTGACAATGGCGAACGCATGATTTTCTTTTCGAAAGGAGTGCTTGAAACAGTAAAAAAATTAGGCTGGGCTCCTGATGTTGTGCATTGCCACGGTTGGTTCTCGGCTCTCATGCCATTGTACGTGAAGCATGTTTTTGCAGGAGACCCTCACTTCTCGGAAAGTAAAATTGTTATTTCGCTTTATAAAGATGATTTCGCAGGATCTATCGACAAAGGGCTTTCGAAAAAAGTTCAGTTCGATAATGTGGGACAACAATACCTTGGAGATCTTTCAACTTCCAATTATGTAAACCTCATGAAAGTTGCACTTGCACACGCAGATGGTGTAGTTATTCACGATGAAGACATAAACCCTAAACTTATGGAAGAAGTAAACACCTTAAGCGTTCCTGTGCTTAAAGCTTATGAGTGTGGTGATTTCCATGGAGCAATCGATGAGTTTTTCGATACTGTGCATGCGGCAAAACCAATTTTGATTGACTAACACATGAGGAAAACCCTCTTCTTGCTTTGCGCAGTTTCTCTGATTGGTTTTAGCGCATGTGACAAACCAACAGATTTGCAGGCAGATGGACTTCTTCCGCAAGAAGATGTTTTATACGCCAATCAAACCGATACGGCTACTATTTTAAGCTATATCGTCCGCGAGGACACACTGTCTACTGATGAGCTTTCGGCGTGCTTATTGGGTTCATATACCGATGAAACTTTTGGAAGGACAATCGCGAGTTTCGCTACACAATTCGTACTTTCTGGTGCAAACCCCAGTTTCCCCGAAACTTTTGAAGTTGACTCTGTAATTCTCTCTGTTGCCTATACAGGCTATTCCTATGGCTCATTAGGAGAAGGTTATTTATCAGTAAAGGAGCTCAGTGATGACTTGCCCAAAAGCCAGGGTTTCAACAGCTCATACAACGCGCCGGTATTAAACGAGAACTTACTTGCAAACCCTTTTCAAACATTTCAATTCAAACCGAAAACATATTTGTCAGGTACAGAAGATTCGCTTGCCCCCCAATTGCGCATCCCATTAAAAACATCTTTAGGGACTAGGCTTATGCAACCTTCTGAACCAAATGCTTTGGAGTCTGATGAAAATTTCCAAGCGTATTTTAAAGGGCTAAAAGTTGAGGCGGGATCTTATCCAATGGGTGTTGTTGCATTAGATCTTACCAATATCAACAGTAAAATAACGGTGTATTATCGCTTCGACAATGGCGGATTGGCGGACACCACTTTTTATGAATTTCCTGTGACTTCTGATTGCGGAAGATACTCGCGTCTTCAGCATTTTTATCAATATGCTACCCAGCCTGAACTTCAAAACTTAGTTACCACGGACACTATCGCAAATCAGGCTCTCATGTTTTTGCAAGCCGGCGCGGGTACCAAAACGAAATTAATCTTACCTCATCTTTTAGACCTTCAAATGGGTGAAGGGCGAATCGTTAATAAAGCAGAATTAATTATTCCATACGAACCTGATTCTCGCTATGCCCCAGCATCACAAATTTTCATTTTCTATCAAAACAGTGAAGGAACGTTGGTAGCACTTCCCGATCAGTTCAGTGGAACTATTGGTGGTGGTGTGGAAGAAGTGAACAAAAGATATCGTCTGAATATTACACAGTACGTTCAAAAAGTTATTTCCGGAGAGATGGAAAACGCCCCTTTGTTTATTGTTTCAGGCGCAGCCGGTGTGTCTGTAAACCGAACCATTCTTCACGGTCCTGATTATTCAAATATTTCAAGCGAAAAAACACGCTTGATTATTACATATTCAAACTAAAAAAATTCTTATGTGTGGAATTGTTGGCTATTTAGGTAACGAACCTGTTTACGAGAAAGTAATAAAAGGTTTGAGTCGCCTAGAGTATCGCGGATACGACAGTGCTGGTATGGCTTACATTGAAAACGGGGAACTTGTTATTAAAAAATGTAAGGGCAAGGTTATTGACCTCGAAAATGTTGTTGGTGCTGCTAAACCACTTTCGCACATTGGAATTGGCCATACGCGTTGGGCAACACATGGAGTTCCCAATGATATTAACGCTCACCCTCATTGTAGTGGCGACGGTTCAATTGCGCTTATTCACAATGGTATTATTGAGAATTACGCTTCCATTAAACAAGAGTTAATGAATCGCGGTCATGTCTTTATAAGTGATACAGATACTGAGGTTTTAGTTCACTTAATTGAAGACGTTCGTAACGTAGAAAATGTAAGTTTATTTGAGGCCGTTCGTCTTGCACTTTCGAAAGTGCATGGTGCATATGCTATCGTTGTGATGGATAAAGCAAATCCGGATCAATTAATCTTAGCAAGAAAATCGAGCCCTCTTGTGATTGGGGTAGGCTCAAACGACGATTTCTACATTGCGAGCGACGCTACGCCTATTATTGAATACACCAAGAATGTCGTTTATTTGAATGATGAAGAGGTGGCTCGTGTAGATCGTAAAACAGGCCTGACCATTGTAAATATCGAAAACCAAAGTCAAGTCCCATACATTCAAGCGTTAGAGTTAAAGCTTGAAGCTATTGAAAAGGGCGGATACGATTCCTTCATGTTGAAGGAAATTCACGAGCAACCTCGCAGCATAGAGGACACTATTCGCGGACGTGTGAATTTGAAAACTGGACTCATTAAGATGAGCGGAATAGATGAGCACGAAGAACGTTGGAAAACAGCTCAGCGAATTTTAATTGTGGCTTGCGGAACCTCTTGGCACGCTGGTCTAGTTGCAGAATATTTATTCGAAGACTTCGCGCGTATTCCTGTAGAGGTGGAATATGCGAGTGAGTTTAGATATCGAAATCCTATTATCTACCCTACCGATATTGTAATTGCTATTTCTCAATCAGGGGAAACAGCAGATACTCTTGCGGCCATTGAATTGGCGAAAGAGCGTGGTGCTTTAATTTTCGGTGTGTGTAATGTAGTTGGAAGCTCTATTTCTCGCGCCACACATTGCGGTGCCTACACACATGCTGGACCAGAAATCGGTGTTGCTTCAACTAAAGCATTCACTGCTCAGGTAGTTGTTCTTTATCAAATCGCCTTAGCGCTAGCGCAAAAGCGTGGTGTAATTTCAAACGAGCGAACTTCGCGCCTCATGGCAGAATTGGGATCTCTTCCTCTCAAGGTAGAACAAGTGCTAAAAACAAATGCCATTACAGAGTCAATAGCGGCCAAATACCAGCATTGTTCGAACGCTCTATACCTCGGAAGGGGTTACAGCTTTCCAGTGGCCCTAGAGGGCGCTTTGAAGCTCAAGGAGATTTCTTATATCCACGCGGAAGGCTATCCGGCTGCTGAAATGAAACACGGTCCTATTGCTTTAATTGATGAAAACATGCCTGTAATCGTTATTGCAACCGAAGGTGCATCTTACGAGAAGGTGGTAAGCAACATTCAAGAGGTAAAGGCGCGTAAAGGCCAAATCATTGCTATTGTAACCGAAGGGGATAAAACCGTCAAAGGTATGGCCGATCACGTGATTGAAATACCTCGCACCGACGATAGTCTGGTTCCGATTGTATCGGTTGTTCCTTTGCAGTTGTTCTCTTATCACGTAGCAATCATGCGAGGCTGTAATGTAGATCAGCCAAGGAATTTGGCGAAGAGTGTTACGGTAGAGTAGTCCCAACGGGTATAATAATTCTATATATGAGACATTTTTTGATTGCTGCTGTTTTATTTCTAAGCATTTCGATTATACCACATGCGCAAGTTCTGCCTTTTGAGCGTCGCGTTGATTGGTCTGTTGCGGGTGTTCGTGATTCAACAACATCTGGATTTACAATGCTCGATGCTGTTGAAGAGGGACTTGTAAATGACGGAATTACGCCCTGCGATAATCCTTTTAGCTCGATAATCAATAATCACGAAGAGCCATTAATTATTTATTTTCCTCCTGGGGAGTATCTATTTAACTCTTCAATCTACATGCGTTCAAATTTAATACTGCGTGGATCAGGTGCATCCAATACGAAATTCATTATTGACCTCAATGGTACAGGAAATAGCGTTAATATAAACGGTTCGTCCTCAATTAGCGATACAACCAAGATAGTAAATGATTTATTTAAAAATGAAAGTTCTATTAACGTCTTTAATCCATCTATTCTTCAAGCAGGCGACTGGGTGCAGATAATTCAAGATGACTCGGATTTAATTACCTCTTCTTGGGCTGTAAATTCTATTGGGCAGATTGCTCAAATTTCCACCATAAACAATTCAACTATTCAGATAGAAGGGTCATTTAGAATGGATTTTCCTCTTTCTCGAAACCCGCACATAAAAAAAATAAATCCAATTTTCAATGTTGGAATTGAATGCATTTCATTCGAAAGAATCGATGATTGCGCGCCAGAGCAATCAAGCGTAATTCACTTCGATTACGCAGTTAATTGTTGGGTAAATGGAATAGAGTCCAATAAAACTACATTTGCCCATGTCGAAGCTTCACACAGCTCAAATGTTTCGGTGACCCACTCGTATTTTCATCATGGTTTTGAATACGGCGGAGGGGGTAGGGCATACGGGGTGATGTGCCATTTTACTACAAACGAGTGTTTAGTTTATTGCAATTCATTCGAGCATTTACGTCATTCAATGATTGTACAAGCAGGGGCGAACGGCAATGTATTTGCTTATAATCGCTCAATTGATCCATTTTGGACAGAGGGAACTTTTTTTCCATCGAATTCAGCGGGCGATATGGTGCTGCACGGCAACTACCCCTATGCAAATCTATTTGAACAAAACGATGGACAAAATATTGTGATTGATAACTCGCATGGCTCCAATGGGCCTTTCAATACATTTTTCAGAAATCGAGGAAGCCTTTTCGGAATTTTCTTTAGTGATAATACATCGCCTAGTCAAAATATTATTGGAAACGAAATTCCAAATTTATCTTTCCCATACAGCTTAGTAAATTATACGATTCTTGGAGCAAATCACTTCCTCTATGGAAACAACAATAAAGGTAATATTTCTCCAACAAATACAGAAAACCTCACAGATTCTTCTTATTTCTTCATTTCGCAGCCTAATACAATTCCTAATGACCTATATGCCTCTATCGGAGTTCCAAATGAATTAAATACTGGAACAATTCCAGCTACTTATCATCATTCAACAGGTAACTATTTTGCGCAATCCTGCGGATACGACAGTAATCTAAATGTAAACACTTTCAAAAATGAAGAAACTATAATTTTTCCTAATCCTATTCAGTCGGGTCAAGAACTTACAATTAGCGGACAGTGGGAATTAGTTATTTGGATAGACGTCTCGGGAAGAATTATTGATCAACAAGACATAAGATCATTGAACATTTCTAAACTGGAACCAGGCACTTATCACCTTAAAATATTAACCCGAAATGGGTGGGTTAATAAAGCTGTAATCATTCAATAAGACGAATGTTTTATTGACTTTGAAATGTCTAAGAAAACCCTTCAGTTTATACTTTAGAAAATCTATTTCAGTTTTTTCAACGCTTCTTCAAGAGAAATACGCTTGTCTCCCTCAAAAGGCACCACAAAGGCCCCTGAAAAACCTGCATTGATTAATATTTTCTGATTACTCTTCGCTGCATCAAGTGAAACAGATTTTCCTGCAAAATATTTATACGTCTTGTCTTGAACTATTTCCTCTACTCGGGGAAGACCGTTGAAAATCGGGGAAGAAAGTTCTAGCTTTTTTGAAGAGGTGAGCAGCTGAACTTTGTAATGCACTGCACCTGCATCTAAAGTTTCCCAATTCAATAACTTGTAGGACTCGCTATTTGATTCAACAAATAATTCTACCCTTCTGTTCTTCAACCTTCCCTCTTCGGTTTCATTGCTTGCTACCGGTTTTGTTAACCCAAAATACTCTACCGATATCCGACCAGAAGATATTCCTTGAGAAACCAAATATTTTTTCACAGATTCAGCTCTGTTTTTTGAGAGAGTCATGTTATACTCTGCACCTCCAACATTATCCGTGTGTCCAGAAACTTTGATTTTCCAACTTGAATTTGTCTTTAACAAAGAGGCTACTGCAGAAAGCTCCTTCTTATTTTCTTCGGGAATAATCCATTTATTTGTCTCGAATAAGACATTTTCAACCTTTGCTAAATCAATTAACAAATTCGCTGCGTTTGTATTTTCAATATTTGAAACAATCGGATCGTCAGTCTTCTCATTCAACTTCCGCAACTCGTCTTCAAGAAGCTTTTCCAAAGCTGATATTTCAGAATTGATTCTCGCAATTTCTTGATCAACAGCGGGCTTCTTCATAGGCTCGGCATTACGAATCTCTGATTCAATACTACCAATCGCCTTTTGCATAATACCCAAAAAGTCTATTGAAAGGCCTTTTGAACTTTCGCTCTTCAATGCTTGTTCTAATTTCTTAAGTCTTATTCTTAGGCCTTCAAGGGCATATATGGCGCTGTAGTCTGGAATATCCTCTGGTGTATCAACTTTTGCCACAATATTTGAATCAAGCTCTTCCACTATGGTTTGTTTCTCTATAGTGAACTCATAAATATCATCATCTGATCTCAAAGAATCTCTTCGGCTTGAAATATAACCATGATCTGGTTTGTCAAAAAATATAGAAAGATCGTCCTTCTTAGAATTAAATGATATCGGCTTGGCAGTAAGAGAATCTTGTTCCAGAAAATAAATATCTAAACCAACAGATTCCTTATATCTATCTGTTGTAAAATACAATCTTTTATCTATAAAGAAGGGGAATGTTTCATTCCCAGGCGAATTGGCCGCCGCAACATTCGATAGATGTAGCCACTCTCCAAACTTATATTGAATGGTGTAAATATCCATACCACCTTTACCACCTGGTTTATCGGATATGAAATAAAGTTTATCTTCTTTATCAGAGTAGTAGGGGTGTGAAACACTATAATCAGGACTATTAATCGGTAAGGGAATTGGCTTACTCCATAAATCACCTTGTTTCATAGCGTAATAAATACCTAATGTTCCAGAATAGTTATCAAAATTTTGATTGCACGTGAAAAATAATATGTTGCCATTCTTTCCTATTGAAATAGGGCCGTCATGGAACTCAGAGCTCATGAATAAGTTTCTTCCCTTCTTTTTCGATTCTATTTGAGCTTCTATTAATCGACATTTTTCAACGGTATAAATATCGAAAAAGGGTCTCCCAATCTCTTCATCTAAAATTCTAACACCGTCTAATGTATCTCGGCTCGCGCTTACGACATAATTCTTTCCGTTAATTGAACGAAATCCAAAATCATCAAATTCTGTATTAAAGCATACCTTATTCAATAGAACATTCTCCTGAGCTAACAATGGAAGATTGAAACCTAAAACGAATAAGAGAGCAATGAGGTTCTTCATAATTTGAATTTCATCTGCAATTACAGATTAATTAAAAAATCTTGTATTGTTTGAGGTTCCAAGTGACTTAAGCTTCACTCTTAGCACCAATTCATGACACTGCGGAGTTGCGATATTCAATTTGTTCGTAGGATAGGTATAGCTGTATCCTAGGTACATTCTTTTATCGAATTCAATACCAAAGATCGCTCCTGCTGAGGCGTCGTTTAAATGGAAATTCGAGTTTGAATGATAAACAACCCCGATGTCTAGTTTACTGTTGATTGTGAAGATCCCGTTAACATCGATTGTCGCAGGAGCATTGGTTTTAAATCTCGACATCACGCTTGGGCGAAACATTAATCCCTCAGCAACAGGCAAATTAAGCCCTCCATATGCAATAAGACCGCCCTTGGTTTCAACGAAATATGTCAAATCTCCATTAAACGAGTGGCTCACAACACGAGGCTGTGAGAAACCTAGGAAAAACTTCTTTCCATGCAAAAGAGCTCCAAATCCGGCGTTATAAGAAATTCCTGAGCTTAGATTATTCATGTCCGGATCGTTCGGGTCTGTAGTAGTTAACCCGCTCAACCTAACGTTTAATGAGCCAATAGATGCCTTTAAACCTACGCTGAACTTAACAGTTTTCGAAACCTTCAAATGATAGGCTAAGTTAACAGCTGCCATATTCGACTTCATAGGTCCTATCTCATCTGTCAACAAAGAAAAACCAACTCCAAAATTATGGATAGGCAAGAAATTTCCTGCGACTGTTAGTGTTCTTGGCGCTCCTGGCATTCCCACCCATTGAGTTGACGCTAACGAAGAGATATCGGAGTATGCGTTTGCACCAGCGTGAGCTGGATTTAATAGCAAAGCATTGAATCTGTATTGCCTATAGTTTGGATCTATTTGGGCAGTTGCAACAGACGTTGCAACCACCGTAAATAGAATTAATGAGGCTTTAATTATTTTCATCAATTTAATTGAATTAATTATTATCTAACACGATTTATGTATATGAATCCATACTGTGTTTGAGCGCCTTCTAGCTCGAGAACATAGTAATAAGTACCATCTGGAAGTGGGTTTCCATCGATTGAAGTTCCATCCCATGAGTTGTCATAATTGTCAGCTTCGAATACAACATCACCATACCTATTGAAGATAGAAAGTGAGTTGCTGTTGTATCTCTCAAGCCCTGCAATTACAAGTACATCATTGATGTTATTTCCGTTCGGTGTGAAGGCCTCAGGAACTGTTGCCCCGCATTTATCGGTATCCAAGAAATCATATGACCCGTCATTGTCACAATCTACCCCGTCAGACAATAATCCTCCTGTATTCCACTCATACTGGTCAGAGTCTCCGTCACCATCGCTATCTAGATCGTGATGATTCGGAATTCCATCGTTATCAAAGTCATCATCAGTCTCAATGAAGGTAGGTATTCCATCATTGTCATCATCGGTATCCAAGTAATCTAGAACACCATCTCCGTCAGTATCAGCTGTATAGGTTTCATCAGCATCTGAGACTCCATCACCATCGTCATCTGAGTCACATGAGTTATCCTCACCGTCTCCATCAGTGTCCAATCCTGATCCAACAACATAAATAGTTAGAGATTCAATCGTAACATTTCCATTGTTGTCTGTGATTGTAACAATGATGTCTGTTGCACCTATGTCAGCACAATCAAACTGCGTTTGACTGAGAGTAATTCCGGCTATTCCACAATTGTCATAAGAACCTAAGTCTATATCGGCAACACTTAATGTGGTTGAGCCTACTTGATTTAGAACAATTGTAGCACTAGCTAGCACAGCTACTGGGTTTTCATTGTCAACAACATTTATATTTTGCGTTGCCGAAATTGTATTTCCACTTAAATCTGTGACCGTCCATGTTACTACTGTTAATCCGACTGGGAAATTAGACGGAGCGTTATTAGTTACAGAAGCAATTCCACAGTTATCAGAAACTGTCGGTGTTCCAATGAACAATCCTACTAATTCACATCCAAGATTTATTGGAGCTGTAATATCTGCTGGAACCGCCAAGGTTGGTGCAGTTGCGTCAATTACTGTAACTGTTTGTGTCTGAGTAGTAATGTTTCCATGAATATCTGTAACGACCCATGTAACGATTGTTGTACCAATTTGGAACGTAACAGGTGCGTTGTTCGTTACAGACCATATTCCACAATTATCATTAACCGTAGGTGTTCCCAATGCTAATCCAGATATTTCACAACCTGAATTAATTGTAACTGTAATATCGTTTGGAACTAAAACTGAAGGCGCTTCATTATCTACAACTGTTACCAATTGTCCAATTGTTGCGACATTACCTGAATTATCGCTTACAATCCAAGTAACAAGTGTATTACCTACTGGGAAGATAGCTGGTGCGTCATTCGTAATAGAAGCAACACCACAGTTATCTGCGCTAATTGGCGCCACCAAATTTACTGCAGCTCCGCATGAGCCAGAAGTGTTCACAACGACATCGGCTGGTGTGATAATCGTTGGAATTGCATTATCCACAACAGTTACCAATTGGGTGATTGTTGCTACATTACCACTAGCATCTGTTGCTGTCCAAGTCACCAAAGTCACCCCTACACTAAATTGTGTTGGAGCATCACTAGTGACGTTTACTACTGAACTACAGTTGTCAGTTGCTATTGGAGCTACTAGATTAACAACAGCTGAACAGTTAACATCCACGTTAGCTGAGATAGCCGAAGGCACGCTTATGAATTGCGGTGCTATATTATCCTCTACAAATATTTCAATAGTATTTGATGTGTTTGAACAACCATTGCTGTTTGTAGCAATCACGTAATATTGACCCGCCTGAGTGACATTAATACTT
The DNA here is from genome assembly GCA_964385405.1 of uncultured Chryseobacterium sp. Lineage (GTDB taxonomy): Bacteria > Bacteroidota > Bacteroidia > Flavobacteriales_D > Sanyastnellaceae > CAIZGX01. Next base: position 175 of record CAYLOT010000005.1, on the reverse strand, counting down.
TGCGTCAACTCTCCGTTAGGATACCACACGTAGCTCATTCCTGCCGGTGCAGATAAGGTAACAGATCCACTTGGACAAATTACCGTTTGGCCATTCGCAGTTATTATAACATCTGGTATCGGATTAACCGTTACTGTTGTTGTTACAGATGAGCTACAACCGTTACCGTTGGTAA